>NZ_CATKQN010000059.1:0-294536 GCF_949767765.1 Pseudomonas sp. IT-P171
GGCTTTTCTATCACGAATCTCAAAATCACCGCTTATATATAGACGCGGCCGCCTTGAATGCGCAGTATATTGCCCAATACACGATATAACTCTTTCGCTCCCTGCCTTGGACGATGCCACGCAATGAATGACCACCCTCGCAGCCTTGCCTCGACCCTGTTCTCGGTGGGCCTGCTATTAATAGCAATGGCGTCGATCCAGTCCGGAGCTTCCCTGGCCAAAAGCATGTTTCCTGTTATCGGCGCTCAAGGAACGACTACCCTGCGATTGATCTTCGCCAGCCTGATCATGATCGTGCTTCTACGTCCGTGGCGAGCGACGCTCACCACAAAATCCCTGCGTACCGTCATCGTTTACGGAATGGCGCTGGGCGGCATGAACTTCCTCTTCTATATGTCCTTGCGCACCGTTCCTCTGGGCATTGCGGTAGCGCTGGAGTTCACCGGCCCCTTGGCTGTCGCCATCTATGCCTCGCGTCGAGCGATCGACTTTTTGTGGATCGCCTTGGCCGCCGTCGGATTGCTGCTGTTGATACCGACAGGAGCAACCAGTGCCAGTCTTGATCTCCTCGGAGCGGGCTATGCCCTGGGCGCCGGTGTCTGCTGGGCGCTATATATCCTCTTCGGCCAGAAGGCCGGTGCCGATAACGGCGTGCAGACTGCTGCACTGGGGGTGATGATCGCCGCGCTGTTCGTCGCGCCTATCGGCATTGTTCATGCGGGTGCCGCGCTGTTGACGCCGTCGTTGATTCCTGTGGCCATCGGCGTTGCCATCCTTTCCACTGCCCTGCCCTATACGCTGGAGATGGTCGCCCTGACCCGAATGCCGGCCCGCACGTTCGGTACGCTGATGAGTATTGAACCTGCGTTCGGCGCATTGTCAGGCTTGCTGTTCCTTCATGAGTTCCTCTCACTGTCACAGTGGATGGCTATTCTGTGCATCATTCTGGCCTCCGTCGGCGCGACCATGACCATGGGAAGCGCCGCCAAGCCCGCCGTCGCGGCGGATTGATACAGGATTTGACGAAACTCTGGTATTTACCGCGCATTTAGGCCATGTTTAGGCCCGTAACCCAATGTCGGACATGGACTTTTCAGGATAGGGATATCAGAAACGCTTCGAACGAAAGCGAGTGCAGCCAGACCCGGGCACAAAGATCCGGGGACGCTTTAAGGACAGCAATGAAACGAATTTTGATACTCATCGCCGTACTTGCAGTTGCGGGCTGCGCGGCGACTTCGGAAACCCATATCAAACGTGGCAAGAAAGGGTTGCATGTCAACTGCTCCGGACTGTCGTCATCCTGGGACAAGTGCTACACCAGCGCCGCCAATTCGTGTGCGCCGAAGGGCTACAAAGTCATCGCCAAGTCAGGGGATGGCGTGGAAGAACCAGGCGACTATCCGTTTGGCCTCAATCCTGCCGGCTATACAAGCCGCAGCATGATCGTGATCTGCAAATAGGTTGATGCCGTCGCTTCAGGTTCGTGGGCCTGCGATCTGACGGCCAATCTCATCGTAACTGGACTTCAACACCGTGCGCTGGATCTCTGGAGTGGCCAACATTCGCGCCACCACCAATGCACCAATGCATTGCGACAGAATGGCCCAGGCCAGGCTGTCGCTCTCCAGTATCTGTGCCCAACTCTCCTGAAGCCGACAAATCCATTTCTCTGCCTGCTGGCGAATCATCACGTCTGAACGGGCAATTTCCGCGCCCAGTGCCGGTAACGCACAACCGGATTCCGGATGTTCGACATGGGACATGCTCAGGTAGTGCTTCAGGCAGCGTTCGAGCCTGTCACGGTCCTGATCGGCCCCCAGGCGTTCCAGGCTTTGACCCAGCTCCTTCTCGACGATTGAAGCGAACAGTTCATCCTTCGACGAAAAATGGCTGTAGAACGCTCCGCCACTCAAGCCAATAGCTTTCATCAGGGCATCGACGCCGACCGTAGAGAAACCGGACTTCTTCGCCGACACCGCACTGCTTTCCAGCAGCTTCTCCCTGGTTTCCAGTTTATGACTGGCCGAGTAACGCATTGCCTTCCCCTCAGGATTGATCGTCTTGACGCCTGCCCGATCGTAGCATAACGTTCGTTTAGTTAACGATCGTTTAGCAAAGGGAACTACCCATGAATAACAAGAAGGTCGTACTGGTAGTCGGCGCGGGTGATGCCACGGGTGGCGCTATCGCCAAACGTTTTGCGCAAGAAGGTTTTGTCGCGTGCGTTACCCGGCGCAGTGCAGAAAAACTCCAGCCGCTGGTGGACGCCATCAACGCTGTTGGCGGTGAAGCCCATGGTTTTGCCTGCGATGCACGCAAGGAAGAGGACGTGATCGCGCTGGTCGAACAGATTGAAAGCCAGATCGGTCCCATCGAGGCTTTTGTGTTCAATATCGGCGCCAACGTGCCGTGCAGCATTCTCGAAGAAACGGCGCGCAAGTATTTCAAGATCTGGGAAATGGCCTGTTTCTCAGGCTTTCTCAACGCCCGTGAAGTGGCCAAGCGCATGGCCAAGCGTCAACGGGGCACGATCCTGTTCACCGGTGCTACCGCCGGCATGCGTGGCGCGGCAGGTTTCGCGGCGTTCGCCGGCGCCAAGCATGGCATTCGCGCGCTGGCCCAGAGCATGGCCCGCGAACTGGGGCCGATGAACATTCACGTTGCTCACGTCGTCGTCGACGGCGCCATCGATACCGATTTCATTCGCGATGCTTTTCCCGAGAAGTATGCGACCAAGGATCAGGACGGCATCCTCAACCCTGAACACATTGCCGAGAATTACTGGTACCTGCACAGTCAGCCTCGTGACGCCTGGACCTTTGAGCTGGACCTGCGCCCCTGGAACGAACGCTGGTAAGCCCTCCCCTACAACAATAATCAGAGAGCATCGACCATGAGCAAAACCGTGGAGTTCTATTTCGACCTTGGCAGCCCCGCCACCTACCTGGCTTACACCCAACTGCCGAAAATCTGTGCGCAGACCGACAGTCAGCTGAACTATATTCCGATCCTGCTGGGCGGGGTCTTCAAGGCCACAGGCAACGCCTCACCCGCGACCATTCCGGCCAAGGGCGCCTATATGTTTCAGGACCTTGATCGTTACGCCAGACGCTACGGCGTGCCGCTGAAGTTCAATCCGAACTTTCCCATCAATACACTCATGCTGATGCGCGCAGTCACAGGCATGCAACTGCGCCATCCGGAACGCTTCCAGGCTTTTATCGACTGCCTGTTCCAGGCGATTTGGGTTGAAGGACGCAACCTCGATGACCTGGCGACCGTCGCCACCGTGCTGACGCAAAATGGTTTTGATCCGACCGAAGTGCTGGCTTTGACGGCTGACGAAGAGGTCAAAACCGCGCTCAAGAACAACACCGAGAAAGCCGTGCAACGCGGTGTGTTCGGCGCACCCAGCATGTTTGTCGATAACCAGCTGTTCTTCGGCCAGGATCGACTGGACTTCGTCCTTGAAGCCCTGGCTTAAATCTCGATGACCAACCGCCCCTGAGCCCCTCCCGAGACGAGCAACTCATGGGCAGCCTCGGCCGTTTCCAGTGTGAACGTCCGAGGATCCATCAAGGGCATCAGCTTGCCCGCCTCTATCAACCGCGCCGTTTCTCGAAGAATCTCCCCGTGATGCTCGCGCCCGACACCGGTGAGCAAGGGCAACAACGTGAACACGCCAGAGTACGTTGCCCCGCGAAACGAAAGAGGCGCCAGACTGTGCTGCCCCCAGCCAAGGCAGCTCAACACATGACCGTGATAAATCCGCGATGCCTTGAAGGAAGCATCCAGGGTTTCGCCGCCTACCGTGTCATAGACGATATCGAAGCCCTCCCCATCCGTATGCTGCGCTACATATTCCTCAACCGAAGACCGGCGGTAATCGATAAACGTCGCACCGTAACCTTCGATGATTGCCTGATGCCTTGCAGAACCGGTCGCAAACACCTGAGCACCGAAGGCCCGGGCAATCTGTATCGCAACATGACCTACACCACCCGCCCCGCCGTGAATCAGCACCTTCTGGCCCTCCCGCACCCGCGCCCGATCCACCAATCCTTCCCACGCAGTGATCAGCACCAGCGGCAACCCCGCCGCCTCACGCATGCTCAAATTGCCTGGCTTGCGCGCCAACAACCGGGCATCGACCGCTGCGTATTCCGCCAAAGAACCCTGCGCACCGCCAATGCCGGTGGCCATGGCATACACCTCATCGCCCGGCTGCCATCCGGTAACACCTGCCCCCACACCTTCAACGATTCCCGCCAGATCAATGCCCACTGTCGCCGGCAACGGCTGACGCGCATGAGCCGCCAGGCCTGCACGGATTTTCCCGTCCAGCGGGTTCACCCCGCTGGCTTTGATGCGGACCAGCACCTGCCCCGCTTCGGGCTCCGGCCGTTGAATGGAAGCCAAGCGTAGCGGCGCATTAGCCGAGTCGACAATCAGAGCGCGCATTTCAGTTATGTCTGTCATTTCGCATATTCCCGTCAGAGGTGGCTGTGGGATAAATCCTCCTCCATCTCACTCATGCTGATAAGACGCTATATAGCTATAGTGATCATGCCTATTTAGCATCAATGAGAAACCCTGTGGATAAACTCACTGCAATGGCGATCTTCGTCCGGGTCGTCGAACGCGGCAGCTTTTCTGCCGTTGCCCGAGAGATGCAGACCAGCCAGCCCACCATCAGCAAAGTCTTGAAAGCGCTGGAAACCGAACTGGGTGGAAAACTGATTGCCCGCAGCACCCGTCAGCTTTCCCTGACCGATGAAGGTCAGCGTTACTACAACGAATGTCGACAAATCCTCGCGGCCGTCGATGCGGCGGAACACAGCTTCCAGTCCGGCAGAGAGCGCATCGCCGGTCACCTGCGCATCGGTTCCTCGGTGAGTTTCGGGCGCTTGCAGATTGCCCCGCGCCTGGCGGAATTTCTGAAACACCATCCCGGTATCGACATTGACCTGCAACTGAGTGATCAAAACCAGGACCTGGTCCGCGAAGGGCTGGATGTCACGTTCAGAATCGGCGAACTGCACGACAGCGGCCTGATCGCCCGCCACGTCGGCACCACGTATCGAGTGACCGTCGCAGCGCCGGACTACCTCAAGCAACACAGCGAACCGCGATCACCGGAAGAACTGAGCGGGCACAACTGCCTGCAGTTCAACCTGCTGAACAGCCAGAACCTGTGGGTTTATGAGAAAGATGCCCAGCGCCACGAAGTGCGGATCAAAGGCAACGCACAAAGCAACAACTCGGAGGCTATCCGCGAGATGGTGTTGGGGGGACTGGGGATTGCGCTGTCGCCGGTGTGGTTGTTCAGCGAGGATCTGAAAACCGGGCGAGTGACGGCGATTCTGCCGGACTACGTTGCGCAGTCGCTGCCGATCCATGCCGTGTCCCCGGCGAATCGTCGCCAATCCGCCAGGGTCAAAGCCTTTGTCGACTATATGAGTCAAGCGCTGGAAGCAGCGCCTGAACTCAGGCCGATCAGATAGCGGCGGTTCGAGTGTTCAACCACTCAAGCGCTGCCCCGTCGAGCAACGGGCTCAAGCGCTCGCGCACTTCGGCGTGATACGCGTTGAACCATTGTTTTTCGTCCGCCGTCAGCAGCGACGGCTCGAGGCAACGGGTGTCGATCGGGCACAGGGTCAGGGTTTCGAATTTCAGGAACTCACCGAACTCGCTCTTGCCCGCTTCACGGTTCAACACCAGGTTCTCGATCCGCACACCCCAGCGGCCCGGACGGTAAGTGCCCGGTTCGATGGAGGTGATCATGCCCGGCTGCATCGCGGTTTGCGGTGCCGCCGCGGCTTGATAGGCAATGACTTGCGGGCCTTCGTGAACGTTGAGGAAGTAGCCCACGCCGTGCCCGGTGCCGTGACCGTAATCGACGCTTTCCGCCCAGATTGGCGCACGGGCGATGGAATCCAGCAACGGCGACAAGATACCCCGAGGGAATTGCGCACGGGACAATGCAATCACACCTTTCAACACGCGGGTGCAATCGCGCTTCTGCTCATCCGTCGGCGTACCGACCGGTACCATCCGCGTGATGTCGGTGGTGCCGCCCAGGTATTGGCCGCCGGAGTCGATCAGCAACAGACCGTCGCCTTCGATCACCGCATGCTCTTCTTCAGTGGCGTGGTAATGCGGCATCGCACCATTGGCGTTGAACGCGGCAATGGTGTTGAAACTCAGCGACACATAGTCCGGACGACGGGTACGCGCAGCGGTCAGGTGTTCGTCGATGGTCAGCTCGGTGATGCGCTCGCGGCCCCACGCCGACTCCAGCCAGGCGAAGAATTCGCACAGCGCCGCACCATCCTGTTCCATGGCCTTGCGGATGTGCTCGGCATCGGCCAGGCTTTTCTGCGATTTGGCCTGTGTCGTCGGGTTCAGGCCTTCAACCAGTTTTACACCGCTGTCCAGGTTGTCCAGCAGGCCAGCCGTGACACGCGCCGGATCGACTTGCAGGCTCGCGCCGCTCGGTACCGCGCGCAACGCGTCGGCCACTTCACTGTAGTCGCGCAGGGTTACGCCGTCCTGTTCGAGGATCGCGCGTAGCTCGGCGCTGACTTTGCCCAGCGCCACGAACAGGGTGGCCTGTTGCTGGCTGATCAGCGCAAATGAAACGAATACCGGATTGAACGACACATCGCCGCCGCGCAGGTTGAACAGCCAGGCGATGTCGTCGAGGGTGGCGATGAAATGCCAATCGGCGCCCCGCTCTTTCAACACCTCGCGCAGGTTGGCGAGTTTTTCGCCACGGCTGACCGTCGCCTGAGGCGGCAGGTGCTGATAGATCGGCTCGTTCGGCAGCGTCGGACGATCGCTCCAGACTTGGCTCAACAGATCGATGTCGGTACGCAGTCGGGCGCCGCGCTCTTCGAGTTTGCCCCCCAGCGTACGCGCCGAAGCCACGGCCATCACCGCACCGTCCACCGCGACGACACCGCCTTCAGGGGTTTGCTCGGCCAGCCAGTCCAGCGGGCCTGGTTGCCCCGGTTGCAGCTTGACCAGCTCAATGCCGCTGCCCTTGAGCTCTTTGGTCGCTTGCTCCCAATAACGGCTGTCCGCCCAGACGCCGGCGAAATCCGGCGTCACGATCAGCGTGCCGACCGAGCCGTGAAAACCCGACAACCATTGCCGCCCTTGCCAGTAACCGGGCAGATATTCAGACAGGTGCGGATCGGCCGACGGCACCAGCAGGGCATGGATACCCTCCCGGCTCATCAGCTCGCGGGTGTGCGCCAGGCGCTCGGGCACCGATCCATTGATCGAAGGCTGCGTACTCATCGTGTCTCCTGCTAATCACTTCATCATTATTGTTGAGTGCCGATCTCAGTCGGCGCGTAAAAGCGCTACTGCCAGAATGCCGGAGCACTGGTGCAGGCGGCTGTGATCAGATGTACCGCCTGGTCGATATCCTGTTCGGTGGTAAACCGGCCCAGGCTCAGGCGAATGGTGCGACTTGCCGAACGAGCGTCATGCCCCAGGGCCAGCAGCACGTGGGATGGCGCATTACTGGCGGAGTTGCAGGCCGAAGTCGCGGAAAAGGCGATCGAGGCGCTCAATGCCGCCGGGTTGAAATCGCCTTCGTTGAAGGTCAGGCTCAGGGTATGGGGAATGCGCTGGGTGGCGCTGCCGTTGAGGCGAACGCCGGGAATGGTCAGCAACGGTTCCAGCAGGCGTTCACGCAGACGCGCGATCCTGGTTTTCTCTTCATCGAACAGTTGCGCCGCCAACGCGAAGGCCTCGCCCATGGCGGCAATCTGATGAGTCGCCAACGTACCGGAGCGCAAACCGCCCTCGTGGCCGCCGCCGTGAATCTGCGCCTGTAAACGCGGCTGCGCGCGAGGACCGACATACAACGCGCCGATGCCTTTGGGGCCGTAGATCTTGTGCGCCGAAAACGACATCAGGTCCACCGGCAACCGCGTCAGGTCAATCGCCACTTTCCCTGCGCCCTGAGCGGCGTCGACATGGAACAACGCATCGCGGGCACGCACCACTTCGCCGATGGCCGCGATGTCATTGACCGTGCCCAGCTCGTTGTTGACCAGCATCAGCGACACCAGAAAGGTGTCCTCGCGCATCGCCTCGCTGACGGCTTGCGCGGTGATCAGACCTTCCTCGTCCGGCACCAGATACGTCACTGCGACGCCCGCGTCCTGCAACTGCTTCGCCGTGTCGAGAATCGCCTTGTGTTCAATCTGGCTGGTGATGACATGGCCACCGGATACGCCCCGGGCCTGGGCCACGCCCTTGAGGGCGAGGTTGTTCGATTCGGTGGCGCCGGAGGTCCAGACGATCTGATTTGCTTGCGCGCCGACCAGTCCTGCCACCTGCTGCCGCGCCTGCTCGACCGTTTGCCGGGCCTGCTGGCCGAACGCGTGGGAGCTGGACGCCGGGTTGCCGAAGTTACCGGAAAAACCCAGACACTCGACCATGACCACGATGACCCGCTCATCCACCGGCGTGGTGGCGGCGTAGTCGAAATACAACGGACGTTTATTCATAAAAGACTCGCAGAGCTTGTTCCGGGATCAGTGCTGGGAACCAGTCAACCAGCAATACCTGATCGGATGCGTAATAGAAGTACGACTTCATTGAAAAGTGCGTAGGAACGCTCCTGAAGTCGAGCTTAACAGGCATCGGGCAACCGGATGAAGCAATGCGTCAGCTAAAGCTTTCGAGCAACAACGGATACAGCGAAACCACCAGCAGCGCGGCCATGCCCCAGTTGAACAGGCGCAACCAGCGACGGTCCTTGAGCACGTTGCGCAACAACGTGCCGCACGCCGCCCAGACACCGACGCTCGGCAGGTTGATCAGGGCGAAGACCGCTGCAATCACAAGCACATTGGTGAAATAGCCCTGCATCGGCGTGTAGGTGCTGATCGCACCGATGGCCATGATCCACGCCTTGGGATTGACCCACTGGAAAGCTGCGGCGCCGAGGTAACTGATGGGTTGGCTCTCCCCCTGCCCGCCGTCGGACACCGGCCCGGAATGCGCGATTTTCCACGCCAGGTACAACAAATACGCGGCTCCAACGTAACGCAAAACGGTATAGAACAACGGATAGGTTTGAAACACTGCGCCCAGGCCGAAACCGACTGCCACGACGAGCACGAAGAAGCCGCAGGTAATCCCAAGCATATGGGGAATGGTGCGGTTAAAGCCGAAGTTCACGCCCGATGCCAGCAACATGGTGTTGTTCGGGCCGGGAGTGATGGAGGTGACGAGGGCAAACAGGGCAAAACCCAGCAGCAGGTCGAGCGAGAGCGTCATGAGCGGCAGTCCATCAGGGTCAGTCAGGTATTGACCCTATCGCACACCCTGAAGGAAACCCATGGACAGTTGGGTGAAACTTCGAGCGGTACAGTCGCTCAGCTTGGACGGCCGTGAAGCTGAACGGCACGCTCGGCGTTCATCTCGCCTTGCTTGTCAAAACTGAAGGTCTTCTGCGGTTCGCCGAGCAATTCGGCTTTTTTCGCGTGGTATTCGTCGAAGGACAAACCGCGACGATTCAACGCCTCCAGCGCCAGTTCCCTGCTTTCTTCAGCAGTGTAGGGCCGCAATTCCGGGGAAACATGGCTGGCACATCCGGCGAGAACGGAGACCGCAAGCAGCAAGAAAGTGGTGAGTAGGGTTTTCATGATGTGGCGTCCTGGCATCTGGGTTCGGGTCAATGAACACAGGCTACCCCCGCCTCTCGATGGGCAGAAATCAACGCTTTCGATAGTGGCTATCGACTTTGCCTGATGACCTTCCGTCCAGGCCGAAGTTACCGACGAATTCCTGAAGATCTGGCGCCGCGTGCTGCAAGGCGAAGCCGTGGATTTCGAAGGCAAACACTCGCAAATGAAGAACGCCAATGCGTTATTCCGTTGTTGCCTGAACCGTACGCCAGCCTGGCGGGCCGCGGTGTCACCAACCTCACCGGCTGTTTGGCGAATCGATCGCCAATGACGTGCTGCCCGCCAAAGCCACGGCCTGAAACGATGTGGCGAGGGAGCTTGCTCCCGCTGGGCTGCGGTGCAGTCCCATAACAGGCCCGCACGTTTTTTCTGAAAGACCGCGTCAACCTGTTTACGACTGCTGCGCAGCCGAGCGGGAGCAAGCTCCCTCGCCACAAAGGCCGCCCCAAGAGGTTTGTGTTGAATTAACTGAGGAACCCCGCGTGACAGCTTGCGCCGTAACGTGACGCGCATGCGACTGATCAAGATCGGCGAACTGGCAGTGAACAAGCGCCGACCGACCGAAAACGTGCAGGACGAGCGTCTGATGCACTTGTCGATTCAACCCACCAGATTGCAGTGCAACGCGTCATCGTGGCTACGTTCCAGACTGTGCAGCACCTGGAACGAGCCGAAGGTCACGGTTTTCGCCTGATGGGCGCGAATCAGCTGCCAGAAATTCTGCTCGCCGCTTTCAAAACTTTGAAACGCCGCTTCCCCCGCCTCGCGAGATTGCCATTGCAGGTAATTGAGCACCCGCCGGCCATCGTCGCTGGCCTGGATACTGGCGCTCAGAAATCCGCTGTAGCTTTGGGCCAGACGTTCGGTCTGCTTCGATAACGCCGACACCAATGCAGGTTGCTGATGGGGTTCGATCTCGAATTCGATCAACTGGGTGAAGCTGCGATTTTTCTCTGGCGCTTGCATGAAAAGTCCCCACTGACGTGTAAGACGGATCTTGCGATCCGAAGGCCTGCAGGGTAAAACCTCGAGTTAACTAGAGGTCAAGAGGCATTTTTCAAATGATCACCTCGGAAAACCTGCATAAGGAACTTACCGTCGGCCAATTGGCCGCCCGTAGCGGCGTGGCGGTCACGGCGCTGCATTTCTATGAAGCCAGGGGGCTGATCAAAAGCAATCGCAATCAGGGCAACCAGCGGCGCTATCCACGGGAAGTGTTGCGGCGGGTGGCGTTGATCAAGGTGGCGCAGCGGTTGGGGATTCCGTTGGCAGAGATTGGTGAGGCATTGAAAACCCTGCCGGATAACCGGGCGCCGACGGCGGCGGACTGGAAGGTGTTGTCGGCGCAGTGGAGTCGGGAGCTTGATGAGCGGATCAATCAACTGACCTTGCTGCGGGACAAGCTCAACGGTTGTATCGGCTGTGGGTGTTTATCGATGGAGGCGTGTCCGTTGCGTAATTTTGGGGATGTGCTTGGGGAACAGGGACCGGGGGCGCAGCTGTTGGAATCGGGGGTTGATCCTGAATAGCGGCGCGGCTATCGCGGGCTTGCCCGCGATGGCGATCCGAGCATTCTGTTGCTTCAATGTTGAAGGCTGAACAGTGGCGTTGTTATGCCCTGCACCGGTAGGAGCTGCCGCAGGCTGCGATCTTTTGATCTTGGTGTGGGCGCGACCGACGAAGGGTCAGGATCAAAAGATCGCAGCCTGCGGCAGCTCCTACTATCTTTGTAGGCTCGCGACAGCTTTATCCCATAACGAAATCAGGGAGACTGATCATGAGCGTCAAACCCATTCCAGAGGGTTATCACAGCATCACCCCGTATCTGGGGATCCAGAAAGCGGCGGAAGCCATCGAGTTCTACAAGAAAGCCTTCGGCGCCACTGAAGTCATGCGCCTGTCCATGCCCGATGGCGGCATCGGTCACGCCGAACTGCGCATCGGCGATTGCCCGATCATGCTCGGCACGCCCTGCGATCAGGGGCCGTTGAGCAATCCGGACAAGTCACCGTCCGTGGGCTTGCACCTGTATGTGAACGATGTGGACGCGTCTTACAAACAGGCGATTGCAGCGGGCGGCACGGTGGTGTCCGAGGTCAAGGATCAGTTTTATGGCGACCGTTCGGGGACCTTGAAGGATCCTTATGGGCATCTGTGGTTTCTGGCCACGCGCAAGGAGGATCTGACCCAGGAGCAGATCGAGCAGCGGGCGAAGGAGATGTTTCAGCAGGGTTGAGCGCTTTGGTGCCTGCCCCGGCCTCATCGCGGGCCTGCCCGCTGCCACAGGGTCCTGTGTCGTAGGAAAAAATGGCGAACGACACAACACCGGTGGGAGCGTGGCTCGCCCGCGATGAGGCCATCAGCCACACCACACCTCCCTCGAACACACTTCATGAACAAGCCCACCACGCTTTGCGCCTTGCCCTCCCCGCCCAACACTTTCAGGATGCAGGCAACTACAACAAGGAGCCCTCCATGTTCGCCGGATTCCTCAAAGACCAGCGCCACGTCAACGGTGTCGACATTGCCTACCGCGTCGGCGGCAGCGGGCCGGGCCTGCTGCTGCTGCACGGCCACCCGCAGACTCACGTCATCTGGCACAAGGTCGCCGAACAACTGGCCGAGCACTTCACCGTAGTCGCCGCCGACCTGCGCGGTTACGGCGACAGTGCCAGACCGCCGGCCAACGATCACCATACCCCTTACTCCAAACGCGAGATGGCCAAGGATGCCGTGGCGCTGATGAACGCCATGGGCTTCGATCGGTTTTCGGTCCTGGCCCACGACCGCGGCGCCCGCGTGGCCCATCGCCTGGGGCTGGATCATCCGGACGCGGTGCAACGCATGGTGCTGCTCGACATCGCCCCCACGCTGTCGATGTACGCACAAACCAACGAAGCCTTTGCCCGCGCCTACTGGCACTGGTTCTTCCTGATCCGCCCGGCGCCGTTGCCGGAAACCCTGCTTGAAGCAGACCCCGAAGCCTATTTGCGCAGCGTGATGGGCAGTCGCAGCGCCGGACTCAAACCCTTCACCGCCGAAGCCTTTGGCGAATACCTGCGTTGCCTGAAACTGCCGGGCTCGGCGCGCGGGATCTGCGAGGATTACCGCGCCAGTGCCAGCATCGACCTGGAGCATGACCGCGCCGACCTCGACGCCGGCCATCATCTGAACCTGCCGTTGCTGGTTCTTTGGGGCGCCGAAGGCACGGTCGGGCGCTGTTTCGAACCGCTCAAGGAATGGCAACTCGTCGCCACCGATGTGCGCGGCAAAGCGCTGCCCGCCGGTCATTACATCGCCGAAGAAGCGCCGGAACTGTTGCTCGCCGAAGTGCTGGGTTTCCTGCGCTGACACCCGCGTCGCGCTGCTATGCTGGCGGCTCATGCCGCCAGTGCCCGTTCTGTCATGACCACCAAGAAAGACACCGTGCCCCTTCCCGAAGACCTGCGTGTATTCCTCACCGTCGTGCGCAAAAGCGGTTTCGCCGCGGCCGCCGATGAGCTGGGCCTGTCGCCCGCCTACGTCAGCAAGCGCATCCAGATTCTCGAAACCACCCTAGGCACGCGCCTGCTGCACCGCACCAGTCGCCGCATTGCCCTGACCGAGGACGGCGAGCGCGTGCAGCGCTGGGCGTTGCGCATTCTCGATGACTTCCAGCAACTGCACGACGAACTCTCCGACGCCCACGACAGCCCTCGCGGGCGTTTGCATCTGTGCAGCAGTTTCGGTTTCGGCCGTCACCACGTGGCGCCGGCCGTGTCGTTGCTGGCCGAGCGATATCCGGACCTGGAGATTCGCCTCGACCTGTTCGACCGGGTGGTGGACATCGTCAGTGAAGGCTTCGATCTGGAGATTCGTGTCGGCGACGACATTCCCGGTCAGCACATCGGCCGGCGCCTGGTGAGCAATCGGCGGGTGGTGTGTGCGGCCCCCGATTATCTGCAGCGCCAGGGTGTACCGCAGACGTTAGGCGAACTGGAGCAGCATCATTGCCTGGTGATCAAGGAGCGGGACAACGCGTTCGGCATCTGGAACCTGGAACGCAACGGGGTGCAAGAAAGCGTGCGGGTCAGCGGACCGTTGTCGTCCAATAACGGCGAGATTGTCTTGCAGTGGGCACTGGACGGGCGCGGCGTGGTGCTGCGGTCATTGTGGGATGTGAAACCCTTGCTGGATCAAGGGCGGTTGGTGCAGTTGCTGCCCGAGTACAGTCAGAGCGCCAACGTCTGGGCGGTGTACCCGACGCGACTGGCATACTCGGGAAAGTTGCGGGCGTGCGTGGAGTTTTTACAGGCGCATTTCGAGGGGTTGTCGGTGTAGCCGAGCCAACACAATTCTAATGTGGGAGCGGGTTTGCCCGCTCCCACATTTTGATCTGCGTTTAGCTTAACCAGGGATTGGCGGCCAGGTGTTTTAGTTCGAAGGCTTTGATCTGCTCACTGCGTTGCAAGGTGCTGCCGATGGCGTCGAGGCCGAGCAACAGAGCGGTTTTACGCAGAGTGTCGATGTCGAACAGAATGACCTCGCCGTCGTGGAGGCGAATCTCCTGAGCCTGCAGATCAACACTGATCTGCGCCCCCTCAGGCTGACTGACAACCCGGCCGAGCCGCTGCAACATCGACTCATCGAGGGTAATCAACAACACGCCGTTGCGCTGACAGTTGTCATAAAAGATCCCGGCAAAACTGCTGCCGATCAGCGCGCGGATGCCCATCTGCTTCAAGCCCCAGACGGCATGTTCCCGACTCGACCCACAACCGAAGTTCGGCCCGACCACCATGAAACTCGCGCCCTGCCACGCCCGTTGATTGAGCACGAACTCGGGGTTGGGTTGACCATCCGGCAAAAACCGCAAATCAAAAAACAACCCTCGATCCAGCCCGGCGCGGTCGATGCCCTTGAGAAACTGCTTGGGCATGATTACGTCGGTGTCGATATTGGCCGCCAGCATCGGCGCAGCCTTGCCGCTGACGTGGGTGAACGGTTGCAGGCTCATGCGCGGTCTCCAAAGTGGCGGATGTCGGTCAGGCGGCCGGTAATCGCGGCAGCGGCGACCATCGCCGGGCTCATCAAATGCGTGCGGGCGCCAGTCCCCTGGCGGCCTTCGAAATTGCGGTTGGTGCTGGACGCGCAGCGGTCGCCCGGCGCCAGCACGTCGTCGTTCATGGCCAGGCACATCGAGCAGCCGGACTGACGCCACTCGAACCCGGCTTCGATGAAGATCGCCGCCAGGCCTTCGGCTTCCGCCTGATTGCGCACTTCGGTGGAGCCCGGCACGATCATCGCCCGCACATGCCCGGCGACGCGTTTGCCACGCACCACGCTGGCGGCATCGCGCAGGTCTTCGATGCGCGCATTGGTGCAGGAACCGATGAAGGCGTGGCTGATGACAATGTCGCTCAGCGCCATCCCGGCTTCCAGGCCCATGTAGTTCAGGGCGCGGCGCATGTCCTGGCGCAGGATCAGGTCGCTGACGTCTTGCGGGTCCGGCACGCGGGCGCCGATCGGTGATGCCTGGTCCGGGCTGGTGCCCCAGGTGACCATCGGCTCCAGCGCGCTGGCGTCGAGAAACACTTCACGGTCGAACTGCGCATCGGCGTCGCTGTGCAGGACGCGCCATTGCTCAACCGCCTGGTCCCACAACGCACCTTTGGGCGCACGGGGTTTGTCCTTGAGGTAAGCGAAGACTTTTTCATCTGGCGCCATGAATGCGCCACGCGCCCCGGCCTCCACCGCCATGTTGCAGATGGTCATGCGCGCCTCGACGCTCAGCGCATCGATGGTCGAACCGCAAAACTCGATGGCATAGCCGGTGGCCCCGGAAGCGCCGATCTGGCCAATCAGCGCCATGATCACGTCCTTGGACGTCAGCCCCGGTGCCAGTTCACCGTCCACCGTCACGCGCAAGCTTTTCAGCCGTTTGTAGACCAGGGTCTGGGACGCCAGCAGGTGTTCGATTTCCGAAGTGCCGATGCCGAAACCGAACGCGCCGAGGGCGCCGTACGTGGTGGTGTGGCTGTCGCCCGCGGCAATCACCATGCCCGGCAGGATGAATCCCTGCTCCGGGGCAATGACGTGTTCGATGCCCTGGCGCTTGTCGAGGATGTCGAGCAATTCGATGCCGAAGTCCCGGCAGTTTTCCGCCAGGTACGACACCTGCCGCGCCCCACCGGCGTCCGGCATGGCGGCCACGCGATTCGGTGCCGTGGGGTTGACGTGATCGACCACCGCCAGCGCGGTGCCGGCACGCCAGACTCCGCGCCTGGCCTCGCGCAGACCGCTGAATGCCTGGGGACTGGTGTATTCGTTGATGACCTGGCGATCGATGTACAGCAGGACATGGCCCTGGTCATCGAGACGACACACCGTGTGGGAATCGATGTGTTTGTCGTAAAGGGTTCTTGCTGAAGTCATGGGATTGTTCGCTCAGGCTCGCGGGTTTCAGGCGTCTGCGCCCCATCTTAGGCAGTCGCCCCGCCCCATCAATGGCCGGAGAGTGATCCCGTGAACCATGTTTCGTGTTGGATCAAGGCAGCACAGCAATCTGAAATGAATGCAACGCCCCTGTGGGTTATGCGTTTTCAGCAATAGGAAACATTTACTTTCATATCCCGCTTCGGGATTTCTGATTCTCATTCGTCTTATATAGATGCAGTCGGTTCGCGTAGGCAAAAGCCACGACCGTACTTTTCATGGACCCCACGCTGGGAAGCCCGCAGCCAAGGCCCTCTCATCACTACAAGACCTTGATCATGTCGAAGAAGTCCCGCTCAAAACTCTGGTTTCTGGTCCATAGCTGGCTGGCACTGCCCATCTGGTTTTTTGTGCTGATCGTCTGTGTGACCGGCACGCTGGCGGTGATCAGCCAGGAAATCGTCTGGCTGGCCAACCCGCAGATGCGCGCCAGCCAACCCGAAGGTGATGCGCCGCTGCTGAGCTACGACCAGATCATCGCGGCGATCAAACAGGCCGAGCCGCAGATCCTGGTCGAAAGCATCAGCCGCCCCGACGAATCGCATTTCGCCCTGGACGTGGAAGTCACCTACCCCGACGGCCGTTCGGTGGTGGTTTACGTCAACCCGTACAGCGGCGTGATCCAGGGCACCGCCCCGCAATTCAACTTCAGGGCGTTCACCCGAGCCTTGCATGGCTGGTGGCTGGTGCCCTTCACCAATGGCTACAGCTGGGGCTGGTACCTGGTGTCGTTTCTCAGCCTGCCGCTGCTGGCTTCGCTGATTACCGGGCTGGTGGTCTACAAGCGCTTCTGGAAAGGTTTTCTGCGACCGACCCTGCGCATTCGGCACGGTGCGCGGATTTTCTGGGGCGACTTTCACCGCCTCAGCGGTATCTGGTCGATCTGGTTCATTGCGGTGATTTCCGTGACCAGCACCTGGTTCCTGATCGAAGCGTTCATGTTCGATAACCAGATCACGATTTCCACCGCCCCGGTGGCGCCCGTAGTCCCGCGGGAAAGCGTGCCCCTCACCGCCGATGGTTCGCCGGCACCGATGATCAGCCTGGAAACCGCGATTCGCGAAGCGAAGGAACGCATTCCCGGCCTTGAAGACAGCTTCGTCAGCCTGCCCGCCAATGCCTACAGTTACCTCTCGGTGGGCGGCCGCAGCTGGTATCCGCTGATGTTCCAGACCGCCGAGATCAACCCCTACACCGGCGACGTCGCCGTCACCCGCCTGCTCTCGGACCGCTCGGGGCTGGAGCTGGTGACCGAATCGATGCGTCCGTTGCACACCGGTGATTTCGGCGGGATCTGGATCAAGCTGATCTGGTTCTTCTTCGGTCTGCTCCTGAGCATGATGGTGCTCAGCGGCCTGCTGATCTGGACCAAGCGCACTGCCCTGGCCACCGCCAATGCCCTCAAGCGCAGCAACAGACGTCCTCGCGCAGCAGAGGCCGCTCAAGTGACGAGCCGCGACACCACGGAGGTCAACCAATGAGCCTGTTCACCGCCGAAAAACCGGGGTCGAAACTGAGTCGCTTCTGGCACAAATGGCGCTTCCACATCAACGTTCTGCTGTTGCTGGTGCCACTGGGCTTCATGCCTAAATACTTCGCCGATGCCGCGCTGTTTCGCGGGGACACGGGCCTGGGTGAGCGGGAAATCGGGGACGTTCAGGTCGGGCCATGGAGCCTGCGCCTGGCGGAATTGCGCAACGAAGCACCGCGCCTCGATGGCCCGGCCGGGCACATGAAGAGCTTCAATGCGGCGTTGTGCGACAGCTGCCGCGAGCAGGTCAAGGCGACGTACCTGCGCATTGGCAAACCCCGCAGCCTGCGCGCCGCCGGGGTGATTTTCTTTGGCACGCCTTACCGCATGGGCGCCATGTTGCCGATTCCGGAAAAGACCAAGGCCGACGCCGAGCTGTGGATCACCATGGAAGGCTGGGACGGCGCGATGCATCAAGCGTCCATTCCGCTGAGCCAGGCATCCCCCGCCACCCTTGAGTGGCTGAACAAACAAGGAGGCAAACCATGAGCAACACCTTTCGCCCTCTCCACGCTGTTTTGCTGATGCTGTGCGCCGGTTTCAGCACCAGCGCCCTGGCCCACAACCCGATGTGCGAGTGCAAGGCCATCGACGCCGAGCAGATCCAGTGCACCGGCGGTTTCTCCGACGGCAGCGGCGCACCGGGGGTGACCCTCGATGTGATCGGCTACGACGAAACCATTCTGGTGCCGGGCAAGCTCGGTGCCGATTCCACAGTGACCTTCAAAAAGCCCAGCGCCGAGTTTTATGTGCTGTTCGACGCCGGCCCCGGCCACGTCGTCGAGATCGACCAAGCGGACATCGAGGCCCCATGAGTACGCCTACTACGCAGGTCGTCCGCCCGGCCGGTGCCGGCCATGAAACCCTCTATGTGCTGCTGTTGTGCCTGATGATCCTGACGGTCGCCGGCTCGGTGGTCGCCTGGCGCCATGAGTCCCAGGAAACCAGCAACGTCAGCAGCCATCAACTGGATGCCCGCCGCGACCTGAGCGCTTCCGAGCAGGGCATCTACGCCGATTTGCGGGTGACGCTGGACGAGATTCACCTGCTGCGCCAGGAACAGCAAACCCTGCCGACACCCGAAGCGCTTGCCGACGAGGGTTTTGCGCCGTTTGCCCAGGACGCCAGTTCCGTCAGCCGTGGCGCTCATGCCTGGCAATTGCTCGACGCCAAGGCGTATTTCGGCCAGAGCCAGGCGCCCGCCGTGGCCGGTTCGTTTCTGATGCGCCTGACCGCTGACGATGAGGCGCCAGACATCTGGCTCAACCGTGCCGCCGACCTCAAGGCCCCGACCGACCTCACCGACGCCGCGCTGGAAAGCGCTGGCTGGCGGCAGATCGTCGCGCAATTCGATGCCGGCGTGACCCGCCAGCACCGGCACTGAACCCTCGCCTTCACCCGAGAGAAGACCGCTTTCCCATGCCTATTTCATCTCAACGCTCTTTTTGGCGACCGCTGCTGGTCGGCCTGCTCGCCTGCCTGCTGATGCCCGTGGCCAACGCCGACGAAGCCAAGCGCCTGCGCATCGGCATCACCCTGCACCCTTATTACAGCTACGTGGCCAACATCGTCGGCGACAAGGCCGAGGTGGTGCCGCTGATTCCAGCCGGTTTCAACCCCCATGCCTACGAACCCCGCGCCGAAGACATCAAGCGCATCAGCGGGCTGGACGTGGTCGTGCTCAACGGCGTCGGTCATGACGACTTCGCCGACCGCATGATCGCTGCCAGCGAAACGCCGAACGTGCCAGTGATCGAAGCCAACGAAAATGTGCCGCTGCTGGCCGCCACCGGTGTCGCCGCTCGCGGTGCCGGCAAGGTCGTGAACCCGCACACCTTCCTCTCGATCAGCGCCTCGATTGCTCAGGTCAACAACATCGCCCGCGAGCTGGGCAAGCTCGACCCGGACAACGCCAGGACCTACACCCAGAATGCCCGCGCCTACGGCAAACGCCTGCGGCAGATGCGCGCCGATGCCCTGGCGAAACTGACCCAGGCGCCGAATGCCGAGTTGCGGGTGGCCACGGTTCACGCGGCTTACGACTACCTGCTGCGCGAATTCGGCCTGGAAGTGACCGCGGTGGTCGAGCCCGCGCACGGCATCGAACCGAGCCCGAGCCAGTTGAAAAAGACCATCGATCAACTGCGCGAACTGGACGTGAAAGTGATCTTCTCGGAGATGGATTTCCCGTCCACCTACGTCGAGACCATCCAGCGTGAATCCGGGGTGAAGCTGTACCCGCTGTCGCACATTTCCTACGGTGAATACACCGCCGACAAGTATGAAAAGGAAATGACCGGCAACCTCAACACCGTGGTCCGGGCGATTCAGGAGTCTGGCGCATGACGGCTAAAGAAACGCTCAGCGAATCCCCTGTGGGAGCGAGCCTGATCGCGAAAGCGTCAGGTCAGTCCGCACATTCGTTAAATGACACACCGCTTTCGCTGGCAAGCCAGCTCCCACAGGTTTCGGGACCAACCCTCGACTTTGCGGAAGTCAGCCTGACGCTGGGCCGCACGACGATCCTCGACAAGGTGACCTTCCAGGTCCAGCCCGGCAGCGTGCATGCGCTGGTCGGCCCCAACGGTGGCGGCAAGAGTTCGTTGATCAAGACCCTGCTCGGGCAAATGCCGCATCAGGGCCGCCTGAGCCTGCAGTGGCCGGGCGATCCCGGCACCATCGGTTACGTGCCGCAGGCGCTGGAATTCGATCGCGGGCTGCCGATGACCGTCGACGATTTCATGGCCGCCATGTGTCAGCGGCGCCCGGCGTTTCTCGGGTTGAGCAAGCATTACGCGACGGCGATCGGTGAGGCGTTGGAGCGGGTCGGCATGCAGGACAAACGCAAGCGGCGCATGGGCGCCTTGTCCGGTGGCGAGCGTCAGCGCGTGTTGCTGGCGCAGGGGCTGATCCCGGCACCGCAGTTGCTGGTGCTCGATGAACCGATGTCGGCCCTTGATGAGGCGGGCATTCAGGTGTTTGAACGGTTACTCGGCGACTGGCGCAAGAGCGGGATTACCGTGCTGTGGATCGAGCACGATCTGGAAGCAGTCGGGCGTCTGGCGGATCGCGTCACCGGGCTCAATCGCCGGGTCTTGTTTGATTCCACACCGAAGCAGGCACTGACCCCCGAAACATTGTTGACGCTGTTTTCAACCCATCCACGGAGCGCTGCCTGATGAGTTACGAAGCCTTTCGTTTGATGGTCCAGGGCTGGGCGTCTTCGGGTTATCTGCCTGAAGCGCTGGCCTACGGATTCGTGGTCAACGCCCTGCTCGCCGGTTTGCTGATCGGCCCGGTGCTCGGTGGTTTGGGCACGCTGGTGGTGGTCAAGCGCTTCGCGTTTTTTTCTGAAGCGGTGGGTCACGCCGCACTGACCGGTGTCGCCATCGGCATTCTGCTCGGCGAGCCCTACACCGGGCCTTATGGCAGCCTGTTCGGTTACTGCCTGTTGTTCGGCATTTTGCTCAACTACCTGCGCAACCGTACGGGTCTGGCGCCGGATACCTTGATCGGCGTGTTCCTGTCGGTGTCGTTGGCGCTGGGTGCGAGTCTGCTGCTGATCCTGGCGGGCAAGATCAATGTGCACATTCTGGAAAACGTCTTGTTCGGCTCGGTGCTGACGGTCAACGGCAATGATTTGCTGGTGTTGGCCATCGTCGGTTCGCTGGTCATGGCACTGGCGTTGCCGCTGTACAACCGCATCATGCTCGCCAGTTTCAACCCGCAACTGGCGGCGGTGCGCGGCGTGGCGGTGAAGACCCTGGATTACCTGTTCGTGATTCTGGTGACGCTGATCACCGTGGCGGCGGTGAAAGTCATCGGTGCGATTCTGGTCGGTGCCCTGTTGGTGATTCCAGCAGCGGCGGCGCGGTTGCTCAGCCAGTCGCTGAAGGGGTTCTTTTGGTGCTCGGTCGTGATCGCTACGGTCAGTACGTTGTGCGGGATTCTTGCGCCGATTGTCTTCGACCTGCCTATCCCGTCCGGCGCCGCGATCATTCTGGTGGCCGGTATCGCCTTCGCCCTCGCCGCCATTGCGCGCGGTGTTGTCCCCAGTCTGAAAGGGAACCTTGGATAAATGTCATTTTCTTTGCGTCAACTGACCCTGGTCGTCGCCCTCTGCGGGCTGGTTAACACTTCGTTTGCGGCAGACAGCGCCAGGCCGCTGCATGTGCTGGCGTCCTTGCCGATCACTTACGGACTGGGCGAAGTGCTGCTCAAGGGCACCAACGTCAAGCTTGAACGTGCGGCGCCGGCGAACCTGCCCGGCAGCCGTCAGACCGCTTATTTCACCGGGCGTGGCGCGCCGGCGCTAGCGAAACTGGCGACGGACGCCGATGCAGTGATTGGTCTGCGTTCGTTGTGGGCGGATGACCCGCTGTACCCGATCTCACGGCGCAGCAACATTCGTATCGTCGAAGTCGATGCCGCACGCCCGGTGGACGGCGCCCTCCCCGGCATCGCCGTGCAGCCGGGCAACAAGGTCGATGGCTTGAACAGTCAGCCGTGGTTTTCCAGCAACAATATGGGACGCATGGCGGATGTGATGGCGGCGGATCTGGTGCGCCTGGCGCCGGAGGCCAAGCCGAAAATCGAGGAGAACCTGGCGGCGCTCAAGCAACGCTTGCTCAAGTTCAGTGCCGACAGCGAAGCGCGGCTGGCCAGTGCCGACAACCTGAGTGTGATGTCCCTGAGCGATCATTTTGGCTATCTGATTGGTGGGCTCAACCTGGAGTTGATTGGGCTCGATGCGCGGCCGGATGCTGAGTGGACGCCCGAAGCGCTGAAGCAATTGGGCGAGACGCTGAAGGACAATGAGGTGGCGGTGGTGCTGCATCATCGGCAGCCTTCGGAGGCGGTGAAAGCGGTGATTGATGAGGCCGGGAGCCGGTTGGTGGTGTTGAGTGTGGATGCGGCGGATCCGGTGGGTGAGCTGGAGGGGAATGTGGATTTGGTGATCAGGGCGTTGAGTGGGGTGTAGCCGGCGGTTTGCTAAGGCTCGCCATGCCCTCCTCCCGGTCCTGCCTGTCATTTGAAGCGTATGCGTTCCCCCTGTGGTAGCTAGCCTGCTAGCGATGGACGCTCACGATAACGCGTATTGTCTGAATGAACGCGTTGCCTGGACATCCATCGCTAGCAGGCTGGCTCCCACAGGGGAACGCGTTCTGCTTTGGCTTTGGCTTTGGCTTTTGATCTGGTTTTTGATCTTGATCTGCCCCATCGGAAAGCCGAGAGCAGGTTCTGCGTAGTGGGCCCACGGAGCAGGACCGGAGCGAGGCAAATCAAGGCTTGCTCACGAAACACACCTCCAGACAACACAAACTCCAAAGCAAAAAAAAGCCCGCTGACCTTACCGGTCCAGCGGGCTTCTCTTTGCGTGAAATCTAGTGAGCCAGAGCCTGTTCTTCCATCTTCTTGCGCAAGCTCAAGGGACGCATGTCCGTCCAGGTTTCTTCGATGTAAGCCAGGCATTCCTTCTTCAGCCCGCTCTTGCCCACGGTGCGCCAGCCTTCAGGCACAGCTTTGTAGTCGGGCCAGATCGAGTACTGCTCTTCGTGGTTGACCACGACCTGAAAGAGGATGTCCTCGCGGTCGAATACTGACGTCATGGTGTCTCTCCATCGCTGTAAGGTGAGCTGCACTGCGTGCGCAGCCGTTATGTAGAAAGAACGTTCCGGGGCCCGGAAAATTTAGAGGCTGGCGGTGGCAGCAGCCATGGCTCGAACAAAAATTTCCGCGACCCGATCGATTTCCGCGGCGGTAATCACCAGTGGCGGCAGGAAACGCACCACGCCGCCATGACGGCCCCCCAGCTCAAGAATCAGCCCGCGCTTGAGGCATTCACGCTGCACCAGCGGCGCCAGACGAGCAAAAATCGGTGGATGCCCCTGACCATCCGGCGCGCCTGTCGGGTCGACCAGTTCGACGCCAAGCATCAGGCCGCGACCGCGAATATCGCCCAGTTGCGGGAAGTCTCGTTGAAGAATGCGCAGGTGCTCGCTCAAGCGTTCACCCATGGCCGCAGCGTGTTCGCAGACCTTGTGCTCAACCAGATAACGCATCACCGCAGAGCCCGCGGCCATCGCCATTTGATTGCCACGGAAGGTCCCGGCATGCGCGCCCGGCAACCAGGTGTCGAGCCAGTCGCGATACACCACCACCGCCAGCGGCAGGCTGCCGCCGATGGCCTTGGACATCACCACCACGTCCGGAATGATCCCGGCGTGCTCGAAGGCGAACATCTTGCCGGTACGGGCAAAACCGCTCTGGATTTCGTCGACGATCAGCGCCACGCCCGCCTTCTCGGTGATGCGCCGCACGCCGCGCAACCAGTCGAGGTCGGCCGGGATCACCCCACCTTCGCCCTGGACGACTTCCACAATCACGGCAGCCGGCAATTGCACGCCGGCCTCGGGATCGTTCAGTAAATTATCGAGATAGTTGAGGTTGACCTGCACGCCTTGGGCGCCACCGAGGCCGAACGGGCAACGGTAATCGTAGGGATACGGCATGAACTGCACGCCGCTGCTGAGCAATGCGCCCAAGGGCTTTTTCGGACCCAGGCTGCCCATCAGGCTCAACGCGCCCTGGCTCATGCCGTGATAAGCGCCCTGGAAAGACAACACGGTGCTGCGCCCGGTGGCGGTGCGCACCAGTTTCAGCGCGGCTTCCACCGCGTCGGTTCCGGTCGGGCCGCAGAACTGGATCCTTGCTTCAGCGGCGAGCGCCGGCGGCAGCAGTCCGAACAGGTCCTGGACGAACTGGTCCTTGACCGGCGTGGTCAGGTCGAGGGTGTGCAGCGGCAGTTCATCGGCCAGCACTTGCTGGATCGCTTCGATCACCACCGGGTGGTTATGCCCCAGGGCCAGTGTCCCGGCGCCGGCCAGGCAGTCAATGAAACGGCGGCCTTCAACGTCTTCGACATAAATGCCCTTGGCACGCTTGAGGGCCAGGGGAATGCGTCGCGGATAGCTACGGGCATTCGATTCCTGCTGACTCTGGCGTGCCAGCAACGGCGATTCGTTGAACTGATACAGCGTCTCGGCCGGCGCCGGAGTGATCCGGGCCGACTGATCTTCCATAAGGCTGGTAGCGACTGACATCTCTCGACCCCTCAATAGGTTTTCCTGTTCTGGAAACGCATCAGCGCGCCGAGGATTTAGACCCTTGATCAGCTTTTATGAAGGTGGCGTCAGCGCCTTGTACATGGGGATGGCGTGGAGCCCGGCGACGGTGAAGGTTTCGGCGCAGGGCTGATAACCCAGATGACGGTAAAAGGCTTCGCTGGTTCGGGTGCTGTTGAGTCGGGCCTGGGCCACACCGCGTTCAATCAGCCAGCGTTCGAGGTCGTGGACCAGTGCCTGCCCGGCACCGCGTCGAAACCATTCCGGCTGCACGTAACAGAACGCAACCTTGCCGCTGATCGCCGCCATCGCGGCGCCTACCGGTTTGTCCTGCAACAGGGCGATATTCAGGTACAACCGTTGGTCGGTCAGCCACGTTTGAATGCGTTCAGTGGTTTTGCTGTGAGTCCAGGTGGCGACGGTTCGCGGGTCGTTGCGGTGGTCGAGCGCACAGCCGATGCGGATCGAACGCTCGACGATCCGGCTGATGATGCCGGCGTCGGCGGGGGTTGCCTTGCAGACGTGCAGGGATGCATCCATGGCACTGTGACCTCAATCCATTGAGAAAAAGCCGTCGGGGACGATAGCCCCGCAGGTGCCAGCAATGCCAATGGAGAGAGGTTACATTTGATGTGCACCACAGAATCCTGTGGGAGCGGCGGTGCGACGTGCCCGCTCCCACAGGGTTTTGTGGTGTGTTCAGACCGGTTGCAACGGCATGGTCAACTCAACCCGCAAGCCATCCGGCCGGCTGTCGAAACGCAGCGTGCAGCCACATCGCTGAACAATGGCCTGGACAATCGCCAGCCCCAAGCCACAGCCGGTGCTCTGGCCGTTGCGCCAGAAGCGCTGGGTCAGGTGTTGCAGATCGTCTTCGGCAATGCCCGGGCCATGGTCGCGTACTACGAACTGTACGCGGCTGCCGGTAGTCTCCAGGCTCAGTTCCACCGGTCCGTCATTCGGGGTATGGCGTAGCGCGTTGTCCAGCAGGTTGCGCAGCGCGGCAATCGACAGCACGGCGGGCATTTGCACGGGTGCGTGAGAGATCTTCGTCGGCAACTTGAATGTGATCCGCTGACGATCACCGCTGGCGGCATCCTGAATCGCCAGTTTTGCCACTTGCTCGGCGCTGCATTGCACACCGTCGTCGAACGACAGGCTGCCCTCGACCCGTGCCAGCAACAACAGTTGCTCAAGGGTCCGGTGCAGGCGGTCGGCGCCCTCCTCGGCCCGGGCCAGGGATTGATCCCGCGCCGCGCCGTCGGTCATGCGTGCCACTTGCAGGTGCGTCTTGATCGCCGTCAGCGGGCTGCGCAGTTCATGCGCCGCATCACCGGTCAGGCGGCGTTCGCGCTCGATGGTCTTGCCGATGCGCTGGAACAACTGGTTCTGGGTATCCAGCAACGGTTGCAATTCGCTGGGCAGCGGCTGGATCTGCAAAGGTTCCAGCGAGTCGGCGCTGCGGCGCATCAAGGCATCGCGCATGCGGTTCAACGGCGCCAATCCCTGACCGATGCCCAGCCAGAGCAGGCACAGGCAACCGAGCAATGCCACGCCCACCGGCACCGAGGCGGCCAGCAGAATCGACATGTTCAGCGCTTCACGCTCGATCTGCCGATCAGCGGTGGTGATACGCAGATCGCCACGGGCCAGGGTGAAGCTGCGCCACGGCGCGCCGTCGATCATCTGATCGTGGAAGCCCATTTTCTCGGCTTCCAGGGTTTGTTGCGGATCGGTGTGACTGCGGGCCAGGATTTCCCCGCGCAAGGAGCTGACCTGACACGCCATGCCACCCGGGATGTTCAGTTGTTCCGCGCTGAAATGGGTGCCCTCGCCCTTGGTCGGCAAGGCGGGCAATTGCTCCATCAGGCCGGCGACCATGCGCGCCGACGCCACCAGCCGCTGGTCGAGGGAAAACATCATCTGGTTGCGCAGGTCGCTGAGCATCCAGGCTGCCGCCAGGGCCCAGATCAGCGCAAACGCGGCGCCGAGTGTCAGGCTCAGGCGCAAACGCAGGCTCATCACTTTTTCAGTTCCTCTGCACCATCGGCCGGCCCCAGGCGATAGCCCAGGCCGCGCACGGTCTCAACAATGCCGTTACCCAGCTTGCGCCGCAGGTGATGGATATGCACGTTGAGGGCGTTGCTTTCCAGCTCGTCGTTGAAGCCGTAGACGCTGTCCTTCAACTGCTCGGTGGACAGCACCCGGCCACGGTTGTGCAGCAGAGCTTGCAACAGCGACTGTTCGCGACGGGAAAGGTCCACCGGTTGTCCGGCGAGCGTGGTTTCGCGGCTGCTCGGGTCATAGGTCAGGGCGCCGTGCTCGATCAGGTTGACGCTGCGCCCCGCGACCCGCCGCAACAACGTGTGCAGGCGTGCGGCGAGTTCACGCAAGTCGAACGGCTTGAGCAGGTAATCGTCGGCACCGGCCTGCAAACCGTCGACGCGGTCAGTGACCGAATCCCGCGCGGTGAGAATCAGCACCGGGATTTCCAGACCGTTGTGGCGCAACTGCTGCAACAGCTTCAGACCGTCCTCGTCGGGCAGGCCGAGGTCGAGCACCATGACGTCGAACTCGGCGACCTTGAGCATGGCGCGCGCAGCCGAGGCCGTCGCCACGTGCTCGACCGTCAGGCCTTGAGCGGTGAGACCGGCGACAATGCCGCTGGCGATCAGCTCGTCGTCTTCGCAAACCAGTACGTGCATGGTCAACCCTGTTGAAAAAAGCTGATTAGGCCGGTGGCCGATTAAGCGGACATTATGCCGCAAGCGCCACGTCCACAAGGTTATCGCGGTTAATCATCGGTTAATCGCCGCCTCCCATTGTGCACCTCACTTGCAAAGGGATAAGGCTTACCCATGCGTCGACTGTTTTTGTTTTTTCTTCTCTTGATCTCGGGTGTGGCCCAGGCAGGGACCAATCCGTTCGAAACCAAACCTGAATTCCTGCCGGTGGAAAAGGCGTTTGTCTTCACCTCCGAGCGCCTCGACTCAGGGGAAACACAGCTCTATTGGCAGGTCTCCGACGGTTACTACCTTTATCAGAAACGCCTGAAGTTCGATGGGTTACCCGCCGAGCTGCATCCTGTGCTACCCGAAGGCGAGTCTCACAGTGATGAATTCTTCGGCGAACAGCCGGTTTATCGCCAGGGCCTGGAACTGAAGATTCCGGCCGGTGCGACGGGCACGATCAAGGTTGGCTTCCAGGGGTGTGCCGATGCCGGTTTGTGTTATCCACCGCAAACCCAGGTGGTGGATCTGGGCGGCAGCGCTGCCACTTCCACGACGACCGAAGCCCCGGATCAAGCCCTGGCCAGCAGCCTGCAACAACGGGCGCTGGGCTGGAGCCTGCTGGTGTTCTTCGGTCTGGGCCTGCTGCTGGCCTTCACCCCTTGTTCGTTGCCGATGCTGCCGATTCTGGCCGGTTTGATCGTGGGCAGTGGCGCCACGCCCAAACGTGGTTTTGCGCTGGCGACCAGTTATGTCGTGAGCATGGCGCTGGTGTATGCGGCGATGGGCGTTCTAGCCGCGTCGCTGGGTGCGAACCTTCAGGCGCTGCTGCAAAACCCTTGGCTGCTGGGCAGTTTCGCTGCGGTGTTCGTGTTGCTGGCACTGCCGATGTTCGGGTTCTTCGAACTGCAACTGCCGGTGGCCGTGCGTGATCGGCTGGAAAACGTGTCGCGCAATCAGCGTGGTGGCAACCTGCTCGGCGCGGGCGTGCTGGGCGCGTTGTCCGGTTTGCTGGTCGGCCCGTGCATGACCGCTCCACTGGCGGGCGCCCTGCTCTACATCGCGCAAAGCGGCAATGCGCTGCACGGCGGGTTGATTCTGTTCGCCATGGGCATCGGCATCGGTGTGCCGCTGCTGTTGCTGGTGACGGTCGGCAATCGCTTCCTGCCCAAACCCGGCGCCTGGATGAACCTGCTCAAAGGCGTGTTCGGCTTCCTGTTCCTCGCCACCGCGTTGTTGATGTTGCGTCCGGTGCTGGATGAGTCGTTGTGGGTCGGTCTGTGCGGTGCGTTGTTGCTGATTGCCGCCTACAGCGCCTGGAAACAGTCGGAAGGTTTCGGACGCGTCGCGCATCTGTTCGGTGCCAGCTCATTGTTGCTCGGCGTCTGGGGCAGCCTGTTGATGATCGGTGCGGCGGGCGGCAGTGATGACCTGTTGAAACCGCTACAGGTCTTTAGCACCGCCAATGCGAGCAATGTCACCCGCCCGGTCGGCCACGACGCCTTCACCACGATCAAGGACCCGGCCGCGCTGCAACGGGAACTCGACGCGGCTCAGGCTCAGGGCCAGTGGGTGCTGCTGGACTACTACGCCGACTGGTGCGTGTCGTGCAAAGTCATGGAAAAACAGGTTTTCGGCCAAACCCGCGTCCTCGACGCCTTGAGCGATGTGCGCTTGCTACGGCTGGACGTCACCGCCGACAATGCCGCCAGCCGCGAACTGCTCGGCCGTTATAAAGTGCCGGGGCCGCCGAGTTTTCTGTGGATCGGCGCCGACGGCATCGAGCGTCGCAGCCAGCGCATCACCGGCGAGGTCGATGCCGACACCTTCCTGCAACGCTGGACCACCACCCGAGACGCCCGTTAATGCTGACTTTTACCCTCGGCACCTTTGCCATCGCGCTTAACCACCTGCTGCTGATCAGTGCCCTGGCGCTGGCGACGTTTGTCGGCTGGCGGGCGGCCAAACGTGGCGGCGAGAACCCCGAGTCGGTGCTGTTCAGCCTGTTCCTGATCGGCATGCTGGCCGCCCGGATCAGCTTCGTGGCGCTCTACTGGGCGCACTATCGCAATGATCCGTGGCAAGTCATCGACTTGCGCGACGGCGGTTTTCTCGCGCTGCCCGGGGTGATCGTGCTGTTGCTCGCCGCGTTGTATCGCGGCTGGCGTCGGCCGGGCTTGCGCCGCCCGTTGGGCTTCGGCGTGGCCAGCGGCCTGGCGTTCTGGGTGCTGGCCACCTTCTCGCTGACAATTTACGAACAGGGCACGCGCCTGCCGGACATTACCCTGCGCAATGCCGCCGGTGAAACCGTGCAACTGGCGGACTACAAGGGCGGGCCGCTGGTGATCAATCTCTGGGCCACCTGGTGCCCGCCGTGCCGTCGGGAAATGCCGGTCCTGGAAAATGCCCAGCAACACCGCCCGGACCTGACTTTCCTGTTCGTCAATCAGGCCGAAAGCATGCAAAGCGTCAGCACGTTCCTGGAAACCCAGGGCCTGAGCCTGTCCAACGTGCTGTTCGACGGCAGTGGCCGATTGGGCCAGGCCGTCGGCTCGATGGCGTTGCCGACTACGCTGTTCTATAGCCCTGACGGTCGTCTGTTGGGCAGCCACCTGGGCGAACTGTCGGAAGCCAGCCTGGCTCGCGCCCTGGAAAACTTCGATACCCCGAATCCCGCCGTACCGGCCACCTCTTCAAGGAAACTGCCATGCCCCGCCTCCGCCACCTGTTGACGCTGACCCTGGGCGCCGCCCTGCTGCACTTGCCGTCGGTACAGGCCGCTGAAGAACTGCCCGAAGCGATCAAGAAGATCGAAGCCAAGGGCGCCAAAATCGTTGGCCAGTTCGACGCACCCGACGGCCTGCGCGGTTATGCCGCGCAGTACCAGAACCGCGGCATGGCGCTGTACCTGACGCCCGATGGCAAACATGTGTTGCTGGGCAGTTTGTACGACGCCGAGGGCAACGATCTGAGCAGCGCGCCCTTGCAGAAGCTGGTTTACGCGCCGATGGCCAAGGAAATCTGGGGCAAGCTGGAAACCAGCAACTGGATCGGTGACGGCAACAAGGACGCCCCCCGCGTGGTGTACCTGTTCAGCGACCCGAACTGCCCTTACTGCAACATGTTCTGGGAACAGGCGCGGCCGTGGGTGAAGGCCGGCAAGGTGCAATTGCGGCACATCATGGTCGGCATCATTCGTGAGGACAGTCCGGGCAAATCCGCGGCGCTGCTCGCGGCCAAGGACCCGCAAAAAGCCCTGCAAGACCACGAAGGTGCCGGCAAGGCCAGTTCGCTCAAGGCCCTGAAAGACGTACCGCCGGCGATTCAGGCGAAACTGGCGGCGAACATGCAGTTGATGGAAGACCTGGAGTTGCAGGCGACACCGGCGATTTTCTACATGGACGACAAGGGTGAACTGCAACAACAGCAAGGCGCGCCGTCACCGGACAAGCTGGTGAAGATTCTCGGGCCTAAGTAAGGGCCGTTTGATTCGTGGTGGCAGCAGTAACGTCATCGCGGGCTCGCCCGCGATGACGTCAGTACGATCGACTAATTTCTCTCAGCCAGAAACTTCAGCAAGGCCTCGGTCACAAACGACGGATTCTCCAGATTGGAGATATGCCCCGCCTCCGGTACCAGCACACACGGGCAACCGATCAACTCGGCCATTTCCTTCGCCTCCGACGGCGGTCGCGGCTTGTCCTGATCGCCACACATCACCAGCGTGGCGCCAGCATTCAACTCGCCCAGACGCGGCAACAGATCATCCCGACCAAACGTAATCCGGCCCATCGGCACGATGCTTTGACGCAGGCGCTCCGGCGGCAGCGCAGCCAGTTTCGCGCGAAAATCCTGATACAGCGCCGACTGCGGATCGATACCCGGACGGAAGAAGATCGGCACGACGATGTCGAGCAATTGCGGTGCAATCACCCCGCTGTCTTCGATCTGCTTGAACAGCGAGAAATAGTACTGGCGGGTCGGTTCCGGTTCGACACCGACGTAGGTGTCCATCAGCACCAGGCCGTTGATTCGTTGCGGGGCTGACAGTGCCAGGCGTACGCCCCACATGCCGCCTACCGACAGACCGACCAGCGTGACACGGTCGATGTCCAGATGATCGAGCAACCCCCGTGCCTGACGGGCAATGTCATCCAGCGATTGCGTGCCGTCCGGTAGCGGGCCTGATTCACCGTGACCCCACAGGTCCAGGGCGATGACCCGGTATTGCCGCGACAGCGCGGCGATCTGCGGCGCCCACATGGCCTGGTCCCAGAGGTAGCTGCCAGCGAGCAGCACTGCGGGGCCGGTGCCTTGATCGATGTAGTGAAGGGGTTGTCCGTCAATCGTAACGAAGGGCATTGACTGTTTCCTCTGCCGAAAAGGGAAGAGGCAGACTGCGACGGGTCGGATCTACAGTCAACGCACAAATCGTGTCGAAAATGACCACGCCATCGCTAGCAGGCTAGCTCCCACAGGTCAGCATTGACCCTGTGGGAGCTATCCTGCTAGCGATGAGGCCTCACAGACGCTAGAGAATTACAGCCCCTCCAACTCCGCCATCAGATCATTCAACCGATCCACCTTCTCCTCGGTAATATCGCTCGCCGCCAACCCGTCGATGTACTCCGCCAGCTCCTCGACCGTGCTGCACTCGAACATCGCCCGCAGCGGCACATCCCGTTGCAGCGATTTCTGCACCCGCGAGGCAATCTGCGTCGCCAGCAGCGAATGCCCGCCCAGCTCGAAGAAGTTGTCGCGCACACCGACCTTCTCGACCTTCAATACCTCGGCCCAGATGCCCGCCAATGTCTGCTCCAGTTCATTGCGCGGTGCCTGGTAATCCTGGCTCTGCAACTGGCCGATCTCCAGCGCCGGCAGTGCCTTGCGATCCAGTTTGCCATTGGCGTTGAGCGGCATCCGCTCCAGCCACAACCAGTGCAGCGGCACCATGTATTCCGGCAGTTCGGCGCGCAGGCGTTGCTTGATGCGCTCCAGGCGTTCGCCTGGATTGAGCGCCGATTCGGCCGCCACAAGGTAACCGACCAGATGCTTTCCATTGACGCCTTCCTGCACCCCGACCGCCGCTTCGCGCACTTCCGGTTGTTCGTGCAGACGCGCTTCGATTTCACCCAGTTCGATGCGGTAACCGCGAATCTTCACCTGATGGTCGATGCGCCCGACGTATTCCAGCACGCCGTCACTGCGACGCCGGGCCAGGTCGCCGGTGCGATACAGACGATCCCCCGGCTCGCCAAACGGGTTCGGCACAAACACCTGCGCCGTGCGCAACGGATCGCTGACATAACCGCGCCCGACACCGGTGCCGGCCACGCACAACTCGCCCACCGCCCCCAGCGGCACCAGGTCCAGCGCGCCGTCGAGCAGGTACAAACGGTTGTTGTCGGTCGGCGTACCGATCGGCAAATAACTGCCGCGGGTCGAGGCCATGTCGACGCGGAAGAACGCCACGTCGTCGGAGCATTCCGCCGGTCCGTAAGCATTCACCAGCCCGATGTCGGGGTAGCGCAGCAACCATTGATGCGCCAGTTCCGGCGGCATCGCTTCGCCCGTCGGCAACATCCAGCGCAGGCCGTCCAGGCGCATGCGTTCCTGGGCGAGCATGCCCTGAATCAGCGACGGCACGCTTTCGAGCACGGTGATGCCCTGGGCCGACACGTGCGCCAGCAAGCCCTGTGGATCGTGGGCGATGGTGTTCGGCACGATGTCCACCCGCGCGCCAAACAACGGCGCGGCAAGGAACTGCCAGACCGAAATGTCGAAGCTTTGCGAAGCGGTCTGGGCGATCACATCAGTGTCACTGAGATTGAGGTACGGGACCTTGCTCAACTGATTGTTGAGCATGCCGCGCTGTTCGACCATCACACCTTTGGGCAGACCGGTGGAACCCGAGGTGTAGATCACATAAGCGAGGTTGTCCGGACCGCTGTAGAGGCCCGGATTCGCCACCGAAACATCGCTCGCCTGAACTTCTTCCCACACCAGCAACCGTGGCCGATTGGCGCAACCGAATGCCTCCAGCAGCGCGACAGCCTGTTCACGGCAGGCCTGCGTGCAGACCAGCAACGGCGTACGGCTCAGGTCGATGATGCGGCTCAGACGCTGACTCGGCAGCCCCGGGTCCAGCGGCAGATAACCAGCGCCCGCCTTGAAGCTGCCGATGATCATCCCGAGCAGGTCGAGGTTACGTTCGGCCAGCAACGCCACCGGTTGATCCAGCCCGACACCCGCCGCGATCAACCCATGGCCGAGGCGGTTACTGCGCTGGTTCAGCTCAGCGTAAGTGTGTTGCCGGTCGAGGCAACTGGCGGCGATCCGTTGTGGATGCCGCGCGACCTGCGCTTCGAACAACGCGACGTAGCTCTGCTCCAGCGGGTAATCGTGTTCGCTCTGGTTGCAGCCATGGATCAGGAAATCCTGTTCCTCGGCCCCCAGCAGCGGCAAGTCCGCCATGTCGCCATGGAAACCGTCGACCAGCGCCAGCAACAAACGCTTGAACTCACCCAGCATGCGCTCGACGGTCGACTCGTCGAAATAGCGCTGGTCGTAAGACAGGTGCAAGCCCAGGTCATCACCCGGATAACACACCGCCGTCAGCGGGAAGTTGGTGTGGGTGCGGCCCGAATCCGAGGTCGCGTTGAGGCTCTGCGCGCGGTCCAGTACCGAGACGTCCACCGGGGCGTTTTCGAACACGAACAGGCTGTCGAACAGCGGCTGGCCTTTGGGCAACTCGCTGTTTTCCTGAATGCTCACCAACGGCAGGTATTCGTACTCGCGCAGTTGCATGTTGCTGTCGAGCAAGCCGCTGAGCCACTGGCGAACACTGCAACGCTGATCGTCCTCGGGCATTTTCACCCGCAGCGCGATGCTGTTGATGAACAGCCCGACGGTGCGTTGCATCTCCGGCATGTCCACCGGACGGCCGGCCACGGTGACGCCGAACAGCACGTCGCGATCACCGCTCAAACGCCGCAGCACCAGGGCCCACGCCGCTTGGGCGAAAGTGTTGATGGTCAGCTGATGGGCCTGCGCCAGTTCACGGAGGTGTGCACCGTCACGGGCATCGAGACGGGTGTAGCGGTCGCCGACGATCATGCCGCCGCTGTCGCCCGCATGTTCACGCAGGAACGGCCGGTCACTCGGGATCGGCGTGGTGCGTTCGAAGCCTTGCAGGTTGGTTTTCCACCACTGCCGCGCTTGCGCCAGGCTCTGCCGTTGCAGCCAGCCGATGTAGTCGCGATAACGTGGCGGCACGGCCAGTTTGGCTTCGCGTCCGTCACCCAGCGCGGTATAGATCTCAAAGAAATCCGCCATCAGCAACGACCGGCACCAGGCATCGATGAGGATGTGGTGGTTGCTCATCATGAACCAGTAGCGTGCTTCGCCAACCTTGATCAAACGCAGGTGGAACGGTGCCTGGTTGAGCAGATCGAACCCGGCTTCGCGCTCGCTTTTCAGCAAGGCTTGCAGTTTCGGTTCCTGCTCGGCGTCAGCAATCGCCGTCCAGTCCAGAAACTCGATTGGCGTGCTGCCCGGCTTGTGGATAACTTGCAGCATGTCTTCGCCGATGTTCCAGCAGAACGACGCACGCAAGGCTTCGTGCCGGGCGATCACCGCTTGCCAGGCCGCGGCGAAACGTTGCGGATCGAGTTCGCTGTTGATGCGATAACGGTCCTGCATGTAGTAGAGGCCGGTGCCCGGTTCGAGCAAGGTGTGCAGCAACATGCCTTCCTGCATCGGGGTCAGCGGATAGACGTCTTCGATGGCGGCGGCCGGGATCGGCAGTGCATCGAGTTGCGCCTGGGTCAGCTTCGCCAGCGGGAAGTCCGACGGCGTCAGGCCGCCCGCCTCGTCACGCAGGCAATGGTCGATCAGGCTCTGCAATTCACCGAGGTAGGCGTCCGCCAGTTCGCAGATGGTTTGCGCGTCGTGGCGTTCGGCACTGAAGGTCCAGCGCAGCACCAACTCACCACCATAGACCTGACTGTCGACGCTCAGTTCGTTGGGCAGCGGTGCTTTCGGATCGTGGGCGGCGCCGACGGCTTCATCGAGCGGACGGAACAACGCGTCCGCGCCGAAGCTCTGGTCGAACTGGCCGAGGTAGTTGAAGGTGACCGGCGCCACTGGCAACGCAGCCATGGCCTCACGGCTCGGTTCATCGGCGAGGTAGCGCAGCACGCCAAAACCCAGTCCTTTGTGCGGTACGCCACGCAGTTGTTCCTTGATCGCCTTGATCGAAGCGCCCTGCCCGGCGGCCTCTTCAATGTTCAGCGGTGTCAGGCGCAACGGATAAGCGCTGGTGAACCAGCCAACGGTACGGGTCAGGTCGATCTCGTCGAACAGCGTCTCGCGACCGTGGCCTTCGAGTTGAATCAACGCCGACTCATGACCGCTCCAGCGGCACAGCACCCGGGCCAGCGCCGTCAGCAACAGGTCGTTGACCTGGGTGCGATAGGCGCTCGGTGCCTGTTGCAACAGTTGCCGGGTGTACTCGCTATCGAGGCGCACGCTGACGGTGTCGGCGTGACGATTCTGCCGGCCGCCTTCAGGCCGGTCGCACGGCAATTCGACGCTCGGCCCGGCCAGTTGCGACTGCCACCAGCTCAGCTCTTCACGCAGGGATTCGCTGCCGGCATACGCCTGCAAACGTGCAGCCCAATCCTTGAAGGCGCTGGTTTTCGCCGGCAGTTTGACCGACTGTTCAGCCGCCAGTTGGCGATACACCGTTTGCAGATCGTCGAGCAATACGCGCCAGGAAACGCCGTCCACCACCAAGTGATGGATCGCGAAGAACAGCCGTTGCCGGCCTTCGGGACCATCGACCAGCAGCGCACGCATCAACGGCCCCTGTTCAAGGTCGAGGCTGCGCTGGGCATCGGCGAACAGTGCCGCGCATTCATCCATCGCCGAGACACGCACCTGCCACAGCACCGGCGCGCCGCCCACCTTCTGGTGCGCCGCCGTCCATTCGCCCGCCGTTTCAGTGAAACGCAGGCGCAAGGCATCGTGCTGTTCGATCACCGCCAGCAACGCTTGCTCGAGACGATGAGGTTCCAGCGCAACGGTCGGTTCCAGCAGCAATGCCTGGTTCCAGTGCTGACGCTCGGGCATGTCGGTGTCGAAGAACCAGTGCTGGATCGGCGTCAGACGCGATTCGCCGGCGAGCAAACCTTGCTCGGCCGTGACCTGTTCGGTGCGGCTCGCCACAGCGGAGAGTGTCTGTACGGTCTGGTGCTGGAACAGGTCACGCGGGCTGAAGTGAATGCCCTGCTGCCGTGCACGGCTGACCACCTGGATCGACAGGATCGAGTCGCCGCCCAGTTCGAAGAAGTTGTCGTTGAGACCGACCTGCGCCACGTTCAGCACGTCGCACCAGATCTGCGCCAGCGTCAGTTCCAACTCATTGCTCGGCGCCACATAGTCCTGACGATTCAGCTCAGGGTCCGGCGCCGGCAATGCACGACGGTCGAGTTTGCCGTTGGCGGTCAGCGGCATGCTGGCCAGCAGGATCAGGTGCGGGGGCACCATGTAGTCCGGCAGTTGCGATTTCAGATGAGCCTTGAGGGCGTCGCGCAGTTCGGTTTGTTGCGCGTCGTCCCGATCGGCGACCTCCGTCACCAGATAGCCAGCCAGTTGTTTGCCGCTCGGCGCATCCAGCGCCAGCACCACGGCTTCGCGGATAGATTCATGTTCCAGAAGACGGGTTTCGATTTCGCCCAGCTCGATGCGGAAACCGCGAATTTTCACTTGATGGTCGATGCGCCCAAGGTATTCCACCAGCCCGTCGGCGCGCTGACGCACCAGGTCGCCGGTTCGATAGATCCGCCCGCCATCGGCCACGAACGGGTTGGCCACGAATCGCTCCGCGGTGATGCCCGGACGGTCGTGATAACCCTGCGCCAGGCCGGCACCGCCGACGTACAACTCGCCGGTCGCGCCCTGCGGCACCAACGCCAGATCGGCATCGAGAATGTACGCCACGCGAGCACCGATCACGCTGCCGATCGGCACGCTGCCCATGCCCTCTTCAAGCTGCTCGGGCGCGAGACTGGCCAACGGCATGACCACGGTTTCCGTCGGGCCGTAGGCGTTGAAGAACAGACTCGGCTTGAACGCTGCGCGAATCCGCTGCAGATGTTCGCCGGTCAGCGCTTCACCGCCGGTGATGCACATGCGCACCGGCAGGGTTTCGCCTTGTGTCGCCAGCCACTGCGCCAGTTGGCTGCCGTAGCTCGGGGTGAAACCGAGGATGTTGATGTGATGGCGACGGATCAACCCGCAGATCTCTTCCGCGTCCCACTGACCCTGAGCACGCAAAACCACTTGAGCACCGCTCAGCAACGGCACCAGCAAACGCTCGGTCGCGGCGTCGAAGTTGATCGAATAGAAGTGCAGCTCGCAGTCGTCCGGGCGCATGCCGAAACGCTCGATCACGGCGCGGCAGTGCATGGCGATTTCACCGTGGGACACCACCACGCCTTTGGGCTTGCCGGTGGAGCCCGAGGTGTAAATCAGGTACGCCTGGTGTTGCGGCAAGCTGATGAACGGCAGTTCGGTGGTCGGGTAATTGGCCAGTTCCCCAGCATCGTCCTCCAGGCACCAACGGGCGACGGTGGATGGCAGCTCGCCGAGGGCGTTGAACATCGCCGCATCGCTGAGCAGCAAACCGACGCCGCTGTCTTCGATCATGTAATGCAGGCGATCGAGCGGGTATTCCGGATCGAGCGGCACGTAGGCGCCCCCGGCCTTGAGGATCGCCAGCAGACCGATGACCATTTCCAGCGACCGCTCAAGTGCAAGCCCGACGCGAACCTGCGGGCCGACACCGCGTTCGCGAAGCATCCAGGCCAGGCGATTGGCGCGGCTGTCGAGTTCGGCGTAACTCAAGGTCTCGCCGGCGAACGTCAGCGCCGGCGCATCCTTGCGCGCCAGGGCCTGCTCGCTGAACAGGTGATGGATGCACTGATCCAGTCGGTGTTCGCCCGGCTCGACGCCAAGGCTGTCGAGCAGGTTTTGCTGTTCCGTGGCTTCGAGCAACGGCAGCTCACTGAGGCGCTGTCGCGGATCGGCCAGCAACGCTTCCAGCAGATTGCGCCAGTGCCCGGCCATGCGCGCAATGCGCGGTTCATCGAACAGATCGGTGCTGTAGGTCAGGCAGCAACCGAGACGATGATCGAGGTCGGTGACTTCCAGGTTGAGGTCGAACTTGGTCGCCCGCGCATCGTTGGCCAGGTACTCGACAGTCATGCCGGCGAGCCTGCGGCTTTGCTGGAATTCCCAGCGCTGCACGTTGCACATCACCTGGAACAGCGGGTTATACGCAGCGCTGCGCGGTGGCTGCAACGCCTCCACCAGATGATCGAACGGCAGGTCCTGATGGGACTGGCCTTCGATCACGGTATGACGCACGTGCTCGAACAATTCGCCGACCGACATCTGCCCGTCGAGCTGACACCGAAGCACCTGGGTGTTGAGGAATGCACCGATCAACCCTTCGCTTTCGGGGCGAATACGGTTGGCCACCGGCGCGCCGATGCGCAGGTCTGCCTGGCCGCTGTAGCGGTAAAGCAGCACCGCCAGCGCGGCGGTCATGGTCATGAACAGGGTCAGACCGTTTTGCGCATTGAACGCACGAACCCGTGCGGCGAGGTCGTCGCTCAGGTCGAAACGGAACAGCTCGCCCTGATGACTTTGCAAGGCTGGACGCGGGCGGTCGGCGGGCAGTTCCAGCAGTGGATGTTCGCGGCCCAGTTGGGCCATCCAGTAGTCGAGCTGACGCTGACGTTCGCCGGACTCCAGCCACTGACGCTGCCACACGCTGTAATCGAGGTATTGCACCGGCAGCGGCGCCAGGGGCGACTCGCGATCATCGACGAACGCTTCGTAAAGCGCACTGAGTTCCCGGGCAAAAATGTCCATCGCCCAACCTTCGGTGACGATGTGGTGCAGGGTCAGCACCAGGTAATGTTCCTGTTCAGCGGTCTTGACCAGACAGGCGCGCAGCAGCGGCCCGGTTTCCAGATCGAAGGGCTGATGAGCTTCGCTGTCGGCCAGAGCCTGAACCCGCTGTTCGCGCAAGCCGGTGTCCAGCGCGGAGAAATCTGTCCAGTCCATGCGCATCCCGGTTTCCGGGTGCACCCGTTGCTGGGCCACGCCGTCGACGCTCGGGAACGTGGTGCGCAAGGTTTCGTGACGCATGATCAGCGCTTGCAAAGCCGCCTCGAAGCGCCCGACATCCAGCACCCCGCGCAACCGCGCCATGCCACCGACGTTGTAGGCCGGACTGTCCGGCTCCATCTGCCAGAGGAACCACATGCGCTGCTGAGAATAGGCCAGCGGCACCGGTTGGCTGCGGTCGACTTTCTCGATCGGTGGTTGCTTGTTGGTATTGCCGCTGGCCTGGATCTGTCGGACCTGCCCGGCGAATGCGCCCAGTTCACTGTTTTCGAACAAGGCTCGCAGCGGCAACTCGACGTCGCACGCCTGACGGGTGCGGGAGATGATTTGCGTGGCCAGCAGCGAGTGGCCGCCGAGGGCGAAGAAGTCATCGCGCAGACCGATCTGCTTCAAGCCCAGCACTTCACGCCAGATCGCGGCGATCTGCTGTTCAAGCTCAGTGACCGGCTCAACGTGTTCGCGCACTTGCCACCGGGGTTCGGGCAAGGCGCGACGGTCGAGCTTGCCGCTGGGGCTGAGGGGCATTTCGCCCAGGCGCATCAGTTGTGCCGGGACCATGTATTCCGGCAGCTCGGCCGCCAGCGCAGTTTTCAGGCGTGCGGTTTGCGTGTCTTCGGCTTCGCTGTTTGCAGTGGCGGTGTAGTAACCGATCAGTTGAGCCCCGGCCGCTGTTTCGCGCACCAGCACCACCGCTTGGGCGACGCCGTTCTGAGCCAGCAGACGCGCTTCGATTTCTTCCGGCTCAACGCGAAAGCCGCGCACTTTGACCTGCTGGTCGAGACGGCCGAGGTATTCGATCACGCCCTCGGCGGTCCAGCGTGCACGGTCGCCGGTGCGGTACAAACGTGCGCCCTGCTCGCTCAACGGATCGACGACAAAGCGTTCGGCAGTCAGGCCCGGACGGCCCAGATAACCTCGGGCCAGGCCAATGCCGCTGATGCACAGTTCACCCGGCACACCGGCCGGCACCGGGTTGAGGTCGCTGTCGAGCACCCGGCAGATCACGTTGCCCAACGGACGGCCAATCGGCGAGCGCTCACCATCGGCCGCGCTGCACTGCCAATGGGTGACGTTGATCGCGGTTTCGGTCGGGCCATAACGGTTGTGCAGTTGTACCGCCGGCAGCTGTTCCAAAACGCGGTTGCGCAGTTCCGCCGGCAAGGCTTCACCACCAGAGAACACACGGCGAAGGCTGGTGCATTCGGCGGTGAGCGGCTCGTCGATGAACAACGAAAGCAGTGGTGGCACAAAGTGCAGCGTGGTCACGCCGTATTGCTGAACAAGCTGCGCGATGCGGTGCGGATCGCGGTGTTCACCGGGACCGGCGATCAGCAAGCGTGCACCGGTGATCAGCGGCCAGAAGCATTCCCACACCGACACGTCGAAACTGATCGGCGCTTTTTGCATCAGCACATCGGTATCGTTCAGGCGATAGGTGTTCTGCATCCATTGCAGGCGTTCGGCAAGGGCCGTGTGGGTGTTGCCGACGCCCTTCGGTTGGCCGGTGGAACCGGAGGTGTAAATCACGTAAGCGAGGTTGTCGCCGTGCAGATGCAGACCCGGTGCCTGGCTCGGCCAGTTCTCCAGGTGCAGCGCATCCATGGCAATCACGCTGACGCCATCGATGGCCGGCAAGCGATCAAGCAATTGGGTTTGCGTCAGCAGCAATTCCACGCCGCTGTCCCTGAGCATGTAGGCCAGGCGTTCGGCGGGGTAATCCGGGTCCAGCGGCACGTAGGCACCGCCGGCCTTGATGATCGCCAGCAGGCCGATCAGCAACTGCGGCGAGCGCTCGGCAGCGATGGCCACGCACACGTCCGGGCCGACGCCTTTGTCGCGCAGGTAATGCGCGAGGCGGTTGGCCTGGGCGTGCAGTTCAGCGAAGTCCAGGCTGCCGCCGTCCCACATCAGCGCGGTACGCTCCGGGGTCAGGCGGGCCTGTTCGCCGAGCAGTTCCGGCAGCCATTGGCTGGCCGGTGTGCACGGTGCGGCGCTCCAGTTTTCCTGCTGATCGTGTTCGCTGGGCGCCAACAATTGCAGGTCGCCGATGGCGGTTTTCGGTTGATCGCAGATGGCGCGCAGCAGGTTGCTGAAATGCTCGGCCAGTCGCTCGATGGTGGTGGCGTCGAACAGTTCGCTGGCGTAGTCGAAGGACAGGCTCAGGCGACCGTTACGGTCTTCTTCGCTGTGCAGTTGCAAGTCGAACTTGGCTTCGCGGCTGTGCCACGGCAGTTCGTCGGCGAGCAGGCCGGGCAAGCGACGCAGTGCGCTCAGGTCCCGTTGCTGGTGGTTGAACATGACCTGGAACAAGCCCTGTTCGCGGGCCTGCGGGAAGGCTTCGAGCAGTTGTTCGAACGGCAGGTCCTGATGCGCTTGTGCGCCCAACGCGCTCTGTCGGGTTTGCGCCAGCAACTCAACAAACGGCAACCGTGAATCCACTTCGGCACGCAGCACCTGGGTGTTGATGAAGAAGCCGATCAAGCCCTGGGTTTCCAGGCGTGGACGGTTGGCGTTTGGCACGCCGACGCGGATGTCGGTCTGGCCGCTGTAGCGATGCAGCAGGCTCTGGAACGCCGCGAGCAATAGCATGAATGGGGTGGAATCGTGGGCCTGGGCGGTCTGGCCAATCGCATCGCAGAGGGTCGCGCTCAACCGGACGGTGTGGCGCGCGGCGCTGTGCAGGTGTTGCGCCGAACGCGGGTGATCGGTGGCCAGGCTCAGGGGCGGATGCTCCTCGCCCAACTGCGTTTTCCAGTAGGCCAGTTGCCGCTCGCCCTCACCTTGCGCCAGCCATTGACGCTGCCAACTGCCGTAGTCGGCGTACTGCGTCGGCAATGGCGCGAGCGTTGCCGTTTGCCCTTGGGACGCAGCGGCATACAGGCGCGAGAATTCGTCGATCAGCACGTTCAGCGACCAGCCATCGGCGATGATGTGATGCAGCGTCACCAGCAACTGGTGATCTTCATCATCGAGGCGCACCAGCGTCACCCACAGCAACGGACCTTTTTCCAGATCGAACTGGGTACGCGCTTCGTCCTCGCGGATTTGTTGCGCACGGGCTTCACGCTCGGCGACGGGCAAATCGCTGATGTCGATCCGTTGCAGGTTGAATTCGACAGCGGCATCGACCTGCTGTAGCGCCACACCGTCACGCTCGAAGAAACGTGTGCGCAGGGATTCGTGGCGTTCGATCAGTTGCTGGAAACTGGCGCGCAAGGCGTCTTCGTCCAGCTCACCGCGCAAACGCAAGGCGCCGGGAATGTTGTAGGCGCTGCTGTGCGGGTCGAGCTGCCAGGTGATCCACAGGCGGTTTTGCGCGAGGGATTGCGGCAGCGCTTCGCTGCGCGACAGCGTGCTGATCGCGCCTTGGGCCAGGCCGCCGTCCTGTTGTTGCTGCACGACCGCGACGGTGAATGCGCCGAGGGTCGGCGCTTCGAACAGCAAGCGCAGGTTCAGCTCCAGACCGAGCGCTTCGCGCAGGCGCGCCACCACTTGAGTGGCGGCGATGGAGTTGCCGCCGAGCAGGAAGAAGTGGTCATCGGCATTGACCTGCTTGACCTGCAATTGCTCGGACCAGATCTGGCCGATCAGGGTTTGCAGCTCGGAATCCGACTCGATTGTGGCCTCGTTTTCAGTGCTCGCCGACGGGAACACCGCGTAGCTGTCGAGGCTGCCCTCCGCCAGGCGATTGCGGCACGCCGAGCGTTGCAGTTTGCCGCTGGAGGTCTTGGGCAAGGCGCCCGGATTGAGCAACACCACCACGCTCGGTGCTTCCTGATATGCCTCGGCCACCGCCTGGCGAATGGCTTTGATCAGCGCTTCGGGCGGGAGGATTTTCTGCACGCTGCGGCTGATTTCCGCAGCGATGCCGATACCTTCCTGACCGTCGATGTTCACCGCGAACGCGGCGACGCGACCTTTACGCACCACTTCCACTTCACGCTCGACGGTCTGCTCGAGGTCTTGCGGGTACAGGTTGTGCCCACGAACGATCAGCATGTCCTTCAGGCGCCCGGTGATGAACAATTCACCGTCGCGCATGAAACCCAGGTCACCGGTGCGCAGCCAGGTTTTTCCGGCAAGCTGGACGAAGGTCTTGGCGCTGGCCTCGGGGTTGCGCCAGTAGCCATGGGCGATGCTCGGCCCGGTGGCCCAGACTTCGCCGATCGCGTTGTCGGCCAGTTCGTTGAGCGCCAATGGCTCGACAATCAGTACCGCGTGATCTGGCTGGCTGATGCCGCAACTCATGATCGCGCTGCCTTCGCCCGGTTCGGCACGGTTTTGTGCCAACGCCTGATCGTCCACCCGCAGATTGCCGATGCCTTCGCCACGCGCTGTGCCAGCGACGAACAAGGTGGCTTCGGCCAATCCATAGGACGCCATGAAACTGTCCGGGGTGAAACCGCAACTCGCGAACTTCTCGGCGAAACGGTCCAGGGTGTCGAGACGAATCGGCTCGGAACCGGAATACGCCACGCGCCAGCCGCTCAGGTCGAGGCGTTCCAGCGCCGATTCGCTGACCCGCTCGCTGCACAGTCGATAGGCAAAATCCGGCCCGCCGCTGATGGTGCCGCCGTATTCGCTGATCGCTTCCAGCCAGCGCAACGGCCGGCCGAGGAAGTACGCCGGCGACATCAACACACACGGCACACCACTGAAAACCGGTTGCAACAGACCGCCGATCAAGCCCATGTCGTGGTACAGCGGCAGCCAGCTGACAATCACGTCATCCGGGTTCAGGTCGATGCCGAAACCCTGGCGAATCAGCAATTCATTGGCCACCAGATTGCCGTGACTGACTTGCACACCTTTAGGCAACGCGGTGGAGCCGGAGGTGTATTGCAGGAACGCGATGTGATCGCCGTCAAGGTTCGGCTCGGCCCAACGCTGCGCCAGTGCGACATCAAGGGTGTCGACGCACAGCAGCGGCGGCGCGCCATCGATGTGCTGCAACGCGTGGCGCAGGTCGGCGCTGGTCAACAGCAGGCGCGGTTCGGCGTCGCTGATGATCGACAGCAGGCGTTCCTGATGATGACGCTTGGCCGACTCCGGTGGATAAGCCGGCACCGCAATCACACCCGCATACAAGCAACCAAAAAACGCCGCGACGTAATCCGGCCCGCTGGGAAACAACAGCACCGCGCGATCACCGAAATCCGTCTCGGCCTGCAATGCACCGGCAATGGTGCGCGCCCGTTGATCCAGCTCGCGATAACTGAGCACTACGGCCTGATCCGGGGTTTCGGCGAGAAAACGCAAGGCCACCCGATCCGGCGTCAGGGCCGCGCGGCGCTGAAGGGCTTGGACCAGTGTGCCAGGTATTTCGAACGCGTCGGTCATGAGGTTTCCTGCCTGAATTCGGCTTGCAAATGGAATCGGTTTTCTGACGTCACGCCCCTTCAGGGGCATGCAGGACGCGGTCTTCGCCGACCGCGCAAGGCATTGGGAATGCTGTTTTGGCCGGGGCGTACGCCCGGAGCCATTCACCAATGAGAACGGATGGCGTCTTGAAATAATTAGTCCGCAGGTTTGATCGTCAACGGGGGCGCGGCTGCCGCAAGCGGGCGCGACAGCGTGTCGCAGTTCTCACTGTGCACCCTTGAAGAGCATTACTTCTCTTTCTCAATTGACAATCATTATCATTCAGAATAATTTGTCGCTCGATGTGTAGGACGGCTCCGATTCCCTTGCTGTCCCACGACCCTATTTGCAGCAAGGTGATTTCCATGACGGAACAAGTATCCACAAGCAGGTGCGATTCACCGCTACTTCAGGCATTCGTCGACAATCGACTGATTCTGGTCAAGATTGCTGCCCGTATCACCGGCTGCCGGTCACGTGCCGAAGATGTGGTTCAGGATGCGTTCTTCCGCCTGCAATCGGCGCCGCAGATCACCTCCTCGATCAAGGCTCAGCTCAGTTACCTGTTCCAGATCGTGCGCAACCTGGCGATCGATCACTACCGCAAACAGGCACTGGAACAGAAGTATTCGGGGCCTGAAGAGGAAGGGCTGAACGTGGTGATCCAAGGTGCTTCGCCGGAAACCTCGCACATCAACTTCTCGACCCTGGAAAACATCGCCGACGCGTTGACGGAGCTGCCGAGCCGTACCCGTTACGCTTTCGAGATGTACCGTCTGCACGGTGTGCCGCAAAAGGACATCGCCAAGGAGCTCGGCGTGTCGCCGACCCTGGTGAACTTCATGATTCGCGATGCGTTGGTGCATTGCCGCAAGGTGTCGGGCAGTCGCGCGGATACGTTTGCCCGTCGTTGACTGGCAACGTCAGATCAAAAGATCGCAGCCTTCGGCAGCTCCTACATGGAATGCATAACCCTGCAGGAGCTGCCGAAGGCTGCGATCTTTCAGGTTTAACGCTAAATCAGGCCAACACACACCGCTCAAAAAACCACTCCCGCCCCAACACCATCAACGCTGCACGCTTGTGCGGGAAGTCGAACTCTTTCTCGCAGTGAAAACGCTGACCCTGCATATACCCGATCATCTTCGCGTTATCGGCGCGCGGCTCGGCGACCACCCGTTGGGTGCGTGGATCGTCGAGAAACAGGTAATGCGTCAACGCCGATAACCAGCTCGCCACCTTGTGTGGGCCGCGATGATTTTCTTCGCCGACCAGCATGTGAATGCCACGGTCGTAATCACCCGCCTCATAAAACGGCGCGATGCGGTCTTCCTTGGCCCAGTAGGCTTCGAAATAGGCAAACGGCTGGTCATCGAAACAGCCGATCAGCGTCACGGTGTGTGGATCGGCTTCGAGTTTGCCCAGGTACTCGCGATGCTGTTCAAGGCTGCCCTCTTCCTGCCAGAAACTCGCCACCCGCGCACTGTTCTGCCAGCGGTTGAACCGCGCAAGATCCAGGTCGATATCTACCGTTCGCAGGGAAATCCATGCCCCCAGCCGTGCATCGAAACGCCGATAGACCTCACCGCGAGGCTTCACTGGCCGCAACGGATGACGCTTGCCGTCGCTGATCACCATTTGCTGTGGGTAGCTGTTGGTCTGCGAGGTGCACAACCAAGGTTGCGGCAATTGCCAGAAGAGCGTGCGCTCGCAGCGATACTGGCCGGCGGTCCCGGTCGGGATCAGCAGTCCAGTGAGCAAGGCTTCAGCGGGGGCTTCATCGAGGTGCCAGGTCAGGTGCTGACACACGGGATCACGGGCAAACAACCAATAACAGGCGGCCCACAATGCCTGAATGTCGGGATGCGCCTCGACTTTCACCTGCAATTCGGGCTCGCGTGCCAGGCGCAAGGTAATCAGCGGTTGCGCGTCCTGGCTAAGACTCAGTCGGTTTTCACTTTCTTCAGCGACAAGACGACTGCCCGTCGGCAAGGCCAGGGCAGTCAGATTATTCAGATTGGACATGGGTCGGGCTCACGGTAATCGTCGACAGTTCAACGATGTGACGTCAGCCAGCGGGGAAAATTTAAGCGACTCAGGCAAACACGCGACGGTTGACGCGTATTCAATTGCCCGGAACCGGCACCACCGCGATCTTGTACGGATCGAAAATCTTCAGCATCTGGCCGTTGTCGCGCAATCCTTGCAACAACTTGCCAAATGCCTCGCCGCTGATGGGCGCTGAAGGACGAAGAATGGCGTAGTGGTGATAGACCTGATCGATGCGCTCGGACACCAGCAACTGATCGGCGACCTTCTCGTTGCGCAGCAGGTAATCGCTCAGGTAAGAGCGCGTCACCAGGGCAACGTCGGCCCGCCCGCGCAGTACCATCAGCAGGTTGCTGTCGTGGGAATAGGTCAGCGTGGCGTTGTAGTTTTGCGCGAGGACTTTCGGGTCGGCATTGAAGTTGGCGAACTCGTAGTGATAACCGCTGAACAGCGCCAGACGCTTGCCGGCGAGATCGGTAAAGTAGTTCTGCTGACGATTCGGTATTCGTTGCGCAACAAAAATCTCCGCGTCCTCCAGTCCCATGTCGACGCTGATGTGGGGGATGTCCTTCCAGCCCCAGCCCGGGTTCTCGAAAATCGCCATGTCCACCCGACCCTGCTTGAAGTCACCGAAGCGTCGCGGAATGGACGTCGGCACCAGCACGAACTGATAGTCGCTTTGTACTGCATTGAGCGCTTCGACCAACTGTGGCAACAGACCGGTGTCGGCACCGGATTCCGGGCGCACGGTATAAGGCGGAAAATGCGCTGCACCGACCCGCACTAGTTGTGCAGCCGGGGACGGCAATACCCACAACGCCGCAAGCGCCGCCAGCAAAAGCCGCGAGGCCGTCCGAATTGGCGAAGACATCAAAACTTCCCACTCCCCAAAAAATACGCATCAATCCATTCAAGCTAGGCGGTTTCGGCCACTTAGCCAGTTTCCTGCGGCCCTGAACGAAATTATTGTTGTTCTTTCAGCACCAGTATCAACGCTTCATCGGCCAATTGATCGAGGTTCATGCTGCCACCCGCGCGATACCAGGTCGTGGTCCAGGACAGCGCGCCGGTCAGGAAACGGCGGGTGATGAACACGTCCCCACGGATGAAACCCGCGTTTTTGGCCTCACCCAGCACTTGCAGCCAGAGGTTCTCATAGATGTCACGCAGCGCCAGGACCTTCGCCTGGCCGTCTTCGGACAGCGAACGCCATTCATACACCAACACCGCCATGGCCTCGCCGCTGCCGCCCATGATCGACTGCAATTCGCAGCGAATCAGCGCCAGCACCCGCTGGCGCACGTTGCCGGCTTCAGCGATCGCGGCATGCATCAACGCGGTGTTGTAGCGAATGGTTTCCTCCATCACCGCCCGCAGGATCTCGTCCTTGCTTTTGAAGTGATGAAAAATACTCCCCGACTGAATGCCCACGGCACCGGCCAGATCGCGCACCGTGGTGCGTTCAAAGCCTTTATTGCGGAACAGGTGAGCCGCCACTTGCAGCAGTTTGCCACGGGCGCTGTCCGGGTCGGTCAACTGGCCGCTGTCGACCAGTTCGCGCATGACCCTCAGGGCTTTTTGCTCGTCCACCCGTTCTCTCCTACAGTCGTATTCACCGCTAAAACAGCGGGGTTGCGCGGGCAATTTAAGCTGACGCAGGCAACCAAGCAAGCGCTCGGCCCTAAGATATTTCAGTCGTTTACAAACCAAGCGCTTGCTTGGTAGTCTCGATTCACGATTGTCGGAGGTGGCTATGGAAAGGGCTGTGCCTGAAACGATACGCATCGGTTGCGCCAGCGCCTTCTGGGGCGACACCTCGACCGCCGCCGCGCAACTGGTGGAAGGCGGGCGCCTGGACTATCTGGTGTTCGATTATCTGGCCGAGATCACAATGTCGATCATGGCCGGTGCGCGGATGAAAGATCCACAGGCCGGCTACGCCAGTGACTTCATCGAAGTCCTCAGCCCTCTGTTGGGGCCACTCGCCGAACAGAAAATCCGCGTCATCAGCAACGCCGGCGGCGTCAATCCACACGCCTGCGCGGCTGCGTTGCAAGCGGCCTGCGACAAGGCTGGCGTGGCGCTGAAAATCGCGGTGCTGCTGGGTGATGACCTGCAACCGCAGTTCAAACAGCTGAGCAGCCGCGGCCTCCATGAAATGTTCAGCGGCGCCCCCTTGCCACCGATGTGCGTTTCCACCAACGCCTACCTCGGCGCGCCGGGCATTGTCGAAGCCTTGCGTCTGGGCGCGGACATCGTGATCACCGGGCGTGTGGTCGACAGTGCCGTGGTCAGCGCGGCGCTGGTGCATGAATTCGGCTGGTCCTGGCACGACCACGACAAACTCGCCCAAGCCGCCCTCGCCGGCCACATCATCGAATGCGGCGCCCAGTGCACCGGCGGCAACTTCACCGATTGGCGCGACGTGCCTGACTACGAACACATCGGTTTCCCCATCGTCGAAGTCAGCGCCGACAGCCAGTTCATTGTCAGCAAACCCGAAGGCTCCGGCGGCCTGGTGACGCCCCTTACCGTCGGCGAGCAAATGCTCTATGAAATCGGCAACCCGCAGGCTTATCTCTTGCCCGATGTAGTCTGCGATTTCACCCAGGTCAAACTTCAGCAACAAGGCAAAAATGCGGTTCAGGTGCATGGTGCAAAGGGTTTGCCTCCAACGGACCAATACAAGGTCAGCGCGACTTATCCGGATGGTTTCCGCTGCACTGCCAGTTGCCTGATTGCCGGCATCGATGCAGTGGACAAGGCCCGGCGTGTCAGCGAAGCGATCATCAACAAGACCTCGGAAATCTTCAGCCAGCGCGGCTGGGCGCCCTACAGCGAAGTGAACATCGAGCTCCTGGGCAGCGAAGCGACCTACGGCCCCCATGGCCAGCGACAGGACAGCCGCGAAGTGGTGATCAAACTCGCCGTGCGTCACCCGAGCAAACAGGCGTTGATCGTGTTCTCCCGGGAAATTGCCCAGGCTGCCACCGGCATGGCGCCGGGGCTGACCGGGATTGTCGGCGGGCGGCCGACGGTGTATCCGCTGATCCGGCTGTTCTCGTTCCTCATCGACAAAAGCGCCTGCACGCTGGACATTGATCTCAACGGTCAGCGTCACCCGTGTGCCCTGCCCGCTCTCGACGTGCTCACCACCGCGGACCTGCCGGTGCCGTTCGAACCGCCGAAGCCCACGGGTCGCGCCGATGCCAGCGTGGCGCTGATCAAGCTTGCGGTCGCACGTTCCGGCGACAAGGGCAATCACAGCAACATCGGCGTCATGGCCCGCGAGCCGGAATACCTGCCCTGGATTGCCGAAGCCTTGACCCCGGCCGTGATCGTCGACTGGATGAGCCACGTGCTCGACCCGGTTCACGGGCGTGTCGAGCGCTGGTACCTGCCCGCGACCCACAGCCTTAACTTTCTACTGGAGAACGCGCTGGGCGGGGGCGGCGTGGCCAGCCTGCGGATCGATCCCCAAGGCAAAGCCTTCGCCCAACAACTGCTGGACATCCAGATTCCGGTGCCTCAGCGCATCGCCGACCAGGTCAACTAGAGGACTGCCGCCGTGGCCTACGATTCGATTTTCAAAGCCGATCTGTTTGCCGGCCAAAACATCATCGTCACCGGTGGCGGCAGCGGCATCGGCCGCTGCACCGCTCATGAACTGGCGGCGCTCGGTGCCCATGTGCTGTTGATCGGGCGCAATGCCGACAAACTGAAATCCGTGACCGCCGAAATTATCGAGGATGGCGGCAAGGCTGACTGGCAGACCTGCGATATTCGCGAGGAAGAAGCGGTCAAGCATCTGGTCAGCGAACTGATCCGCAAGCACGGGCCGATCCACGGACTGGTCAACAATGCCGGAGGCCAGTTCCCTTCGCCGCTGGCCTCGATCAATCAGAAGGGCTTCGAAACCGTGATGCGCACCAACCTGGTGGGCGGTTTCCTGATGGCCCGGGAAGTGTTCAATCAATCCATGAGCAAACACGGCGGCGCCATCGTCAACATGCTCGCCGACATGTGGGGCGGCATGCCCGGCATGGGCCACTCGGGCGCGGCGCGCTCGGGCATGGACAACCTGACCAAGACCGCTGCGTTCGAATGGGGTTATGCCGGGGTGCGGGTCAACGCGGTGGCGCCGGGCTGGATCGCCTCCAGCGGCATGGACACTTACGAAGGCGCGTTCAAAGCGGTGATTCCGACCTTGCGCGAACACGTGCCGCTGAAACGCATCGGCACCGAATCGGAAGTCAGTGCGGCGATCGTATTCCTGCTCAGCCCGGCCGCGGCGTTCGTCAGTGGCAGCACCTTGCGTATCGACGGCGCCGCGAGCCTGGGCGGCCGGGCGTGGCCGATTCACAAGGCGACCAACAGCAAGTCGTACAACGGTTTCCACCGCGCGTACTTACCAGAAGTGCTCAAGGACAAGGAATAAGTCATGCCGGTGATTCAGTCGCAAATCGACCCGAACAGCGAACAGTTCGCCCGGAACCGTGCCGCGATGCTGGCAGGTATCGAGCAGGTCCGTCAGCTCGAACAAAACCTGCTGAACAAAGCAGCCGAAGCCAAACCGAAGTTCGACAAGCGCGGGCAATTGCTGCCCCGTGAGCGCCTCAACCTGTTGCTCGACCCCGGTGCGCCGTTCCTCGAACTGGCAAGCCTGGCCGGTTACAAGTTGCACGACGACAAGGACGGCAGCTCGGCGGGCGGCGGCTTGATCGCCGGGATTGGCTACGTGTCGGGTGTTCGTGTTTTGGTCGTGGCGAACAACAGCGCGATCAAGGGCGGAACCATCTCCCCCAGCGGTTTGAAAAAATCCCTGCGCCTGCAACAGATCGCCATGGAAAACAAATTGCCGGTGATCACCCTCGCCGAAAGCGGCGGCGCCAACCTTAATTACGCTGCGGAGATTTTTGTCGAAGGCGCGCGCAGCTTTGCCAACCAGGCGCGGATGTCGGCCATGGGGTTGCCGCAGATCACGGTGGTCCATGGCTCCGCCACGGCAGGCGGCGCATATCAGCCGGGGCTGTCGGATTACGTGGTGGTGGTGCGCGGCAAAGCCAAGCTGTTTCTCGCCGGACCGCCCCTGCTCAAGGCGGCCACCGGCGAAGTCGCCACCGATGAAGAGCTGGGCGGCGCCGAGATGCACGCGCAAACCGCCGGCACCGCTGAATACCTGGCCGAGAACGATGCCGATGGCGTGCGTCGGGTCCGGGAGATTGTCAGCCTGCTGTCGTGGAATGATCAATTGCAGTGGGTCCCCGAACGTCACTACCAGCAACCGCTCTACCCCATCGACGAACTGCTCGGGCTGATCCCCGACGACCCGAAAAAACCCTATGACGTGCGCGAAATCGTCGCGCGAATCGCCGACGGTTCGAACTTCCTCGAGTTCAAGGGTGAGTTCGATCAACAGACCGTCTGCGGTCATCTGCAGATTCAGGGTCGCGCCTGCGGCTTCATCGGCAACAACGGCCCGATCACGCCCAAAGGCGCGAGCAAGGCTGCGCAGTTCATTCAGCTGTGCGATCAGAGCCGCACGCCGCTGCTGTTCTTCCACAACACCACCGGGTTCATGGTCGGCACCGAGTCCGAGCAACAAGGCGTGATCAAGCACGGCGCCAAAATGATCCAGGCGGTGGCCAACGCCCGGGTGCCAAAACTGACGATCGTTGTCGGTGGCTCCTATGGCGCTGGCAACTATGCAATGTGCGGCCGCGGCCTCGACCCGCGCTTCATCTTCGCCTGGCCCAACAGCCGCACGGCGGTGATGGGCGGTGCTCAGGCCGGCAAGGTCCTGCGGATCGTCACCGAGGCCAAACAGCTCAAGGACGGTCTGGTGCCTGACCCGAAGATGCTCGACATGCTGGAGCAGGTCACCGCGCAGAAACTCGACAGCCAGTCCACCGCGCTGTACGGCAGTGCCAACCTGTGGGACGACGGGCTGATTGATCCCCGGGATACCCGCACGTTGCTCGGCTATTTGCTGGACATCTGCCATGAGGCCGACCTGCGGCCGCTGCAAACCAACAGTTTTGGCGTCGCCCGGTTCTGAACCGGCCAGAGGAGAACAATAAAAATGATCTTCACCCAGGAACACGAAGCACTGCGCCGCACCGTTCGCCAATTCGTCGAGCACGAAATCAACCCGCACGTCGATGAGTGGGAAAAAGCCGGGCGTTTTCCGATCCACGACATTTTTCGCAAGGCGGGTGAGCTCGGCCTGCTGGGGATTTCCAAACCGGAAAAATTCGGCGGCATGGGGCTCGACTACAGCTATTCGATCGTCGCCGCCGAAGAGTTCGGCACCATCCATTGCGGCGGGATCCCGATGTCCATCGGCGTGCAGACCGACATGTGCACGCCGGCGCTGGCACGCTTCGGCTCCGATGAACTGCGTGAAGAGTTCCTGCGGCCGGCGATTACCGGCGAACAGGTCGGTTGCATTGGCGTGTCGGAAGTCGGTGCAGGCTCCGACGTGGCCGGCTTGAAAACCACCGCTCGCAAGGACGGTGACGACTACGTGATCAACGGCAGCAAGATGTGGATCACCAACTCGCCGAGCGCCGATTTCATCTGCCTGCTGGCCAACACCTCGGACGACAAGCCGCACATCAACAAATCGCTGATCATGGTGCCGATGAACACCCCAGGCATCAGCCTCAGTTCGCACCTGGACAAGCTCGGCATGCGCAGCTCGGAAACCGCCCAGGTGTTTTTCGACAACGTGCGCGTACCGCAACGCAACCGCATCGGGCATGAAGGTGCGGGATTCATGATGCAGATGCTGCAATTCCAGGAGGAACGTCTGTTCGGCGCCGCGAACATGATCAAGGGCCTGGAATACTGCATCGACAGCACCATCGAGTACTGCAAGGAACGCAAAACCTTCGGCAATGCGTTGATCGACAATCAGGTCATCCACTTCCGCCTCGCCGAGCTGCAAACCGAAGTCGAATGCCTGCGCGCGCTGGTCTATCAGGCCACCGAGCAATACATCAAAGGTCAGGACGTCACGCGCCTGGCGTCGATGGCCAAACTCAAGGCCGGGCGACTGGGCCGCGAAGTCAGCGACAGTTGCCTGCAATACTGGGGCGGCATGGGCTTCATGTGGGACAACCCGGTGGCCCGCGCCTACCGCGACGTGCGGCTGGTATCGATTGGCGGCGGCGCCGACGAAATCATGCTGGGGATCATCTGCAAACTCATGGGCATCCTGCCGGGGAAAAAGAAATGAGCACCCTGCCGGTTTGCCAGACGTTATTGCTCGAATTGCATAACGGTGTGCTGCACATCACCCTCAACCGCCCGGAAAGCCGCAATGCCATGAGCTTGCTGATGGTCACCGAGTTGCGTTCGGTGCTGTCGGCAGTTCGCGATGATCGCGAGATTCGGGCCCTGGTGATCGGCGGTGCCGGCGGGCACTTCTGCGCCGGTGGCGACATCAAGGACATGGCCAATGCCCGTGCTCAGGGACCATCGGCGTACCGCGATTTGAACCGGGCGTTTGGCGCGCTGCTGCAGGAAGTGCAACACGCGCCACAAGTGGTGATCACGGTGCTGCAAGGCGCGGTGCTCGGCGGTGGTCTGGGGCTGGCATGCGTCAGCGATGTCGCCCTGGCGGATCATCAGGCGCAATTCGGTTTGCCGGAAACCAGCCTCGGCTTGCTGCCCGCGCAGATTGCACCGTTCGTGGTGCAGCGTATCGGTTTGACCCAGGCTCGACGGTTGGCACTGACTGCAGCGCGATTTGATGGAACCCACGCCCGCCGCATGGGGCTGGTGCATTTTGTCGAGCATGACGCGCAAGCGCTGGCCGAGCGTCTCGATGAAGTCCTGGCCCATGTGCTGTGCTGCGCGCCGGAGGCGAATGCAACGACCAAAAAGCTGTTGCTGGCGAGTGCCGGACAGCCTTCGGATGCGCTGCTGGATGAAGCGGCTGATTGGTTCAGCGAAGCGGTGACCGGGGCTGAAGGGGTCGAAGGGACCATGGCTTTCGTGCAGAAGCGTAAACCGGGGTGGGCCCTTTAAAAGCATCGCGGGCAAGCTCGCGATGAGGCCATCACATTCACCGCAAAAACAAGAGAACAACCCATGCCCGGACTCAGCAAAATCCTGATCGCCAACCGCGGTGAGATCGCCTGTCGCATCCAGCGCACCGCCCAGGCCCTGGGCTACCGCACCGTCGCCGTATTCAGCGACGCAGATGCAGACGCGCTGCACGTACAGATCGCCGACGAAGCCATCAACATCGGCGCGGCCCCGGTGCAGCAATCCTATCTGAACATCCCGGCCATTCTCGATGCCGCCCGCCGCACCGGCGCCGACGCGATCCACCCCGGCTACGGTTTCCTCTCGGAAAACGCCGGGTTCGCCCGCGCCTGCCGAGACGCAGGCATGACCTTCATCGGCCCCAGCCCCGAAGCCATCGAACTGATGGGTAGCAAGCGCCTGTCGAAACTCGCCATGCTCGACGCCGGTGTGCCGTGTATCAAAGGCTATCAGGGCGCCGAGCAGGATGATGCGACGCTGAGCCGCGAAGCCGAACGCATCGGTTTTCCGTTGATGATCAAGGCCAGTGCCGGCGGTGGCGGGCGGGGCATGCGCCTGGTGCACGAGGCCGGCGAGTTGCTGGCGCAGATCCGCACCGCACGCTCCGAAGCGCTGCATGGGTTTGGCAGCGACGAGCTGATTCTCGAACAAGCGTTGATCGACCCGCGTCACGTCGAGGTTCAACTGTTCGGCGACCAGCAAGGCAACCTGATCTACCTCGGCGAGCGCGACTGTTCGATCCAGCGTCGCCACCAGAAAGTCATCGAGGAAGCGCCCTGCCCGGTCATGACCGCCGAGCTGCGTCAGGCCATGGGCGAAGCAGCGCTCAAGGCCGGTCGCGCGGTGAATTACGTCGGCGCTGGCACCGTGGAGTTTTTGCTGGATGCGCGCGGACAGTTTTATTTTCTGGAAATGAATACCCGGTTGCAGGTGGAACACCCGGTAACGGAACTGATCACTGGCCTGGATCTGGTGGCCTGGCAACTGCACGTCGCCGAAGGGCTGCCGTTACCGTTGCGCCAGGAGCAGGTGCAACTCAGCGGCCATGCCATCGAAGTGCGCTTGTACGCCGAAGACCCGACCCAGACGTTTCTGCCGCAAACCGGGCGGATCGCCGCCTGGGAACCGGCATCGCAGGGCGGCGTACGGATCGATCATGGTCTGATCGAGGGTCAGCAGGTCAGCCCGTTCTACGACCCGCTGCTGGGCAAAATCATCGCCCACGGCGCTACTCGCGAGGAAGCCCGGCGCAAGTTGCTGCGGGCGGTGCAGGACAGCGTGCTGCTCGGTCTTGCCAGTAATCAGCGCCTGCTTGCCAGCCTGTTGGAACATTCGCAATTCATCAGTGGCGAGTTCAGCACCGGGTTCATCCCGACGTATTTTTCCGATCATCCCTGCCTGCATCCTTATGTGCCCGGCGCCGAAGAACTGGCGATTGCCGCTGCGCTGTTCTATCAGGCTTCAGCCCAGGCTCATCCCGCCGTGCTGGCCGGTTGGCGCAATAACGCCAGTGTGCCGCTGCACTATCGCATCGGTCTGGAGGATCAGGATTGGCCGGTGCAATTGAACGCGGTACCGGGCGAACCCTATCGGATTCAAGCCGCCGGACAGGCCTTCGAACTGAGTGTCATCCAGTGCGACGGGCGCTGGGCCAGCCTGGAAATCGATGGCATCCGCCGGCGTCATGCCTACCGTCTCGACGCCGGGCAACTCTGGCTTTTCACCCGTCCCGGGAGTCTGCGGCTGATGGATTGCACACAGGCGCTGGTCAGTAGCGAGGCCAGCGCCAGCTCCGGCACGCTCAAGGCTCCGATGGACGGCGCCATCGTCGATGTGCTGGTCACTGAAGGCAGCATGGTCAGCAAAGGCCAGCTGCTGGTGGTGCTGGAAGCCATGAAAATGGAGCACCCGTTGAAATCAGGCATCGACGGCGTGCTCAAGCGGCTGCAGGTCAGGGTCGGCGACCAGGTGAAAAATCGTCAGATTTTGTTGGAGGTCGAATAACCCGCTAGGCGGATCCGCCGGGTTTGGCTACGCTCAAACCCTATCAGGATGCGGATACCAGGAACCCTGCAATGCCTCACTGGCTGGTCATTGATCTGGAAGCCACCACCGATGAAGGGGGTTGGCCGGTTACGGAAATGGAAATCATCGAAATCGGTGCCACGCTGGTGGACCGCCAGGGTCGGGAGCTGGATCATTTCCAGCGTTTCGTGCGCCCGTTGCGCCGGCCCCTGCTCACGCCGTTTTGCCGCGAGCTGACCCGCATCACCCAGGCCAGTATCGACAGCGCACAACCGCTGACCGAGGTCTGGCCAGCCTTCGAGCGCTGGCTCGGCCAACATCATTCGCGCCTGGAAGGCTGGGCGAGTTGGGGCGATTACGATCGCAAGCAACTGCTGCAGGAATGGCAGACGCTGCAACTCGACAGCGAACTCAGCCGAGTACCGCACATGAACCTCAAACAGCGCTTTGCCAAGGCCCGACGCCTGGATCGTCCATTGGGGCTCAACGGCGCGCTGCAACTGGCGGGCATGCAGTTCACCGGCCAGCAGCACCGGGCGCTGGAGGATGCGCGCAATACAGCGCGTCTGTTACCGCTGATTCTGCCCCTCTAGAGAGGTGACGCCGCCAAAGGCCTTGTGCATACTGGCCGGCCCTTTTTAGCCCTTTTCGAGGAATCGCCCATGTTTAAAGTCAACGAGTACTTCGACGGCACCGTCAAGTCGATCGCCTTTGGCACCGCTGAAGGTCCTGCGACCATCGGCGTCATGGCTCCGGGCGAATACGAATTCGGCACCAGCCAGCGTGAAATCATGCACGTAGTGACCGGCGCCCTGACCGTCAAACTGCCGGATAGCACCGACTGGGAAACCTTCGAAGCCGGCAGCCAGTTCAACGTGCCAGCCAACAGCAAGTTCCAGCTGAAAGTGGCCGTCGACACCGCTTACCTGTGCGAATACCGCGGCTAACCCCCCAGGTTTTCACCGTACAAAAAAATGCCCGTGTCACTGGACACGGGCATTTTTCATTCAGGGTCGTTTATTCCAGCACCGTGACCGGCATGCCGACTTCGAGCTGGCCATTGCCATCGTTGACCAGATTCTGGCCGAACATCGCGCCCTCTTCCTGAGCACGGTATTTCTGCAAGGTCGCGAGCGGTTCCCGATCATCGCTGCGCAATCCGGTTTGCGGATCGATGGTGGTCAGAATGCAGCGTGAACACGGTTTGACGACGCGGAACTCGACATCGCCGATGCGGATACGCTTCCAGCCATCCTCGGCGTACGCCTCGCTGCCCTCGATGACCAGATTCGGTCGAAAGCGCAGCATTTCCAGGGGGCGGCCGACTTTCTGCGACAAGTCTTCCAACGACGCTTGCCCGATCAGCAACAACGGGAAACCATCGGCGAAAGCCACCTGATCGTCATCCTTGCCGTAACCTGCCTGAGTGGTGCGCGCACGATCAAGAGGGATTTGCACCAGTCGAGTAGGTTTGCCAATGAATTCACTGACCCAGGCACCCGCTTCATCACCGGCATCAGGCACGCGCAAACTGTCTTTGAAGATGGTCACGCCGCGCAGTTCAGCGTCGCCGGCAGGCAAGGCGATATTGATTGGCATGTGGCCTGGGGCGCTCAGGGTCAAGCCACCTTCAGCATTCCACAACGCCGACAGCTGGCTCATCTGCCCGACGACACGCTGGGTCAGGAAGCGCCCGCTGGCCTCGTCCACCAGCATCCAGCGACGATCCCCGTCCAGTCCCAGTCTGTCGAGGCCGACCTGTTGCAAGGGCTCGGCCTTGCAGGATTTCAACGGATAACGATAAAGCGCGCTCAGACGCAGCATGGCCAGCTCCCTGGTGGGCAAAAAATGCCACCCTATACGAGCTTTCTCATTGAATCAAAGGCTGAACGTTGAACCCCCCACAGGTCGGTTGTTTGCAGCCTTTGACGCAGTATCAGGCAGGCACTTCGTCGAGCATCAGACGCTGGCGCACCACGTCGACCAGTTTGTCCGGCTGGAATTTGGAGAGGAAGTTGTCGCAGCCTACCTTCTTCACCATCGAGTCGTTGAAGCTGCCGGACAGCGACGTGTGCAGCACCACGTAGAGGCCACGCAGGCGCGGGTCGTTACGGATTTCGGTGGTCAGGCGATAGCCGTCCATTTCCGGCATTTCCGCGTCGGTGAAGACCATCAGCAGTTTGTCGGTCATGTTCACGCCCGTATCGGCCCAGCCCTTGAGCATGTTCAGCGCTTTCAAGCCGTCGCTGGCAATGTGCATCTTCACGCCCAACTGGCCAAGGGTGTCGCGCAATTGCGAGAGTGCCACGTTGGAGTCGTCTACCAGCAGCACTTCACGGCCACGGGCGCGTTCCAGGACCGGATCGTCGAGCTTCTCGCGGGACACCTTGGCGTTGTACGGGACGATTTCGGCGAGAACTTTCTCGACGTCAATGATTTCCACCAACTGATCGTCGACCTTGCTGATAGCGGTCAGGTAATGCTGGCGGCCGGCGCTGGTCGGTGGTGGCAGAATGGCTTCCCAGTTCATGTTGACAATGCGGTCCACGCCGCCAACCAGGAACGCCTGCACCGAGCGGTTGTACTCGGTGACGATGATCGTACTGGTCGGACTTGGCACCAGCGGACGCATACCGATGGCCTGGGACAGGTCAATCACCGGCAGCGTCTGGCCACGCAGGTTCACCACACCGCAGACAAACGGATGGCGCTGCGGCATGAGGGTCAGCTTCGGCAGCTGCAACACTTCCTGCACCTTGAAAACGTTGATCGCGAACAATTGTCGCCCAGCCAGCCGGAACATGAGAATTTCCAGGCGATTCTCACCCACCAGTTGCGTGCGTTGGTCTACCGTGTCGAGAATGCCGGCCATCAATGACTCCTGAGCTTGTTCTGATGAATTCACTAAAGAAGGTTATCGGCTGTTTTTGCCGGACCTTGACCCCCATACAAAATGCCACGCCCAGGCATTGATGTCACATTAACATCATGCTTTACTGAGCCCCTCAATTCATCTGCTTCAATCCCGGCGGCGCGACAACAGTTCGCACGTTAGGTTCCCCTGCGTAAGGGATTCCCCTAGTAACAATCAGGCCCAACCTGATATTCGCAATATCCAATAGCCATTAATGTGACGCCATTCTCATTGCATGAACGGAGTCAGGCTTTTGTGTGCGATCGCAGGTCAGTGGCCATCCACCCTCACGAATCCCCCCGCCTGCATCCGCGCCGGCCGGAGCGCGATCTCACAACGGCACTGCAACGCCGGGCCCCTGATGGTCCTGGCCGACACACACGACATTCCCTCATTTGACATGACGTTGTGGAGATAAGCATGCCGAACCGTAAAGAGTGGGCCCAACGGCTTCCGGTGTTTCTGGTCGAGGCTGAAACGCTCCTGGCCAAATCCGAGGAATGTCTGAGTCATTTGCAACTGATCAGTAATGACAAGGATGCCATCGAATGCATGATGAGCACCCTCCTCAAACTGGCCAGCAAGGCCGATGCCCTCGCGTTGGTCGCGGTTTCGGAGTTTTCGCTGCACATTCATGGCCTGCTGAATCATGCCCAGAATCATGTAGACCTGCATGACCAGGCATTGAGCGCGCTGAAAGACTGTTTCACATTGATGGCGTGGCAGCTTGAACTGATCGATCAGAAAACCGGCCAGCTCAGCCTGGATGACAGCGAACAGGCATCGCTGATCGAGGCCTTTGCCTTCCAGGTCGGACAAAGCCAGTTTCAGCCACCCGCTCATTCAAAACCGTTCACGCTCGTTTCTTTCTCGGAACGCCAGGCTTAACTCTCCCGATAACTACGCGATCACACGTATTCTTATTGTCATGCGGCCACTCTGTAACTTGCGCACGCTCATGTCGCAATTGAATACTTCATATCTGTCAACGACAGCTCATTACAAATATCCTTCCCTGCCGGCAAACTTTTTCCATTGTGGAACTCAAGTCCAGACTCTTTATTTCCTGACTGTACGGACATATATACAAACGCGACCAACGGTATCTTAAGTGGTATTATGCCGACCATTAGTTGACGTCAATTAATGGCAGAGTGACTCAGACAGAGACCCGTCAGTCAACATGACCGGTCTGCCCGCAGCGAACATCCATTGGCTCCATCCGCTATGTACGCCAGCCTCAAGTCAATCACCACGTGGCCACCCTCCCGAGAAAACGCGCGCCGGTTCACGCTATTGCTGTGTACCTGCTCGGCGCTCGGCAGTCTGGCGATCTATAGCCTGTCCACTCGCCTGCCACTCAGTCTGCTGCTGCTGAATATGGCGGCGCTGGCTTGCGTCCTGGCGCAGCATTGCCTCTCGCGCAAGTCTATAAAGTTCGAACCACAAGAGCTGGCCGACCGATTATTGAAGGTTCAGGAAAACGAACGGCACCGACTCAGTCGGGAACTGCATGACGATATCGGCCAGTTACTGACTGCGGCAAAACTTCAAAGTGAATGGCTGAAACGTCGAATGCCCGAAGAGCTGCAAGATCAATGCTCAACGCTCTGCGACACGCTGGAAGAAACCCTGACCAAAGTTCGTGACGTGTCGGCCATTCTCAATCCCAGGCAGCTGACCAGCCTTGGGCTGGAAGCCAGTCTGCGTGCACATTTGCTCAAGACACTGGCTAATACGCAGGTGCACTGGAGCCTGGAATGCCACTCACGATTGACCGGCATCCCGGAAGAAATGGCCGTCGCCGCCTTTCGAATCACCCAGGAAGCGGTGACCAATATATTGCGCCACGCCGAAGCGAAAAATCTGTTGGTTCGCCTGCAACGCCAGCCTCAAGGCCTGACGCTGTTGATCAGCGATGACGGCCTGGGTTTCGCGCCGGCGACAGATCCCGGCCGTGAGGGACAACGTGGAATGGCCGGGATGTCGGAACGGATCGACCAGTTGGGCGGTACGCTGTGCGTGACCAGCGAGCCGGGCAAAGGCACTCAAATCGAAGCTCTCTTCCCGTGGGCGCCACGTGCGCTGGAACGGGCCAGTACGAATAAGGTTTTGCATTGACTTGTAACTTACTTTTGGTGGATGACCACTCGCTGATCAGAGCTGGCGTGCGCGCTCTGGTGCTGGATATTCCCGGCTACGCGGTAATCGGCGAGGCCAATGACGGCTCGCAGTTGCTCGAGATGGTCGAGCGACTGTCCCCGGACATCGTGCTGCTGGATATTTCCATGAAGGAAACCGGAGGCCTTGAAGCTTTGCAGCGACTCAAGCGAGTACACCCGCAAAGCAAAGTGTTGATCCTGTCGATGCACACTGACCCGGCGCTCATCATGCAGGCACTGGAATCTGGCGCTCACGGCTACCTGCTCAAGGACACAACGGCCACCGAACTCGAACATGCGCTGGATGCCCTGCGCAACAACGAGCGCTACCTGAGCCCGGCCATTGCCCATACCGTCATCAACCAGGCGCTGACCCGCAACCAGAAACACCAGCCGGAACCCGCCGACTCGCACAACCTGACCGCGCGCCAGCTGGAAATCCTGCGACTGATCGTTCGCGGAAAATCCACCCGGGAAATCGCCAACGGCCTGGGCCTGAGCATCAAGACGGTTGAAACCCATCGCTCGCAGATCATGAAGCGCTTGCAGATCTACGATGTGGCGGGCCTGGTCCTCTTCGCCGTGCGTGAGCAAATCATCAGCCTGGACGATTGATCGCTGCCGGGACACTCAGCAGTGGCGAATGCTCGGGCAAATGCACCCGCAGTGCCGCCGGGCGCGCCGAGAAGCGCAGGCTTTCGCCTTCCAGCGGTTCGCCATCAAGGTTGATGTAGAGGCCCTCCGAGACCTTGATCTCGACCCATGGCAAGCGCGCGCGCACAAACATGTTGTCGATACCGAAACCATCGGCAAGCAAGCTTTTCAATGTTCCGACCACTTCCTGCGGTGCAGGCAGAATGCTGATATCCAGCAGACCGTCGTCTGCCAGTGCGTGCGGGCACAGCATATGACCGCCGCCCGCCTGACGGCCATTGCCGATGCCCAACGCCAGCAACTCGCCACTCCACTGAAAATCCGGGCCATGCAGCTCACCATAGGCCGCATGCAATTCACTGAAGCGTGATAAACCGGTGAACAGATAAGCCGCGCCACCCAGTACTTTTTTCAAGTCTTCAGAGGTGTTCGCCGTGACCTGGCTACCGAAGCCGCCCGTGGCCATGTTCAGGAACACCTGACCGCCGACCTCGCCCAAATCGATGGCACGGGGTTCAGCGTCCAGAAGTTTCAAGGCTTGATCAGGTTCCAGCGGCACACCCGCGGCGCGGGCGAAATCGTTGGCGGTTCCCAATGGCATCAGCACCAGACTGGCCTGCGTCGAATGCGCGGCCATCGCCTCGGCAATATCGCGCAACGTCCCGTCGCCACCGCCGGCGATGAGCTGCTTGTAGCCCGCCGCCAGCGCTTCGTCTACCAACCGCTGTGCGTCGCCGGCCTCCCAGGTCAGTCGGACAGCCAATTCCCAGCCTTGTGAGCGCTTTTCTTCGACGGCTGCCCGGACCTCCTCGTTGAGCGCCTGCTTGCCGTGCAGAATCAACAGTGCCTTGCGTTCGCCCATTGTGGTCACTCCCATGATTGAATTCCGTATGGGAAATGTGACCTCACTGCGCCCCATAAAAGTCGCAAAAAAATGAATTATTTCAAGTCGTACCGTATTGAGGTCCTACAAGGTGGGATTTTTTCTTACAAAACCTGAGGAATCGGCTCAATTGACCCTCAACCCTGATTGGTACAACTTGGCGGTACGGTTTATCCGTCATCAGCAGGAACTACAGGGACGTATCATGCAAAGCCATGACATCAGGATGCCGGTTACTCCGGTCACACCGCTCGCAGAAAGGCGGGCCAGCTATCAAGCCGAATTCAATAAGTGCGCCAAAACCACTGGAGAAGTTGAAATGGAACCTCGAGTCGTTGAACTGGAAACACACCTCGAATACATCCGCAGAGACATGGAAGAAGTCCGGGGTGACGTCAGGTCCATCAAACACAGGCTCGCCTATTCGGCCGGCGGAACAGCCGTGGTTCTCGGGCTTCTGGGGTGGATCGCCAACAGTCGGTTCGACCAGTTGGTGGCACTTCTCGCTCGATAAGAGGACGCCATGAACGCAAAACCCGGTTCGATGAACCGGGTTTGTATGACAGATGCGGCAGGTATCAGCCCAGGACTTCGCTCAGCGGAATGAAGCCTACGCTGTCACCTTCCACCAATGTGCGATCTTCTCGCACTTCGACCAGACCATCGGCCCACGCTGCGCTGCGCAACACACCCGAACTCTGATTCTTGTAAATGATTGCCCGGCCGTTCTCCAGACGTCCTCGCAAATACTCGCGTCGATTGCCTGCCTTGGGCCATACAAATCCTGCAGGCACCTGCACCTTCAAGGGGTCAACGTCTTTTACACCCTGACGGCGCAAGAGATAGGGCCTCGCCAACAGGGCAAAGGTCACCAGAGTCGACGCCGGGTTACCGGGTAGCCCGATCACCGGAACCCCACGAAAATGCCCGAACGTCAGTGGCTTGCCCGGTTTGATCGCGAGCTTCCACAACGTGAGCTCGCCCTCTTCCCGCAGGGCAATGCCCAGAAAATCGGCTTCACCTACCGATACGCCACCGGTCGACAGTATCAGGTCGACATCCTTCAACTCGCCAAGGCGAGCACGCGTCGTCTCAAGGTTATCCGCAAGAATTCCGGCGTCGATCACTTCACAGCCCAAGCGCTGCAACCAGCTGCAGAGCAACACTCGGTTGCTGTTGTAGATCTGGCCCGGCCCAAGCGCCTGACCCGGTTCAATCAGTTCATCGCCGGTGGAGAGTACCGCAACGCGGACCTTGCGAATCACATCCAGCTCGGCGCATCCCAGTGATGCAGCGAGCCCCTGCTCGATCGGGCCAAGGCGTGTGCCCGCAGCCAGAATCAACTCACCGACGGTGGTTTCCTGGCCTTTGGGGCGGATGTTTTGTCCTGACGTGAGGACCTCGAGGAAACGTACTCGCTCATCCGCCAGTACCTCGGCGTTTTCCTGCATCTCGACGCAGTCTGCACCCGCAGGAACAGGCGCACCGGTGAAAATTCGTGCGCAGGTGCCGGGCTTCAATGGTTCCGGAGCGTTACCTGCAAAAATCTTCTGGCTGACGGACAACGGCTCTCCCGTCCAGTCGGCCATGCGCAACGCGTATCCGTCCATCGCACTGTTGGGCCACGGCGGCAGATCAAGTGTCGAGACCAGGTCAGCGGCCAACACACGACCTTGAACCTGCGCCAACGGCAAGCGTTCACGCGCGGCAATCGGCGTGGCTTCGGCCATTTCCAGCAAGCGCGCCAGCGCCACCTCGACAGCCATCAGGCTGCCTGTCTTGCCTGGCTTACCCGCGGGATTCACAGGGTGCCGCCTGTTTCAGATGAGCAACGAAATTGCACGGGCGGTGCCGGGAGTCCAGTTGTTCGGCAAGAATGCCATCCCAGCCGGTGCGCACGGCGTTGGTCGAGCCCGGCAAGCAGCACACCAACGTGCCGTTGGCGAGACCGGCCAGGGCACGGGATTGCACAGTGGAGGTGCCAATATCCGCCACCGATATCTGGCGGAACAGCTCACCAAAGCCGTCGACCTGCTTGTCGAGCAGGCAGCTGACCGCTTCGGGGGTGCTGTCTCGCCCCGTGAAGCCAGTGCCGCCGGTGATCAACACGACCTGTACGACATCGTCGGCAATCCAGTTGGCAACTTGCGCGCGAATTTTGTAGAGATCATCTTTGAGCAAAACCCGGAAGGCCAGGTTATGGCCGGCAGCGCTCAAGCGGTCAACAAAGACCTGGCCTGACGTGTCGGTTTCCAGGGTACGGGTGTCGCTGACCGTCAGCACCGCGATGTTGAGCGGCGCGAAAGGTACATCAGCCTTGGCTTTCATAGGCTCGTCCAGTTGTAGGAGAAACAGCCCGGTGTTATATCACAGCGCTCTCTTTTTTTACTGCCCCCATGGAGCCCTGCCATGACCTTGAATACACAGTTGCCATCCTGCTCCATTTTGCTCCTCGCAGGTGGTCGCGGCCAACGTATGGGCGGTCAGGACAAGGGCTTGATCGAGTGGCACGGTGAGCCGCTGATTGCGCATCTTCATCGCAAAACCCGCTCGCTGAGTGACGACCTGATCATCTCCTGCAACAGGAACCTGGAAAAGTACGCGCCCTACGCCGACCAGTTGGTCCATGATGACGAAGGTGACTTTCCCGGGCCCTTGGCCGGTATTCGTGCAGGCCTGAAGGCCGCCCGCCATGAATCTCTGATGGTTTTGCCGTGCGATGTACCACGCATCGATGCCGCCCTGCTCCACAGCATGCGCGAAGCGGCCAGCCAGCATCCGGACACCCCCCTGATGTTGCGTCATGGAGAGCACTGGGAACCCTTGCTGTGCATCATCCCCGTAGCCCTGGGCGAAGCATTCGAAAAGGCCTGGCAGGAAGGCGAACGCAGCCCGGGCCGCCTGATGCGAAAACTGGGCGCGATTGCTCTGCAATGCCCTGAAAACGATCCTCGCCTGGCCAACCTTAATACCCCGGAGTTGCTGAGCGCTCACAACAACGTGTCAGATTGACACTAGCCAAGGAACTTGCACGCGTTGTATACGTCTCACGCTCAGTAACTAAAAGAATTCCTATTCGGAGACACACTCATGACACAACGGACCCTCGCCACTTTCATGCTCGCCTTGGGCCTCGCGACCCTTGCCGGTTGCGCATCGCCTACTGTGATCACCTTGAATGACGGTCGCGAAATCCAGGCCGTCGACACGCCAAAGTATGACGACGAAGCAGGTTTCTACGAGTTCGAACAGTTGGACGGCAAGCAAACCCGCGTGAACAAGGATCAGGTTCGTACCGTTAAAGAGTTGTAATTCTTGCGGCGATACCGGATACAGAAAAGCCCGCTTTAAGCGGGCTTTTTCGTGGCTGAAAAACGGCTATCACCATTCCAGGGTGATGGCACTTTCAAAGTCTCTTCGCTCACCGGTAACCGGGTCCACAAACCGCAATCCCTGTGCCAGAAGCTTCAACGGGTTGGCATAGTCGTCTACGACATCCTTGAGCACGTGCGGATAGAACGGGTCATTGCAGATGCTGGCGCCCAGTGCCGTCATGTGTACCCGCAGCTGATGCTTCTTGCCCGTCACCGGGTAAAGCCCGTAACGCCAGAGATCACCGTTCTTCTCCCTGACTTCGACAGCCGTCTCGGTGTTGCTGACGCCCGGTCCTTCCTGCATGCGGAAGAAAGGCTCGCCATCGATGAGCCGACTCTTGTGGACCAGGGGGAAGGCCCGTTCGGGCAATGCCCTGGCAATGGCTTCATAACGTTTTTCGATTTGCCGCGTGGGGAACAACGACTGGTAGGCGGAACGGCTCTGAGGATTGGCTGAAAACAGCACCAGCCCTGCCGTATGCCGGTCAATGCGATGCAAGGGCACGAGGTGCGGGTTATCGAGTCGGCGAATCAGCCTCCGTAGTAGCGTCTGCTCGACGTATTCGCCCGCCGGCGTCACCGGCAAAAAATGTGGCTTGTCTGCCACCACCAGATGCTCGTCGGCATACAGGATCGACTCGATCACAGGGATCGGCTTTTCGTCCGGTACTTCCCGAAAATAGTGAATTCGCAGACCTTCCTTGTAGGCAAGATCGACGGCGATTGGCGCGCCATCCCCGTCAAGGACGCGGCCACGAGCAATTCTGTCCAGCCATTGTTCACGACTGATGGCGCTGAAGTGTTCACTCAGGCAATCGAGCACGGTCTGCCACGGCCCAGGCGGCAAGTAGAGTGTGCTGGCCTGGTTGTGTGCAGCAGAAAAAGATGAAGTGGACATACGAACGCTCTGACTCTCGATACAGGGCGGCATTATCCAGCAGTGGCCGGAACGAACCTAGAAGAGAATCCTCAGGCCGGAATCGACTGCGAGCGTGCCGCCGCTTCAGTGAACTCCTTGAGCCAGCGCAACACATCGACCGCTTCCCAGCGCCCCGGATCATAAAGTGCGTACAACAACCCCTGATAGCCCACGACATCCAGTTGGCGGTGATAACCCGCACGCTGGAAAAGTGCCTCGATTTCGGCGAAACAGGTATTGAAATGCAGCTTGTTGAACGGAGTTTTCCCTTCCGTGACCAGACCATCCAGTTGCAACTCGAGGACGGCTTCACGCACCACGTCCACCGACATCCGGTTCACGCTGTTCTTCAATTGTTCGACATTGACCACGATTCTTCCCTCTGACTTCCGGGATCACCTGCCCAATCCCCAACAGGGCAGACATGACAGGCAATCCGAGCAACTGTATGAACATACAGTAACCGAATAACCTGAATTTCGCCAATGACCGGAACGAAGACCGCGACGGATGGGGCTCGCAAAAGGTGTCCAGCTCAGCGCAGGAATGCCACAACCTGCTCGGAATCAAAGGGCCAGGCAAGTTCGGCGCCGTTATCGCAACGTCGCAGCACCGGAATGCGCAAACTGTAGGCTTCGAACCATGATTCGTCCTCAGCAATATCCACCAGTTCAACCAGCAGACCGTGCTCGACAAATGCCATCAGCATGGCTTCGGCCACTTCACAAAGATGGCACCCAATGGTGCCGAAAAGCTGACATTCAGGAGGCATGAGCACAGGACCCGGCAAAGTAGACGTACATTCTAGGCCTGCGATCAAAAGCAGTCGAGTCACTGCCCAACGCGACCGGAGAAGGTTGAATTCAAAGAATTTCGGCAAACTCCTGACTCAAATCATTCGGACTGGATGTCATTTACGCGACCCTTGCCGCTTTTTTGCCTCTACGCTTGAGTAGCCAGCGCTTGTCATTGGAGTTTTCGTGTTCGCCAACCTTCTGATCATTCTCGCCTCCTCCCTGGTGGTGATTGCACTGTTCCAGCGCCTGCGCCTGCCACCGGTGCTGGGTTACCTGTGCGTGGGGCTGATGATCGGCCCGACGGCGTTCAACTGGGTCAATGAAAGCGAAGACCTGCCCGACCTCGCCGAGCTCGGGGTGGTGTTTCTGCTGTTCTCCCTCGGGCTGGAATTTTCCCTGTCGAAAATGCTCGCCTTGCGCAAAGTCGTGTTCAGGCTCGGCAGCCAGCAAGTACTGATAACTGCGGTACTGCTGGGGGGTTTGCTGATGCTGTTCGGCATGTCGGCGACACCTGCGATGCTGCTCGGAGCCGGCCTGTCGCTGTCTTCCACGGCCATTGTCAGCAAGGAACTGGGCAGTCTGGGCGAGATTTTCAGCAGCCACGGACAAAATGCCATCGCCGTATTGCTGTTCCAGGACATCGTGGCAGTGTTGCTGCTGACTCTCGTGCCGGTGTTCGCCGGCAACAGCGATCAGGCCTGGTACTGGGCGTTACCTGTGACGCTCGGCAAGACCGTTTTGCTCTTCGTCGGCCTGCTGATGGCCAGTCGCTGGTTGTTGCCACGGCTGTTTCATGAAGTGGCGGCCGCCCGTTCCGCGGAACTGTTTGTACTGTTGGCACTGGTGATTGTTCTGCTCACGGCCTGGCTCACTCACTTGCTCGGGCTCTCCCCTGCCCTGGGCGCCTTTCTCGCCGGAATGTTGCTCGGAGAAAGCCACTACCGCCATCAGATCGAAGCCGATATCCGGCCGTTCCGCGACATTCTGCTCGGGGTGTTCTTCGTCAGCATTGGCATGCTCATCGATTTGCAGTTGTTTCTCAGTCACGGCTTGCTGATCCTCGGGCTGACCCTGGGGTTGCTGCTGATCAAGGGTTGCGTGGTCGCCTTGCTGGTCAAATGGCGCGGAAACGATGTTGAAACGGCCTGGCGCAGCGGTCTGGCACTGGCCCAGGGTGGCGAGTTCTGCTTCGCATTGATGGCTCAGATGCAACAGAACAAGATGATGCCCGCCGACCTCGGCGGGCTGTTGCTGGCCGCGACCTTCTGCTCGATGCTGCTAACGCCACTGTTGCTGCGCGCGGCGCCTCACATCGCCACACGCCTGCACCGCAAGCCCAACGAAGAAGCCAAACTCGAGGAAATAAGCACGCTTAACGCCGGATTGCACAGCCATGTGGTGATCTGTGGCTACGGTCGCGTAGGCCAGTCCATCGGGCGAGCGCTGCGTAACGCGCTGCAGCCCTATATCGCGCTGGACACCGATCCGGTGCGTGTCCAGGAAGCCGCCGTGGGTGAAACCTGTGTGCACTATGGCGACTCACGGCGCGGTGAACTGCTACTGGCGGTAGGGCTGGCCCGCGCGAGGCTGCTGGTGATAGCCGTGGACCAGGCCGATATCGCGTTGCTGATTCTCAAGGAGGCGCGCCGATTAAACTCGACCGTTCCCATCCTGGTACGTACTCGCGACGACAGCCAACTGGCCGAGTTGAAAGCTGCCGGCGCCAGCGAAGTCGTACCCGAATTACTGGAGTCGAGCCTGATGCTAGCCTCCCACGCGTTGATCATGCTGGGTTTACCCGCGCATCAGGTCCAGGAGCGGGCCGACCAGATACGACATGACCGCTATCGCCTGTTGCACGGTTTGTATCCCGGCGCCAACGATGAAGAGAACTGACTCAATCCTGGCTCACGGCGCCGATCTTGTGCACCGACAGGTCTGCGCCGTAATACTCTTCTTCCTGGCTCAGACGCAGGCCATGAAGCGCCTTGATCACACCATACACCGCGAAGCCACCGGCCAGCGCCACGACCACGCCCAGCGTGGTTCCGATCAACTGGCTGATCAGGCTCACACCGCCCAGACCACCCAATGCACTTTGGCCAAAGATACCGCAAGCGACTCCACCCCAGACCCCGCACAGGCCATGCAACGGCCAGACCCCCAATACGTCATCGATGTGCCATTTGCCTTGGGCAGCAGTAAAGCACCAGACAAACAGCGCCCCGGCGATGGCGCCTGTAGCCAGCGCCCCTACCGGATGCATCAGATCGGAACCGGCGCAGATTGCCACCAGCCCGGCCAGCGGGCCGTTATGCAGAAAGCCCGGGTCATTGCGCCCGACAATCAGCGCCGCCACGGTGCCGCCGACCATGGCCATCAGCGAGTTCACCGCCACCAGCCCGCTGACCCCTTGCAAGGTTTGCGCACTCATCACGTTGAAACCGAACCAGCCAACGATCAGGATCCACGACCCCAACGCCAGGAACGGGATGCTCGAGGGTGCAAACGCCACCAGCTTTCCGTCGCGATAGCGACCTTGTCTTGGCCCGAGCAACAACACCGCCGCCAGCGCCAGCCAGCCGCCCATGGCGTGAACCACCACCGAGCCGGCGAAATCGTGGAAACCTGCGCCAAAGCGTTCCAGCAACCAGGCTTGCAGGCCAAAGTTACCGTTCCAGATCATGCCTTCGAAAAACGGATAGATGAACGCCACGATCAGCGCCGTCGCACACAACTGTGGTACGAACCGCGCGCGCTCGGCGATGCCGCCGGAAATGATTGCAGGTATCGCTGCCGCGAACGTCAGCAGAAAGAAAAACTTCACCAGGCCATAACCATGATCGGCATTGATCACTGCCGCCGGTTGCAGAAAGGTCACCCCATAGGAAATCCAATAGCCTATAAAGAAGTAGGCCAGGGTCGAAATGGCGAAGTCGCTGAGGATCTTCGACAACGCGTTGACCTGGTTCTTCTGTCGAACCGTACCGACTTCGAGAAAGGCAAAACCGGCATGCATGGCCAAAACCATGACAGCACCAATCAGGATGAACAACGTGTTGGAGCTATGGACCAGACTGTCCACAGCGCTTTGCAGATTTTCCATGATGTTGGCAGACCTGAAGGCTAAAAAAGCACCAAAGCAGTTCGCGCAGACAATTCATGCACCAAATTGCAACCTTCCAGGATCTACACATTGATCCTGATGTGCCGCTTTGGCGCATAAGGCGGGAAGCTTTGCGCGGGTTTTCATTATTTGAGATAAGGTTTTGCTCGATTCCTGCCCGGCAACAGCGCAGTCAAACGGGCCGGCGCACCACGACACAGCAAAAGTTGTACCAGTGATTTGCACTGAACCTTCACCCAAGGCTCATACTCGAACGCAACAGAAGCCACTTACGGAGATCACCAATGGCCAGCATCAAGGCAAAGACTGCTCAAGAAATCCTGATGAACGACTTTCAGACACTGGTCAGCGACACTGAACGGTTGCTGGAACATACCGCGACATTGGCTGGCGATCAGGCTGACGAGCTGCGCGAGCAAATCCACGACAGTCTGCTGCGTGCACGCGAAACCTTGAAACTGACCGAAGACTCCCTGCGCGAACGCAGTAAAGCCGCCGTTACCGCCACCGAAGACTATGTTCAGGCCAACCCATGGCAATCGGTCGGGATCGCGGCCGGTGTGGGCTTCCTGATCGGCCTGCTGGCAACCCGGCGCTGATTATGACGATCGGCGAATCCGGCTCGTCCGCGACGGGCCCAAGCTCTTCACCGCGGCGCCTGGGTGCCGCATTCCTTGGATTGCTGCACAGCCATGTCGAATTGTTCGGCATCGAATTGCAGGAACAAAAAGCCCGCACCGTCAGCCTGTTGCTGTTCGCAGGCCTGGCGTTGGTGTTTGCCTTGCTGTTGCTGGTGGGGTTATCGACGCTGGTGCTGATCCTGTTCTGGGACACTTATCGCCTGCCTGCCATCATCGGGCTCTGCGTGTTCTACACCCTTGCGTGCATCTTCTGCGGGATGCGTCTGAGGGCGGCGATTTTTGATGAATCCTCACCCTTCCACGGCACCCTGGAAGAATTGGCCAATGATAGGGAGCGCCTGCTGCCATGAACCTGCCTGAACTGCCTCACAACAGCTCGCGCACGGAAATGCGCAAGGCGCTGATTCGCCTGCGTATGGAAATGCATCGCCAGGAAATTCGCCACGAATCCGCGCAACTGCTGCAACCCTTGCAGCGGGTGCGCGGATTGACGCAAAACCTGCATGACGGTTTCGGCATCAAGCATGCCCCGCTCTGGGGCGTGGCGGTCGTGACCCTGTTGGGTTTTTTGACCGGCAAGGGCACCAGGAGCGGCGGCGTGAGCAGCCTGACTCGGCTGGTACGCCTGGGCACTACGCTGGGGCCTTTGATCAAGTTGGTCATGCAAGGCTCTGCGCCTAAACACTAGGCCACTATCTGGCTGCATTCTTGCAACATCACCGGGATGAGCCTCTTTATCGAGAGGTTCAGACCTGCGTGCCTACCCAGCCATCGGGTGTCATCCAAAAACAAGACCTACTAAGGAGGCCTCGTGATCGACGGGCAACCGCTTGCCTGCTTTCAACCGTTCATCGATACCGCCACCGGCCGTATCGCCGGCGTAGAGGCATTGGGTCGACTGCGACAGACCGACGGTCAACTGGCCTCCGTGGGGCCGCTGTTTGCCGACCCGCGCACCCCGGCCATCGCACTCCGCCGCCTGGATCGCCAGATCCGTGATAACGCCCTGAGCCGTTTGCACGAAGCGCCCGCCGACTGGTTCCTCAGTCTGAACATGTCGCCTCGCTGGATCAGTCGTTTGCGCGCGGACCAGGCGCTGCCCAGCCTCAAGCAATTGAACCGGCATGGCGTCGACCCACAGCGCATCGTTTTCGAAATCACCGAACTGGGCGGCGACATCCAGCGCCTGGCAGACGTGGTTGCGCGATATCGGCAAGTCGGTGCGCGGATCGCCATCGATGATTTCGGTGCCGGTTACTCACAACTCGATCGTGTGCTCGCTCTGCAACCGGACATCCTCAAGCTGGATATGCGGTTGTTCCAGGCCGCTGCGTTGGGCGGACCCAGCAGTGATGTGGTCAAGGCCCTTGCGCAAATGGCGGAAAAAACCGGGTGCTGGATCATTGCCGAAGGCGTTGAAACCGAAGCGCAGCTGAATTTTGCCCTGGAGTGTGGTTCACGCTACGTGCAGGGTTTCCTGTTCGCTCGCGCGCAAGCCGACTTCTTTGCCACCGATGCTTTTGTGGAGCGCTTTGCCCAATTGCGTCAGCGCTATGTCCAACAAAAACTCGCTGAGCGCGGCCGACTGATGATCATGCGTCAGCAACTCTGCGAGCTGATGGCGATTCTGCAAACGTGGGCCCAGGCATGCGCGCCACTCAGTGCCCTGCCACAGCTGGACGCCTTTCCCTGGCTGCTGCGCTTCTATCAATGCGACCGTCACGGCACGCAACTGACGCCAAACCTTGAATGGCGCAACAATGGCTGGGTAGCCGACGATCGCTACCTGGGACACAACTGGTCATGGCGTCCGTACTTCTATCATTTGTTGGCAGAGGGTTGGGATGAGCGCCGGCTGACGCTTTCCAACACCTACCGTGACGCCACCAGCAACCAGTACTGCCTCACGGCCGGACAGTTTTTCAACAACGGCGAGCGACTGCTGCTCATCGATATCGATGCCGCCGGGCTGTAGTTCCGCTTGCAGGTGTCGGTGTGAAACGGGAAGCTAGGCGCTCAGTCACCTGACGGAGAGAACCAGCCTTGGATTGGCAAACCCTGCTCACCCGCGAACGCCTCGGAAAGCCTCTGCACAGCCCGGAAGAACTCGGCCGCAGCCCTTTCCACAAAGACCACGACCGCATCATTTTCTCGGGCGCCTTTCGCCGCCTCGGGCGCAAGACCCAAGTCCATCCCGTCACGAGCAACGATCATATCCACACGCGCCTGACCCACTCACTGGAGGTCAGCTGCGTTGGCCGTTCGCTGGGTATGCGCGTCGGCGAAACCATCCGCAGCGCGCTGCCTGACTGGTGCGAACCCAGCGACCTGGGCATGGTGGTGCAATCGGCTTGCCTGGCTCACGACATTGGCAATCCACCCTGCGGTCACTCCGGTGAAGACGCGATCCGTCACTGGTTCCAGCAAGCCGCCGGCCGTGGATGGCTGGAGGCAATGAGCGAAGTCGAACGTAATGACTTCCTCAACTTCGAAGGCAATGCCCAGGGCTTCCGGGTGCTCACCCAGCTGGAATATCACCAGTTCGATGGCGGCACCCGGCTGACCTACGCGACGCTGGGCACCTACCTGAAATATCCATGGACGGCCAAGCACGCCGACTCACTGGGCTACAAGAAACACAAGTTCGGCTGTTATCAGAGCGAACTGTACTTGGGCCTTGCAGCCAAAAATGACATTTTTTGAAAAGCAACAGCCAAAAGGTTATGAGTGCAACTATTTGGCAATATCAGGAAGATTTAGCTTTCAAAAAAAGAATAAGGAGGTTTTTGCTAGATCTCCACTTTACCACCGATCCCGTGAGCCAAGCCACCTAGATTCGCTCCCCGCCCATACCACTAAACTGTCGAGCCAAGTGCATGGCATAGTTATCTGTCATACCACTCACGTAATCCAGAACCTGCATGATTGCACCGTACTCCTTGGAAACAGTCCCACTGGCGTCTAAACTCTTCAAGTCTAGCCCAAGAAGCTCAACCACCCTTCTAGTCTTCGAATCAGCCACACCATCCTTTCTGACATATTCCAAGGCTGCAGAGCAGCTAACATTAAGTAGCGTAGAAATAGTGCTATAAGCCCCTATTTCTAACTCAACCTTCCTTGGATGCTGGAAGATTTCATCACGAGCAAGACCTTTGGCGGCTGTTACACACTCACGCACGTTCTTATCACAAAGGTCTAAGATACCTAACACCTTGCCTGTCATGATTTCATTATGATTATTCATGAAAGCATTCGCTCCAGCATCTACAAAAGCTGAAATGACTTTTCCACGAACCATAGAGAGCCTTCGGCCAACCTTCATTCCCTGAATTTCTTTGACAAGCTGATTCTTCTGGTGGTCATCAAGGACAAGGCACAAAATCTCAAAGACTTTATCCCACTCAAGGATACCCATCTCTACACCATCTTCTAAATCAAGAATGGCGTAGCAGAAGTCATCAGACACTTCCATCAAGTTAGCCAGTGGATGGCGACACCGCCAACCATCCCCCAGCTTTAACAAGCCAGTAGCGTCCGCTACTTCATTGAACAAATCCAATTCAGAGCAGTAAATACCATATTTATTCTGGATAGGCCTATGCATGTTAACAGCATCACCAGCCAGCCAAGGATACTTAATGAAAGCTCCAAGTGACGCATAGGTTAGACGCATTCCTCCTTCATAGGGATGATATTCTGAGGTAGTTAAAACCCTGAACCCTTGGGCATTACCTTCAAACCTACGCAAGTCAGTAGCTTCATTGAATGGCAAATGCTCAATCATTTTTGCCCCGACATCATTGGAGAACCAGTGACGAATTGCTTCTTCACCTGTATGCCCAAAGGGAGGGTTGCCAATGTCATGAGCTAGACAAGCAGTTTGGACAATATCACCAATATCGGAAGCTGAATGTTGCTCAGGAATAAGTCTTTCATTCAGAAGCTCTTGACCTACTCTCACCCCCAAAGTTCGACCAACACAAGCCACTTCTAAACTATGTGTAAGACGATTATGCACATGGTCATTAGTGGCAAGAGGATGAACCTGAGTCTTTCTTGCAAGGCGTCTGAAAGCCCCGGAAAAGATAACCTTGTCATGGTCTGAGTGGAAAGGCGAACGGCCTAGCTCAGATTTAGGAGGCCTACCGCCGAGACGGGTATTATTCAGCAGCTTGTCCCAACTCATGCAGTCCATGTTTGCCTCTCAAATTATTACTCGACATAGAAAATAGCTTTCTTACGCAATTTTTCCAAAACACATTCTAAAATCCATCACCTTAAGCAAAAACTACGACCTTGCTTTCAGCCTGCCATCCAGTATCCGCTTGTGACGACGCATATCTGAGAGAATTCTTGCGGTCTAGACGCATTCCCCCATCATACGGATGAAATTTTGAGTTCGTAAGAGCCTATTTGACTCTCAGATCTGCCCATCACTGACCTACCGAGGCCTCAGATAGGCCTGTAGACAAGCTCTCATGTTTGATCTTGGATAAGTCGTCAGCGGGCGGACCGTCCTCTTCGCCTGATTGGCGACCTCAGACTTGATAGGTTTCTCACCTTAAGGGATGATGGCGTTATGCCAACGTTTAGCTTGGCATAAGCAGTTTAACGAATTGGGGAAAGGGATGAATTCAAATCATGCGTTTCGTCTTATGTGTTGTTTTGATGCTAGCGGAGCTAAGGAATAGCTATGAGTAAAAAACCTGTATTTGAGTGTTTGCCTGTCACCGTAAGAGATAAAACGGTCAGCTCCCACACTAGCGGTTCAGTTACAACGACCAAGCAAGGTAACAACGTTTCTGTCAGAAACAATATCGGAACAAACGTAAAACTTGAGGTGGTTCTTGAATTCCCTGACGGCGACTTGTTGCCAGTAATATTGATCAACGAAAGCCTGCACGCCCCTGTCGGGAAGAAAATCCTGATGGCATTTAAAAAGGGAGAGCCAGTCGCTTACCAAGTCACCCCAATGGGTGAGATATACCCACTAGGATACATTCGCGATAGAGATACTTTTACTGCTCAAGAATTTATGCTCATGGCTATGCCAGTTTCTGGGACGCTTTCGAGCGTGGGGTTAGCATCGGTTTCCGATACTTACTATGAAAATGGAGAAATGAAAATTTATAATGGCAGCAGGATAACCGCCGCTGCCGGAATGGTCGCTATCGCACTGAGCATTTACATTACCAAAGGATGGCTTGCTTATATCGTTGGAACTGCACTCTGTGCAATCCCCAATACTATTTCACGTATCTATCACGGTTCCAAAGAAAACACCGGACGGAAGTTAATGCTTGGCGATGTCAAAAAGGAGTTTGACAAGCTAAAAGCTGATTTGTAATAAATAAGGCCACTTCGGTGGCCTTTTTAAACAATCAACTAAACAAACGACTGCGTAGCCAGTCCTTTATTTACACAATAGCCCACTAAAAATTCATACCACTATCCCTTGCTGACTTTAAACGATCCTTTTGAGGGTTCTTATTGAATTGTTCAACTTTTTTGTAGGAAAACAACTGATCTTTATTTTTGTAATCCTCTACACTCGAAAAAGCCTGAAATGTATTATCATCGACCACTCTTATGTGCAGTTGAAGATCTGGTGAATCATAACCATAAAGCTCAACAAAACCAGCGATTTGGCTTTGTCTAGCGACCATAATCGCTTCTTTGCTTACATCTTGATAAGTATGGAAAATGGCCTTAACCATGATGGCTCCACCAGATTCAGTGTCGTTTTTACCAAAGTCTGGGTTGTCATAAGCTTCAAACACAACCCCGCCATTCATCTCTTTTGTTTGACCAAGCCACTTATACCCTTCAATAGTCTTAGCCACAGATTTGATAGGACCAGCATATTGAACGCTAGTCCTATTTCTATCAAGTTCTACTCGCTTGAAGGTTTCTGCTGTTACTGAAAATGAAGAAGCTGCTATCAATATCGCAAGTAATACACCGGTTATTTTATCCATGATTTCACTTCCATTTATCTACGGACTTGATACACATTGAGCAAAATTAAAACAAACTAAAAAGACCACAAAAATAGTCTTTTTGTTATAATTATTAATACCAAGTTCCACTTTCTTCTGGCGTCTTCAAACGATCAGCATAAGGACTTTTATTAAAAGCTTCGACTTTTTTGTAGGTAAACAATTTCCCTTTTTCCCAATCACTTGAAAAGGCTTCAAATGTATTATTATCAATAACTCTTATGTGCAATTGAAGGTCAGGGGAGTCATAACCATAAAGCTCCACAAAGCCAGAAATTTGGCTTTGTCTAGCAACCATGATTGCTTCTTTGCTTACATCTTGATAAGTATGAAAAATGGCCTTAACCATGATGGCCCCACCAGATTCAGTGTCGTTTTTACCAAAGTCTGGGTTGTCATAAGCTTCAAACACAACTCCGCCATTCATCTCTTTTGTTTGGCCAAGCCACATATACCCTTCAATAACCTTAGCCACAGATTTGATAGGACCAGCATATTGAACGCTAGTCCTGTTTCTATCAAGCTCTACTCTCTCAAAGGTTTCCGCTGATGCAGAGAACGATGAAGCTGCGAGCAATAACACAAGTAAAGCACTAGTTATCTTATCCATATTTCCTTATCCATTTAGGTTCTAGCTTTTTACAAATATCGTTTTGATTTAAAAAATCAAAAGCAAAAAGACCATCTAGATAGTCTTTTTTTTGCATTGAAAGGAGTTAGTAAAATACACCACTATCCTCTGCGGATTCTAAACGATCTGCATAAGGGCTTTTATTGAATTTTTCAACTTTCTTGTAAGCAAACAACTTTTCTTTATTTTTATAGTCCCTGTCGCTTGAAAAAGCTTCAAATGTATTATCATCAATCACTTTTATGTGCAATTGAAGATCTGGCGAATCATAACCATAAAGCTCAACAAAACCAGCAATTTTGCTCTGTCTAGCGACCATAATCGCTTCTTTGCTTACATCTTGATAGGTATGAAAAATGGCTTTAACCATAATAGCCCCACCAGACTCAGTATCGTTTTTACCAAAATCTGGATTGTCATAAGCCTCAAACACAACCCCGCCATTCATCTCGTTTGTTTGACCGAGCCATTTATAACCTTCGATAACCTTAGTAACAGCCTTGATGGGACCCGCGTATTGAACACTGGTCCGATGGTCATCAAGCTCTACTCTTTCAAAAGTTTCAGCTGAGACTGAGAGCGAAGAAGCTGCGATTAATGACGCAAATAAAACGCTTATGATCTTATCCATATTTCCATTTCCATATAATTGAATGACGACAACCAAATCAAGGCCACTGCATATAAATCATAACACAAAACCATTGATTGTAAAACGCCACTACACTAATAAAGAACTGTAAATTATCAACTTAATAAACTCTATCTCAAAGATGCTTTCTTTAAGTATTCATCCTCTTGGTGGCGGGTACATCCCTTGAAAACCTTGATACGCATTTTATGGATTTATTAAAAATATAGAAATGGCAATGCTATATTTGACGTTGCCTATCCATCACCGCAAGATATATAGTTAAAAATACCACGAAGGCCACTCACTCCAAAAACTTTACTGGCAGGACAACATGGCTGAGAAACCTCTTAACAATCAAGAAATACATAATATCAGCTTAAATATGGATTTACTGATAGAAACCACAAGCACCAACCTCATAAACTACTGCCAGATAGTCCAAAAAAAGAAAGGTGAAACTAAATTTTTGACAGCTCAACTGTATTATACAGTGGGCACGGGATATTACTCAGCATACAGAGCTATAATCGCGGATGACTGGAGTTCACCTCACATAAAAAGAGCTATCTATTATTTGCGGAAAGCCTTGCATGAGCTGAGCAGTCAAAAAGATAAATACTATAGTTTTGAAAGCCGTAAAGGACTTGCCCACTTTAGTACTGCACACCTACGCTCAAAAATAAGTATAAATCTTGCAAATTACCTGACCGAGCAACATCGGCATCTTGAAGCCTTAGAATTTTATGATTTAGCTATTGATGAAAAAAATGCTTTCGGCCTCACCACCAAGGCACTATGCCTGATAGAAGCCAGCGAGAGCATATATGATGAAAACTCAAGATTCTTTTTCTACAAACATTCATATAGACTTTCTAAAAAAGCAAAACTATCAGAAAGCGTAAGCACTCCGGGAGAACAGAACTTATTTGAGCAGCTAAATCATCGACTCAATCATTACTGCAAATGGTTTGAAGCCCAATACCCTAAATATCTAGATTCCGACCACTCAGACACTCACAAAGAAAACTTTATGAACAGAAAGCATAAATCATACCTTGACTGGGTGGGAAAGAATAAACTATTCCTGAATTTCACAAACAATGTCATCACAGAGGAATACGCATACGAAGATTGTCTTTACTTGCCTTCATTTTATGGAAAAACAAATCACTTATTACTCCCCAGTGAAGAGCTTTCATACCACTCGCACTTTGAAGAGATAAAAGACACCTATAAATATGCTAGATACCTATTCCATACCGCCTTACAAATCCCAATCGAAACTGAGCACATGTATAATTCGACAACCTCACAAGTCGAAAGCTACGATTCGACCTTCTACGACTTAAAGACCAATCACTACAGAACAGCTCTTCGCTGCCTTTACTCCATACAAGACAAAATCGCTTACTTCATCTATAAATTTTTTAAAGTCTCAGACGGTGAAATACCCGAACACAAAGTCAACATAAACAGCATATTTTCTTCTAACCAGAAACCCGCTATTTGGTTGAGTGAAGTCAAAAACCCATATTTGAGAGCACTTTATTTTCTGAGCCAAGACATACATGATACTGGCGAAAAAAATAGCACTACCAATAAAGACCCTAACGCTAACCTTTTCCTAGCCGATGTTAACTACCCAAGAGCAAACGTTGTAAATAAAATACGGAATGCTCTTGAGCATAAATCGCTGAAAATAGTTGACTCGTTCGGATATGAGCTATCCCAGAAACCCTATAACCCGGAAAACACCCTAAAAGCAGCCGAAACAAAGCTGAGCGAGCTGGATGCTGATAGCGAAGAGCACAAAAAACTAGTTGAGCTTATAACAGAAAAAAAACGGCTCCAGTCGTATGGTGAAGCCATATCAATCGAAGACCTTGAACAGCAGATCATGGGCCTATTCAAAATGTCCAAAACGGCAATGATGTACCTAGCCTTGTCCATTCACCACCAAGAAAAATCGCTACCTGACGATGACACTCTTCGAATCCCTCGCGAGGTTCCGCACCGCTGATTCTGCGATATCTAGCTGATAGGTGTCAGGCATCTGAAGTACCTGACACCCTGTTTACAAGCAGTACTATTCTTTCCTCCAACGCCTAATTACATCTTCAAAACTGATATCTCTCCATGACTCTCTCCACTCCTTGTGAACTTTTACACTCTTGGAATGTGGCTCTGGAGAGGGTAATGGCATCCTGATTACAGCCGGAAGCAATATCGCATCTCCAACTGCGATGCACTCACCGGGAGAGAGATTCGGAAGTATGTCTGTGATGGAATTTGCATTATCAGGGAAAAGTCGCTTGACATAATTCTGGTCAGCATCGTTCGTAAGCCTGAGGGAAAGAAAATTATTGCACTGTGCGAAGATAGTTTCCGAGACTTCTGAAGGTCGCTGACTAACAATCATTAAGCTTAGCCCATATTTCCGACCTTCTTTAGCGATTCTCTCTAAAGATTTCTTGGAAGATCTATACGCTACATCATTACTTCTAGGAATGTAGTTGTGAGCTTCCTCACAAACAATCATTACCGGAATGTCGTTTAGAGATTTCTTAGCATGTTGAAGCTTCGAATAATGAAAGCAGAAGTCGAAGATAAGTCTGGAAACTAGGCTTACCGTAATGCTGAGCACTTCGAATGGAATTCCGCTCAGATCAATTATTGTCACATTGGACTTATTGATATAACCAATGAATTGCTTCATTAGGTCTTGAAAGTCCTCAGTACTGTAGGGTGAACCGTCTGATTTCTCCGCATTCAGGAGAAACTTCAATCGCTTATCGGAAAGCTTTGTTTCTAACCTTGAAACAAATCGATTAAACTCTCCGTTAAATGGCCCGTTTCCAGCTTTTGTAGCCCCTGCTGTCGATTGCGGAACGAATAAACATTTTTTATGAAAGTAGTGATCAGTCCTATCATTTACTAATGTCCCATCGACAAGCTTAGGACAATCCTCTCCATCGAGCCGTCCAATGATCTCTCGGTTAAGGTTTTCTATGTATTGATAAACTTCTCTTATCGAAAAATATGCAGGCGTGTCATAGGTTATTCCTTGAATTTTAGAGTTATGCCTTTCTTTATTGAGTGTCACCGCATTTTTGAATTGACTTACTTGGTTGTGCGAATTGGATTCATTGCTCTCAATGAACATACTTTCCAATTCTTCCGAGTTCATCAACCAATAGGGAAGTTGGAGTGAATCAATATCCAGCCGATTTAGGGAGAATTGCTCATCCTTGTGTAGATCGAATGCTGCGGTGTATTCGTCATGAATATCAAATATCACCAAGTGGGAGTTGTTCTGAGTTAAGATGCTTTGATTCTTCGAATCTGAGATTCCTACCGCATCTTGGAGTATTCTCGCAACAGTGCAGGATTTCCCTGATCCCGTCGAGCCAACGATTGCTATATGCTTGCTGAAGAAGCGATTGCCGTTTATTTTAAGTGTTATATCTTTGTTCAGGGAAAGCTGCCCTAGCGGAAAATCATGTTCATTATCTGCCGCAAATAGCTTTTCTATTGTGTCATGATCTGCAATATAGACTGGTTCTGTAGGTACTGGCAGTAACAGACTGCCCCTATCAAAAACTCCATCTAAGTCAATTGTTCCAATTGCCTGACATTCTACTTGAAACTGCCAATATGTAGATCCTTCTCCATGCTGGGCGTCGATTCCTTTAACGTTTCTAATAGTGGCGATTGTAAAGTCGTTATTACCTTGGGATATTTTGAGCAATCTTCCGATTTGTAATTCTTTTTTGTGCTCTTCAAAAGTTTTTAAATCGGTAATAGAAATTATGATCGTGCTGGGCGAGCATGAAAGAACTTGGCCAATCTTATTCAAAGACATTGCTAATCCCCATTACGTATTTTATTTCTGCTAAGGAGCGGATTGAAAGAAGTTCTATATTTATGTCTCTTGTATCAAGCTGAGCTGGGATAGATTCCGCTATTATGAAGATGTCGTCTGCTTTTCTATTATTTATAGCTGGGATGGCATCTACACAAGAAATTATTCTAATATCGAACTCCCTTTGAATTTCCGCCCCTCTTGACTTTTTGACTATCGGTTCTCTAAAGAAGCGACTCTCGTCAAACTGGATTCCAGCAATTATCCCGTCGTTACAAATAACGCCTTTAAGCTCTAGCCTAAGCTGAATTTGCTTCGCTTGTTCCCTTTGGGTCATTAAATATAATAGCGGGGTGCAAGTATGGGTTTGCTTGAAGTGATACTTTTCCTTGAAGTCCTGAATAAAAATAACAAATTCTTCTTCAAAACTGTCAATTTGTTCTGGATCGATTATCAGATAACGCAACCTGATATTTTTATCAAGATTGTTTTTTAGCTGACTTCTTCTTTCCTTAAGAATTTCCTTTCTTGACTTTAACGAAAGAGTCCATCTAGATATTGCTGTTTTTTTGATAGTCCGAAGAAGCTGAATAGTCTCTTTTTTTGTGGTTCTGCGTTCATCTGGATTGTGTTTTATACTCAGATCAGCGATATGTTGTATAGCATTAGGATAGGCCAAAATATCTATGTCTTCAGTCGGTATGCCATTAGCACCTAGAAGTAAGTAGATTTCTTTGGTCATATTGTCCAGTGAATCTCCAATTTCAAAGGAAAACTGGCTAAGAAAGTCGTTGACGTTAATACACCCATTAAGTGCTGCGGTGTATTTCTGGAGTGTCTGGTTTTTTGTCTCCAGTGTCGTTTCAAGATCTGACTTTGTTATTGTTAATTCGGATCGTTCTGCATCCATAGGAAAATGACAAAACAGCTTGTATTTAATTGTCGAATCATTGTTTAGATGAAAGTGATGCATCATTTGGAGGAGAGGCTTATACAAGGTACTTAATGCAAATTTTTCTTGCGTCTCATGATATTTGCACTGTATTGCATCTAAACCTGCTGATGTTTTTATTTCTATGTCTTCAATTATGCCTTCTATGTGAATTACAGCATCGTCAGACGCTTTGAGAATTTCAACAAGCGTCTTATTGAACTGATACAGAAATCCTTGAATTGTATAATCTGCAGATCTTGACATTCGACAGCCCCTCCCTAGCTTTTTTCGACAGATTTCGACCTTACCTGAGTTTCGCTAGGGTGTCGATTTGCCATCAAATTGGTTGGGGCTCTGATAAGACCTGTATATTTGTACAGGTGCCTCTGTATTCATACATATGAAACAAGGCTTCTCTAGATGTATTTGAGCGGAGCCATATCCAAGCCGAGGTAGCCGACCACCGTTCTGGTCTTGAGCTATCGACTTAGCTTGTTTTTAACAGAAACCATATCAATTGAAGACCTTAAGCAGCAGATTATGTACCTGCTCAAAATGTCCAAAACGGCAATGAAGTACCCAGCCTTGTCTATTCGTCACCAAAAAAGCTCGCTATCTGGCGATGACATTCTACAAATCTCTAGAGGGGTGCCCTACCGCTAACGCTGCCTATTCAAACGGTGCGGTATTTTGGGAATAAAATCTAAACATCAAAATTTTAGTCATATAAATCAATTAGATAGCAACATTGCGGTTTGGTTGCTGAATTGCCTGTAGCGAACTCCCGCTGCTGGAGCAGATCGCTCATAAACTCGGCCTGCCGCAACTTGAAGAACAACGCTGGGCACGCCATCCCCTGGTGTATTTGATGGAGGCCGCGGATGACATCTGCTATGCGCTGATCGACCTCGAAGATGGCCTGGAAATGGAGCTGCTGGAGTACGCCGAAGTCGAGTCCCTGTTGCTGGACCTGGTGGGCGACGATTTGCCGGAGACCTATCGTCAGCTCGGCCCGCGGGATTCACGTCGGCGCAAACTGGCAATCCTGCGGGGCAAAGCCATCGAGCATCTGACCAACGCCGCGGCCCGCGCCTTTGTCGAGCAACAGGACGCGTTGCTGGCCGGCACGCTGCCTGGCGATCTGGTGGAACACATGCACGGTCCCGCCAAACGCTGCGTATTGAATGCCAAAGACATGGCACGCAAAAAGATCTTCCAGGACAAGCGCAAGACCCTGCACGAGATCGGCGCCTATACCACGCTGGAAATCCTGCTGAACGCGTTCTGCGGCGCAGCGCTGGAACAGCACAACGGTCGGACACCGTCCTTCAAGAGCCGTCGCATCCTTGATCTGCTGGGCAACAATGCGCCCGACCCTCACGGCCCGCTACACACTTCGTTCCTGCGCATGATTGATTTCATCGCCGGCATGACCGACAGCTATGCCAGCGACATGGCGCTGGAGATGACTGGCCGTTCGAGCCACTGACGAAACCCGTCTGATCAGCCATTACGCCATCCGGAATGGCTGATCAGCCACTGAAAGCCCAAGTGCGTTCAGCATTCGCCGAATTCCCCTACACCTCACACCGAGCAAACTGATCGATTGCTCGCCCTTCTCGCGAAATAATGAAAGGCCCCTCTGTATGAGAGAGAAAGCGTGAGTAATCCCAAGTTCGAAGACGAATTGCGCATCCTGTTGGTGGAAGATCATCCCTTCCAACTAAGGGCGACTCAGTACCTGCTTGAAAGTTATGGTTTCACCCAACTGACGACCTCCGACAGTGCCCAAGATGCCTTGCAGCAAATGCTGGTGGCGGTGCGACCATTTGACATCCTGTTATGCGACCAATGTTTACCCGATCTTCCCGGGCTGGATCTGGTCAAATTCGCCAGTCATCGCGGGATGATAAAACAGGCAATACTATTAAGCAGCCTGACGCGCACAGAACTTGATGGACTTGAAAAAACCGCAAATGCACACGGACTGCCTCTACTTGGCTACTTGATAAAACCATTGAAACAATTCGAATTCAGAAACCTGTTGAGTTCAATTCAATTATAAAAAATGAATTTCGACACGATCCAGCCAGGCACTACTTGTAACTTACGCTTAAAAACCTTGAAATACCGCCCCCAACAACTCTGCCCGTCCTCATGCGAAACCTAGTTGATTCGTAGCCCCTTTCCTGTTCGTTTGTAGGACTATTCCTATATTGCTGCTTGAGGTCCGTCAGTTCATGCGTCCCATCAACTATCTGAGCTAAGGTGCGCGCTTTATCTGAGCTCGCATGGGATTTGATTATGAACTCCGTTTTTATTGTCGACGATCACCCTGTTATCCGCCTTGCCGTCCGAATGTTACTGGAGCACGAAGGTTACAAAGTTGTCGGCGAATCCGATAATGGGGTCGATGCCATGCAGATGGTGCGTGAATGCATGCCAGACCTGGTCATTCTCGATATCAGCATTCCAAAACTGGATGGCCTTGAAGTTCTCGCGCGTTTCAACGCAATGAGTACACCGCTGAAAACACTGGTATTGACTGCGCAGTGCCCAACACTGTTCGGTATTCGCTGCATGCAATCCGGCGCATCAGGTTATGTCTGCAAACAGGAGGATCTGAGTGAACTGGTCAGCGCCATAAAAGCGGTATTGTCAGGTTACAACTACTTCCCGAGTGAGGCCTTGAATCCTGTCCGTGGTGATGACGTGCGTTGCGCCGAGCTGGAACTGTTCAAGTCAGTCAATGATAGAGAATTGATGGTACTGCAACTTTTTGCACAAGGCCGTACCAACAAGGAAATTGCCAAAGGCATGTTTCTAAGTAACAAGACTGTCAGCACCTATAAAAAACGACTGATGCAGAAACTCAAAGCCAAATCCCTGGTTGAACTCATCGAGATGGCAAAACGTAACGCATTAGTGTGAGACACAGGATGCCCCGTCGCATTAAGGATTATCTGATTTCAGTGGCTGCAGGTTTATGCCTGAGCACTTCAGTACCTGCCTCGCAGATTGCCAGCGAACACTTCACCCTGCTCAGTCGATCGACCCTCCGGCATCTGGACGTCCAACTGGATCCATCGCAACGGCAATGGATAACAAGTAAGCGCGAACTGATCCTGGGTACGTCGGCCCCGGACTATCCTCCTTTCGACCTGACCGTCAGCGGCAAGGACTACGAAGGCTTCACCGCCGATTACGCTGGCATCCTCGGCAAAACCCTCGGTTTACCAGTCAAGGTCCAACGCTTTGCGTCCCGCGGAGCTGCCATCAAGGCACTTGAAAAAGGCGAGGTCGATCTGCTCGGCACAGCCAATGGGTTCGAGGCTCACAATGCCGATATCGCGCTTTCCACGCCCTACGCCGTGGACCAGCCGGTCCTGGTGACACGGGAAGGAGAAACCCGATCCCTGACCGAAGGCCTCGCCGGCTTGCGGCTGAGCATGGTGTATCACTACTTGCCACTGGAGGAAGTCAGGGCCTTGTATCCCAAGGCAACCATTACCTCCTATCCGTCTTACCAGAATGCGATCAATGCGGTGGCTTTCGATCAGGCCGACGTCTTCCTGGGCGACACCATCTCGACCCATTACATGATCAACAAGGGTTACCTGAACAACATCCGCATGGCTAACTTCGGCAAACACGAAGCCCACGGTTTCAGCTTTGCCGTGCACAGGCACAACCCGGAATTGCTCGGGATCATCAATGCCATGCTCATGGCCATCCCCGCCAGCGAACGGCAGAACATCGCCGAGCGCTGGAGTGCCGGCAGTGACATTCTTCTTACCGACCAGAAGTTACAACTCACCGCCCCCGAAGAACAGTGGCTGGCGCAACATCCGATCGTGCGCGTGGTGGTCAACGAGGCGCTTGCGCCGCTGTCGTTTTTCGACAGCAATGGCAATTTTCGCGGTGTCACCGCAGACCTGCTTGAACTGATCAGATTGCGCACCGGCCTGCGTTTCGACATCCGTCGAAGCCGAAACGATGACGAGATGATCGAACAGATCAAGGACAATAAAGCCGATGTAATCGCCGCCCTGCTCCCCAGCGCCGAACGTGATACAGCACTGAATTTCACCCGCCCCTATCTGCAAAACTCCTTTGTCCTTCTGACTCGCAAAGCCGCCGACAGCCCGGCAAACCTTGAGCAGCTGGCGGGCAAACGCCTGACCATCGCCCAGGGCAGCCCACTGGTGGATTACCTGCGCCGCGAGTTCCCGCGGATCAGGTTGATTGAAACCCCGGACACGTTCAGCGCGGTGGAATTGCTCGCCGAAGGCAAGGCAGAAGGTGCGGTGAACTCACTGGTCATCGCCAACTACTTCATTTCATCACGGCTTTTCGAGCACACACTGCAGATCCGGACCACCATTGGCACCCGGCAGGCCGCATTTTCCCTGGCGACCGGACGAGAGGCCAAAGAGCTGAACGCCATCCTCAACAAGGCACTCCTGAGCATCGCCCCGGAAGAACTGGGCATCATCAACAGCCGCTGGCGTGGCTATTCGGCGTCCTCGCAAAGCACCTGGCGCAATTACCAGCGATTGTTCTATCAGATCGTGATCGGGGCCGGCGTGCTGCTCCTGCTTTCCGCTGCCTGGAATGCCTATATGCGTCGCCAGATCAAACAGCGTCAGGCGGCCGAACGCGCGCTGAACGATCAATTGATCGAGCGGCGCCAACTGTTCGAGGAGCTGCGCTGCGCGAAGGAGCGCGCCGATGAAGCCAACCGCGCCAAAAGCACATTCCTGGCGACCATGAGCCATGAGATCCGCACGCCGATGAATGCGGTCATCGGCATGCTCGAACTGACGCTGAAGCGCATTGAGAGCAACCATCCAGATCGTCCCGCCATTGACGTGGCCTACAACTCGGCCAGGGACCTGCTGGAACTGATCGGCGACATTCTCGACATTGCCCGGATCGAATCCGGGCGTCTGAGCCTGAGCCCGGAAAGAGTGAATCCAAGTGAAATCGTGGGCTCGGTCGTGCGGATCTTCGAGGGTCTGGCTCGTCAGAAAAACCTTGAACTGCTGCTGGAACTCAACCCGGCCAATCCGGCGATCGATATCCTGCTGGACCCGATGCGTTTCAAACAGGTGTTGTCGAACCTGGTCAGCAACGCTATCAAATTCACGGAACAGGGCCAGGTCAGGATCACCGTCGAATTGCTTGCGACGCCTGACCCCGAGCAAGTCCGGATGCTGTTGCAGGTTGAGGACAGCGGCATCGGGATCAGCGAACAGGATCAACGGCGACTGTTCGAACCCTTCGCCCAGGCCAATGGCACTGGGCAGTCAGGCAGAGGCGGCGCCGGCCTGGGTCTGGTGATCAGTCGAAGCCTGTGCGAAATGATGGGCGGCAGCCTGCGATTGGATAGCCAACCGGGAGTCGGCACGCAAGTCCAGGTTTCTCTGCTGCTGTCCACCCTGCCACTCGAGCAGATGTCGAAAACCACCGAAACACCGATCCACACGTCCACGGCACCCTTGAACGTGCTGGTGATTGACGATCACCCGGCCAATCGCTTGTTGATGTGCCAACAGCTGGAGTTTCTGGGGCATCGATTCAGCGTTGCCGAGGATGGCGAAGCAGGGTTCGAAGTGTGGAAATCAGGGCTGTTCGATCTGGTGATCGTCGACTGCAACATGCCGGTCATGAATGGCTATGAACTCACTCACGCCATCCGCGACCATGAACAGCAATCCGATCGTTCCCCGTGCACCGTTCTGGGTTTTACCGCCAACGCACAACCGGAAGAGCGACAGCGCTGCAAACAAGCAGGAATGGATGACTGCCTGTTCAAGCCGCTGACGCTGTCCGCGTTGAGTCAATGGATCGCAGAGATCGAACCGACCGATCGCTCTCCCGCTTTCAGCCTGAAAGGGCTGCACTTGTTGACGGGAGGTAACCCGGCAATGGACCTGCGACTGTTGACCGAACTGCTCAGCAGCAACCGTCTGGACCGACAGGCGCTGCAGGCGTTATCCCGGTCAAATGACCCGCAGTCGTTTCTTGATATCGCTCACAAAATCAAGGGAGCAGCCCGAATTGTCCAGGCCACCCGCTTGATCGACCGCTGCGAAGCGCTCGAACGGGTCTGCCATGAAGTTTTTCATCATGACAACGTCGCCGAATGCAGGAAGGCCGTCGAAGGCGCGATGCTCGAACTGGAGCAGGCATTACTGCAACAAATTGGTCAAAACGACAAAAGCAGAATGATGGAGCCTTAACTATGCTTTGTCGCTGAGCAGTGTGTTAAACCGCATGGAGTGACCTGCAATGCCCAGCCCACTGCGCCCGGACCAACGCCGGTTTCCGTTGCACGTGCATATCAGTGTGATGTTTACCCTGCTGTTGCTCCTGACCGGCGTGGTGCTGGGCATTTTCAACTATAGGCAAACCACGCAGATCATTCTTTCCAGCAGTGAAAAGCTCTTCGAGCGCATCGAACAGGACGTCCGGCTGGACCTGCACGCCACCTATGAGCCCATCCATCATCTGTTGAGCCTGCTGGTATACAACCCGGCGGCGCAGGCTATGAGCCTGGAACAACGCCTGGCGCTGCTCGGCCCTTTCAGCCAGTCGCTCAAGGACAACCCTGATCTGGCCTCGCTGTACCTGGGCTACGATAACGGGGATTTCTTCATGGTTCGCCCCTTGCGAACCGCCGCCCTGAAAACCCTGCTCAACGCCCCGGGCAATGCGGTGTATCAAGTGTGGAGCATCGAGCGAAACGGCGGCCCGGTGCATTCCCAGTCACTGTTTTTCGATCAGGACCTGAACCTCGTCAGTCGGCAGGACAACCCCGACGACACCTACGATCCGCGAACACGTAACTGGTTTTCCAATGCCCGCCGCGACAGCGATCAGATCATCACCGAACCCTACCTCTTTTTCTCCACTCACAACGTCGGCACCACCCTGGCCCGCCGCAGCGGTGCTCACGCAATCCTGGGCGCGGACCTGACGCTGGCAGAACTGTCCGCGACGCTGGCCAAACATGTCGTCACCCCCAGTACCGAAATCGTCCTGTTCGATGCCGAAGGCAATGCCATCGCTTACCCCGACAGCAGCAAGCTGATCGTCGACGACCAGACCGCCCGCCTGAGCAAGGCCGCCGACCTGAGCCCCAGCCTCGGCGCACTACTGAGCAATCCGCCAACAGGCAATCGGCTGAAAGCCGCTGGCCGTCAATGGATCGTTGCCCGCAGCCGCATGCAGGAGGGTGGTCCCCAGGGATTGCAACTGGCGCTGCTGGTGCCGGAAGACGAATTGCTCGCCGATGCCTACCGCATGCGCTGGCAAGGGGCGTTGATTACATTGGCCACATTGCTGTTGTGCCTGCCGCTGGGCTGGCTGACCTCGAGAATTCTGGTCAAACCCCTGCGCAAATTGGTGCAGGAAGCCGATGCCATTCGCAGTTTCAATTTCAATTTTCCGGTCTCCCGTCGCTCGCCGGTGCTCGAAGTCGACCAACTGAGCGTGTCGATGACCCGCATGAAAGATACCCTGGCAAGTTTTTTCCAGATCACCGACAGCCTGAGCGCCGAGACCCGGTTTGCGCCCTTGCTGGAGCGGGTTTTGTTCGAAACCGTGAAAATCGGCCAGGCCCAGGCCGGTCTGATCTACCTCCGGGAAAATGACGGTGATCGCATGGAGCCTCACGGCCTGGTGATCGACGATATTTCACAGGCATTGCCGGCGTTCGACATTCGCGGCCACGAGCCTGGCGGCCCGCAAAGCCCCGCTTGGATGCTGCAACTGTCGAATGCCGACAATGTGGTGATCAATCTCGGTTTCGAACAGGCGGGGGATTTGCAGAAAGTGCTGCTGGCGATGGGGTGTCCGCGGGTGCACCTGATCGGTATCCGTCTGCACAATCGTCATAACGAAACCGTGGGCCTGCTGATCCTGTTGCTTGAGGATAGCGGCGGCCAAAGCGATCTCGAGAAGCTTCGTCCGGACCGCATTGCGTTCCTTCAGGCCGTGTCCGGCGCGGCTGCCGTGAGTATCGAAAGTCAACGCCTGCAAGCCAAACAGAAACAGTTGCTGGACGCTTTCATTCAACTGCTGGCCGGCGCGATTGATGCCAAAAGCCCCTACACTGGCGGTCACTGCCAGCGCGTCCCGGCGCTGACCTTGATGCTCGCACAGGCTGCCGCGACCAGTCAGGACCCCGCCTTCAGCGGTTATCAACCCACCGAAGACGAGTGGGAGGCGCTGCACATCGCTGCATGGCTGCATGACTGCGGCAAGGTCACGACGCCGGAATACGTCGTCGATAAAGCCACGAAGCTGGAAACCCTGAACGATCGCATTCACGAAATCCGCACCCGTTTCGAAGTGCTCAAGCGCGATGCCTGGGTCAGTTACTGGCAGGCCATTGCCCTGGGCGGTAACGAGCAGCACCTGGCTGAACTGCGCGACGCAACTCTGGCGGGGCTCGACGATGACTTCGCGTTTATAGCCCGTTGCAATCTGGGCGGCGAGGCGATGGCCGATGCCGATCTGCAACGCCTGCGCAGCCTGGCTCAACGGACCTGGACCCGAACCCTGGATGACCGATTGGGTGTTTCCTGGGAAGAGAATCGGCGCCAGGCGCAAACACCGGCACCGACGCTGCCGGTCAGCGAGCCGTTGCTGGCGGACAAACCCGAGCACCTGTTCGAACGCGCCGAGGCCGAACTGATTCCGGAAGACAATCCGTGGGGTTTCAAACTCGACGTGCCGCGCTACAAGTACAACCGGGGCGAACTCTACAACCTGAGCATTGCCCGGGGCACCTTGACTCGCGAGGAACGTTACATCATCAACCACCACATGGTGCAGACGATCCTGATGCTCAGCCACCTGCCCTTCCCCGCCCACCTCAACAACGTTGCGGAAATCGCTGGCGGCCACCACGAAAAAATGGACGGCACCGGTTATCCCAAGCAGCTGAAGCGTGAAGAAATGAGCCTGCCGGCGCGGATGATGGCGATTGCCGATATCTTCGAAGCGCTGACCGCCGCTGATCGCCCCTACAAGAAAGCCAAATCCTTGAGCGAAGCGCTGGGCATCATGGCCACCATGTGCCGGGATGCCCACATTGACCCTGAATTGTTCGGGCTGTTCATCAACGCCGGGATCTATCAGCAGTACGCCGACCGATTCCTTGATCCACAGCAGATCGACGCCGTGGATCCGGAAGGCCTGCTGGCCAAGGCTGGCCTCAAGGCATGATCAGCAATCGGTCAGGCGCAGGAAAATGGCCGCCAGTTTTTCAATGCCGGCTTGATCGTCAGCGGTAAACCGCGCGAGCTTCGGGCTGTCGAGGTCCAGCACGCCGATCAGGCGACCGTCCTTGACCAGCGGCACGACCAGCTCGCTGTTCGACGCGCTGTCGCAGGCGATATGTCCGGGGAAAGCGTGCACGTCTTCGACCAACTGCGTCTGCAATGTCGCCGCCGCCGTGCCACACACACCGCGACCGAACGGGATGCGCACACAGGCGATTTGCCCCTGGAACGGACCGAGCACCAGCTCTTCGTTGCGATTGAGGTAGAAACCGGCCCAGTTCAGGTCATCCAGTTGGTTATACAGAAACGCGGAAAACTGCGCGGCGTTGGCGATGAAGTCCCGCTCGTCCGCCAGCAAGGATTCCAGCTGTGCGTGCAGCATGCCGTAGCCTTCGAGGCCCTGGCCGCTTTGTTGTAAATCGATCATGCCTTGTGCTCCAACAGCTTGAGCCCGACCCAATAGCGGGCAAATTGATAGGCGCAACGTCCGTTGCGATTGCCCCGGCCGGTAGCCCAACGCACCGCGAGGATGTCCAGCTCTTCGTCACGTTGCCATTTCAGGCCGGCCTTGTCGGCCAACTGACCGATCCAGTGCTCGACCACATTGAGGAAGTGTTCCTGGGTAAACGGATAGAACGACAGCCACAGGCCGAAGCGGTCCGACAGGGCGATCTTGTCTTCCACGGCTTCGCTGGGATGCAGCTCGCCGTCGACCCGTTTCCAGTTCTCGTTGTCGCTTTCCTTTTCCGGCACCAGATGGCGACGGTTGGAGGTGGCGTACAACAAAACGTTATCCGGTGCCTGCTCGAGGGAACCGTCGAGCACGCTCTTGAGCACGCGATAATCACCTTCGCCCGATTCGAACGACAGGTCATCGCAGAACAGCACGAAGCGCTGGGGCAACCTGGCAATCTGTTCGACCACCCGTGGCAGGTCCGCCAGGTGGTCGCGCTCGATTTCGATCAGCCGCAAACCGGCCTTGGCATGCTCGGCCAGCAAGGCACGCACCAGCGACGATTTACCGGTGCCACGCGAGCCCCAGAGCAAGGCGTGGTTGGCCGGCATGCCGTCGATGAACTGTTGGGTATTGCGCCCCAGCTGTTCCAGTTGCCGGTCGACGCCGATCAGGTCGGACAAACGCATGTCGAGGCTGACGTGCAGCGGCAACAGAAAACCGCTGCGACCCTCGCGTTGCCAGCGCGCAGCCAGGCATTGCGTCCAGTCGATGGATTGCCGAAGTGCAGGCAGCAACGGTTCGATTCGAGCCAGAACGGCATCGGCGCGTTCAAGAAAAGCATTCAATCGGGAATCCACGTCTTCTCCTCGGGCACGTTCACAGTAATGATGGCGCTACAGCGACGAAACACGGCGGTCGGTGCCCGGGTCATCCCTTGTTGCACAAGGGCTCGCGAGAACATCGGTATCCATGCATGATCGACTATGCTTGAGCAGCGAAGGGAAACGGAAGTGGTTCAACACCCCATGGATATCAAGTTCACCAACCGGCTGTCCTACAAACAAGCCCGGCTTACCGTGCTGGTCGGTTTCATTCTGGGCACGCTGCTCAGCCTGCTGCAAATAGGCATCGATTATGCCAGTGAAGACGCCTCCATCAACCGGGAAATACTGTCTTTACTGGAAATCAGCCATAACCCCGCCTCGCGCATTGCCTACAACATCGACGCCGAACTCGCCCAGGAACTGACCTTGGGCCTGCTGCGCTCACCGGCGATCATCGGCGCGCAACTGACCGACAACAACGGCACCGTGCTGGCCAGCGTGAAGCGGCCTGGCGTGCAGAGCGGCTATCGGGTGATCAGTGACTTCCTGTTCGGAGCCGACCGCGCGTTCGAAGACCGTCTGTATCTGGATCACTTGCCGAGCGAATCCCTCGGCACACTGCGTCTGGATGTCGACACCTATTCATTTGGCAACCGGTTCCTGCGCCGGGCCGAAATCACCCTGCTCAATGGGTTCGCCCGCAGCCTGCTCCTGACCGGCATCCTGCTGGCGTTGTTCTACGTGATGCTGACCAAACCGCTGGTGCGAGTCATCCGCGAACTCAGCAGCCGCGATCCGCGCAGCGTCGAACCGACCTGGCTGGAGTACCCGGCGGGCCATGAAAACGATGAGATCGGTGTGCTGGTCAAAGTTGCAAACCAGCAGTTTGAAAACATCGCTACCGAAATCCAGCAGCGACGTAACGCCGAAAACCGCCTGACCGACTACCTTGGGCAACTGGAAAACATCGTGTCTGCGCGCACCGCAGAACTCAAGGCGATCAACACCCGGCTCAGCCAGTCCAATCAGGAACTGGAAGTCGCACGCAGCACGGCCCTGGACATGGCGGAAGCACGCTCGGTGTTCCTCGCCAACATGAGCCACGAAATCCGCACGCCCCTCAATGGATTGCTGGGGATGATCGCCCTTTCCCTCGACGGCCCGCTGAATGCCGAGCAACAGCAACAACTGTCCATCGCCCATGACTCGGGCAAAGTGCTGGTGGAATTGCTCAACGATATTCTCGACCTGTCGAAATTCGATGCCGGCCAGCTCGAGCTCGAACACATTCCGTTCGACCTCGGCTCACTGATCGAGGACACCGCCAACCTGCTGTCGCAGAACGCGGCGCCCAGCGTCGAGCTGACGTGCCTGATCGATCCGGCTTTTCCGGCGCTGGTGCTCGGCGATCCGACTCGCGTGCGGCAGATCGTCAGCAATCTCTTGTCCAACGCGCTCAAGTTCACCCGGTTCGGTCGGGTCGATGTGCGCCTGTCGACCTTCGAAGAAGGCGTCAGAATCGAAGTCTGCGATACCGGCATCGGTATCGCCCAGGACGCTCAGGTGAAGATCTTCCAGCCCTTTACCCAGGCCGGGGCGGGTATTACCCGACAATTCGGCGGCACCGGGCTGGGGCTGGCGTTGACCTACAACCTTTGCGAAGCCATGGAGGGGCGCCTCACCATCAGCTCGGAAGCGGGTTTCGGCAGCCAGTTCTGCGCCGATCTGCCACTGCCCTGCCACACCCGCGCCCTGCCACCGGCGACACTGCGCGGCAAGGTCATCGCGATTACCGCTGCCAGCAGCGGCCTGGCAGAGCTGTTGAAAAGCCTGTTGCCGGAATGGGGACTCGATTACCAGCAACGCTCGATCGATGACTCAATGATTGGTCTGAAGCCCGACATGGTGATCACCGATTGTCCGGAATGCCTGTTTGGCCTGCGCCCCAACTGCACCGCGCCCATTTTGCTGGTGACCGCTTATGGCAGTTTCATGCCCAGCGAACAGGCCAGCGCCCTGGCCCCCCTGCAACAACAGGCGCGGCCGTTGGCGCGCAATGCGCTTTACCAGACACTGCGGCGAATCCTGCAGCCGGAAGTCAACATCCTCAACGATGCACGCCTGGAAGCCCTCTCACCTCAGCGACGCGGTCGGGTACTGCTCGTGGAGGACAATCCGGTGAATCAGTTGGTGGCCAAGGGCATGCTCGGAAAACTCGGCTGCGAGGTGATTGTCGCGGCTCACGGCGGTGAAGCGCTGGATCAACTGGAACACAGTGAGTTCGATCTGGTGCTGATGGACTGCAACATGCCGGTGATGGATGGCTACGAAGCCAGTCGGCAAATCCGTCGCAGCGGGCGCTGGCCGCAGTTGCCCATCGTCGCCCTGACCGCCAACGCCATGTCCGAAGAGCGCGAACGCTGCCGTGCGGCGGGCATGAGCGATTACCTGGCCAAACCCTTCCGGCGCGAAGAACTGGCTGCGCTACTGGATTTATGGATGCCGACTACGACTACGACAATGACCTGATCTGCCCCAGCAGGTGATCGAGGCCATCGCGCAAGTCATTGAGCCGGTCCAGATCGACGCCGCTGTCGCACAGCAAGCGGGCCTTGAGCGGTCCGACCTGATCACGCAATGCCTTGCCGGTTGGCGACAGGCTCAGGTGCACCTCGCGCTCATCCCGCGCCGAACGTTGGCGCTGAACCAGTTGCAACTGCTCAAGTCGCTTGAGCAGCGGCGTCAACGTGCCGGAGTCCAGCGCCAAACGCTCGCCCAGCGCCTTGACCGTAGGTTGATCAGGTGCTGCCTCCTGCCATTCCCACAACACCAGCATCGCCAGGTATTGCGGATAGGTCAGGCCGAGCTGATCAAGCATTGGCTTGTAGGCACGGATCACCGCCCGCGAGGCGGCGTACAGTTTGAAGCAGAGTTGGCTGTCGAGCTTCAGGGAATCGACGGACAAGGTGTTCATTTGAGCAGGGCTTCGATCTCGCGGCTCAGGTCCTGCGGCTTGGTCGCCGGAGCGAAACGCTTGACCAGCTGGCCGTCCTTGCCGATCAGGAACTTGGTGAAGTTCCACTTGATGCCTTGGGAACCCAGCACACCCGGCGCACGTTTTTTCAACTGCACGAACAGTGGGTGGGCGTCGGTGCCGTTAACGTCGATCTTTTTGAACAACGGGAAACTGACTCCGTAGTTCAGCTCGCAGAACTCGGAAATCGCCCCTTCGTTACCCGGCTCCTGCTTGCCGAACTGGTTGCAGGGAAAACCGAGCACCACCAGGCCCTGGTCCTTGTAGGTCTGCCACAGCTCCTCGAGGCCTTTGTATTGCGGAGTAAAGCCGCATTTGCTCGCGGTGTTGACCACCAGCACCGCTTTGCCGGCGAAGTCAGCCAGGGTCTTTTGCTCACCCTTGATGGTGGTGCACGGGATGCTCAGCAGATTGTCGCTCATGATGTGCGCTCTGATGTGAAGGAATATGAGGCAAACATAGCGAGCAATTGAATTGTGTGCAATTTAATTAATAGGTATGACGGATCACTGAACGACAGTTGGCGTAGGAGCTGCCGAAGGCTGCGATCTTTTGATCTTGATCTTCGGCAATCGCGAGAAAACCAAGATCAGGAGATCGCAGCCTTCGGCAGCTCCTACAGGGGTCGCATTACGAGCGCGGCACCAGGTCCAGGCACACCGAGTTGATGCAATAACGCAAGCCTGTCGGCGGCGGACCGTCCGGGAATACGTGCCCCAGGTGCGCATCGCATTTGGCGCAGACCACTTCGGTGCGGATCATGCCGTGGCTGACGTCACGGATCTCGACCATGGCGCTGTCGCCGATCGGGGCATAGAAGCTCGGCCAGCCGCAACCGGAATCAAATTTGGTCTTGGAGTCGAAAAGCGGCTCGTTGCAGCAGATGCAGTGGTAAATACCGTCGATCTTGCTGTCATTGTATTTGCCGGAAAACGGGCGTTCGGTGCCCTTGAGGCGGCAAACGTTGTATTGCTCCGGATCGAGCATCGCCCGCCATTCTTCCAGGGTTTTTTCCAACTTTTCCATCATCACACCTCGGCAGCTGAAAAAGCCCGATCTGTACCTTTTCCACGGATCGGGCGGCACGTATGATTGCGCCTCGTCAAACGCCAGTCTGGCAGCCAGACCACGCGCATTCAAACGGATTTATGAGTGCTGCCTCTCAAGGCGTCAGCCTGTGTGAATACGCAGGATTCCCAGTACGGTGGTTCAGACGCCGCCTGGATCGTTCATTTTCGGGAACACATCGCCATGCAGGTCAGCAAATCGAACAAGCTCGCCAACGTCTGCTACGACATTCGCGGCCCAGTGCTCAAGCACGCCAAACGCCTGGAAGAGGAAGGCCATCGCATCCTCAAGCTGAACATCGGCAACCCGGCGCCTTTTGGTTTCGAAGCGCCGGACGAAATCCTCCAGGACGTGATCCGCAACCTGCCGACGGCCCAGGGCTACAGCGACTCCAAGGGCCTGTTCAGTGCGCGTAAAGCCGTCATGCAGTACTACCAGCAGAAGCAGGTAGAAGGCGTCGGCATTGAAGACATCTACCTGGGCAACGGCGTTTCCGAACTGATCGTGATGTCGATGCAGGCCCTGCTCAACAACGGCGACGAAGTGCTGGTGCCGGCTCCCGACTATCCGCTGTGGACTGCCGCCGTGAGCCTGTCCGGCGGCAACCCGGTGCATTACCTGTGTGACGAACAGGCCAACTGGTGGCCGGACCTGGCCGACATCAAGGCCAAGATCACCCCGAATACCAAGGCGCTGGTGATCATCAACCCGAACAACCCGACCGGCGCGGTGTATTCCAAGGAAGTGCTGCTGGGCATGCTGGAGCTGGCCCGTCAGCACAATCTGGTGGTGTTCTCCGATGAGATCTACGACAAGATCCTGTACGACGACGCCGTGCACATCTGCACCGCTTCGCTGGCGCCGGACTTGCTGTGCCTGACCTTCAACGGCCTGTCCAAGTCCTATCGCGTCGCCGGTTTCCGTTCCGGCTGGATTGCCATCTCCGGGCCGAAACACCACGCGCAAAGCTACATCGAAGGCATCGACATGCTGGCGAACATGCGTCTTTGCGCCAACGTGCCGAGCCAGCACGCGATCCAGACCGCCCTCGGCGGCTACCAGAGCATCAATGACCTGGTGCTGCCGCAAGGTCGCCTGCTGGAACAACGCAACCGAACCTGGGAATTGCTCAATGACATTCCCGGCGTGAGCTGCGTCAAGCCGATGGGTGCACTGTATGCATTCCCGCGCATTGACCCGAAAGTCTGCCCGATCCACAACGACGAAAAATTCGTGCTCGACCTGCTGCTGTCGGAAAAGCTGCTGGTCGTACAAGGCACCGCCTTCAACTGGCCTTGGCCGGACCACTTCCGCGTCGTGACCTTGCCACGCGTCGACGACCTGGACATGGCCATCGGACGGATTGGCAACTTCCTCAAATCCTATCGCCAGTAATCGGACTGGCCGCGTGCGACTTTTTAACGAAAGTCGCACGAGGATCAATTCAGCAACATATCTTTACCCCTTGCCGGGCATCCCCGCTTCAATTGTTCACCGACTTCATGTTTCGTGGCTGTGTCCAACAATGGCGGGGCTTGCGATGCGAATCGGCTGACAATCGCTTCCCGTATCCACGTCGGAAATGTCCTGCAAGCGGCTAGACTCTTGCTGTAGGACACAGTTTGAAATAGTCACCCGGTTGAATAGCCCGGTGCAGCACCTTATATACCCCGCAGTACGCTACATCTTTAGCAAAAGGAGATTTCTACAACCATGATGCGCATCCTGCTGTTTTTGGCCACTAACCTGGCGGTCGTGCTGATTGCCAGCATCACCCTGAGCCTTTTCGGCTTCAACGGGTTCATGGCGGCCAATGGGGTTGATCTCAACCTCAATCAGCTGCTGATTTTCTGTGCGGTCTTTGGTTTCGCCGGTTCGCTGTTCTCGCTGTTCATCTCCAAGTGGATGGCGAAAATGAGTACCAGCACCCAGATCATTACCCAGCCGCGCACACGTCATGAGCAATGGCTGCTGCAAACGGTCGAGCAACTGTCCCGCGAAGCCGGGATCAAGATGCCGGAAGTCGGGATTTTCCCGGCCTACGAGGCGAACGCCTTCGCCACTGGCTGGAACAAGAACGACGCACTGGTCGCGGTCAGCCAGGGCTTGCTCGAACGATTCTCGCCGGATGAGGTGAAAGCCGTTCTGGCCCACGAAATCGGTCACGTGGCCAACGGTGACATGGTCACCCTGGCGCTGATCCAGGGCGTGGTGAACACCTTCGTCATGTTCTTCGCACGGATCATCGGCAACTTTGTCGACAAGGTGATCTTCAAGAACGAAGAAGGCCAGGGCATCGCCTACTACGTGGCGACCATTTTCGCCGAACTGGTCCTGGGTATTCTCGCCAGCGCCATCGTCATGTGGTTCTCGCGTAAACGTGAATTCCGTGCGGATGAAGCCGGTGCTCGCCTGGCGGGCACCAACGCGATGATCGGCGCGCTGCAACGCCTGCGCGCTGAACAAGGCCTGCCGGTGCATATGCCGGACACCCTGAGCGCGTTTGGTATCAACGGTGGCATCAAACAAGGGTTGGCTCGCATGTTCATGAGCCACCCGCCGCTTGAAGAGCGTATCGACGCACTGCGTCGTCGGGGCTGAGCGGTTCCGCAATAAAGAAAAGGCCCGCAGTGATGCGGGCCTTTTTTTGTCTGTCTGAATTGTGTGGTGCTGACACTGGCCTCATCGCCGGCAAGCACAATCAACACAACTTAATGACTGGAAACCCGATAAACCCGTTCCTCAAGCCGCGTCACGCCGCTCTCGATGAACTTCCAGCTCTCACCCAGGACATCCTGGTCTTCCAGAATTTTCAGCGACCACACCGCGCCGAACAACCGTTGCACTTCATCATCAGGCACGGCAAACGGCGGCCCGTCTTTTTGCGCCTGGTCGTAATCCAGCGTGATCAAAAGCCCCAAAGTGTCTTTCGGCAGAATCCGGTTCAGATGAGCCGCATATTGCTCTCGCATCTTCGGTGGCAAGGCTATCAACGCTGCGCGGTCGTACAGAGCGCTGCAATCGGCAACATCGCCGGCAGTCAGGGCGAAGAAATCACCACACCAGATCTCGATCGACCCCGCCCGATACACCGTAAAAGGCCCTTGATCGCTGACATCCGGATCAAATTGGTGCTCGTGGAAAAAGTCTTCCACCGCTTTTTCCGACAACTCGACACCCAACACTTCGTGACCGCATTTCGCCAGCCATAGCAAATCCAGGCTTTTCCCACATAACGGCACCAGTACGCGCGTCCCGTCCTCCAGGCCCAACTGAGGCCAGTACCGTTGCAGATATGGATTCACTTCCGGCAGATGAAAGCCGATCTGATTCGACGTCCACCGCTTGTGCCAAAACTCCGGCTGCATAAATATCTCCGAAAATTCGATCAAAACACCCTAAAACTTATATTAGATTTAGATCAATGATCTGACTGAAGATGACGCCCATCTTAACTCTCAGGAGCTCATTCATGTTGCCCAGCCTGTATATATCCCATGGCTCACCCATGCTGGCCCTGGAACCCGGCGCTAGTGGGCCGGCTCTCGCGCGCCTGGCTGGCGAGTTGCCAAAACCCAGGGCCATCGTGATTGTTTCCGCCCACTGGGAAAACAATGAACTGTTGGTCAGCGGCAATCCGCAACCTGAAACCTGGCATGACTTTGGTGGCTTTCCCAAGGCATTGTTCGAGGTGCAATACCCGGCACCCGGCGATCCACAGTTGGCCGCAGAGGTTGTCCAGTTGCTGAAGCGCAGTGACTTGCCCGCCCGCATCGACACCGAACGACCTTTCGACCATGGCGTATGGGTGCCTTTGTCGTTGATGTACCCGCAAGCCGACATTCCGGTGGTGCAAGTCTCGCTGCCTACACGCGGCGGCCCTGCCCTGCAAACCCGCGTCGGGCACGCACTGGCCAGCCTGCGCGAACAGGGCGTTCTGTTGATCGGCTCCGGCAGCATCACCCATAACCTGCGCGAACTGGACTGGCATGCGGGTCCCGAAAGCGTCGAACCGTGGGCCAGGGAATTCCGCGACTGGATGATCGAAAAACTCGAAGCGAACGATGAAGCCGCGTTGCATGACTATCGTCAGCAAGCACCGAACGCTGTGCGCAACCACCCGAGTGATGAGCATTTGTTGCCGCTGTACTTCGCCCGTGGTGCTGGCGGGACTTTCAGCGTCAGCCATAAGGGGTTCACCATGGGCGCCCTGGGCATGGACATTTACCGCTTCGGATAATGAAAGAACCTGCGGCGGCCAGGCTCAGACCACATCAACGCCGACATGAATCGCATCGTGCCGCCAAAACTCCAGGTCACAATCGATCAGCCGCTCATGCTGGTCGTAATTGACCCGGGCGATGCGCAATCCCGGACTCCCGACCGACACCCGTAGCGCCGCAGCGGCATCCGCCGACAGCGCCGTCGGCACGATCTCGAAACGCACCCGCCCGTAGTGCAAGTCGTAATGCCGCGCGTACAACTCGGTAATCGACTGATTCAAATCAAACTCCAGGATCCCCGGAAAATACTGCGGATTGAGGTAGTGCTCCACATACAGCACCAGCCGCTCATCAATCCGCCGAGCCCGGCAGACCTGAATCACACTCGACAACGCCGGCAACTGCAGCCAGGCACAGACCGCTGCCGACGCCGGTTGCAGCCGTGCCGAAATCACTTCGGTGGACGGCACCCGCCCCTGAGCGCTGACCATCGCGTGAAAGTGACTGCGCTGCATCAGGTTATAAGCCAGGCGCGGCGGCGACACGAACCAGCCCCGACGCTCCTCGCGATAAATCTGCCCTTGGGCTTCCAACTGCAACAATGCTTCGCGCACGGTTATGCGTGTGGTGCCGAATAACTCACTGAGCTTGCGCTCCGCCGGTAACTTGCTGCCGGGCGCCAGCAGCCCGTGATCGAGTTGTTCCTGAAGAACCTGCCCGATAGCTGTCACCGCTTTGGTTGTCTCGATGCGCATCAACGTTACCTATCTGGACTAGACCAGCACTGTTTCGGGGCGAAACCGTCATTGGAAACGGCTCCTTCAACTATCAGCAAGCCTAGGCACTCCAGATGACTGACAGATGACAAAGGCGCTGAACGGTGCTGTCAGGTGCCTGCAATTTCATGGCCAAGTCCTTTCATATCAGCTCTTTAGCCATGGTCTACGCTTATCCCGAAGCCTGAGCGCTGTTGCACAAAAAATGGAGGCGGACCGCTGATCGACATCAAAATGTCATCAGAGGCGCCTAAATTGGCTCAGGTATTGCTGACCTAGACCAACACCACCGCAATCGCAGCGTTGATAACGACCAAAGGAGCTTCGGAATGAAACAGCTTTTCCTGGCATCACTGTTAGGCTCGACCATTGCCCTGTGCACCGCCGCCATGGCGGCTGATACCGATCTGAAAACCCTGGAAGCCGCTGCGAAAGCGGAAGGTGAGGTCAACAGCGTCGGCATGCCCGACAACTGGGCCAACTGGAAAGGCACCTGGGATGACCTGGCCAAGAACTACGGCCTGAAACACATCGACACCGACATGAGCTCGGCCCAGGAAATCGCCAAGTTCGCCGCTGAAAAAGACAACGCCAGCGCCGACATCGGCGACGTCGGTGCAGCATTCGGCCCGATTGCAGTCAAGCAAGGCGTGGTCCAACCGTACAAGCCAAGCACATGGGCTCAGGTTCCTGACTGGGCGAAGGACAAGGATGGTAACTGGGCACTGGCCTACACCGGCACCATCGCCTTCATCATCAACAAAAAATTGTTGCACGGCTCCGATGCGCCAACCAAATGGGCTGACTTGAAAGACGGTAAGTACAAGGTCTCCATCGGCGACGTGAGCACTGCGGCCCAAGCTGCCAACGGTGTGCTGGCTGCTGCTCTGGCCAACGGCGGCGACGAGAAAAACCTCCAGCCCGCACTGTTGCTGTTCGCCGACATCGCCAAGCAAGGTCGTCTGTCCATGTCCAACCCGACCATCGCCACGATGGAAAAGGGCGAAATCGAAGTTGGTGTGGTCTGGGACTTCAACGGTCTGAGCTACAAGGCGAAGATGGCGAATCCGGATGACTACACCGTACTGATTCCATCCGACGGCTCGGTGATTTCCGGTTACACCACCATCATCAACAAATACGCCAAGCACCCGAACGCCGCCAAACTGGCCCGCGAATACATCTTCAGCGACGCCGGCCAGATCAACCTGGCGCGCGGCAACGCTCGTCCGATCCGTGCCGAACACCTGACATTGCCGGCCGATGTTCAGGCTCAGTTGCTGCCTAACGAGCAGTACAAAAAAGTGACTCCGATCAAGGACGCGGACGCGTGGGAGAAGACCTCCAAGGCCCTGCCGCAGAAGTGGAACGAAGAAGTCATCGTCGAGATGAAATAAAGCTGCAGGAGCCGGCTTGCCGGCGATTGCATCACTGCGGTGCTCCGTCAGACCGCGGCGTATGGATCGCCAGCAAGCCGGCTGCTACACATTTTATCGATCCACCTGTTTCGCGGAGTTCCGCCCTATGAAGCACAACGTCATCCTTGTCGTGCTCGACGGCCTCAATTACGAGGTTGCGCGCCACGCCATGGGGCACTTGCAGGCTTACGTTGGCGCAGGACGCGCGGCGCTCTACAAACTGGAGTGCGAACTGCCGGCCCTGTCCCGCCCACTGTATGAATGCATCCTGACCGGCGTCACGCCGATCGACAGTGGCATCGTCCACAACAACGTCTCGCGCCTGTCCAGTCAGCGCAGTATCTATCACTACGCCACCGATGCCGGTCTTAAAACTGCCGCCGCGGCCTATCACTGGGTGAGCGAGCTGTATAACCGTTCGCCGTTCGTAGCCGCCCGGGACCGTCACACCGACGATCCCGAAATGCCGATCCAGCACGGACATTTCTACTGGAACGACCATTACCCGGATTCGCACCTGTTCGCCGACGCGGAAAACCTGCGCCTGCGGCATGCACCGAATTTCCTCCTGGTACACCCCATGAACATCGACGACGCCGGGCACAAGCACGGCCTCGACACCCAGCAATACCGTAACAGTGCCCGTTCGGCGGACATCCTCCTTGCGGACTACCTGCAAGGCTGGCTCGACGCCGGTTACCAGGTGCTGGTCACCGCCGACCACGGCATGAACAACGATCGCTCCCACAACGGCCTGCTGCCCGAAGAACGCGAAGTACCGCTGTTCGTGCTCGGTGATGCGTTCAGTTTCAACACCAGCGCTGCGCCCAGGCAAACCGAGATCTGCGGCACCGTCTGCGAACTGCTGGGTGTGACCCACGACAAACCTGTGTGCCGGGAGCTGCTCAAGTGAACGCCATGACTCGCGGCAAATGGCTGGCAGCCTTGTGCCTGGTGCCTTTCGCACTGTTCTTTATCGTGTTCGAGATCGCCCCGCTCGTCTGGGTGATGATCAACAGCCTTGAGTCGGAAGAGTCCGGCTGGGGCCTGGCCAACTTCACCCGGATCTTCAGCTCGAAGTTCTACTTGCAGGCGATCCAGTACAGCCTCGAGATCAGCTTCTGGTCCAGCGTGTTCGGGATCATCATCGCGGTGCTTGGTGCGTATTCCCTGCGTCGGGTCGACTCGAAACTGCGCAACTTCGTCAACGCCTTCGCCAACATGACCAGTAATTTCTCCGGCGTGCCCCTGGCTTTCGCGTTCATTATCCTGCTGGGTTTCAACGGCAGCATCACCCTCATGCTCAAGCAGGCCGGGATCATTCAGGACTTCAACCTGTACTCGAAAACCGGGCTGATCATTCTTTACACCTACTTCCAGATTCCCCTGGGCGTGCTGCTGCTTTACCCGGCCTTCGACGCCCTGCGTGAAGACTGGCGCGAGTCCGCCGAACTGCTTGGCGCCAACGGCTGGCAATTCTGGCGACACATCGGTTTGCCGGTGCTGACGCCTGCGCTGCTCGGCACGTTCGTGATCCTGCTGGCGAACGCCCTCGGCGCCTACGCCACCGTGTACGCCCTCACCACCGGCAACTTCAACGTGATGACGATCCGTATTGCGGCGATGGTCTCGGGCGACATTTCCCTGGACCCGAACCTGGCCAGCGCTCTGGCCGTGGTACTGGTGGCGTTGATGACGCTGGTGACCGTCGTGCATCAGTTGCTGTTGAAGAGGAGCTACCATGTCTCGCGCTGAATTGGGCCCGGCCGGTGTTTATCACCGCGTCGTGGTGTACCTGCTGTTTGCCATTCTGTTACTGCCGCTGGTCGGCACCTTTATCTACTCGATTTCCAGCAGTTGGTCGGCAACCATTCTGCCCAGCGGTTTCAGCTTCAAATGGTACGTGCAGTTGTGGAGCGATCCGCGTTTCCTGAGTGCTTTCGGTCAATCGCTGCTGGTCTGCGTCGGTTCGCTGATCCTGGCGGTGGTGCTGATTTTGCCGCTGCTATTCGTGGTGCATTACCACTTCCCGAAACTCGACGCGTGGATGAACATCCTGATCCTGCTGCCCTTCGCGGTGCCGCCGGTGGTGTCGTCGGTGGGGTTATTGCAGCTTTACGGGTCGGGGCCATTCGCGATGGTCGGCACGCCCTGGATTCTGATCGGCTGCTATTTCACTGTGGCGCTGCCGTTCATGTACCGGGCCATTACCAACAACCTGCAAGCCATCAACCTGCACGACCTGATGGACGCTGCCCAACTGCTCGGTGCCAGCACCTGGCAAGCAGCGTTCCTGGTCGTATTGCCGAACCTGCGCAAGGGTTTGATGGTGGCGTTGCTGCTGTCGTTCTCGTTCCTGTTCGGTGAGTTCGTGTTCGCCAACATCCTCGTCGGCACCCGCTACGAAACCCTGCAGGTCTACCTCAACAACATGCGTAACAGCAGCGGCCACTTCACCAGTGCGGTGGTGATTTCCTACTTCTTCTTTGTGCTGGTTCTGACCTGGGCGGCCAATATCTTGAACAAGGACAAAAGCGAATGAGCTATGTCAGCGTCCAACATCTGCAGAAAAACTACGCCGGCACCACGGTGTTCAGCGACATCAACTGCGAAATCCAGAAGGGTGAATTCGTCACCCTCCTCGGCCCGTCCGGTTGTGGCAAATCCACGCTTCTGCGCTGCATTGCCGGCCTGACATCGGTGGATGGCGGCAAGATCCTGCTCGATGGACACGATCTCGTACCACTGAGCCCGCAGAAGCGCGGGATCGGCATGGTATTCCAGAGCTATGCCCTGTTCCCCAATATGACCGTTGAGCAAAACGTCGCCTTCGGTTTGCGCATGCAAAAGGTCAACAGCGACGACAGCCAGAAGCGCGTTGCCGACGTGTTGAAACTGGTGGAGCTGAATGACTTTGCTGCGCGTTATCCCCATCAGTTGTCGGGGGGGCAATGCCAGCGTGTCGCCCTCGCCCGCTCATTGGTGACTCGCCCACGTCTGTTGTTGCTCGATGAACCGCTGTCAGCGCTCGATGCGCGCATTCGCAAGCACTTGCGCGAACAGATCCGTCAGATCCAGCGCGAACTCGGCCTGACCACGATCTTCGTCACACACGATCAGGAAGAAGCGCTGACCATGTCTGACCGGATTTTCCTGATGAATCAGGGAAAGATCGTACAGAGCGGCGACGCCGAAACCCTGTACACCGCGCCCGTGGATGTTTTTGCCGCCGGTTTCATCGGTAACTACAACCTGCTGGACGCCGACAGCGCCACGAAACTGCTGCAACGACCGATCGCACATCGCATCGCAATTCGCCCGGAAGCCATCGAACTGAGCCTGAACGGCGAACTCGATGCACAAATACGCAGCCACAGCCTGCTGGGGAACGTGATCCGCTACCGGGTCGAGGCCCGTGGCGTGGAACTGGTGGTGGATGTGCTCAACCGCTCGGCGGCCGATCTGCATCCCGATGGTCAGCGTCTGGCGCTTTCCATCGATCCGACGGCCCTGTGTGAGGTAGCCTGATGCCTTTGCTGATGTTGAAGAGAGAACTGCACTGATGGCACTGGCAATTTTTGATCTGGACGAAACCCTGATCCACGGCGACTGCGCCACCCTCTGGAGCGAGCAAATGGGCCGCCTGGGCTGGGTCGATCCCGAGTCGTTCATGCGGCAGAACAACGAATTGATGGACGCTTACAGCCACGGCAAGCTGCGCATGGAGGAATACATGACCTTCAGCCTCGAGCCGATGATCGGACGCACGCCGGAAGAGATCGACCATCTGGTGGGGCCGTGGGTGGAAGACTTCATCGAACCGATCATCTTCAGCGACGCCACCAAGGCCATCGCTGCGCACCGCAAGGCGGGTGACCGGATTCTGGTGATCTCGGCGTCGGGTACGCACCTGGTCAGGCCGATTGCCGATCGCTTGGGCATCGACGAGATTCTGGGTATCGAACTGGAGGTGCTGCATGGGGTTTACAGCGGCCACACCGTTGGCACGCTGACCTACCGCGAAGGCAAGATCACGCGCTTGCTGGAATGGCTGGATGCGGAAGAGGAAAACCTGGAAGGCGCGAGTTTCTATTCGGATTCACGCAATGATTTGCCGTTGTTGCTGAAAGTAGAATTCCCACACGTGGTGAACCCCGATCCGGTGTTGCTTGAGCACGCTGAAAAGGCTGGCTGGCCGATCCATACCTGGAAATAAAAGCAAAAGATCGCAGCCCGCGGCAGCGCCTACACTTGAATGACGAACATCCTGTAGGAGCTGCCGAAGGCTGCGATCTTTTCAAAGCATCCCCGATCTCAGGTCAGGCTTTCGTCGATCACCAGCACCAACTTCCCCGCCACCTTATTGGTCGCCAACTCGGCAAACGCCGCTTCCGCATCCTTGATCGGAAAAGTCTTCGCCAACTGCGGACTCAACCGCCCTTCGGCAAACAGCGGCCAGACATGCTGGCTCAAATCGCTGAACAGATCCGCCTTGAACTGATCGTCACGACTGCGCAAAGTCGAACCCAGCAGCTGCACACGCTTGGCCAGCACCTGCGCCAGATCCAGCTTCGCTTCACGGCCACCCATCAAGCCGATCAGCACCCAACGGCCATCGCGGGCCAGCAGTTTCAGGTTCAGTGCGGCGTAGTTACCGCCGACCGGGTCGAGAATCACATCGAACGGCCCCAGGTCGCTCAAGCTTTCAAGTTCGTCGGTGCGTACCGCGCCCCCCTGGGCACCCAGCGCTTCACAGTAAGCCAGCCGCTCGGCAGAACCGACGCTGACCCAGCACGGGCTGCCGAACGCCTTGCACAACTGAATGGCGGCTGAACCGATTCCACTTGCTCCGGCGTGCAGCAGAACTTTCTCACCGGGCTTGAGCCCCGCCAGATGAAATAAATTTAACCAAACGGTCGCATAGACTTCGGGTAGCGCTGCCGCCTCTACCAAGGACAATCCTTCGGGCACTGCCAGCACATGCCGTCCGTCGACAACCACCTCTTCGGCCATCCCACCCCCGGCCAGCAAGGCGCAGACCCGATCACCCACCTGCCATGACGACCCCGGGCCGACCTCGCTGATCACCCCGGAACACTCCAGACCCAGTACCTGACTGGCCCCCGGCGGTGGCGGGTAAAGTCCCGCCTTCTGTAACAAATCGGCGCGATTGAGGCCCGCTGCCGCCACCCGAATGCGAACTTGCCCTACATCACATGTAGGACTGGGCTCATCAAGCCACTCCACTTGACCTTCCACGCCTTGCAATGCTTTCACAGTGCCTCCATAGTGAGTCTGGACTGAGCCCGAAGCTGTATCGCCGGGCTTTTTGCATTATGCGACCGGCCCTTGTGGAACCGGCGACTTCAAAGACGGCCTAATATGCGTTATCAATTGTCCCCGCGTCGAATCAGCATGAAGCATCTGTTCCCCAGCACCGCCCTCGCCCTATTTATTGGTATCGGCCTGATGCCGATGTCGAGCAATACGTTCGCAGCCAATAGTTGGGACAAGCTTCAGCCTGATCGTGACGAAGTGATCGCCAGCCTGAATGTCGTCGAGTTGCTCAAGCGCCACCACTACAGCAAGCCCCCGCTCGATGACGCACGCTCCGTGATCATCTACGACAGCTACCTCAAGCTGCTGGATCCGTCGCGCAGCTACTTCATGGCCAGCGACATTGCCGAATTCGACAAATGGAAAACCCAGTTTGACGACTTCCTCAAAAGCGGCGACCTCAATGCCGGTTTCACCATCTACAAGCGCTACCTGGACCGCGTAAAAGCGCGTCTGGACTTTGCCCTTGCAGAGCTGAACAAGGGCGTCGACAAGATCGACTTCACCGCCAAGGAAACCTTGCTGATCGACCGCAAGGACGCTCCTTGGCTCAAGTCCACCGCAGAGCTCGACGACCTGTGGCGCAAACGCGTCAAGGACGAGGTTTTGCGGCAGAAGATCGCGGGCAAGGACTCCAAGCAGATCCAGGAAACCCTGACCAAGCGCTACAAGAACCAATTGGCACGTCTGGACCAGACCCGCGCGGAAGACATCTTCCAGGCCTACATCAACACTTTCGCCATGTCCTACGACCCGCACACCAATTATCTGTCGCCGGATAACGCGGAAAACTTCGACATCAACATGAGCCTGTCCCTCGAGGGCATCGGCGCCGTGTTGCAGAGCGACAACGATCAGGTGAAAGTCGTGCGCCTGGTGCCTGCGGGCCCGGCCGACAAGACCAAGCAGGTCGCACCGGCCGACAAGATCATCGGCGTTGCCCAAGGCAACAAAGAGATGGTCGACGTGGTTGGCTGGCGCCTCGACGAAGTGGTCAAGCTGATCCGTGGTCCGAAAGGCACCGTGGTGCGACTGGAAGTCATCCCGGCCAGCAATGCGCCGAACGACCAGACCTCCAAGATCGTGCCGATCACCCGCGAAGCGGTGAAGCTTGAAGACCAGGCTGTCAAGAAGTCGGTCCTCAACCTGAAACAGGACGGCAAGGACTACAAGCTCGGCGTCATCGAGATACCGGCCTTCTACCTGGACTTCAAGGCCTTCCGTGCCGGCGATCCTGACTACAAGAGCACCACGCGCGACGTCAAGAAACTGCTGACCGAGCTGCAGAAGGACAAAGTCGACGGCGTGGTCATCGACCTGCGCAACAACGGCGGCGGTTCCCTGCAGGAAGCCACCGAGCTGACCAGCCTGTTCATCGACAAAGGTCCGACCGTTCTCGTGCGTAACGCCGACGGCCGGGTCGATGTGCTGGAAGATGAAAACCCGGGCGCGTTCTACAAAGGCCCGATGGCGTTGCTGGTCAACCGCTTGTCCGCCTCGGCTTCGGAGATTTTTGCCGGCGCCATGCAGGACTACCACCGCGCGCTGATCATTGGCGGCCAGACCTTCGGCAAAGGCACCGTGCAGACCATTCAGCCGCTGAACCATGGCGAACTGAAACTGACCCTGGCCAAGTTCTATCGGGTTTCCGGTCAGAGCACACAGCATCAAGGCGTTCTGCCGGACATCGATTACCCGTCGATCATCGACACCAAGGAAATCGGCGAAAGCGCCCTGCCGGAAGCCATGCCGTGGGACACCATCCGCGCGGCGATCAAGCCGGCGAGCGATCCGTTCAAACCGTACATCACCCAGCTCAAATCCGAGCATGACGTGCGCACGGCCAAGGATGCGGAGTTCGTGTTCATCCGCGACAAACTCGCCCTGGCGCAGAAACTGATGGCGGAAAAAACCGTCAGCCTCAATGAAGCCGATCGTCGTGCACAACATACCGATATCGAAGCCAAGCAGCTGGTGATGGAAAATATCCGTCGCAAGGCCAAAGGCGAAGAGCCGCTCAAAGAGCTGAAGAAAGAGGACGAAGACGCACTCGCGGCCGAGCCGGACAAGACCAAACCGGAAGACGATGCCTACCTGAGCGAGACGGGTCGGATTCTGTTGGACTACCTGAAACTCAATACCGCGGTCGCCAAGCACTGAGTGGTGACAAGCAAGATGATGGCAATTTAATGCTGACGCTCCCGTAGCGTCATCAAACAGTCATCATTCTGTCGTGAAATAAAGGACTGGGAGCCTCTTTTTATCCAAGAGCGCTCCCAGTCCTTTTTTTATCGCCAGAGATCGCCATGACCACTACCGAACAGCTGGGTGCGTTGAGTTCAATACTGACTCAAAGCGGTTTGCACAGCCTGTTCCAGCCAATCATTTCGCTCTCTGAACGACGAATTATCGGCTACGAAGCCCTCAGCCGCGGCCCCTCCAACAGCCCGTTGCACTCGCCTGTCGCCTTGTTCGCCGTCGCCCGCCAGGCCGGCCGTTTGAACGAGCTGGAAATTGCCTGTCGCGAGAGCGCTTGCCGACGGTTCAATGAACAGCAACTGCCCGGCAAACTGTTTCTCAACGTATCGCCGGAATCCCTGCTCGAAGCCGCCCACCAGCCGGGTCGAACCCTGCAACTGCTACAGGATTTCGGCATACCGCCCAGCCAGGTGATTATCGAACTCACCGAACAGACCCCGATCGATGATTTCCAGCTGCTGCAAAACGCGCTGCACCACTATCGGGCAATGGGTTTCTCCATTGCACTGGATGATTTGGGGGCGGGTTATTCGAGCTTGCGCCTGTGGTCCGAGCTGCGGCCTGACTATGTGAAGATCGATCGGCACTTCATCGACGGTATTCATCAGGATGCACTCAAGCGCGAATTTGTCGGATCAATCATGCAAATCGCCAAAGCCTCCCGGGCGCAAGTGATTGCTGAAGGTATCGAACTGCCTGAGGAACTGGCCATATTGACCGATATGGGCGTCGATCTGGTCCAGGGCTATTTGCTCTGTCGGCCCCAGGAACATCCGCCCCGGGATGCTCGAAGCCTGATGCCCAAGCAGGACAGCTCCGCCGTGGCGCTGAATGACGAAGGCAGTGACCTCAGTGCCCTTTTGAAGGATCAGCCAGCGGTCGCGCGGGATACGCCGACCGCGACGGTACTGGAAGCCTTCCGTCGCCAGGCCAACCTGAACTCGCTGGCGGTGCTCGACGAACACGGCCATCCCTGCGGCATCGTTCACAGGCATTCGCTCTCGGACGCCCTGCTCAAACCCTTTGCCACCGACCTGTTCGCCCGCAAGCCCATCAGCCGCTTGATGAACGATGACTTTCTCGCCGTCGAGATGAGCCAGTCGCTGCAACAGGTCAGCCGCCTGATCACCAGCCGCGCCCGACAACGCATTGAAGAAGACTTCATCATTACCCTGAACGGCGGGTATCTGGGGTTGGGTCGGGTGATCGACGTACTGAAGCTGATTACCGAACTGAAGATCCAGCAGGCCCGCTATGCCAATCCGCTGACCCTGCTACCGGGCAACGTACCGATCCAGCAGTGCCTGACGCGCCTGCTGCAACAGCAACGGGAATCGGTGATCTGCTATGTGGACATTGACAGTTTCAAGCCCTTCAACGACATCTACGGCTACGGTCGTGGGGATGAAGTCCTGCTGTGCCTGGCGCAATGCCTGAATGATCGCGTCGACCCTTCCCGCGACTTTGTCGGCCATATCGGCGGCGATGATTTCCTGCTGGTGCTCGGCCCGGAAGACTGGCGTAAACGCTTGAACCAGTTGCTCGACGATTTCCAGAGCCAGTGCCGGCGCTTCTACCGCAGTGAACATCTGGAGGCAGGCTGCTTCATCGCCCCGAACCGCCAGGGTGTACGGCAGGAATTTGCGCTGCTGTCACTGTCGATCGGCGTGGTGCATTTACATCCACAGGCCTGTGGACAACTCGATGCGAGCCAGTTGGCGGAAATGGCGTCGCAGGCCAAGCATCACGCGAAGAATGTGCCGGGGTACAGCGTGCATGTGATTGACAGTTTGGCGCTGCCTGCGCGAGAGGATGAAGTGCTGATGGGGCAGCGATGACTGGGCGTAAGCCTTCGCGGGCAAGGCCGCTCCCACAGGGTTTGGTGTCGAACGCAACATTCACCATCGACACAAGAACTGTGGGAGCGTGGCTTGCCCGCGAAGGCGTCAGACCGGCCGACTCAGATCAAGAGGTTCACCCTTAACCGCGAGACGCCAACTCTTTCAGCTTCATCTCAGCCAACGGATGCCCGGCCTTCGCGGCCATTTCCCAAAATCGCGCCGCTTCAACCGGATCCGGCGCCTTGCTCGCCGTCCCGGCCAGGCAGATCACGCCCACCTGATACGCCGCCTTGCCATCCCCCGCCAACGCCGCCAGGCGCAGCAAGCGAACGCCTTCCTCACGAGCCCCCAGGCCAACGCCGCGAAAGGCCAGGATGTGGCCATAGAAGCTTTGAGCACTGACGTCACCCAGATTGGCCATGCGTGCGAAATGGCCTTCGAGCCAGCGCCAGCCACGGGGCTGGCGCACGAACCATGTCCAATGAAACAACCTGCGGGCCAACCAGTAACCGGCTCGCGCCTTGAGCTTTAAAAACACTCAGGCTTCCGCCGATTCGGGGTATTCGTATTCGAAGACTCGCACCACTTCCGAGGCATGCCACGAGGCGGCAGCAACACCATCGGACGGCCCGGAGAAACGCCCCAGGCGCTCGACACATTCGAAGAACCCAGTGCGCGGCAGGCGACTGGCGCCCTGACTGATCACCAGCGAGCTGCGCAATGGCTGCTCGGCCTTGGCGTCCAGTGCGGCCAGGTGTTCAAGGGCGGCGGTCAGGGTTTGCATTGCCGGCGTGGGCAATTGCAAGCGCTCGAGCAGCGCTCGATAGGTCAATAAATGGCGCTGGCGGCGCGCCTGATCCAGCTCGCCCAGCAACCCGTCCCAATGTTGACGACTGATGCGTACGCTCACGATTCTTCCCTCCACCCTGGCACCGTCAATTCCCAGGCCAGGCTGCGGCGAATCGCAGCGTCGGGTTGACGCTCACCACTTTCGATCAAGGCCAGATAAGACGGGCTGATGCCTACCGTGCGGGCGAGCGCCTCAATGGCGATGCCCTTCCCTTCGCGCAAACTGCGTAGTTGATCCAGACCTGGAAGAATCTGGTCTGGTGCTGCGGCGTGACGCACTGGCGCGTCAGGTGCCGGTTGTTCATTGATGCCTGCTGCTTTCAGTAGAGCCTGATACTGAGCCCACGGCAGAACCGCATATTCGGGCTCGCCTTCGCGTGTGATTATCTGAATATCCATGACTTCCCCGTAGGACAACGACACTTAGCGAGTCGGCGCTTTTCCCTAGAAGTGTAATCCTAACAGCGGCCAAGGTCGCGGGGGTATGAATATAGGGATGATCCTGAATCGGCTCAGTTTTTTTTCGGTCCCTGAAGCTGAAGTTGCTCCGGGGTGTCGGGCAGTCGCTCGACCACCGCGAGTTTTTCCGGCAACTGGCGGTTGCGCCATGCACGGAAAGCATTGAGCTCGTCATCGAGGACTTTCATCAGCCAGGCGAGCACGGCGATGTCATCGAGCATGCCGAACACCGGGATGAAATCCGGAATCGCATCCACCGGGCTCAGGAAGTACATCAGGCCTGCCACCACCGAGATCAGCGCTTTCGGGCTGATGGCGCGGTACTCGCCACGCCAGTACGCCAGGCACAGCGCCTGCAGCAGGCGCAGGTCGTCTTTGAGCTTGCCCAATCGGTTGCCCTGGCTGGCGCCTTTGCTGGCCACCGCGAACAACAGCGTCGGCAATCGTCCGCGGGCGAGCAGGCGGCCGGCCAATGGCAGGAAACGAGCGAAATTCCAGGGTGCTTTCATCATTCCTCCCACTGAAATGTTATCCACACAAATTGTGGATAACCTTGTGAACAGACCTGCATTTCATGGCTGAAAGCCCCGTTTCATAAGGGCTTTGCTCAGATCGGGCGTTTTTTACTCACATAAAAAAACCCAAGATTTCATTGACTTGGCGCTCTGACGCGGTTAGCGCGGGCGTCCTCAATGGCTATGACTCCAGCGTACCGCGTCCGTTCGCTTTGTTTACCCTCACCAACCGCCAGATGCAACAACGCCCCGCATAAGCGAGGCGTTGTTGTCAGAGCAGACGCTGATTACTTCGCGGCGTCGTCTTGCTTGGCTGGATCCTTGATCGCCAGCAGTTCCAGGTCGAATACCAGCACCGAGTTGGCTGGAATCGCCGGGCTTGGGCTTTGGGCGCCGTAAGCCAGTTCGCTAGGGATGTACAGTTTGTACTTCTCGCCAACGTGCATCAGTTGCAGGCCTTCGACCCAACCCGGAATCACGCCGCTAACCGGCAGATCGATCGGACTGCCGCGCTCGACGGAGCTGTCGAAGACGGTGCCGTTGGTCAGGGTGCCGGTGTAGTGAACAGTCACCACGTCAGTCGGCTTAGGCTGTGGGCCATCCGCTTTTTTGATCACTTCGTATTGCAGGCCCGAAGCAGTGGTGGTGACACCGGCTTTCTTGGCGTTGTCTTCGAGGAATTTCTTGCCGGCGGCTGCCGACTCTTCACTCATTTTGGCCATGCGCTCTTCAGCGCGCTTTTGCAGCGCGGCGAAGGCTTCGACGAGTTCTTCGTCCTTCAGCTTCTGTTCTTTCTTGCCGACGGCATCTTCGATGCCCTGGGCTACGGCTTTGGAATCCAGGTCATCCATGCCTTCCTGAGCCAGGCTCTTGCCCATGTTCAGGCCAATCCCGTAGGAAGCTTTTTGCGCCGGGGTTTTCAGCTCTACGCTGGTCTGCGAATCACAACCCGCAAGTACCAGGCTAACCAGGGCCACCGCCGCCGCCAACCGATGCTGTTTCATGCTATTTCCTTGTTCATGCGCCTAAAGGGCAATCGAGTAAAGCCGCGAGCTTATCAGGCGGCCACGACCAATGGCTACCGGCATGAGAGCAGGAAACTTCTGATAAGTTCAGGTGTTTTAACGCATTTCCGGAATCAGATGATGAAGCCTCTGTCATCTTCGCCTCACAGACACAACTGAGCAGTCCCACAACATCTGGCGTAATGGCCACTTGCCGCACGCCTGTAGCTGAGGCATAAGAGAGCGACAAATCGACAAGGATGTTTATCTTGCACCTCTTTTATCGCTTGCTGGTTCTGATCGTTCTGTTGCTGGGCGTGTGCCTGGCCGTGATTCTGTATTACGTCGCCAACCCGAAATTGCCGACCTGGACGCCTGCGCAGCAGGTGCATTATCTCGAGCAGTGGAGCGCGACGGACCGCCAGACCTACTACTTCACGCCTCAAGGCACCCAAGTCAAAGGCTTGCGCTACGACTGGTTCAACGCGCTCGAACTGCCTTTTTCGCAACAGCGCTTTGCCGCTCCGGAATACCTCGCACGCTTCGGTTTTCTGGTCGATCCCGCGCAGAAAGCCACGCCCAATAACCCCGGCAACCTGCCCGTAGGCTTTGCCCGTCATCAAAACCCAGGCAGCCCGGATCAGTTTCTGGACATTACCTGTGCCGCCTGCCACACCGGCGAGTTGCGTTTCAACGGCCAGGCTATCCGCATCGATGGTGGTTCGGCACAGCATGTCTTGCCTTCCAGCGTTCCGACACTGCGCGGTGGCAGTTTCGGACAGGCACTGGTCGCCAGTCTCGCTTCGACTTACTACAACCCATGGAAATTCGAACGTTTCGCTCGCAACGTGCTGGGCCAGGACTACGACGCCCGGCATCAACAACTGCGTAAAGACTTCAAGACCTCTCTCGACACCTTCCTGAAAGTCGCCTGGAACGACACCCACCGCGGGCTCTACCCGACCGAGGAAGGCCCTGGCCGTACCGACGCGTTCGGACGCATTGCCAACGCCAGTTTCGGTGACGCGATATCACCCACCAACTATCGGGTAGCCAACGCGCCGGTCGACTATCCACAACTGTGGGACATGTGGACCTTTGACTGGGTCCAGTGGAACGGCTCGGCACAGCAGCCTATGGCGCGCAATATCGGTGAGGCCCTGGGGGTAGGCGCCACGCTGAACTTCTTCGACAGCAACGGGCAGCCCCTCAAGGGCGACAATCGCTACCCGTCCAGCGTCCGGGTGCGCGATTTACACCAGATCGAAGAAACCCTGCAGCGACTCAAGCCGCCGGCCTGGCCGGAAGCCCTGCTGGGTGCCATCGACAAACCGCTGGCGGCCAAGGGGCGTGCGCTGTTTGCAGAGAACTGCGCCGGTTGCCACGTTCCGCGGGCGACCCAGGAAGGCGAACGCTGGGTACAGCATTTGCACATGCTGCCCGTCGACGTCATCGGCACCGATCCGACTGCCGCGAACAACATCGCCAACCACCGTTTCGATCTGACGGCTCTGCAATGGGACCCGGCGGAGCTTGCGCAAATGGACGTCAAGTTGCACCCCGAACCCAAGGAACCGCTGGATCTGAGCCAGCTGTCAGTGGCCAAGGGCCTGGCCTACGTCACTGCGTTCGTAGAAAACCGCGCTTACCGTGAGGCCAAGGTCACAGCGGAGGAGAAAACCAAGCTCGACGGTTTCGGCCTGCCGATCGGCGTTCGAGAAAAAGTGGCCTACAAGGCGCGGCCACTGGCGGGCGTGTGGGCGACGGCGCCGTTTCTGCATAACGGTTCGGTGCCGAGCATTTACCAACTGCTATCGCCCCAGGATGAACGCGCGACCACTTTCTACAAAGGCACGTTCGACTACGACCCGCGACACCTGGGCTATCGCACCGAAGCCTTCACCAACGCATTCCTCTTCGACACGCGCTTGACCGGCAACCACAACAGTGGCCACGAATTCCGCGCCGGTGAGCGTGGCAACGGGGTGATCGGCCGGTTGTTGCAACCCGAGGAGCGCTGGGCGCTGCTGGAGTACCTGAAAGTGTTGGGCGGCCCGCTGGAGGCGCAACTGCCATGATCATGACCACCTTCAAAAAGGATTTGCCGATGCTCGCCCGATTCTGGTTGTGGCTGGGCCGCCTGCTCGGCAAAACCCTGCTGATTCTGCTGTGCGTCGGCCTGCTCGGATGGGCGCTGGTCACTGCCTGGTATGCCTGGCAGCACCGCGGCCCGGTCTCGGCACTGGAGCAGATTCCGGAGGGCGAAGCCGCCATGACCCGGGATGTGATTCAGACTGCCGTGCGCATTGTCGACCAGCACCGTGAAAGCACCCGCTACCTGCGCGACGCCCATGCCAAGGCCCATGGCTGCGTGAAAGCCGAGGTACAGGTGTTGCCGGAACTGGCGCAGGACCTGCGCCGCGGCGTCTTCAGCGAACCGGGCAAGCGCTGGCAGGCGACCATGCGCCTGTCCAACGGCAACGCTTATCCGCAGTTCGACAGCATTCGGGATGCCCGGGGCATGGCGATCAAATTGTTGGATGTGCCGGGCAAGCCACTGCTGGGCGATCGCCAAGGGCAACACGAGCAGGACTTTGTGATGTTCAGCCATCCGAACTTCTTTGTCAGCGATGTCGCCGAGTACCGTCAGAATGTCGCGGCTCAGGCTGACGGAAAAAAGATCATGGCGTTTTTTCCTGGCTGGGATCCGCGCACCTGGCAGGTCCGTCATTTGTTCATCGCCCTGGCGACACTGTCCCCGCCGCCGGAAAGCCCGACACGCACCACTTATTTTTCGGTATCGCCGTATAAATTCGGCGAGGCCAACGCCAAGTTCCGGGTGATGCCGGATTCGGACAACTGCCCGGCCTACACCTTGCCCAAGCAGAACCAGGATCTGCCGAACTTCCTGCGCAGCGCCCTGACTCAACAGTTGTCCACGGACCGGGTGCCGGCGTGTTTTGTCTTGCAGATCCAGCGCCAGGATGCGAACAGGTTCATGCCGATCGAAGACACCAGCATCGAGTGGCGCGAGCAGGATGCGCCGTTCGAAACCGTGGCCCGGATCACCCTGCCCCCTCAGGACTTCGACACCCCGGCGCAAAATCTGCAATGCGACAACCTGTCATTCAATCCATGGTTCGGCCTGGAGGCTCATCGTCCGATTGGCGGTATCAACCGGCTGCGCAAAGCCGTGTACGAAGCGGTCAGCGACTACCGGCACAGTCGAAACGCCGAACAGTAAGCAGAAACGAAAAAAGCGACCCGCGGGTCGCTTTTTCAATGGAAGCCAGCCTAGCCAAACTCCAGACAGCAAAAAGCCCGCATTGAGCGGGCTTTCCGTGGTGACCTGGCGTTCAGCGTTCCAGATTACCGAATATGGCGCAGCGGACGGGACTCGAACCCGCGACCCCCGGCGTGACAGGCCGGTATTCTAACCGACTGAACTACCGCTGCGCGTAGCGTTGAAAGTAAATGGTGGGTGATGACGGGATCGAACCGCCGACATTCTGCTTGTAAGGCAGACGCTCTCCCAGCTGAGCTAATCACCCTTTACCTTCGTTGCGGGGCGCATTGTGCCACAGATTTTCATAACGTGTTGATTTAATTGATAAATAACTCAAAAAAATCTGAAAACCGGTGAAACGACGCATCCTGCAGGAACTTCAGGCAGAAAAAAACCCGCGTTAGCGGGCTTTTCCGTGGTGACCTGGCGTTCAGCGTTCCAGGTTACCGGATATGGCGCAGCGGACGGGACTCGAACCCGCGACCCCCGGCGTGACAGGCCGGTATTCTAACCGACTGAACTACCGCTGCGCGTAACACTTGAAGCGAATGGTGGGTGATGACGGGATCGAACCGCCGACATTCTGCTTGTAAGGCAGACGCTCTCCCAGCTGAGCTAATCACCCTTCACTTTCGGTGTGGCGCGCATTCTACGGAGCGACCTCACCTCTGGCAAGCACTTTTTTAAATAATTTTTTCAGGCCTTCCAAAGGCTTAGAGAAGGGTTGGCCTATGGCGCCACGAAGAGAATAATGCCCCACTTTGTATAAAGGAGAGACTCGCCCCATGTGGTTCAAAAACCTGCTTATCTATCGCCTGACCCAAGATCTGCCTTTTGATGCCGAGGCGTTGGAAACTGCACTGGCCACCAAACTGGCGCGTCCTTGTGCAAGCCAGGAGTTGACCACCTACGGTTTCGTCGCGCCATTTGGCAAGGGCGAAGATGCACCTCTGGTGCACGTCAGCGGCGACTTCCTGCTGATCTCCGCGCGTAAAGAAGAGCGCATCCTGCCGGGCAGCGTCGTGCGCGACGCCGTGAAGGAAAAGGTCGAAGAGATCGAAGCCGAACAAATGCGCAAGGTCTACAAAAAGGAACGCGACCAGATCAAGGATGAAATCATCCAGGCCTTCCTGCCTCGCGCCTTTATCCGCCGTTCGTCGACCTTCGCAGCCATCGCACCGAAACAAGGTCTGATTCTGGTCAACTCGGCCAGCCCGAAACGCGCCGAGGACCTGCTGTCCACCCTGCGCGAAGTCATTGGCACACTGCCGGTGCGTCCACTGACCGTGAAAATGTCCCCGACCGCCACGATGACTGAATGGGTCACAACCCAGAAAGCCGCGGACGATTTCTTCGTGCTGGACGAATGCGAACTGCGCGACACCCACGAAGACGGCGGCATCGTGCGCTGCAAGCGTCAGGACCTGACCAGCGAAGAAATCCAGTTGCACTTGAGCACTGGCAAAGTGGTCACCCAGCTGTCGCTGGCGTGGCAAGACAAACTGTCTTTCGTCCTCGACGACAAGATGGTGGTCAAGCGCCTGAAGTTCGAGGATCTGTTGCAGGATCAGGCGGAACAGGACGGCGGCGAAGAAGCCCTCGGCCAACTGGATGCCAGCTTCACCTTGATGATGCTGACCTTTGGTGATTTCCTGCCGGCGCTGGTTGAGGCGTTGGGTGGGGAAGAGACACCTCAAGGCATCTGATTCTACAAATCGGCGGCGCCTGTAAAAGATCGCAGCCTGCAGCAGCGCCTACAGGGAAACGCATTCCCATGTAGGCGCTGCCGCAGGCTGCGATCTTTTTTTGCCAGCGGCGTATGCTTAGCTCCCTAACGCTTTCTTACAATAAGGATCAGGCCATGCGTGCACTGGCTGCATTGAGTCGTTTTGTCGGCAACACCTTCGCTTACTGGGTTCTGATTTTCGCCGTCGTGGCCTTCTTGCAACCGACGTGGTTCATCGGCCTGAAAGGCGCCATCGTCCCGTTGCTGGGGCTGGTGATGTTCGGCATGGGCCTGACCCTCAAACTCGAAGACTTCGCTGAAGTCGCCCGCCATCCGTGGCGTGTGGCCCTGGGCGTCGTTGCACATTTCGTGATCATGCCCGGTGTGGCATGGTTGCTCTGCCAGGTTTTCCACTTGCCGCCGGAAATCGCCGTTGGCGTGATTCTCGTCGGCTGCTGCCCGAGCGGCACCTCGTCGAACGTGATGACCTGGCTGGCGCGTGGAGATCTGGCATTGTCGGTTGCCATCGCCGCCGTGACCACCCTCCTCGCTCCGCTGCTGACCCCTGCATTGATCTGGCTGCTGGCTTCGGCCTGGTTGCCGGTGTCGTTCATGGAGCTGTTCTGGTCGATCCTGCAAGTGGTGTTGTTGCCCATCGTGCTCGGCGTGGTCGCTCAGCGCCTGCTCGGCGCTCGGGTTCGCCACGCGGTGGAAGTGTTGCCGCTGGTTTCCGTGGTCAGCATCGTGATCATCGTCACCGCTGTCGTCGCTGCCAGCCAGGCGAAAATCGCAGAGTCCGGCCTGCTGATCATGGCCGTGGTCATGCTGCACAACAGCTTTGGTTACTTGCTCGGGTACTTCACCGGGCGTCTGTTCAAGCTGCCCTTGGCCCAGCGCAAATCCCTGGCACTGGAGGTCGGTATGCAGAACTCCGGTTTGGGCGCCGCGCTGGCCAGCGCGCATTTCTCACCGCTGGCGGCGGTGCCGAGTGCGTTGTTCAGTGTGTGGCACAACATTTCCGGAGCACTGCTCTCGACGTATTTCCGCCGGATGAGCGAGAAAGAAGATCGAGAGACAGCAGCTCGACAAGCAACCGAATAAGCGACCAGCTTGATCCCCGGTTTAATGATGGGCACTATATTGCGCAACGCGAGGACGACCTCGCGGCTCGATCGAGTCATTAATCTGGGGACGACCCCGTCAATCGATGGAGGTCTCTCATGTCCTGGGTCATTCTGTTTTTCGCCGGACTGTTCGAAGTAGGCTGGGCTGTCGGCTTGAAATACACCGATGGTTTCAGCCGCCCTCTTCCCACCGCATTGACCGTTGCCGCCATGGCCATCAGCCTTGGCCTGCTCGGCCTTGCCATGAAGGAACTGCCGCTGGGCACCGCTTATGCGATCTGGACCGGCGTGGGTGCGGTCGGCACGGTCATCGCCGGGATCATTCTGTTTGGTGAGTCCATGGCGCTGTTCCGGCTCGCCAGTGTGGCGTTGATCATTGCCGGGCTGATTGGATTGAAAGTCAGCACCTAGCCATTGCCGGCTCATACAAAGCCCGCTCCCCCGGCAATACCGGGGGAGCGGGCTTTTTCACCGACATGAAAAACCGATCAGCTTTCAGCCAGCGCCCTGCGCTCACGCGCCGCGACCGGAGCCTTCTCCACAGGTTCAAGCTGCATGCAGCGTTCCAGGAACAGGAACATGTAGTCGTAGCTTTTGCACACCGCCTGACGCAACTCCGCCTGCAAGGACTTGCTCGGATTCAATCCTGCCAGCGTGCAGATGATTTCCAGCGCCTCCCATGGATGGGCGTCGTCGTACTGGGCATGCATCTTCAGCCACTTCATGGCCCGCTTGCGATCTTCCTCGGGGAACGCTGCCGCATAGACACCACTGGAGCAGACCAGCGCCGACCACTCACCTGTCGCGCCTTCAATGGCGTAGTTGGTGGCAGCAATGGCAACGATCAGCGAATCTGCCGAACTGGTGTGCCAGCACCAGTGGCTCAAGGCATGAAGTTCCGGGGCAACCTGTTGCGCCCGCAGATCTTCCAGGCTGACACCGTGAGCGCGGCTCCAGTGCACCCAGTAATCGGCGTGGTTCAATTCCACACGGATGTTGCGCATCAACCAGCGGCGCGCCATATCCTCGCCGGGGTGGCGGGCAAAACGGGTCTTGGTCAGGTTCTGGGCCATATATAACGCGAACTGTTCGACCACCGGCCAACCACCAATCAGGTAGTGACGCATGGTTTTGGCGCTGAGTTTATTGTCTCGCATGCGCCTGTACAGTTCGTGTTCGACAACCCGGCGTTTACTCTCGCTGCAATCCTGGATCAGTTGCTGAGCCCAGGCGGGGTAACTTGCAGCTTCCATGAGGGGGCCGGTTCTGTTGAATGTGTCGATCACTGTCGGGTTCCTTTTGATTGTGATTGTAAGGATCAGCAAGAGATTTCAACGGAACGTGCCAGGCGCCTTGAATAACAACGGCTGTGGCCTGGCAGGACGACTTTGCAAACTATCGCAGGTAAACAGATGCGGGCGCTCAATCACATACCCTTGAGCGTAATCCACCCCGATCTCAAGCAATGCCTGCTCGATCTGGGGTGTTTCAACAAACTCGGCAATCGTACGCTTACCCATGACATGCCCGATGTGATTGATCACTTCGACCATGGCGCGGTTAATCGGGTCGTCCAGCATATCCTTTACGAAACTCCCGTCGATCTTCAGGAAGTCTACAGGCAAATGTTTCAAGTAGGCGAATGAGGACATACCGGCGCAAAAGTCGTCCAACGAAAAGAGACAACCTAAGCCTTTGAGTTCATTAATAAATCTAATTGCACTTCCAAGATTGGAAATGGCGCTGGTTTCAGTAATTTCAAAACAAATCATTTCAGGCGGTATGGAGTAAGTAATGAACTGTTGACGCAGGAAGTCCAGGAATGCCTCATCTCCGATAGTTGTGCCTGACAGATTAATCGCACACATCGCCAACGGCCCTTTATGTTTCTCCGCTATACATTGGGCAATGATCTTGAAAACATTCTGCACAACCCAACGATCAAGCGAAGTCATCAGGCCATAACGTTCCGCCGCCGGAATAAAGCTGTCGGGCAATATCATGCGCCCGGCTTCATCATGCAGGCGCAACAGGATTTCGATATGACCGCCACCCTGTTCGACATGACCCAATGTGGCGATTTCCTGGGCATACAGACAAAAGCGGTTCTCTTCCAGCGCCATGTGCAGGCGCTGCACCCAGGCCATTTCGCCAAAGCGCAGGGACAGTTCAGAGTCATCGGCGTGATAGACCTGGACCCGGTTGCGGCCCTTTTCCTTGGCCATGTAGCAGGCCATGTCGGCGGCGCGCAGCGACGTTTCGAGGGTGGTCGGGTGCTGATTGATATGCACCAGCCCGATGCTCACGGTGGTCACGAACGGCCGGCCTTTCCAGACGAAGTGCAGGTTCTGCACGGTCTGGCGCAGGCCCTCGGCGATTTTCTCTGCGGCTTCCGGCGCACAACTCTCCAGCAGGATGCCAAACTCGTCGCCGCCCAGGCGGGCCAGGGTATCGCCTTCGCGCAGCCCCGATTGCAGCAACGCGCAGATATGCCGCAACAACTCGTCTCCCGCCGCGTGGCCACAGGTGTCGTTGACCAGTTTGAACTGATCCAGGTCGAGGAACATCAGGGCATGGCGCCCCACCTGCCGCGTCAGGTTATGCAGCACCTGCTCCAGCCGATACTCGAATTCGCGGCGGTTGGCGAGACCGGTCAGGGCATCATGGGTCGCCTGCCAGGACAGATTGGCAATGTACTGCCGCTCCTGGGTCATGTCGTGCAAGACCAGCACGGTGCCGCTGACCTTGCCGGCATTACGGATCGGCGCGCCAACCAGCGTGACCGACACTGTGCTGCCATCCAGGCGTTGAATCAGTTTGGATTGTTCGCTGCCGCCGCTGAGCTGGCCGCTCAGGATGTGTTCGATCAGCGTAAAGCCGTCGGCCTGGGCGTTTTCGTCCAGCAGATTGAACAGCGCTGCCAAGGGCAACCCTGTCGCCTGCTCGGCCTTCCAGTGCGTCAACGCTTCGGCGGCCGGGTTCATGTAGGCAATTGCGCCGTCGACATTGGTGGTGATCACGCCATCGCCAATCGATTGCAGAGTGATCTGCGCGCGTTCTTTTTCCAGCTGCAGCGCGTCGGCGAAGGCATGGCGCTGCTTTAGCAGTTTGTGCGTGCGCATCAGGGCCAGGACAATCAAGCCCAGCGCCGTAGCAAGGTTGGTCACCAGCAACAGCCGCAGGATCATCCGCGAGCCTTCACCCAAGGCATCGCTGAAGGCCTTCGCCGCCGGTGTCACACTTTCGTTGATGACGAATATCTGATCTTTCCAGCGCTTGATATCAGCATCGGTGGCCTGGCCGGTAGTGATGCGCTGATGCATTTCCCGCGCAATGTCATCGAGTTGCACCAGATACGCGTCGCCTACCCTCCAGAGGTCAATGGCTTTCTCGTGGTAACTGAAGTGCCGAAAATTGAGGTACAGCCAGATCACGCTGGACACGTCGTCCGGGTGGTTCCCACCCTTGAGGACCCCCTGGCGTGCCGCTTCGATGTCCGGAGGCTGATGGTCCAGCGCCAGACGCAACTCGTGGCCGCCCTGAGGCACGGCGATGGAGTTCTGGTATTTGAGGAATATCCTCTCGTCGCGACTGTCCGCGTAGAGGTTCAGGTAATAGATGGCGTCTTTCTGGCCCTTGGACCAGAGGCTTTCGCCAGCAACGTAGCCGCGCACCGCCGAAAGTACATAAAGGCTGACGCCGCCCAGCAAGGCCTGAAACAGCACGACGGCGATAAATGGCCAGACAATGCCCAACAACCGGGGCGTTCCGAGAGTCCGCGTTCGATTCATGAGGTCCCTTGTTTTAGCACTGCCCGATCATCATCCAACGTGATCGCTACAGCTAGACTAGGGTGCGTTTTCGATCCCGGCAAGCGGGCAGCCCTTTCTATGGGCAACTGTCAGTAAATAACTGTTTTCAGTGAGATGCAGACACACCACGCGCACCAGTTCCCCGAAAAAAAACGCCATCACATAACTATGTACCGCTCCCTCTTGCTCATTTTCTCTTGAAATCGGACCACGTCTACATCGCTGTCGAGCGATGCACCGCCCCACTAATAATCAAGAGAAAGCCCACTAATGCCAACAGCCACTCCAAGCGCGACACATCCCTCCTCACCCTCACATGCTCAAATGCATAAAGGCCAGTTAGAAGATTACGAACTCATGCTGACGGCGATGCGTGACGTCAATCTGCACAACTCAATACCGATTCGGCGTTTTTCACCGCTACATAGAGTGAGCGAGGACGGGTACAACGCGTTGTGGCAATTACTGCGCGATAACGACTACATAGCTATGTGTATAAAGCTCAAGCTTCAGCACTCTGATCTTTACGCTAGCTTCAATGATGGCAACTTTATCTATCAAGCTTGGGATACCGATGGCAACCGAGTTTCTTTGGCATTGACGGAGTTTTCAAAATGGCAGGCGCTGAAGGTCCGGATCGAACGGGCCGCGACGTTACTGGGAGGAGCGATACACTCTAACCGCTATATCACTATGGAGAGGATATGCCAGTTTTACGGGCTTACCCCGTGGAGGCGGCTACATCCGCAGGAACATCCCGCGGCTATCGCAGCCCTTGAAGAAAAAATCGCCATCCACCGCTTGAGGCTGGAATACGATTTCGACGCGCTCGATCTAAAGCGCCCGCTCACGGTACAGGATCGGGAAAAATTTCAGCTTCTCCAGCAAGCGTCTCCTGACACTCCACTCGATGTGCAACTACTCCATAACGATCAGGTTCGCGCCGAAATAATTGACGCAGTTAATCTGTTTCTTCCTGAGAACGAACCGTTACTACTGCACTATCTAGCCAAAAGCATTCTTTCCTCGGAAACGATCGGGCAAGTCCGCGCGACACCGACTGTTTATCTGGAAAAAATCCTGCGAAGCCCTGAGGCTGAAAAGCTGGCCGACATCTTACTGAGCACAATGAAGTGGTACGGCGGAGAAGCGGACGAACAGACCTCTCCATTCATCCGGACCAGACTGGTCGCCAACGCGCTGCAGTATTGGCTGTCTGCACAGACCCAGGACAACCCCGCTTTGATCGCCGGTTATGACCTGCAGTCCCGCGCCAATTGGGGAAAAGGATACAAGGCTATCCGCAACGAATTTGAAACCCATTTGCGCACTGCAAAATTGGCAGCCACGGTAAAAGAAACAATCGTCATGGCCCAACTTTTTTTACCCCGGTTTCCGATCGAGTTTCGCGTCAGGGATATTCCGGAAGATCTTGCATATCGGAGTTCGGCCGTCTGGGTCAATTTCGTCAATGGAGTCAATTTCGTAAACGCCGTCTCACCTGAATTACTGGACAGGCTGAGCTTCCAGCAGTTGGTCAACGTGCCCATGCACCGGACCGAAGTGGCAACGACGGAAGAATTGAATCTCATCAGTCTCACGAGGCTGCCTCCCACGCTGGATTGGGCCACCACCCTCGGTTTCATTGCGCAAAAACCCCTCAAGGACTACACGCAAGCCGACATCGAACGAGCCTGCTCCGAACTGGAAAAACACTCGAAAGAGGTCAATCAAGCGGTTCTGCGCATCAATGAGGAGCCACCCAAACGCCTGTCCATTGCCAAGGCTGAAATACAAACGCTGTTCGGAAACGAAGCCTTCACTACCGATGGACGCAAACTGGCCAGGTATGACGAGTTGGCTTCGATCGGCTTTCGCGACCCACCGCCACTCAGGGGCAAGGAATACAAATATTACTCGTTCGCCGATGTGTTGGCGTCCGGCATGTTCGACGATCGGCAACGTTGGTTTGTGACTAAGGCCGACGGCGTGACCTTAAGCAAACAATGGATCAGGATGGACGGGGACCGGTATGTAAAAACCGAGGGGCCGTGGCCGGTTCCCGGTCGCAACTGGGAAAACCGCCTTCGGCCAGTTCTGTCACCGTGGAGCAAAATTCCCGATGTTCCTGCGCTGTTTGACGAAGCCTTCAAGCAGCATCTGGAAACAATCACGGCGGCCTATCAAACATTGATTAGAACGCTGTTAACCTCACTTCCATATGCCGACCGCCTGGCCCTGGAGGTGGGCGAAGTGAAGATTTACAGCCTGCGCAAGGAAACCAGGAAAGTCGCCGCCAAGGACGAGACGCCCGAAATAACCTTGCCGCTCAGAGCGCGCAACGGCGTGATACTGCAAGCGACCCAAATAAAAGAACCCATCGGGGACGAAGCCGCGGTTGGCGCGACCACTTTTTACGAGCTTCTCCCAAAAGCCGGTGTGATACGTCGTCTCGAAAACTTTGATGCGACGTTGTTGACTCCCCGGATCGGGGCAATGGCAACCACCTCCAGTGGTGCCTATATGGATGTCATCCGCGACAGGCATTTACCCTTCGACTGGGACGCGCACTCAAACGGCACCCAGCCTAAGGCATCGGCCTTCTGCGAGGCCATAATCGATCAACTGCCACCGGCGCTCAGCGCAGTTTCCGAGGTCACCGAGAATCATCAACGCGCCCCGTTGACCCTGTCTTCCAGCCGCTCGGCGGCTATCAGCCGACATATAGCCACCGAACTCCTGTTCGTTGACCCGCAAGCGTTGCGCACGTTTGCGAAGGGTCAGACCAAGTTTGAACGGGAAGACGCTCAACGCAGAAAGATATTGATGATCGCAAAGATGTTTGTGCCGTTCTGGGGGCCAGTCGAAGACTTGATGTCAGACGATAAGAACCGCATCGCGTTGGGAATAGTCGGCCTGTTTTTCGACGTGATTTCGTTTGTGATCCCCATTGGCAAATTCGCCACGGGATCGATAAGACTGATCAGCAACGCGGGCCAGCTGGCCACTCGAGCAACGCTTCCTTCATTCACCACGCTGACAAAAACGCTGTTGGTATCGACGCTACGAGCGTTGAACCCGCTTGAGATTGTTCCCGCGCTGCTCAAAGGTTTGGGAAAAACGGCGCAGTACACTTACAAAGGCGTCACGTTCAGATTCAACCAACTGGCGGGAAAAATCCGCTACTACGAGTACGTGCGCAGCTTGCCTCAGTTGAGCGACGCCGGACGCTGGATGCCTGCAACGCGGGTTGATCAGTTAGCCAGCATTAAAGGCCTGCACGATGTGCCAATACGCAACATCGGCGCCTCTGGCAAGACGGACATGCGCTTGGTCGATCCATTGTCCTCAAAGCCCTACGGCCCTTCGTTAAACACCCGCGCCAGTGATCTCTCGCCTGGACAATCGCACTACAGCCCCCTGGAAAGCGGCAATCAGCAATCGGTTGTGGAGCTAGCCAACACTCGCCACGTACGCGAAGTACTTGAAGTGGACGGCCGAACCACGCTGTTCATCGATGACGTACCGTATCGACTGAAAGGTGACACGCTTTATCGTGCTGACTTGATTGACCCGAGCGATTGGCTGAAATCGATCCCTTGCCGACCGCGACGCGCCCCGGGAGACGTGTGCACAACCCGTTATGTCATGCGAGACCCGGCCCCGATACCCGCGGAGGGCACGTTCGATGAAACCAGGGGCTGGGCCACCTGGTTCGGCGACAGCATTTACACACCGGGCGCTGCCGACGCGCCCCTGACAAGGGTTTCGTTGGCCACTCACACAACACTCGACGCGACGATGGAATTCCGCAAAGGCATGTACGGACGGGTCAAAGTCAACCTCACTGAAAAGGGTGTGACCGATACCTTCCACTCCGGAGCCGTCATCGCCGACTCGGTCGACGGATCGAAACAGTATGTTTTCACACGTCTCGATGCAGGGGATTTTTACGTTGCCGAGCTGGCGAAAGGGCAAAACCTGCGTGAGGCATTGGTCTTCAAGCAGGCGTCAACCTTGTCCGCCGAACTGCGGCGCGAGTTGATGGTGGTGTACACCGGCTCGTTGAATGCCAACAACATAGCGAATATTTATGGTGTGGATCGGGTTGAGCGCGCGCTAAAAACGATGGAAGAGATCGCCATACCCATAGGCGGCCATGCCAATCCACCCGATACGCTCAGATTGATCAAGGTCGATACCAGCCCAGGCGAGGCGGTCCTGTTCGATCACTCGACGCGAATGATCGTCACCCAGCTGCCCAAAGGTGCAACAAGCTGGTCGCGCAGCAAGGTCGCATCAGAAGCCCTGCGTCAAAGAACAGTGGAAATTTTCGATACATTGTTCCTTGAGCCGAGCATCGTGCTGAAAAATGCCGACAACGCATTGAGGATCGACGGCACGATGAAAAAGCTTCACAAGCTTATCCCTCGTCACCAGCGCTCGTTCAGACCCAGAAACATCGCTTATGCCGAAGTCGTCACCGCCACCGGGACGCGGGAAGTTTATGTAAGCGTTTCGGGAGCACAGGGGACGACGGGATATCTGCCTTTGTTCAGAAGTAATCTTGGCGCCTCTCAGGTCAAGGTGGGTGCAGCGACCTACTTCAATGTTGATATGAACGAAGTTTTTCCCAGCACATCACTCCGAGTATCGGATGAAGGCAAATTACTCGCGGTGCCGGCGACAATAAAAGATATTGAAAGCTATACCCCGATACTGACTCACAAACCCACCTCACTGGACAGTGAAAGCAAGCTGATCAGCGTGATTCGCGAAAAGTACCCCGATCCCGGATCGATCGAAACGGTTAACGTCGCCACGACCATGCCACCCTGCGAATCCTGTTCGGTTGTTATCAAGGAATTCGGTTTCGACGGCGGTGAAAATGCGCTGAACGTGCTGTGGCACTGATCTAATGTTGTTGCAAATGCCCATACAGCTTGGCGTACAAACCACCCTCGGCAATCAGTTGCTGATGGTCGCCATCTTCGGCAATCTGCCCGCCGTCGAACACCAGCACTCGGTCGGCCTGCTTCACGGCTGACAAGCGGTGCGCAATGATCAGGGTGGTGCGGTGGCTGAGGAACCGCGCCAATGCCTGGTGCAGGTTGTATTCGGTGGCGGCATCCAGCGCTGAAGTGGCCTCGTCGAGGATCACCACTTTCGGTTCGGCCAGCACCATCCGTGCAATCGCCAGGCGTTGGCGCTGGCCGCCGGACAAGCGCACGCCGGAACGCCCGACGATACTGTCCAGGCCGTTGGGCAATTCCCGAACCGTGTTGTGCAGTTGTGCAATTTCCAGTGCTTGCCAGCAGGCTTCGTCACTGCGCTCACGGCCCATGGTCAGGTTGGCGCGGATGGTGTCGTTGAACAGCGCCGGATGTTGCAGGACCACCGCGACATTCTCGCGAACCGTTTCCAGTCCGATCTCCTGCTGGGTCGAACCACCGAAGCGGATGGTTCCTGCCTGTGGCGTATAAAGACCCAGCAGCAACTGCACCAACGTACTTTTGCCGCCCCCGCTGGCGCCGACAATCGCGACTTTTTCACCGGGAGCGATGGACAGGTTCATCTGGTTCAGCACCAGCTCGTCGCCGTAACCGAAACTCAATCCCGTGACTTCGATACCCACGGTTTCACGACCGTTGAACGGGTCGACCCCGCCCGGGTATTCCGGCTCATCGGCACGGGCCAACAGTTCGTTGATCCGCGACAACGCGCCACCGGCGGCGTAGTAGGCGTATTGCAGATTCAACAGCTGTTCCACCGGACCGATCATGAACCACAGGTAGCTGAACACCGCGAGCATCTGGCCGATGGACAGGTCGGAAAACAACACCGTAAGCATCGCCGCGGCGCGAAAAATATCGATGCCGAACTGGAACAGCAAACCGCTGGCCCGGTTCGAGGCATCGGTTTTCCACTGCGAAGTCACCGCGTAATCACGTACTTCGCGAGCTCTCTGGCCGAGGCGCCCGAGGAAGAAGCCCTGACGGTTGCCAGCGCGCACTTCCTGGATGGAATCGAGGGTTTCGGTCAGCGCCTGGGTGAAGCGCGAGGTGCTGTCGTTCTCGAGTTTCTTCAGGTGTTTGACCCGCTTGCCCAGTAGCACCGTGGCGTAGATCACCAACGGGTTGAACAGCATGATCAGCAGCGCCAGTTTCCAGTGCATCCAGATCAGGATGCTCGCCGTACCGACCAGGGTCAGCATGGCGACGAGGAAACGGCTGAGGGTTTCGCCGACGAATTTGTCCACGGTATCCAGGTCAGTGACCAGGTGCGTGGTGACCGTGCCGCTGCCCAGGCTTTCGTACTCGCCCAGCGAGATGCGCTTGAGCCGTTCGATCAGCCTTATGCGGATGCGGTAGACGATGTCTTTGGCCAGTGCCGCAAACAACTTTGCCTGCACCACGTTGAACAGCAAGGCACCACAGCGCAGCAACAAGGTCACCAGCAGCATCAGGCCGATGTACCCCGCCGCTTTCTGCCAGCCTTCGGGCAGCGCGTGGTTCATGATCTTCAGCGCAGAGTCGCCATGCCCCAGCAGCACTTCATCGACCAGCAACGGCAAGAGCAAGGGAATCGGCACGCTGCACAACGTTGCCAGTACGGCCACACCGTTGGCGATCCACAGGGCTTTCTTGTGATGCAGGGCCAGTCGGCGGATTTCCGCCCAGCTCAGACGGTCGACACGTGTAGCGGTTGCGGTGTCGTCAGGCTGGTCATGCACAGGCAGCGCGCTCCAGCCAGCGGCCGAGCAGCGGTGACAGAACGCTTAGAGGCTGATAGCCATTGGTCAACAACGCCAATTGACCATCACGCTCCGCCAGCAAGGTGGGGAAACCGGCGATGCCGAGGTCCTGCACCCAAGTGAAATCGGCCGCTGTCGCGGCATGTTGATCGGCGCGGTCGAACGCGGCCGCGAACTCGATGCGTGGCAAACCGGCCTGCTCCGCCAGTTCCACCAGTACACTGGCGTGGGTGACATCGCGGCCTTCTGCATAAAACGCATGCTGGATCAGACCGAGCAGTTTCCATGCGCAATCCGGTGCCAGGCTGCGCGCCGTCACCAACGCCCGACAGGCGGGTTCGGTGTCGTACACAAAGCCTTCGGGCAGCGCGCCTTCGGTCTTGAAGGGTTGGCCGGTGGCCTCGGTGACGGCTTGCCAGTGTTCAAGAATGTAACGCCGGGTGGTCGGCTCCAGCGCCGAACCACTGCCAGTGCGCAAGCCACCCACCACCAAATGCACATCCACACCCGCCGCCTGCGCCTGTTCGACCAGCGCATTGGCCACTGGCGCAAAACCCCAGCACCAGGAACACATCGGGTCCATCACATAGAGCAGGCGGCGAGCAGACATGGTTCAAGCCTCGGAAGGGGTTTGCTTGTAGTTGTAGCCGATCGGGTGCGGCATGTTGCGAGCCTTGGCCAGTTCGATCTGTTTTTGCCGATCGATGGCGCTGCGACGGGTCTTCTCGCTCAGCTTATCCCAGCAATGCGGACAGCTGATGCCAGCCACGTAGTGCTCGGACGCGCGGTCTTCGACACTCACCGGCGTACGACAGGCGTGGCACTGATCGTAGTCGCCTTCGCTCAGGTCATGGCGCACGGTCACGCGGTTATCGAAGACGAAGCAGTCGCCCTGCCACTTGGTTTCTTCCTGCGGCACCTCTTCGAGGTATTTCAGAATGCCGCCCTTGAGGTGATAGACCTCGTCGAAACCCTGGCTGAGCATGTAGCTCGAGGCCTTTTCGCAGCGAATGCCACCGGTGCAGAACATCGCGACTTTCTTGTGCACGGCCGGGTCGAAATTGGCTTTGATGTAATCGGGGAATTCACGAAAGCTGGTGGTCTTCGGATCGATGGCGCCTTCGAAAGTGCCGATCGAGACTTCGTAGTCGTTACGCGTGTCGATCAACAGCACTTCCGGATCGCTGATCAGCGCGTTCCAGTTCTCTGGATCAACGTAGGTGCCGACCTTTTTGTTCGGGTCCACGCCTTCGACGCCGAGGGTGACGATTTCTTTCTTGAGTTTGACTTTGGTGCGATAGAACGGCTGCTCGTCGCAATACGACTCTTTGTGGTCGATGTCGTCCATGCGCGGGTCGTTCTTGAGCCACGCCATCAGCCCGTCGATGCCTTCGCGGCTGCCGGAGACGGTGCCGTTGATGCCTTCTTCGGCGATCAGCAACGTGCCTTTGATGCCGTTGTCGACCATCGCCTGCAGCAGTGGCTCGCGCAGGTCGACGTAATTTTCCAGGGTGACGAACTTATACAGTGCCGCCACGACAATCTGTTGTGTCATGGGTGATTCTCCAGGTGGCTACCCTCGTAAGGGGTGAACCGGATGCGAAAAAAAACGCGCCGGGTAAGCGGCGCGTTGCGGATTCTAGCAAAAACGGTGTGGTTTTAGGACTGCAAGTTGCCTTGTGGCGAGGGAGCTTGCTCCCGCTGGACTGCGAAGCAGTCCCAAAACCTGCAACAGGGTTCTGTCTGAAAGAGTGGAGTCGCCAGCATTACGACTGCTGCGCAGCCGAACGGGAGCAAGCTCCCTCGCCACAACAGCCCTTCTGCGCTTCTGCGCTTCTGGCCTTCAGGTTTTCAGCCCATCAACCTTTCACATCAATGTTTGCTACCGCCAGCACAGGTCGGCGAGGCCGGGGCCGCGTCGATCTGTGCCCATTCCTCTGGCGTGTAGGTATGCAGCGCCAACGCATGGAACTCGCCCATCAGCTCACCGAGCGTGCCGTAGACTTTCTGGTGACGCTTGACGCGGTTGAGCCCCTCGAACTGCTGGCTGACCACCACGGCCTTGTAATGGGTTTGCAACCCACGACTGTGCATATGGCTTTCATCCAGCACTTGCAGGTGCTCGGGCTGTAACAGGCCCAGCGTCGATTCGATGCGTTGTTGCATGGTCATACCGGGCTCCGCTTAAGGCTTTTTCTTGACAGCAGGAGCAGCAGCACCGGCTTTAGGGTCCAGCTCGTTGGTCATGTCAGCCAGCAATTTGTTGACCACAGGCACCGCGCTTTCCAGCTTGGCCTGGGTCATCTGGGCCGATTGCTGGGTCAGCTGCGGCATTTTTTCCAGGACTTTCTTGCCCAGTGGCGACTGGTAGAACGCGACCAGGTCCTTGAGCTCGGATTCGCTGAAGTTGGTGGTGTAGAGCTTGACCATGTCCGGCTTCAGCTTTTTCCAGCCAATGGCTGCGTCCAGGGCGGCGTTGGCCTTGGCCTGGTAGGTTTCCAGCAAGGCTTTTTTCGATTCAGGGGCTTTGGTCTGTTCAAAGCGCTGAGCGAACATTTGCTGCACTTGCATGTACACCGGAGTGCCCAATTTGTCAGCGTGCGCCAGGGTCAGGAAAGCTTCGGCACTGGCGTTGTGGCTGGCGGTATCGGCAAAAACAGGGCCGCTGGCGCAAACCAGTGCAACCGCGGTACAGATGGCACGAAGACGAGTCATCGAGTTTCCTTTTCTAGCAGGCGAGGTCAAACCCCAAGGGCATCCATTCTGCGCCTAAAAAAGTGTGTCGCTCAACCCCAAGCCTTGTCGGGCCTGATTTAGAGGGGTTGAATGGTCATAATCCAGACCGATGGAACCACGGCCGGCGATCACGGCCTAAACTGCGCTATCAGACTGACAGGAGTGTGCATGATGAGCCGTATCGAGACCGACAGCCTTGGCGAGGTGGAAGTGCCGGATGAGGCCTACTGGGGTGCTCAGACGCAACGCTCGCTGATTAACTTCGCCATCGGCAACGAGCGTATGCCGCTGGCGGTGCTGCATGGACTGGCGTTGATCAAGAAGGCCGCGGCGCGGGTCAATGACCGCAATGGGGATCTGCCCGCCGACATCGCCCGTCTGATCGAACAGGCCGCCGACGAAGTGCTCGACGGCAGCCACGATGACCAGTTCCCGTTGGTGGTCTGGCAGACCGGCAGCGGCACCCAGAGCAACATGAACGTCAACGAAGTGATCGCCGGGCGCGCCAACGAACTGGCTGGCAACCCGCGAGGCGGCAAGTTGCCGGTGCATCCCAACGATCACGTCAACCGCTCCCAGAGCTCCAACGACTGCTTCCCCACTGCGATGCACATCGCCGCCGTGCAGGCGGTGCAGCACCATTTGCTACCGGCGATCAGCGAGCTGTCGGGAGGTTTGGCCGAGTTGTCCGCACGTCACATGAAACTGGTGAAGACCGGTCGGACGCACATGATGGATGCCACGCCGATCACCTTCGGTCAGGAACTCTCGGCGTTCATCGCGCAACTGGATTACGCCGAACGGGCGATCCGCAGCGCCCTGCCTGCCGTGTGTGAACTGGCCCAGGGCGGCACCGCGGTCGGCACCGGGCTGAATTCACCGCACGGTTTTGGCGAAGCGATCGCCTCCGAGCTGGCCGCGCTCTCCGGTCTGCCGTTTGTCACCGCCCCCAACAAGTTCGCCGCACTGGCGGGCCATGAACCACTGACCACTTTGTCCGGCGCGCTGAAAACCCTGGCCGTGACCCTGATGAAAATCGCCAACGACCTGCGCCTGCTGGGCTCCGGGCCGCGTGCCGGTTTTGCCGAAGTGAAATTGCCGGCCAACGAACCCGGCAGCTCGATCATGCCCGGCAAGGTCAACCCGACCCAGTGCGAAGCGCTGTCGATGCTGGCGTGTCAGGTGCTGGGCAACGACGTTGCCATCGGTTTCGCCGCCAGTCAGGGGCACTTGCAATTGAATGTGTTCAAACCGGTGATCATCCACAACCTGCTGCAATCAATCCGATTGCTGGCCGACGGCTGCAGCAACTTCCAGCAGCATTGCATCGCAGGACTGGAACCGGATGCCGAGAAGATGGCTGAACATCTGGAGCGTGGTTTGATGCTGGTGACGGCGCTGAACCCGCATATCGGGTATGACAAGTCGGCGGAGATTGCCAAGAAAGCCTACGCCGAGGGCCTGACGTTGCGGGAGGCGGCGTTGCAGCTGGGGTACCTGACGGATGAACAGTTTGATGCGTGGGTAAGGCCGGAGAATATGCTGGAGGCCGGGGCGAAGGGTTAAGATTTTGGGCGGCCTTTAGTCAGTCATCGCGAGCAGGCTCGCTCCCACAGTTGACCGAGTACTCCTGTGGGAGCGAGCCTGCTCGCGAAGAACGATGACGCGGATTACCCTGCCGCCATCCGAACCTTCCGGGCCTTGAGCCCCGCAATCAACGACGGCCCCAACGCCACCAGCGCCGATCCCAGCACCACCAGCACCGCCCCGCCATACCCAAGACCATTGATCGTCTCGGCCTGCACATAGTCCGGCCACAACCACGCCGCCGTCGCCACCGCAGCGAACGTCACCAACGGCGTGATCGCCAGCGTCGCACTCACCCGCGAGGCTTCCCAGTGCGCCAGCGCTTCGGCAAACGCGCCATACGCAATCAGCGTGTTCATGCAGCACGCCAGCAACAGCCAGCCCTGTAGCGGAGTCAGTTGCAACGCTTCCAGTGGATGCACCCACGGCGTCAGCAACAGCCCGCAGAACAGATAGATCACCATCATCACCTGCAATGAATTCCACACCGTCAGCAGTTGTTTCTGCCCCAGGGCGTAGAACGTCCAGACCGTGGACGCCAGCAACACCAGCAGCACACCCGCCGTGTAGTCAGTCAACGAGGTGAGCAACTCGGCCAGGCGCTGATTGAAAAACAGCCCGAAACCAATCAGCAACACCACCAGGCCAATCCCCTGCCCCACGCTGAAGCGTTCCTTGAACACAAACAGGCTGGCGATCAGCAACATGATCGGGCCCATCTGCACCACCAGTTGCGCGGTGCCGGGGCTGAGCAGGTTCAGTCCCATCAAATACAACACGTAGTTGCCGACCAGGCCGAGCACCGCCATCAGCACCAGCCAGCCACCGCGCGGCCCGAGCACTTTGCGGCTCGGCAGGCGCCTGGTGGCGGCCAGGTAAATGAACAGGCATCCGCCGGACACCATCAGCCGAAACCAGGTCACCGTGACCGGGTCCATCACCAGCAGCACTTGCTTGAGTTTGATCGGCAAGATTCCCCACAACAACGCGGTCAACAAGGCCAGGAACAGACCGTAAACCCAGCGACCGGATGAAATGTGCATGCGTACCCCAAGGCCAGATGGCAAGAATCGTCATTCTAGGCTCAGCGGCGCCTGGCACACAGGGACAGTTGGCAAGCAGACGCAAATGAAACTGTGCGGGTCGCAGCAATAAATTGGCGATTTGCCGTCGATCGGTTGGCCAGGCGCGGTAAGCGGTTCATGCATAAGCTCATTGGATCCACCAGCCTTCAGGAGACCGCCATGTATGGCATGCGCGCCCAGGACAACGCCCCCGCCACACACTTTCGCAGCGACCGGATGTGTCGGGTAAACGGGGAATTGTATTTCAGCACCCGGGAAAACACGCAAGAGGGGCCGTTTGAAAACCCGGAGGCGGCGGCGCGGGAGATTGAGGCTTATGTCGCGCGGATGCAGCTTTTGAGCGCCAGCCGATAGACCGAGGCGCCTGCATCGCGGGCAAGTCGGAGCGGCGGTACGACGATCCGACTTGCCCGCGATGACTATGTAACTGTCCCTACAAATACCAAGGCAATTACTGCACCGCTTCAAACAACCCCGTGGCCCCCATCCCGCCCCCAACGCACATGGTCACAACGCCGTAACGCAAGTTCCGCCGCTGCAATTCCCGCACGAGATGCCCAACCTGACGCGAGCCCGTCATGCCGAACGGGTGGCCGATGGAAATCGACCCACCATTGACGTTGTACTTCTCGTTATCGATTCCCAGCCGGTTGCGGCTGTACAGGCATTGCGACGCGAACGCTTCGTTGAGCTCCCACAGATCAATGTCGGCCACCTGCAACCCCTTGGCCTTGAGCAACTTTGGCACCGAGAACACCGGGCCGATGCCCATTTCATCCGGTTCACACCCTGCCACGGTGAAACCACGGAAGAACGCTTTCGGTTTCAGCCCCAGTTCCAGCGCTTTTTCCAGACTCATCACCAGCGTCATCGAAGCACCGTCGGACAGCTGCGACGAGTTGCCCGCCGTGACCGACCCGTCTTCGGCAAACACCGGTTTCAATCCCGCCAGGCTTTCCAGCGTAGTGTCCGGACGATTGCAGTCGTCACGATCGACGATACCGTCGAGGATCTGCACCTGCCCGGTGGCCTTGTCTTCAACGCGGTACTTCACCGCCATCGGCACAATTTCATCGTCGAACAAACCGGCGGCCTGCGCCTGAGCGGTACGCTGCTGGCTTTGCAGGGCGTACAGGTCCTGTTCTTCGCGGCTGACGTTGTAACGACGGGCGACGATTTCGGCGGTCTGGCCCATGGGGAAGTAGATGCCCGGCACCTGCTCTTTCAGCAGCGGGTTGATCAGGTTGTCGGTGTTGACGCTTTTCATCGTCAGGCTGATGGACTCGACACCACCGGCGACAATGATGTCGCTGCAACCCGAAGCAATCTGGTTGGCCGCAATGGCAATCGCCTGCAAGCCCGACGAGCAGAAGCGGTTGAGGGTCATTCCGGCGGTGCCGGTGCCCAGGCGCGACAGCACCGCGACGTTACGGCCGATGTTGTAGCCCTGGGCACCTTCGTTGGAGCCGGCACCGACGATGCAATCCTCGACGCTGGCAGGGTCGATGCCCGAGCGTGTCAGCAGTGCATTGACGCAATGAGCCGCCATGTCGTCCGGACGGGTCTGGTTGAACTTGCCGCGAAAGGACTTGGCCAGGCCGGTCCGCACGCTGTCGACGATCACCACTTCACGCATGGCATACCTCATTGTTGTTATCGGTTGAGAAGAGTGGAGCGAGCATAAGTCCACCCGTGACCGGTCGCGACAATCATTCACCCCGCGTATGCGCAGCCATCGGCTCAAGTCTTCAGCTTTTTCAGCTTTTTCTCATGCTTGTCGGACTTTTCGAACGCCGCTTCCAGCGCCAGGTTGAGCGTGCGCAAAACCTTGACCCGCGCCCAGCGCTTGTCGTTGGCTTCCACCAGCGTCCAAGGTGAAATTTCAGTGCTGGTACGGTCGACCATGTCGCCGACCGCAGCCCGGTAGGCATCCCACTTTTCGCGATTGCGCCAGTCATCTTCGGTGATCTTGAAGCGTTTGAAAGGAATCTGCTCGCGCTCTTCGAAGCGCTCCATTTGCGTTTCTTTATCGATGGCCAGCCAGAACTTGACCACGATCACCCCGGCATCGGCGATCTGCTCTTCGAAGTCGTTGATCTCACTGTAGGCGCGCAGCCAGTCCGCCGGGCTGCAAAAGCCTTCAATGCGCTCCACCAGCACCCGGCCATACCAGGAACGGTCGAACACGGTGAATTTCGACCGCGCCGGAATATGCCGCCAGAAACGCCACATGTACGGGTGTGCCCGCTCCTCCTCGGTGGGAGCCGCAATCGGCACGATGCTGTATTGCCGGGGATCGAGTGCTGCGGCAACCCGGCGGATCGCCCCGCCCTTGCCGGCTGCGTCGTTGCCTTCGAATACCGCAATCAAGGCGTGGCGGCGCATGCGTTTGTCGCGCATCAATCCCGATAACCGCGCCTGCTCGGTGATCAGCTGCTCTTCGTAATCGCCCTTGTCCAGATGCAGGGACAGGTCGAGGCTGTCGAGCAGGTTGACGTGATCGACGCTGCTGGCCAAGGGCGCGGCACTGACTTTGTCCGGGTGAATCTTCGGTCTTTTCAAGGCGCCTTGCAGGCCCTCGAGCAAAATCTTGCCAACCGCCAGGCTTCGATAGCGAGGGTCCATCCCGGCGATGACATGCCACGGTGCATAATCGCGACTGGTGCGGCGCAGAATGCGTTCGCCATACTTGACGAACCTGTCGTAAGTCTCCGATTGCTGCCAGTCCAGCGGGCTGATGCGCCAGCTGTGCAGCGGGTCGTCGGCGAGGGCCTTGAGGCGGTCTTTCATTTGTTTCTTGGAGAGGTGGAACCAGAACTTGAAGATCAGCGCACCTTCATCGCACAACATCTTTTCCAGGCGTTCAGCACCGTTGATGCTTTGATCGAGCCTGGGACTCCTGATCACGCCGTGAACCCGAGCCTGCAACATCTGGCTGTACCAGTTGCCGAAAAAAACCCCCATGCGGCCCTTGGCCGGGAGCATCCGCCAGTAACGCCAGGCCGGTGGCCTCGCCAGTTCTTCGTCGGTCTGCTGATCGAACGTGCGAACTTCGATCAGCCGCGGGTCCATCCACTCATTGAGCAGTTTCACCGTCTCGCCCTTGCCGGCACCTTCGATGCCGTTGATCAGAATGATCACCGGAAAACGCTTTTGCTGCTGAAGTTCGAACTGCGCATCGAGCAGTGCCTCACGCAGAGCCGGCACTTCGGCATCATAGGTTTCTTTGTCGATAACGTGACCGATTTCAGCAGATTCGAACATGGGACGGCTCCTTCCAGGATTGAACAAGACTAGCGGATTGACCTCTGCTGCGTGGCAGAAATCCATCTTTGTTGGCCGAGATGAAAACTGTGGCGAGGGGGCTTGCTCCCGCTGGACGGCGAAGCCGTCCCGACATCAGTAAACGCACACGCAGATCCAGCTTACAGCTGCTTCGCAGCCGAGCGGGAGCAAGCTCCCTCACCACAAAGCGCCCCTCCCGGCCTGGAAGTTTCGCTGATCCAGATCGGCAAGCCTTGCCATGGATCAAGCACGTCGGCGGCGATCGGCTAGAATGGCCGCCTTGCCGTTGCCGAGCCTGCCATGAAACCTGTATTGCCCCACGCCCAGCTCGACTGGGACGACCAAGGGCTCCCGCGTTCGCGGGTGTTCGATGACGTGTATTTTTCCGACCTGTCCGGGCTGGACGAAACCCGTTACGTCTTCCTCGAACAGAACGCGCTGCGTGAACGCTTTGCCGCATTGCCGGTGGGCGGGAGGCTGGTGATTGGCGAGACCGGCTTTGGTACCGGGCTGAATTTCCTGTGCGCCTGGCAGTTGTTCGAGCAGCACGCGGTGGCCGGTGCGCGATTGCATTTTGTCAGTGTCGAAAAGTACCCGCTGAGCCTGCCCGATCTGCAGCGGGCGCTGGCCTTGTGGCCAGAGCTCAAACCGTTTGCCGATCAACTGTTGGCGCAATACGTGGCAATCCATCAAGGCTTTCAGCGCCTGATTCTGGACCAGGGACGCATTACCCTGACGCTGTTGATCGGCGATGCGCTGGAACAGTTACCGCAACTGGATGCGCAGATTGATGCCTGGTTTCTCGACGGTTTCGCCCCGGCGAAAAACCCCGACATGTGGACCGCCGAACTGTTTGCCGAGCTGGCCCGACTGGCGGCGCCCGGCTCGACGATCAGCACCTTCACCAGCACCGGGTGGGTGCGTCGTCTGTTGAATGCTGCAGGCTTCAAGATGAAGCGCACGCCCGGCATCGGCCACAAATGGGAAATCCTGCGCGGGGTGTTTCTCGGTTGGCCTGAGGAGGCCGCGAAGCCCGCCATGGCGAAACCGTGGTTTGCCCGTCCGGCCTCCTTGACCAGCGAACGTCGTGCCCTGGTGATCGGTGCCGGTCTCGCCGGTTGCGCGACAGCCGCCAGCCTGGCGGCCCGGGGTTGGCAGGTCAGTCTGCTGGAGCGTCATGCAGCACTGGCGCAGGAAGCCTCGGGCAATCCTCAAGGGGTTTTGTACCTCAAGCTATCCGCACATGGCACCGCGTTGTCGCAATTGATCGTCAGCGGGTTCGGCCACACCCGACGCTTGCTTGAGCATTTGCATCGAGGTCTCGACTGGGACGATTGTGGCGTGCTGCAACTGGCCTTCAACGCCAAGGAAGCCGAGCGTCAGGCGCAATTGGCCGCGGCGTTTCCCGAGGACTTGCTGCACACGCTCGATCAAACGCAGGCCGAAATCCGTGCCGGCATCGCGCTGCAATCGGGTGGCCTGTTCTACCCCGAAGGCGGCTGGGTGCACCCGCCCGCCCTGTGCCAATGGCAAGCTGCGCACCCGAACATACAGATCCTGCCCCATCACGATGTGCTGGAGTTGCGCCGAGTGCAGGGACACTGGCAAGCCCTGGATGGCGAAACCCTGCTGGCCGAAGCCCCGGTGGTGGTACTGGCCGGCGCTGCCGAGATCAAGCGTTTCTCCTACAGCAGCGAGCTGCCACTCAAACGCATTCGCGGGCAAATCACTCGCCTGCCACAGACCTCTGAAAGCCAGGCGCTGAGCACCGTCGTCTGCGCCGAAGGTTACGTCGCGCCGGCTCGTTTGGGTGAACACACCCTCGGCGCAAGTTTTGATTTCAACTCCGACGACCTGACGCCGACCGCTGCCGAACATGCAGGCAATCTGCAGATGCTCGAAGAAATCTCCGTAGACCTGGTCGCTCGGCTCGGCGCGAATGGATTGCAGCCTGAAGCACTTGAAGGGCGCGTAGCGTTTCGCTGCACCAGCCCGGATTACTTGCCGATTGTCGGTCCATTGGCCGACGGCCAGGCGTTCGTCGACGCCTACAGCGCCTTGAGCAAGGATGCCCGGCAAACCCCGGACATCCCTTGTCCATGGCTGGACGGTTTTTACGTCAACAGCGGCCACGGTTCCCGAGGCTTGATCACCGCTCCGTTGTCAGGCGAGTTGCTGGCGGCGTGGCTGGATAACGAACCGTTGCCAGTGCCCAGAGCCGTGGCCGAGGCGTGCCATCCGAACCGGTTTGCCTTGCGCCGATTGATCCGGGGCAAGGCCTGAGGCGCTCAATCCAGCGCAAAGCAAGTCCTTGACTCGTCAGCCATCAAGGCCGCCTCGGTCAGACGCTTCAGCAACGCAGTCTCGGCTTGCTTCAACTCATCGGCGATGCCGTCAACCTGCGGACGATAGTCCGAGCCCAGCGTCGCCTCATTTTCGAAGGCTGTTTCCATCCGCACGTGAAAGGGTGCCGTCAGGTCGGTGAACTGTTGGCCATGATGCTGTCGCAAAAAGTCGCTCCAGAACGTGCGGCCACTGATGTAAGTCGAAAGTTCAGATGAGATTTCTGCGGCAATGACCTTGTTGTAGGCAACGTCCAGATCATTAGCCTTTACGCCACTGAGCGACGCATAACGCATGTGCCGGGGCTGGCCGATCAGTTCGAGCCGGTCAGCCAGGCCGGTGCGATAAGCCAGCTCCACTTCCACCGCATCGAGCGCAGGATTGGCCTGGGCCTGTTCCCGAGCAATTCTGCCAAGATAATCCAGACGGAACAGGCTTCGCCCCAGTTTCAACAACCGAGCGGCCTGATCATGGGCATTGGCGGACTGTCGAACCACCCTGCCGATCTCGACGGCAACCTCGAGGTTACTGAAGATCGTCGCCGCATCATCAGCGCAATTGGCTTTCACTGCCATCGACAGCAATTGAGTGCATAACGCCGAGTCCGTCCGTGTCGCCTCAATGACACTCCAGACGCGCCGGGTCATGTCTTCGTTCACAAAACGGCTATCCGCCGAGCTCCCGACTTCCGCCAGCAGTTCAAAGAACTCTTTCGCCCGGGGTTCGTTCTTCAGCGCCAGCCATGCACGATTACGACTGGCATAGGTCTCTTCAACCGGTTTTGGCATCCACAGGTCTCGAGCCCTTTGATCATTGAGCACCGCCGTTTCATTCTGCAGCAACCCCATCCCGATGCCCGTACGGCTCCGATAGGCCTCCAGCGCAGTTCGGCTCGTCTCGGATATGGGGTTATGACGCAGGTTGATCGCCAAAGCGAATCGCTGAGGAAGTTGGAACAGCCATTGCGGCAACTCCCTAATCTGATTTCCTCGCAAGTCCACGAAGTCCAGATACGGCAAGCGGGACAGCCCGACAGGCAGTTCCGTCGCGTAAGTATCGCGCAGTAGCAGTTCTTTCAGATCCCGCATTTTGCTGACATCAATCGTGGCTCCCAAGCGATTGCCGCTCAGCCCCAACGTGCGCAAAGTGCGCATATCAGCCAGTTTGCGCAGGGTGTATTCAGTCAGTTGAAGCTGATTACCCTCCAGCCTCAAGTGCTGGAGGTCGGGCATATGCGACAACGCCTCAGGCAATCGTGTGAGTTGATTGCGGTCCAGCTCCAGAGTGACCAGCCCTTTGAACGGCGCGAGGAAATACGCCAGTTCATCACCGGCCTGCATGTCTCTGATTGAAAGGCTGCGCACATGGGCGACATCCGGTTCGGTCAGCGATGGCAATGGACCGACGGGGTTGCACTCCAGCACGAGCGATGTAGAAGGCTGATTTCGCAGTTCTACCCGGCGCCAGCAGTTTTCGATGGCTTCGGCCACCTGACGACGGCCGGCGCGGATATCGTCGATCTGCCCCGGTAACTTCTTCATTTGCACTTCATCGTCACGCCAGGTGTGCAACACGCCGAGCAGTTTTTTCAGTTGCTGCTGCAGCTCCTTGATTCGATTCACCCGCTGCATCTGGGTGCTGCCGGCGTTGTCGAGAAACGACGAAACCTGGGCATCCGTGAACAGTGGATAGAGCTTTCTGACTTTACGGATCAAGCCTCTGGCATAAGTGCCCGCTGCGGGGGGATCGGCCTGGACACAGGCAAAAAGGTGCTTGGGTGTTTCACTGAGTTCCCCCCGCAACACCCGCGCGGTACGTGCCGGATCGCCGGCGGCGGCCCTCAACAGCCGAGATCGTAGCGTCGGGACATCCAGCGTATCGTCGTTGGTGAGACGGGTACGGGCGCTGTCAGGCAAGGCATCCACTATCGATGGAAGCAGCGTCTCGCTCGTCAGCGTGGAAGACACATTGCCGTTGGTTTGGGTGACCTGATACCCGGTGGATGTCTTGACAATCACCCCGCGCGACAGCGCTTCCACTTCGCCCACGCTGTCCAGCAAGGTGCCGGTCACTGAGCCCTGTCGCACTTCCAGTCGGCAGCTGTCATCCCAGCCTTGCACCCTGTCCATCAACCCGAGCGTCAGTCTGTCGGTGTCGGCATTGGCCAGGTGCGGGAGATGCAACCCGGTGAGCGCACGGTCCTGCCTGATCAGCGCCTGTGCCTCACTGACCTGCCGAGCGAGATCCATCCCAAGGATTTTGCGCTCACGCAGAAAACGGCGATCCCTGCCAGAAGCGTTATTTAGCAATTCCTGTCGCACGCGGACAGGAAGGTCCGCGGCGTGTTCGCCCAGCGTCGCAACGTCACCGGTGGCGGTGCCGTCCCACGATTTATAGAGCCACTGAAACAGCGGCTGGCGATTGCTCTTGAGCGTTGTCGCGATCTTCTTTGCCAGCAGCTGCGATTTCGATTCAGTCGTCGTGCGACCAACGATGCCCTCCACTTCTGCCGGATAGAGGCCACTGATGACGGTATCGAGCAATTTCCCCGAGTCCAGATCCGACTGAAGGATGTGCACGCTGCTCACGTCATCATCGTGAGGGGCGGTTTCGGGGAAGCGCGAGACGACCTGGTCCGCCCCGTCGTGGACTTCAATGAAGCGATCGGCCGGCCAGCCGGGCAGCCTCGGCAGTGTATGCAGTTGCTCCTGAATGAATGCCTTGTTCGCGGTCTCTCCCCGTTCCATTGCCGCGACCATCGCGGTGATGCGCCGGTCAATCCTGAAGCGCTCGACACAATCATTCAGTCGCTGCGGTAGCTTGAGGTTGCTTTCATGGAGCAGGTGCAACGTGTCAGGCGTCATGTCGGTGATGCGGGCAATCGCTTCCAGATCACTGCCGAGATCGCCGAGGCGCGGATCCGTGCGCCCCAGCGCGTAAGCACCGTCGCGCCACTCGTGCGCATGCTCATAGGCATGCCGCCAGCCACCTTCCACACTTCGCTCGACGGCAGGCGCAAAGGCGTCAGTGCGCACAGGATGATTGAGGGTCCATGCCGACCCTGCGGCGTTACGGGTGGTGCGATAGGGTGTTCCTGCCATGACGATCGACGTCCGTCCGCCATGTCGGTAAAGCCCTTGCGAATCAGGCTGCATGTCGCCTGGCAACGCTGTGGTCTGTTTATAGGGTTCGAGGTCGGGTTTCCATAACCTTGCTTTGCCATCAGCGCGAGTGATGGCTTCGAAACCGTCGAAAAATGCCTCCTGCTCCTTCGCGCCCTTGCCCATTGCTGTCGCGATGATTTTTCCGCCGACGGCAAACGCTGCCAACTGCGCGACGTTTTCCACAACACTCAGCAAATGGGACAGCGCCTGGGCCCGTTCGCCGTGCGTCCAGTCCTCCACACCTTCATAGACCTCACTGACGATGTCGACGACTGCCGCAGTCAGCATGAATTGGCCGATCACCGGGACGAAAAAAGCAGCTACGTTCAACAGCAGAAGCCCCCCATCGAGCACTGCCTGAATGGTTGTTTCCCGCTGTTGTTCATCGACATCTTCAGTCGGCACGGCAAGCACTCGTGCGTCTTTTTGCGTGGTACTGACAAAAGTACTGAAGAAAAATCGCCAAGGCAGGTATCGGCCGGAGCGGCAGCGAGCGGGCCCAAGGTCTTGCCCTTGTCAAACTGGCTAAAAAACCCGGTTTTATCGTGTCCGTGCAGGTACTGCTCGGCGAAAGACTTCCGGTAGCGTCTGCTTTGCAAATGGAGGGTCAGGTAGACCTTGAATTCATCCAGCGAGGCGTATTCATACAGCGGTCGTCTGGGTTCGTTCGGCATATAAACCACACACCGGGCCTTCGGCTCGGTATCGATGGAGACTTTGGTAAATACCAGTGCCCCACAGATGCAGGCGTCATGAATCATCAAGCCCTGCCAATGCACCGGCCCGCCATCAAACAGCGCGCCTCTGGTTTGAGCAGCCGGGAGATCCTGATCGATCACACTCAGCAGCATCGTGTAGACCGCGGGCGTGATGTTCTTTTTCAGGGAGGCCATGTGGAGGGCGACTTGCATGTCCAACACCTTCAACCGCCGGATGTCCGCCGCGGAGGCCTGATCATCGACAGGCACACCACGTGCGAGTCTGGGCGGCAATGCCAGGACCTGCTCGATATGGCGCTGATAGCGGGCGCCAAGGTCGAGTTCACGACAGAGTGCAGCGAACTTTTCAGGGGTTGCTTCAGCGCCTGATTGCGCCTGTCTATTGATTCGTACGACCGAGTGCGGAATGCCGCCGCCCGCCGCTTCCGCAGAAGTGAAGTTTTCCATGGCCGCCTGGAGCAGGCTGCGTGAGGTGGTCGTTTCTTTATTCTTGCCGCCAAGGACCGGGAGCACACCCGTTGAGGTGTAGATTATTTTGGTGATGTCCAGCGTGTCGCGCTCGACGTCGAAATCGATCGTCCATTTGCCCTTGAGAAACCCGGTCAGTTGCTCTTTGCAGAACTCGTCCAGCGGCTTGAGTTTTTTGAGCACCTCCATGACCTTGCCTTGGGCAGCAAATGACTGTTCGAACGCAGCCTTCAGCGCCTGCACTTCATTCAGATCCGCCGTCGCCAGCCATTGTGGGATAGACGCCTGCAGCACTTGCGCCTTGTCCAGGTCGCCTGTGTGCTCCAACAACGCTTCGAGACGCTGTGCCGATGTCATGGGCACCGCCACGGGGGCGGTTTTGGAAGTCGTAGCCAGCATGAGCAATATCCTTATTGCGTTGAGAGGCCTTCAGTCTATGAAGCTCGACAGGCATTTGATAATTCGAATACCGGGTCGAATGAGCGTGCATCCCAACAGCAACTTCTATGCATCACTTCAATAATTACCACCACAGCAATGCGCATTTCTGCCAGGGCTGTCGTTCCCAGCCACAGATGCTTATTACTTATCGATCTAAAACTCCCACCATCCCAGCGGGTCAGTTTCTGAGTACCCGTCGTTTTGGCCGGGTATCGATTGACCCTCCCCAACGGAAAAACCGGTAAGGACTTTATGTGCGGATTAGCTGGCGAGTTACGCTTTGATCATCAACCTGCGGACCTTGCAGCCGTTGAACGAATCACCCATCACCTGGCACCTCGCGGCCCTGACGCGTGGGGCTTTCACAGCCAGGGGCCGATTGCCCTGGGCCATCGTCGCCTGAAAATCATGGACCTGTCGGACGGCTCGGCGCAGCCGATGGTCGACAATCAACTGGGCCTGTCCCTGGCCTTCAACGGCGCGATCTACAACTTTCCGGAACTGCGCACCGAGCTCGAAAGCCTCGGTTACGCCTTCTACTCCGGCGGCGACACCGAAGTGCTGCTCAAGGGCTATCACGCCTGGGGCGAAGCGCTGTTGCCCAAGCTCAATGGCATGTTCGCCTTCGCCATCTGGGAGCGCGACGCCAAGCGCCTGTTCATCGCCCGTGACCGTCTCGGCGTGAAGCCGCTGTACCTGTCGCGCACCGGCCAACGCCTGCGCTTCGCTTCCGCTTTGCCGGCATTGCTCAAGGGCGGCGACATCAACCCGATCCTCGATCCGGTGGCGCTCAATCATTACCTGAACTTCCACGCGGTGGTCCCGGCGCCGCGCACCTTGCTGGCCGGCATTGAAAAGCTGCCACCGGCCACCTGGATGCGCATCGAAGCGGATGGCCGTACCGAGCAGAAAACCTGGTGGACCCTGCCCTACGGCCCACGCGCCGATGAGATGAACCTGACCCTCGAAGACTGGCGCGACCGTGTCCTCGACAGCACCCGCGACGCCGTGGCGATCCGTCAACGGGCGGCGGTGGATGTCGGCGTGCTGCTGTCGGGCGGTGTCGACTCGAGCATGTTGGTCGGTCTGTTGCGTGAAGTCGGCGTGGAAAACCTCTCGACCTTCTCCATCGGTTTCCAGGATGCCGGCGGCGAACGCGGTGACGAGTTCCAGTATTCGGACCTCATCGCCAAACACTACAACACGCAGCACCATCAACTGCGCATTGACGAAAAAGAGATCATCGAGCAACTGCCGGCGGCATTCCGCGCCATGAGCGAGCCGATGGTCAGCCATGACTGCATTGCGTTTTACCTGCTGTCCCGCGAAGTGGCCAAGCACTGCAAAGTGGTGCAAAGCGGCCAGGGTGCCGACGAACTGTTTGCCGGTTATCACTGGTATCCGCAGGTCGATGGTGCGGCCGATCCGTATGCGGCATACCGCGAGGCGTTTTTCGACCGCAGCTACGAGGACTATGCCGCCACCGTACAGCCGAAATGGCTGACCGCGAATGACGCCGCCGGCGACTTTGTGAAGGAGCATTTCGCACAACCTGGCGCCGATGCGGCGGTGGATAAAGCGTTGCGTCTGGACAGCACGGTGATGCTGGTGGACGACCCGGTCAAACGTGTCGACAACATGACCATGGCCTGGGGCCTGGAGGCGCGCACGCCGTTTCTCGACTATCGCCTGGTGGAGTTGTCAGCGCGGGTGCCGGGCAAATTCAAACTGCCGGACGGCGGCAAGCAAGTGCTGAAAGAAGCCGCGCGACTGGTGATTCCAAGCGAAGTCATTGACCGCAAGAAAGGTTACTTCCCGGTGCCGGGCCTCAAGCATCTGCAAGGCGACACGCTGAACTGGGTGCGCGAATTGCTGCTGGATCCAAGCCAGGATCGCGGCCTGTTCAACCCGGCGATGCTGGACCGCCTGCTAACCGATCCACAAGGCCAGTTGACCCCTTTGCGCGGCTCCAAGCTGTGGCAATTGGCGGCACTGAACCTGTGGCTCAGTGAACAAGGAATCTGATCGATGAAACCTCACGCCACGGCGTACAGCCAACGCCTGTTGCGCGGTCAGGCGCCCTCGTACGAACGCTTGCAGGCGCGCCTGGCCGAAGACGGCAGTGAACTGGGCGCCGCACCGATTGCCGTGCATTGCGGCTGGGGCCGGTTGCTGATCGGCCATACATTCCCCGATCCGTCGAGCCTCGCCCAGGAATTGCTCAATGAGCAGCCGGGCGAGCGAGACATCGCCCTGTATGTCGCCGCCCCCCAGCAAGTGCTAGGGCTCGAGCCGGCACAGTTGTTTCTTGATCCGTCGGATACCTTGCGCTTGTGGTTCAGCGATTACCGTCAGGCAACCCGCGTGTTCCGCGGTTTTCGCATTCGTCGCGCACAAAGCGATGCGGACTGGCAGGCGATCAATCAGTTGTATCAGGCCCGCGGTATGTTGCCGATCGATGCCAGCCTGCTGACTCCGCGTCATTTGGGCGGCCCGGTGTATTGGCTTGCCGAAGACGAGGACAGCGGCGCGATCATCGGCAGCGTCATGGGCCTCAATCATCACAAGGCATTCAACGATCCGGAAAACGGCAGCAGCCTCTGGTGCCTGGCGGTCGATCCGCACTGTTCGCGACCCGGCGTCGGTGAAGTGTTGGTGCGGCATTTGATCGAACACTTCATGAGCCGTGGACTGAGTTACCTCGATCTCTCAGTGCTGCATGACAACCGCCAGGCGAAAAGTCTTTACGCCAAACTCGGCTTTCGCAACCTGTCGACCTTTGCGATCAAGCGCAAGAACGGGATCAATCAGCCTTTGTTCCTGGGCCCTGGTCCAGAAGCCGCGTTCAATCCTTATGCGCGAATCATCGTTGATGAAGCCCATCGGCGCGGCATCGAAGTCCAGGTCGATGATGCCGAATCGGGCCTGTTCACTCTGATCCATGGCAGTCGGCGGGTCCGTTGCCGTGAGTCACTGAGCGACCTGACCAGCGCAATCAGCATGACGTTGTGCCAGGACAAGAGCCTGACCCACAAGGTCTTGAAAAATGCCGGCCTGAACCTGCCGGCGCAACTGCTTGCAGGCAACGCCGACGACAACCTGGCATTTCTCGACGAGCACGAACGGGTCGTGGTCAAACCGCTGGATGGCGAGCAGGGTCAAGGGGTGGCGGTGGATTTGCGGACCATTGAAGAGGTGCAGCACGCCATCGAGTCCGCCCGCCAGTTCGACAGCCGCGTGTTGCTGGAAAGCTTCCACGAAGGCCTCGACCTGCGGATTCTGGTCATCGGTTTTGAAGTGGTCGCCGCGGCGATTCGCCGGCCGGCGGAAGTGGTGGGCGATGGGCAGCACTCCATCGGCGCGCTGATCGAAGCCCAGAGTCGCAGACGTCAGGCGGCCACCAGCGGTGAAAGCAAAATCCCGCTGGACCACGAAACCGAACGCACTGTGCAGACAGCGGGTTACGACTACACCAGCATTCTGCCGGCGGGCGAACATTTGTTTGTACGGCGTACGGCCAATCTTCATACCGGCGGTGTGCTTGAAGATGTCACGGCGATCCTGCATCCGACACTGGTGGATGCAGCCGTGCGCGCGGCGCGAGCGCTGGACATTCCGATGGTCGGGCTCGACCTGATGGTGCTCGCGGCGGATCAAGCGCAATACGTGTTTATCGAAGCCAATGAACGCGCCGGGCTGGCCAACCATGAGCCGCAGCCGACGGCCGAGCGGTTTGTGGATTTGTTGTTTCCGCACAGTCAGCCAGCCATTTCCTAATCATGTGTTATCTGGGCTGACGCTTTCGCGGGCAAGCCCGCTCCCACAGGGGTACGCGGTCAAATGTGGGAGCGAGCTTGCTCGCCAAGGCGTCAGTTCAGTCGACACAAATCTTCCTCATCGAAACCATCGATGCGCTCAACTCATCAGGAGTTTCCATGACTAGCAAAATCCCCGAACCAGATCTCAATTACCTGCAAAAAGTCCTGTTGGAAATGCTCGCCATTCCCAGCCCCACCGGATTCACCGATACCATCGTGCGCTATGTCGCCGAGCGGCTTGAAGAGCTGGGCATTCCGTTCGAGATGACCCGCCGCGGCACGATCCGCGCCACGCTCAAGGGCAAGAAAAACAGCCCGGACCGCGCCGTTTCCGCCCACCTCGACACCATCGGCGCCGCCGTTCGAGCCATCAAAGACAATGGCCGCCTGACGCTGGCGCCGGTCGGCTGCTGGTCCAGCCGTTTCGCCGAGGGCAGCCGCGTCAGCCTGTTTACCGACAACGGCGTCATTCGGGGCAGTGTGTTGCCGCTGATGGCCTCCGGACACGCGTTCAACACTGCGGTGGATGAAATGCCAATCAGTTGGGATCACATCGAACTGCGCCTGGACGCCTATTGCGCCACCCGTGCCGATTGCGATTCCCTGGGGATCAGCGTCGGCGATTTCGTGGCTTTCGACCCCTTGCCGGAATTCACCGAAAGCGGCCACATCAGCGCCCGTCATCTTGACGACAAGGCCGGCGTTGCCGCCTTGTTGGCGGCCTTGAAGGCTATCATCGACAGCGGCGAAGAACTGATGATCGACTGCCATCCGCTGTTCACCATCACCGAGGAAACCGGCAGCGGCGCGGCGGCGGCGTTACCCTGGGACGTCAGCGAATTCGTCGGCATCGACATCGCGCCGGTCGCGCCCGGCCAGCATTCCAGCGAACACGCGGTCAGCGTGGCGATGCAGGATTCCGGCGGGCCTTATGACTATCACTTGTCCCGGCACTTGCTGCGACTGGCCAGCGATAACGAGTTGCCGGTGCGCCGCGATCTGTTCCGCTATTACTTCAGCGACGCGCATTCGGCGGTCACCGCCGGCCATGACATCCGCACCGCCCTGCTCGCCTTCGGCTGCGACGCGACTCATGGCTATGAACGCACGCACATCGACAGCCTCGCGGCACTCAGTCGCCTGCTCGGCGCCTACATTCTCAGCCCGCCAGTGTTCGCCAGCGATGCGCAGCCGGCCAAGGGCTCGTTGGACCGGTTCAGCCATCAAATCGAACATGATACGCAGATGGAAAGCGATACGAGGGTGCCTTCGGTGGACAGTCTGGTGGGGCAGCGGTCCGAGAGCTGATACGGATTGCAGGTCGCCTGGTGGATCGCCAGGCGACGCTATAACCACAGACTAGCCGCAACCGTCCATTCGCCGTAGCATCGCGCCCATTGTTTAGCCGAGGTGCCTATGCTGATTCCCCACGACCAACTTGAAGTCGACACCCTGACCCGCCTGATCGAGGATTTCGTGACCCGTGACGGCACCGACAACGGCGATGACACGCCGCTGGAGACCCGCGTATTGCGGGTTCGTCAGGCGTTGACCAAGGGCCAGGCGCTGATTGTCTTCGACCCGGAAAGCGAGCAGTGCCAGTTGATGCTCAAGCACGACGTGCCCAAACATCTGTTCGATTGATGTTTCATCGTCCTTTGCTTTTTTCCAGTTGGGCCTGGATGCGCTTGTAGACTTCGGCACGGTGCACATTGACGCTCTGCGGCGCTTCGACGCCAAAGCGCACCGTGTTGCCGTTGACGCCGACAATACGCACTGAAATGTCGTCACCGATGGAAATCATTTCGCCTACAACGCGGCTGAGTACAAGCATGGCATTCGTCCTTCAAGGTTATCGAACCCTGAAGATGCCCGGCGCGCCACAGGCCTTCAATGCGACGAGCGCAAAACAGTCCTGCCCTACAGCACAAGACGAACCCCCTTAAGGAAACGTCTTACACACTGTGGGTTTGCGTCAGGTTGCGGAGAAACGCGGACCGAACAGGATGACGCTCGCACCGATCACACACAGCGCCACGCCAATCCAGTCCGAACCCAGCGGACGAATCCGTTCGACCACCGCCAGCCAGCCAATCGACGCAATGATGTAGATGCCACCGTAGGCGGCATAGGCGCGTCCGGCGTAAGTCGCCTCGACACGGGTCAGCAGCAGCGCGAACAATGTCAGGCTCAGCAACGCCGGCACAACCCACCAGACGCTTTTACCCTGGCGCAACCACATCCAGAAGGCAAAGCAGCCGGCGATTTCAAACAGGGCGGCGAGAAAAAACCACAGGTAATTGAGCATGCAAAGCGTCCCGCGAGGATGACCGATGGCGGCCACCCTAGCGATCACGGTGCCAACGGGCAAGTTCAGCCTGCGGTCTGTTTGGCCTTGGCGCGCATTTTATCGGCCATGATGGTCATCTCATCGTAGAGCAGCTGCGGATTCTTCTGCTTGAGCGCCCACGCCATGCGCCCCTGTTCGTGGGGCAGGATCATGAATTCGCCGGCGGCCACATGCTGATAGATGTAGTCGGCAATGTCGGTCGCGGTGATCGGCGAGCTTTCCAGCAATTTGCCGACCTGGGCTTTCATGGCCGGCGTCGGGCCGCGGAAGGAGTCCAGCAGGTTGGTCTGGAAGAAGGACGGACACACCACGTGCACACCGATTTCCTGCTGCGCCAGTTCGATCAGCAGGCTTTCCGACAATGCCACCACGCCGGCCTTGGCCACGTTGTAGTTGCTCATGGCCGGGCCTTGCATCAACGCAGCCATCGACGCGATGTTGATGATCTTGCCTTTGCTTTTTTCCAGCAGCGGCAGGAACGCCTTGCAGCCTTTGACCACGCCCATCAGGTTGATTGCGATCTGCCAGTCCCAGTCCTCCAGGGACAGTTCGCTGAAGAACCCGCCCGAGGCAACGCCAGCGTTGTTGACGATGACATCGATGCCACCGAGTTTGACTTCACAGGCCTGGGCGAAAGCGGTGAGCTGACTGTAATCGCGCACATCGCAGCGCTGGATGAAACCGTCGCCGCCGGCTTCGCGAACCAGCTTCAGGGTTTCCTGCAGACCAGGCTCGCTGACATCCGACAAGGCCAGTTGCCAGCCTTCACGCGCCCAGCGCAGCGCGATTTCGCGACCCAGGCCCGAGCCCGCGCCAGTGATCATCATGCGATTTTGCATAGCAAACAGCCTTGTTGTTCCGGGGAAGATGCGTCGAGTGTAGCGAAGGACATCGCCCAACCCACGCTCCATCAGATTGCTGAATGGCCTGAGCAAACCGTGCAAGCGGGCGGATCAACTTAATCTCTCTCAAACGAAATAAGCCTATCTTCGAAAAACATTAAAAAAACTTGGAATTTTCTTTCATCTACGGCAGTCGGACTTTGTAAGCAGCCTGGGTTTATTGCAGTCCAGCTGAACGTTTATAGCCAGGTAATTCCAGAACACTTCCAACAAGGAAATCGACATGGGCACAATTTTAATCATTATTCTGATCCTCCTGCTGGTAGGTGGCCTGCCGGTATTCCCACACTCCAGAAGTTGGGGTTATGGCCCGTCGGGTATCATCGGCGTGGTATTGGTGGTGCTGTTGATCCTGCTGTTACTCGGCAAGATATAAAAAGTTAACAGGCAAAAAAAAGAGGCCCTTCAAGGGCCTCTTTTTTATTGCGCCGAAAACTTAGTCCGGCTTGCCGTCAACCACACCGGCGGTGTTGTCGATCAGGCTTTTGGTCGCCGTCTGGATGAACGACTCGAGTTTCTGTTTAAGGGCCGCTTCGTCAGCGGACGCCGGGATCAATTCGCCTTTCGGATTGGCGCCGAGTTCGTATTGATACAGCTTCGGCGGCATCTCTTTGGGCAGTACCAACACGCGGTCTGCGGTCAACAACGCTACGGTCTGATCGCTACCCGACGGTTTGATCACGCCGAAACCCTTGTCGCCTTCCGGCAGGTTCAGCAAGTCACGGCCCCAGCACTGGTGGATCACGTCGCCACCGATACGGCCCATGATGGTCGGCACGATGTCGATCTGGGTGCCGACGGTGTGGTCGACCTGGCCGAACTTGTCCTGCACGCCCGGCCCGATCAGCAACATCGGCACGTTGAAACGGCCGAGGTCCATTTCCGTGATCTGCTGCTCATTGCCGAAGCCGTGGTCGCCGACGATCACGAACAGGGTTTCCTTGAAATAAGGCTCCTTGCGCGCCTTCTCGAAGAACTGACCGAGCGCCCAGTCGGAGTAACGCATGGCGGTCAAATGTTCATTGAGGCTGCCACGGTCGGTCACGCGCTCGACCGGCAACGGAGTCGGCAAAGCGTATGGCGTGTGGTTGGACAAGGTTTGCAGCAAGGCATAGAACGGCTTTTTGTCCTTGCCGTCGCGGGCCTTCAACTCCTCCAGGCCACGGTTGAACATGTCCTGGTCGGACACGCCCCAGGTCGGGTCGGAGAACACCGGGTTAACGAAGTCGTTACGTCCGATGAAGTTGGTCATGCCCTGGTTGCTGAAAAAGCCCGACTGGTTGTCCCAGGCGAAGTCGCCGTTGTAGACATACACGTCGTCGTAGTCACGGGCACTGAGCAATTGCGGCAGGCCAGACAGCTTGTGGCTGCCTTCCGGCGTTTGCATCAGGTATTCGAAACCCGGCAGGTTCGGGAAGCAGGCCATGGTGGCGAACATACCCTGGTGGGTGTGCGTGCCGTTGGAGAAGAAGCGGTCGAACAACAGGCCTTCTTTCGACAGGTTGTCGAAGTATGGCGTGACGTTGCCCGGACGCCCCAGCGCGCCCACCGAGTGACCGGCGAAGCTTTCCATCAGGATCACGACGACGTTTTTGATCGGCAGGGTCTTGTCGGCATTCGGGGTGTAGTTGCGGCGGACAGCGGCCGTTTCCGGATCGACCAGTTTATCGCTGGGCGTCAGCAACATGTCACGCACAGTCTGCTGGGCCAGTGGCTGCTCCAGTGTGGCTTTCCAGATGTTGTCGCGTTCTTCGGACATCCGGCTCTTGGCTGCCGCAATCAGCGAGAGGGTGCCGTTCAGGCCCAACTGGTTGGCGAAGTTCGAGTCGGTGGTGTAGACGTCACCCCAGCGCAGTGGCGGACCCTGGCGCAGGGTGCCGCGAGCCGCGACCACGCAGACCAGCAAACACACAACAAACACTGTAATGCGCGCGTACCACGGGGCGATCTGGCGAGTGCCGATGCTGCCGCCGCTGAACGGGCCGCGAGGACGGGTTGCACGGTCGGCGCCCTTGAACGCCAGGGTCAGGATCAAGGTGCCCACGGCCCAGGCCAGCAGGTAGCGAACTACCGGAAAACCGTACCAGAGCATGCTCATGACGGTTTTCGGGTCTTCCTTCACATACTGGAAGACCAGGCCGTTGAGGCGCTGGTGGAACTCGCGGTAGAAGTCCATCTCCATCAGGCCGAGGAACAATGCGATGCTCGAAGCGATGGTCAGCCAGAAACGGAAGAACCCTCGGGCCGCCATGGCACGGGCGCTGAACAGAGCCAACAACAGCGGGATGCTGAGGTAGACCACCAGGCGCAGGTCGAAGCGCAGACCGTTGGCGAACGCTTCCAAAAAGGTCGAGGCCGGGGTGTCGAGGATCATCTCGCGGTTGTAGAGCAGCAGCGCCACGCGCAGCAGGCTGAACATGACCATCATGACCAGGGCACACAGCAACGTGTAGGCCAGATGCGATTTGACGGTCGGTTGCAGCAGGCGACTAGAAGCTCGCTGCTGACTCAGGGCGTCCGGGATTGCCATTTCGTTTTAGGACCCATTGGAAGTTGAAGTTTCAAAATAAAGCTGCGCCCTGCCCTCTGTCGGCCAGTTATCGGCCCCGGGGTTTGCGCGGTGCGCAAATGTTGCACGATCAATCGCGGCATTGCCATTGATTACTGACCAGCACGACTGGCGCGGGCGAATTGTCTTGGAGGCTTTGTGAAAATTTCGTGCAACGCATATTCGGAAACATAAAAAAGATCAGCGAGTAGCTGTCTTGGGAGGTGTTTTCTACCTTGGGCATATCCGTTTTTTTGGTGACGGCGGAACCAATAGCCGCCGCCGCAGCAATGGATATGTACACCCACCCCCCAAGGCAATTACTTCTCAGCCCGCTCCTTCAGCGCCTTCAAAGTATTGAACGGCGCATCAACCACAAACTTGTTGGCCACCATCGACGGAATGCTCCCACCCGGTTCAGTGTGAACCTGATAAGTCACTTCGACCTGATCCCCCTTGGGCACCAACTTCCAGAACCCCTCAACCTTGGTAACCCGCACAAAACCTTTCTCTTCGGGAATGTACTTCGGCACCCCTTCGAGCTTGCGCGTCAGGCTGCCATCGGGGCCTTCGGTGGTCGTGATATGCAGCACCGAATCACGCGCAGTCACCGGCCATGGGGTATTGAACTGGGTGTAGGTCCAGCTCTGGTCACCTTCGTGCTTGAGCAGCTTCTGCATTTTGCACTCGTGAATCCAGGTACAGGCGCCTGCCACGTCTTCCTGGAGTGCGCGCAGTTTGGCCATGGTGGTTTTCATCAGGGTAACGCCCTGATAAGCCTTGTAGTCGGAGCCGGCCACTTCGCTCAAGGACACCTTGATGCCGTCTTCATTCTTGGCCACCTTCCAGTCTTCGGCCTGTGCGGCGGAAGTCGCCAACACCACCGTCAAACCACACAACACAGCCATACGATGCAGCGAACCCATAGTCTTATTCCTTGTTGTTGAAGTTCCGTTCGTAGAACACATCACGCAGCCGTCATCTGCTCCCACCAGCCCAGCAATCTGATCGCTTCGTCACTGCTGCTTCCGCAGACTTCGACGTCGGCTTCGAACGCCGAACACACGGCAGGACGTTCCGGTTGGCCGAAAATACTGCACAGGTTTTCGACAGAGAGTTGTACGCAACGTTCTCCGGCGGCTTTGCCGTTGGGCATGCCGGGAATCGGCGAACTGATGGAAGGGGCAATGCAACAGGCGCCACAGCCTTCACGGCATTTCATGACGACGAGCTCCTCGCGAAGGGCGATGTGTTAAAGGACGGGGCACAGAGTAACCGCTAAAACAGTTGTTTTAAATTGCCGGAGGCAGGGTTTTTACGCTTGATCGAACGTGACTGACCAGTCTCCGACAAAGCGTCTGGCGAATGGGTCACAGAGCAAAGAAATTATCGTTTGAACTCGAACTCCAGCGCGGCACCATCAACGTCACGACGTTCTTCGTTACGCAGTTGCAACTTCATTTCGTTGCTGATCAGTCGCCCGTTGAGCTGAAAGGGGGAGCTGCCGGCCTTGTCACCGAACATTTGCGGCAACACGGCGTCGTGCCGGGGCAATGGAACTGTACCGATCGGCTTTAACTCTTCGGCCATCTCTTCGGGCAGACTCAAATCCAGGTCAGCCGAAGGCAGTCGGGTTTTCACGACCTCGCTGGCAGCCTTGGACTTGGACGCAATGGGCGGACGCTTCTTCACCTTGGCCACGTTCTTTTTGGCCGGAGCAGCTTTCTTGACGGGTGCGGCTTTTTTCGAAGCCGTGCTTGTGGCGTTTTTTTCCGGAACGGAAGCCGCCATGATGCTTTCCGCTTGGAAGGTCATCAACAGGCAGATCGAAAGCCAGACGGCGGAAAAAATCGGTTTCATGGACCCAACGGAGCGAGCGGCACTATCGGCAGTGCCATATGCTCGCTTGTTGGACGCAACATGACAAGCTCGGGTGGGAAACGCACCCTCAAATGCCGCCCGCCATCTCCTGGCAAAGTTGCGTGGCGAGCATCCCCAGGGTCATCAAGGCACGCTCGGCTTCGCGGTTCCACGGCGTACCGCAATTGAGCCGGATGCAGTGATTGAACTGCTCGGTGTTACTGAAAATCAGCCCCGGCGCAATGCTGATGCCTTGCTGCAAAGCCCGTACATGCAGTTCTTGCGTGTTGACCCGGCCTGGCAGGCTCACCCACAGAATGAAACCGCCGGTCGGCCGGGTCATCTGCGTGCCTTCCGGAAAATACTGCTGCACCGCGAGCTGGAAAGCGCTGAGGTTCTTGCGATATTCCTGCCGGATGTAGCGCAGATGTCGGTCGTAACCACCATTTTCCAGATACGCCGCAATGCCCATCTGCGTGACGCTGCAAGCGGAATGCGTACTGAAGGTCTGCAGGCGCTGGATTTCCTGCTGGTACTTGCCGGCGATCATCCAGCCGATCCGCACGCCTGGCGACAGGGTCTTGGAGAAGCTTGAGCAATAGATCACCCGATCCAGCCGGTCGTAAGCCTTGAGTGACTTGGTGCGGCCCTGTTCGAACATCAGTTCGCCGTAGATATCGTCCTCGACCACCTGGATGTCGAAATCCGAGGCCAGGCGCAGCAGTTGTTTCTGCCGCTCTTCAGGCATGGTGCCGCCGAGCGGGTTGCTCAGGCGTGTGGTCAGCACCAGCGCCTTGATCGACCATTGATTGGCTGCCAGTTGCAGCGCTTCAAGGCTCATGCCAGTGGCCGGATCGCTGGGGATCTCGATGACTTTGAGGCCCAGCAGGTCAGCCAGTTGCAACAAACCGTAATAGGTCGGCGACTCGGCGGCGATCAAGTCGCCCGGCCGGGTCAGCACGCGCAGGGACATCTGCAAGGCATCGACACAGCCGTGGGTGATCACCACTTCGGACGGATCGACCACCACACCGGCGTCGCGCATGCGAATGGCCACCTGGCGGCGCAGCGGCTCGAAACCGGGGCTGAACATGTAGCTGAAAGCGCGCGGGCTATGGAAACGGGTGACCTTGGCCAGTTGCTGATGCAACGCCCGCACCGGCAGGTAATCGACGCTCGGCACGGCCGCGCCCAAGGGGAACACGCCCTCGCGGCGGGACTCGACCAATACTTGTTGAATGATGCTGCTGCGGGTGACCAGACCGGGGCGCTCTACCCGAGCGATGTCCGGGGTCGGCGCAGTCAGGGCCGGTGTCTGGTGCACGTAGTAACCCGACTGCGGCCGGGCGCGGATCAGCCCCTGATCTTCGAGATTAGCGTAGGCCTGCAACACCGTGGCATGGCTGACGTTGAGCTGCGAGCTCATCTTGCGCACCGATGGCACGCGCTCCCCCGGTTGATAGACACCACGACGGATGTCTTCGGCCAGTTGCTGAGCAATACGTTGGTAGAGCAAGAGATTGGTCATGACGCAGCACTCGATTTCACGGGCATTTTATTCTTGTGTGAAACAATACCGGAACAGTTTAGAAGTGTACGGGGACAGTTGCCACAATAGTCGACGGTACAGTGCAGTGTCAGCAAAAACTGTACTGTTTTTTACTGAAAGCGTGCGGCAATCGGCGCGCAAAAAAACCCGGCGCTGACGGGCAGGCCGGGTTGTAGGTGCTGTCGAGTGAAACGAGGCTGCGATCTTTCCAGGCCCACTTGAGTATCAAGAGCAAGATCAAAAGATCGCAGGGTCTGCCAGCGCCTACCGGGTGGCGCCGAGCTGGCCTTTTTCGTCGGAGAACACAATTTCCACCCGCCGGTTCTGCGCACGGCCCCGTTCGGAGGCGTTCACGTCCACCGGGTATTCGTCACCATACCCTTCGACCTGGATGCGTTTATCGTCGATGCCCAGGTCCATCAGCACATCGGCCACCGATTGCGCGCGGTCACGGGACAACTTGAGGTTTTCCTGCTTGCCACCGGTACTGTCGGCGTAGCCTTCGATGCGTACGACGCGCTTGGGGTTGAGCTGCAGGAACTGCACGATTTTCAACACCACGCGGTTCGCCGAGTTTTTCAACTCCGCTTCGCCGGTATCGAACAGCACGTCGCCCAGGGTCATCACCAGGCCACGGTCGGTCTGGGTCGTGGCGAGCGCGACAATCTGTTCTTCGAGCCACTTGCCCTGTTGCTGCACACTGAGCAACTTGGACTCGCGCAAGGCCAGTTGCAGGCGTTGACGCTCCAGTTCGAGCTTCGCCGCGCGCTCCTCATTGAGCACCTGATTGGTGTGCTCTCGGGCGATTTCGCTGTAGCGCCGGCTCAGGTAAGCGTAATGGACCACGTCCGAACCGCTGCCCCAGTAGCTGGACAGGCGGTCGGCGCGGGCCAGGGACTCTCCGGCGCGAATCACGTCTTTCGGCGCGATTCGCAGCACGTTGGAATCTTCCTTGACCTTCTGGAAGTCGGCACCGGCGTTTTGCAATGCGGTTTCGCTGTGCTGGCCGGCGCAGCCATACAGGCTGGCGCAACCCGCCAGGATCAATCCGCCGATGGCGCGGGACTTGAGGCTCATTGGGCATCTCCCACTTGCTTGCGCAGACGGGTGATACGGGTATTGAGCACGTTCAACTGCTCCTCGCTTTTAAGGGTCAGGACCTTGGCTTCGGCCAAACGCGCATCCAGCTCGGCCTGTTCAGCGCGCATCCGCGCATGCTTGTAGGACTCGTCCGCCATGTCGCCCTGGGCACGGCTGAACTTGTCTTCGGCCAGTTTCAGTTCCGGCACCTCGTCGGCAGTGGCACCCACGGCTTTGGCTTGTATCAAGGCCTGTTCGGTCAGGCGAATTTGTTCATTCGGCGCCGGATCGGCTGCACAACCCGCCAGAGCCAGAACGGCCAGGGCTGCGAAAAGAGGTCGAATACTCACTAAAAATCCCTACTGTTTTGGGGTACTGGCGGGTTGTTGTTGCTGCGCTTTCCAACGCTCGATGTTGCGTTGCAGCGCGGCTTCCGTCAGTCCGGACGCGGGCAATTCTGTCATCTTTTTGGCCAGCTGTCCGCGCAACCACGGATCGTTGCAGGCGGAGTTATGGGAAACCGCGAGGTACAGGCCGGGTTTGTCGACCGGTTGTGGACGCGCCACAAGATCGTTGGCCATGCTCAGTGCCTGCGCGGCCGCCATGCCGGAGTAGCGTCCGGCGAGAACAAATTCCACCTCGCCCAACAGCAGTTTCTGAAGGGCTTGGGTGAGGTTTGGTGTACGGATGAGGGTCAATTGCTGCTCGGCGAACGTCCCAAATGCCGTGGTCATCCGAAACTTTTCCGACACTGCGCCGGGATGACCGTGGAGGTCCTGGGCTTCGTTGTAGACCAGTGGCGAATCCTTTCGGGTCCAGACCAGGTAATCGTTTTCCAGCAACGGCGGATGAATGTAATCCAGGGTTTCCAGTTCGCTGACCGTCAACGGCGCATCCGCCAGCATGTCCATGCGCCCGCTGCGCACTTCATCGAGGGCCTGGGAGCGTTTGCCGGCGTACAGCAACTCGACCTTGATGCCCAACTCCCCTGCCACGTGCTGCAACAAATCGGCACTGGCGCCGATCAGGTGCTTGGGATTTTGCGGGTCTTGCCACAGGTACGGCGGCGCATCCGGGCTGCCGGTGACCACCAGGCGTTCGCACTTGCCCGCGGCGACAGACAGTGTTGGCAACACCGTCAGGCCCAACAGCAATGACCAACCGAACACTCGGCGCAAATCCATGGCGACACTCTCCCACTCAAATCCGGAACAAAAAAAAGCCCGACCAAAAGGTCGGGCTCTTTATAGGTCAAGCCGCTGGATTAGACCAGCTTCTCGAACTCAGGGATGGCTTCGAACAGGTCCGCCACCAGGCCGTAATCGGCCACCTGGAAGATCGGCGCTTCTTCATCCTTGTTGATCGCAACGATCACTTTGGAGTCTTTCATGCCAGCCAGGTGCTGGATCGCGCCGGAGATACCGACGGCGATGTACAGCTGTGGAGCAACGATCTTGCCGGTCTGACCGACCTGCATGTCGTTGGGTACGAAACCTGCGTCGACCGCGGCGCGGGAAGCACCAACGGCAGCGCCCAGCTTGTCGGCCAGGGCGTACAGGTGTTTGAAGTTGTCGCCGTTCTGCATGCCGCGACCGCCGGAAACGACGATTTTGGCAGCGGTCAGCTCCGGACGATCGGACTTGGCCAGTTCTTCACCAACGAAGCTGGAAGTGCCGGCGTTGTGCGCAGCAGCAACCGCTTCAACGGCAGCCGAACCACCTTCAGCCGCGACCGGATCGAAACCGGTGGCGCGAACGGTGATGACTTTGACCGCAGCGTTCGACTGAACGGTCGCGATGGCGTTACCGGCGTAGATCGGGCGCTTGAAGGTGTCAGCGCTTTCGACCGAGATGATCTCGGAGATCTGGTCAACGTCCAGCTGGGCGGCAACGCGCGGCAGGATGTTTTTGCCGTTGGAAGTCGCGGCAGCCAGGATGTGGCTGTAGCCAGCGCCCAATTCGGCTACCAGCGGCGCAACGTTTTCCGGCAGTTGGTGAGCGTAGGCGGCGTTGTCGGCCACCAGCACTTTTGCCACGCCAGCGATTTTCGCAGCGGCTTCAGCCACGGCGCCAGCGCCTTGACCGGCAACCAGCACGTGGATGTCGCCGCCGATTTTGGCAGCAGCGGCCACGGTGTTCAGCGTGGCCGGGGCCAGCACTTTGTTGTCGTGTTCAGCGATTACCAAGATAGTCATGATTAGATTACCTTCGCTTCGTTTTTCAGTTTCTCGACCAGTTCAGCCACCGACTTGACCTTGATGCCCGCGCTGCGTGCAGCCGGCGCTTCGACTTTCACGGTCTTGTTGGTGGAGGCGGTGGAAACGCCCAAAGCGTCCGGAGTCAGCACTTCCAGAGGCTTCTTCTTGGCTTTCATGATGTTTGGCAGGGACGCGTAGCGCGGCTCGTTCAAACGCAGGTCGGTGGTGACGATGGCCGGCAGTTTCAGGGAAACGGTCTGCGCGCCGCCGTCGATTTCCCGGGTCACGGCAACGCTGTCGCCGGACACTTCGACTTTCGAAGCGAAGGTGCCCTGACCGTAACCGCTCAGTGCAGCGAGCATCTGGCCAGTCTGGTTGTTGTCGCTGTCGATGGCCTGTTTGCCAAGGATCACCAGCTGAGGCTGTTCCTTGTCGACAACCGCTTTCAACAATTTGGCAACGGCCAGGGAAGTCAGATCTTCAGCGGATTCGACGAGGATGGCGCGGTCGGCACCCAGAGCCAGCGCGGTGCGCAGCTGCTCTTGAGCGGTGGACGGGCCGACGGAAACGACGACGATTTCAGTCGCAACACCTTTCTCTTTCAGGCGTACGGCTTCTTCCACGGCGATTTCGCAGAATGGGTTCATCGACATCTTCACGTTAGCGAGGTCGACGCCGGAATTGTCCGCCTTGACGCGAACCTTGACGTTGTAATCCACAACGCGTTTGACAGCTACAAGAACCTTCATGGATTCCTCGTTACTCTCCGGTGAAAAGAAAGTCGCCTAGGCGAACCTGGCGGTTGATGCTCATCGGGCGCAAGGGCACCTCTAAAAACGCCGGCATACGTGTCAAGTGACCATCGCTCATGAAGTTGATGACCGTTCGTCAGTGGTGACCAACAAGTCATTCAATATCGCGGCGTGTAAACTGCGCGCCAACATTGCACCGCGCATCACCTTGTACTGCCATCGCCCTGTCTTTAGAGGTGCTCTTGAAACCAACAGTCAGCCTACGGCGAGCGCAAAACCGACCGTATCTTGACCGGAACGCCTATTCCGGTCAATACGGCAAAATGGCCAGTCATAAGCCGCGTGACTTTGATTTCTCTGGCTTTGAGCCGATTCAAACAAACGTTTGTATTGGACGCTAGGAGTGGTGTAGATATAATGCGCCACCCAAAGAGAAAGGTGGTTCATCGATTGTCCTCTTCCTGCATTACGCAGGAATTCATGGATGCGACACCAAACCTCCAATTAGAAAAAAAACTGTTGAGCCTTGAGTAGGAGATAACCTGTGGAACGCGAATACATGGAATTCGACGTGGTCATCGTCGGTGCCGGCCCCGCTGGTCTTTCCGCCGCCTGCCGCTTGAAGCAGAAGGCTGCTGAAGCCGGTAAGGAAATCAGCGTCTGCGTGGTCGAAAAAGGCTCCGAAGTCGGTGCTCACATCCTGTCCGGTGCCGTGTTCGAACCACGCGCCCTGAACGAATTGTTCCCGGACTGGAAAGAACTCGGCGCCCCGCTGAACACGCCGGTGACACGCGACGACATCTTCGTTCTCAAGAACGCCGACAGTGCGCAGAAAATTCCTGACCTCTTTGTGCCCAAGACCATGCACAACGAAGGCAACTACATCATCTCCCTGGGCAACCTGTGCCGCTGGCTGGCTCAGCAGGCCGAAAACCTGGGCGTGGAAATCTACCCGGGCTTCGCCGCACAAGAAGCGCTGTTCGACGAGAACGGCGTAGTTCGCGGGATCATCACCGGCGACCTGGGCGTTGACCGCGAAGGTCATCCGAAAGAAGGCCTGTACACCCCGGGCATGGAACTGCGTGGCAAGTACACGCTGTTCGCCGAAGGTTGCCGCGGCCACATCGGCAAGCAGTTGATCAAGCGCTTCAACCTCGACAGCGAAGCCGACGCCCAGCACTACGGCATCGGCCTGAAGGAAATCTGGGAAATCGACCCGGCCAAGCATCAGCCAGGCCTGGTGGTGCACACCGCCGGCTGGCCGCTGGACATCATGGGCACCGAGAACACCGGCGGCTCCTTCCTATATCACCTGGAAAACAACCAGGTGGTGGTCGGTCTGATCGTCGATCTTTCCTACAGCAACACCTACCTGTCGCCGTTCGACGAGTTCCAGCGCCTCAAGCATCACCCGGTGCTCAAGCAGTACCTGGAAGGCGGCAAGCGCATCAGCTACGGTGCCCGCGCCATCTGCAAAGGCGGCCTGAATTCGCTGCCGAAAATGGTCTTCAAGGGCGGCGCACTGATCGGTTGCGACCTCGGCACCCTGAACTTCGCCAAGATCAAAGGCAGCCACACCGCGATGAAGTCCGGCATGCTCGCCGCTGAATCCGTCGCCGAGGCACTGTTCGCCGAAAAAGACGGCACCGAAGAGCTGACCACTTACGTCGACGCATTCAAGAAGAGCTGGCTCTACGACGAACTGTTCGCCAGCCGCAACTTCGGCCCGGCGATCCACAAATTCGGCGCCATCGTCGGCGGTGGTTTCAACTGGCTGGACCAGAACATCTTCGGCGGCAAACTGCCGTTCACCTTGCACGACACCAAGCCTGATTACGCTTGCCTGAAGCTGGCGGCCGACTGCAAGAAGATCGACTACCCGAAACCGGACGGCAAGATCAGCTTCGACAAACTCAGCTCGGTGTTCATCTCGGGGACCAACCACGAAGAAGAACAGCCTTGCCACTTGAAGCTGACCGATCCAAGCATCCCGATCAGCAAGAACCTGCCGATGTACGATGAACCTGCCCAGCGCTACTGCCCGGCCGGCGTGTACGAAGTGGTGACCAAGGAAGACGGCGAGAAGCGCTTCCAGATCAACGCCCAGAACTGCGTTCACTGCAAGACCTGCGACATCAAGGACCCTGCACAGAACATCACGTGGGTGGCACCGGAAGGTGCTGGCGGACCGACTTACCCGAACATGTAAGTCGAATCGCTGAACAACAAGGCTCCCTAAATGGGGGCCTTTTTTGTTGCCCACGATTTATCAGGCGGCGCGCTCATCCCCGGGATTGCGCTCAAAGTAGCGCTTGTACTCGCGACTGAACTGCGACGTGCTCTGATACCCGACTCGATGCGCCACCTGCGCCACACCCAACCCTTCGGTGAGCAACAACTGTTGCGCCTTCAGCAAACGTAATCGCTTCAAGTACTGCACCGGCGACAACAAGGTGCTGCGCTTGAAATGCTCATGAAAGGTCGACGCACTCATGTTCGCGCAACTGGCCAGGGTCTCGACGTTCAATGGCTCGGTGTAATGCGCGTGCAGATGACTGAGCGAAGCGGCAACCCGAGCGAATTGGCCCTGTTGTTCCACCAGCGCGCGCAACACATCCGCTTGCGGACCACGCAACGCGACGAACAACAATTCCCGCAACCGCGCCGGCCCCATGATCTGGCATTCCAGCGGATCGTGCAGGCAACGCAACAGCCGTTCCACACAACCACGCATCGCATCGTCGAGCACCGCCGAGGTCATCGACTCGGGTGTCTGCGCAGGAATATTGCGCCCCGGCGCCAGCCCCATGGCCAACACCAACTCACCGAGCAGCACCCGATCGATGGCAATCGAAACCCCAAGCATCGGCCCATCAGGCGCCGAGAAAGTCTCGCACTCAAAAGGCACCGGCAATGCCTGAATCAGGTAATGCCCGGCACCGTATTCCAGCGTACGAGCCCCCAGATACGCCAGTTTGCTGCCCTGGGCGATGATGACCAGACTCGGTTCATAGATCTGCGGACCGCGTGCCACATCACAGCTGGCGCGCAAAACCTGCACGCCCGGCAATGCTGTCGGCGCAAAACCATCGCGAGTGGTCAAAGGCTGGATCAGCGAAACCAGCGTGGCATTGGCATCGAGATGACGGGTCAACAACATGGGAGCTCTTCACAAAAAAGTCGCGGAAATCGGGATGAAAACATCATCGCAGGTCTGATCGCGCATTTGATCCATCGAACGCTGATGCCGGAGGAATAGGCATGACACCCGGAGGAATCGCCATGGCCGGTGACCGGCACCGCGCCCAGAATGCGCCGCCTCACCTGTCACCGCTTTTGCGAGGTTCATCATGTACACCGCCATCGGATACGCCGCTCAATCAGCCACCACTCCCCTCGCCCCCATGAAATTCGAGCGCCGCAGCCCCCGCGCCGACGACGTTGCGATCGACATTCTCTATTGCGGCGTCTGCCATTCCGACATCCACCAGGCACGCAACGAGTGGGGCATTGCCGTTTACCCGCTGATGCCCGGTCACGAGATCGTAGGCAAAGTGACCGCCATCGGTGCGAACGTAACCCGACATCAAGTCGGCGACTTGGTCGGCGTCGGCTGCATGGTCGATTCCTGCCGCAGCTGCGAAGCTTGCCAGGCCAACCTCGAGCAATATTGCCTCGAAGGTCCGACCATGACCTACGCCACACCCGACCGAGTGGATGGCAGCAACACCATGGGCGGCTATTCCGACAGCATCGTCGTCAGTGAACACTTCGTCGTGCGCATTCCGGAAAAGCTCGATCTGGCCAGCGCCGCGCCGATTCTCTGCGCCGGCATCACCACCTACTCGCCGCTCAAACACTACGGCGTCAAGGCCGGCGACAAGGTCGGGATTCTAGGCATGGGCGGCCTCGGCCACATGGGTATCAAGTTTGCCAAGGCGATGGGCGCGGAAGTGACGCTGTTCACCCGTTCGGCAAGCAAGGCTGAAGAAGGTCGTCGCCAGGGTGCGGACCATGTGATCGTGTCCACCGACGCCGGGCAGATGAAGGCAGCAGCAGGCCATTTCGACTTTCTGCTGGACACCATTCCGGTGCAGCACGACCTCAATCCCTACCTCGACACGCTACGTTTCGACGGCGTGCACATTCTGGTCGGGCTGATCGAACCGGTCGATCCAGCGGTCCACGCCGGCAAACTGGTGATGAGCCGTCGCGTACTGGCCGGCTCGCTGATCGGCGGCATCGCCGAAACCCAGGAAGTGCTGGATTTCTGCGCAGAGCACAACATCACCTGCGACATCGAAATGCTCGACATCCGCCAGATCAACGAGGCTTACGCCCGTATGATTGCCGGTGACGTGAAGTACCGTTTCGTCATCGACATGGCGACGCTGAAGGTCTAAACCTTCGCACCCAGTTCTGCCGAGAGCCGGGCCGTGACCCCTTTGATCAGGGGAATCAGCTCGGCCATTTTTTCCAGCGGCATGTACGGCACGGTGCTGGCGATGCTGATGCCGGCGACAATGCGTTTGCTGGCATCCCGGATCGGCGCCGCGACACAACGGATCGACGGTTCGTTGTCTTCCAGATCGAAGGCGTAGCCGCCCGCCACGTACTCGACCATGCGCTGCTGAAACTGCTCCCAGGATTGCTCCGGGTGCTGCGGCCAGAACTGATTTTTCCCACCCGCCGGCAAGCTGACTTCGTACAGCCGTTGCCATTCTTCCTGCGTGTCATCGAGCATCAGGGCCTTGCCGATCCCGGTGCGCGCCAACGGCATGCGATGGCCGACCCGCGAGCGCATTTCCGGGCCATTGCGCCCCGGATTCTTGTGCAGGTACAGGACCTCGTCGCCCTCGCGAATCGCCAGGTGGATGGTGTCGCCGGTCAACGCCGACAACTCATCCAGATATGGCCCGGCCAACGTCACCAGAGGCAATTCCTCGCGAGCCTGAAAACCCAACTCAATCAACTTCGGCCCCAACAGATACCCGACTTGCGGCACCACGCGCAGATAACGCTCGTCCACCAGGCAACTGGCCAGACGATGGGTGGTGCTGCGCGTCGTGCCGATCAGCCGGGCGATTTCCTTGAGATCGCGGGCGCCACTGGCCACGGCCTGAACCACACCCAGACCGCGAAGCAGTGTCTGGGTGCCGGTCGGGGCGGCGTCCTTGGCGATTTTTGGGGCGTCTTCCTGCATATCCAGCCTTTACCGTTGAGCGAGGGAACGGGCGGCATTATGGTCGCCCGACGGCTGCGACTACAACTTGATACGCTCGACCTTCCCGACCAGCAGAATGTAGGAAAGCGCACCGATCAACGCCAGAACCGAGATGTAGGTGATCGCCGGGGCGAACGAATCACCGGTGGCGAGGAAACCGATGACAATCGGTGTGGTGATCGCCGACAGGTTGCCGATGAAATTAAACACGCCGCCGGTCAGCCCCAACAACCGTGCCGGTGCCAGCGTTGAGACCAGCGACCAAGTGATCGAAGCCAGACCATTGCCGAAGAAGGCCAGTGCGAGGAAGGCAATTACCAACGGCGTCGACTCGACGAAGTTGGCGCCAATGATCGAGGTGGAAATCAGCAAGCCGCCAATGATCGGCAACTTGCGAGCGAAACCCACCGTGTACCCGCGGCGGATCAGGAAGTCGGAGAAAAACCCGGAACAGAGCACGCCGACGAAAGCCGCGAGAAACGGCAGCGACGCCAACAGGCCGGACTTGATGAAGTCCATGCCGCGGTATTTCACCAGGTAGGTCGGGAACCACGTCAGGAAAAACCACAACGTCGAGTTGAGGCAGAACTGACCGAGGTAGATGCCCCACAACTTGCGCTTGGTCAGCACGATGCCAAGGTCAGTCCAGCTGAATTTCGCTTTGGCCTTGGCCGTCTCGGCCTGGATATCCACCAGCCCGCCGCCTTCGCGGATCAGGTCGATTTCAGCGTCATTGGCACCTTTGAAATCCCGTGGTTCGCGATACACCAAGTACCAGATCACCGCCCAGAGAATGCCCACCGCGCCGGTGCTGACAAACACCATGTGCCAGCCAAACTCATGCTGCAACCACGCGAGTACCGGGGTAAGGAACGCCAGGCCAACGAACTGGCCGGAGGTGTAGAAACCAATGGCTGTGGCGCGTTCGCGTTCGGGAAACCAGGTAGTGACCACGCGGCTATTGATCGGATACGCCGGGGCTTCCAGGGCACCGACTGCCATGCGCAACACGAACAGCGCGATGAAGCTGGCGGCGAAACCGAGCATCACCGTGGCGATCGACCACAGCAGCAACGCGACGCTGTAGAGAATGCGCGGCGGGACGCGATCCACCAGCCAACCGCCGGGGATCTGCATGGCGGCGTAGGTCCAGCCGAACGCCGAGAAAATCAGCCCGACGTGGATCGGGTCGATGCCCAGTTCGCTGGTCAGCGCCGGGGCGGCGATGGACAGGTTGCTGCGGTCCAGGTAGTTGATCACCACGGTGATGAACAGCAGGACCATGATGAAAAAACGCTTGCGGCTGGGCGCCACCAACGACGCCTGCCCGGTGAGGGTTTGCGGTTGCATGGGGATTGCCTCTTCTTATGTTTATTGAGGTCGATGTGAAACTGCAGATCTCCGTGTCCATGGAGATCAAACTGTGGGAGCCAGCCAGCCTGCTGGCGATCGCGGTGTATCAGTCACCATCCATGCCGGATGTGCTGACCGAATCGCCAGCAGGCTGGCTCCCACAGGGGTTGCGATGGGTCAGACAGAACTCACCACTCGGCAAAACTGCCATCGGCATGCCGCCAGATCGGGTTGCGCCAGCGGTGCCCGACCGCCGCGCGTTCGATCACATACTCCTCGTTGATCTCGATGCCCAGGCCCGGACCATTCGGAATCTTCACGAAGCCTTTGTCGTAATCGAACACCCGCGGATCCTTGACGTAATCCAGCAGGTCGTTGCTCTCGTTGTAGTGAATGCCCAGGCTCTGCTCCTGGATGAACGCGTTGTAGCAAACCGCATCCAGTTGCAGACACGCCGCGAGGGCAATCGGGCCCAGCGGGCAATGCAGCGCCAGCGCGACGTCGTAGGCTTCGGCCATGTTGGCGATCTTGCGGGTTTCGGTGATGCCGCCAGCGTGAGAAGCATCGGGCTGGATGATGTCGACGTAACCTTCGCTGAGCACGCGCTTGAAATCCCAGCGCGAGAACAGGCGCTCACCCAGGGCGATCGGCGTGCTGGTCAGCGGCGCCAGTTCTTTCAGCGCTTCGTAGTTTTCGCTGAGTACCGGTTCTTCGATGAACATCAGCTTGTACGGATCGAGCTCCTTCATCAGCACCTTGGCCATAGGCTTGTGCACCCGGCCATGGAAGTCCACGCCGATGCCGACGTTCGGCCCGACCGCGTCACGCACGGCTGCGACGTTGGCCAGGGCGAGGTCGACTTTCTCGAAGGAATCGAGGAATTGCAGCTCTTCGGTGCCGTTCATTTTCACCGCAGTGAAACCACGCTCCACCGCCTCTTTCGCTGCACGCGCGGTGTCTGCCGGACGGTCACCGCCGATCCACGAATAGACACGAATCTTGTCCCGCACCTGACCACCGAGCAGATCGCTGACCGACACACCCAACGCCTTGCCCTTGATGTCCCACAACGCCTGATCGATACCGGCCAGGGCACTCATGTGGATCGCGCCGCCCCGGTAGAAGCCGCCGCGGTACAGCACGGTCCAGATGTCTTCGATGTTGCGTGGGTCTTTGCCGATCAGGTAGTCGGATAATTCTTCAACGGCCGCTGCCACGGTGTGGGCACGGCCTTCGACCACGGGCTCGCCCCAACCGGTCACGCCCTCGTCGGTTTCGACCTTGAGGAAGCACCAGCGCGGCGGAACGATGAAAGTGGTGAGTTTGGTGATTTTCATCTCTTCTCTCTCTTGTTAGATGCAGCGCGCTCGGCGCCAAAAAAGTCTTAACGCAGAGCGTTCCATGCAGCGACGTAGGCTTTGGCGTTGGACGCCACCTGCTCCGGCGTCATGCCCGGTTTGAACAGCCCGGACCCGAGACCGAAGCCTTTGACGCCGGCGTCGATAAACACCTGCATATTCTCCGGGGTGATCCCGCCCACCGGCGCCAGAATGGTTCCGGCGGGCAACACCGCCAGCCAGGCTTTTACAACCGCCGGCCCCATTTGCTCGGCCGGAAACATCTTCAGCACATCCGCCCCTTCGGCCAGTGCGGCGAAAGCTTCGGTCGGTGTCGCAACGCCCGGCGACAGGAACAGCCCCGCCGCTTTCGCTGCACGAAGCACCTTGGGATCGCTGTGGGGCATGACGATCACCTGCCCGCCGGCGGCTTTCACTTGCTCGACCTGCTCCGGCGTCAGCACCGTGCCGGCACCGATCAGGCAATCGGCGGGCAAAGTACTGCGCAGGATGCGGATGCTTTCGTACGGTTCGGGGGAATTGAGCGGCACTTCGATGACGCGAAATCCGGCTGCGTAAAGGACTTCTCCGATAGCCGCCGCTTCCTGCGGGCGCAGGCCGCGCAGGATTGCGATCAGGCCGTTTTGCGCCAGGGCTTGCTTGAGCATGTCAGACCTCCAGTCAGGTTTAACGGGATGGATGTGGGGTGACGAGTCCGGCAGCGAGCGCCAACTGCCACAGCCCGCGTTCGGTGGCGTGTTCGGCCAGCGTCACGCGAGCAAAACCGCAGGCGTCGAGGGCCCGGCTGTAGCGGGCACACAGTTGTGAGTTACCGATGAGGATGATTGCCGGCAGATGGACGCTGTTGCGCCGACGCCGCTGAACAGTGGCCAGCGCCGACAGCTCATGACCGATCAACAGGCCGGACAGATAGTCCGGTTGCGCGCTGCCGCTCAACTCGCCGGTCAGCCCGAGGCTGCGGGCGCTGAACAGCGTCGACAACGGGCCGACCTCGCCGTCCACCGACAGGGCCACTTGCACACCGCGGTCGAACGCGTCGCCATCGAAGGATGCGCCGCGCTGCTGAGTGCGTCCCAGAATGCTGTGTTCACTGAGCACGGCGAAGACTTCACCGGTCATGAAGGTATCGAAATGCACGATGCAGCCGTCGGCCACTTCCACCCATTTCGAATGACTGCCCGGCAGGCCGATCAACAGATCACTGCCCGCCCCGCTCGGCAGGTTTTGCAGCACGCCGAGGACCTGGGTTTCTTCACCACGCATCACGTTCGGCAGCCGCGAACGTTGAATCACGCCCGGCACGATGTGCACATCGACACCGCGAAGACTGCGAATGGTTTGTAGGGAAGTTCCGAGATTGGCGACGTTCGCCGGTGTATCGCGGTAGGCCGCTTCGCGCCAGCCCTGCGCGCTGCCAACCATACCGCAGGCAATCACCGGCAAAGCGGGTTGTTCATCGAGCCAGTCACCGCAAGCCTCGTCAAAGGCCAGTTCAAAACCGTCTGTGCATACCTGACCGTTAATGATTCGCGGCGTCCGGGGCAGCTGCATGATCCCCGATGACAGCGAACGCTGTTCGAGCACCTGGCCACCCGCGGCGAGTTTGTAAGCACGTAATGAGGTTGTCCCCCAATCGAGCGCGATCAATTGCGCCAGCATCGCTTCACCTGTTTTGTTTTATTGGCAGTGAGTGAGCTGGACTATAAACCCGAAAGCGGACAAATCTCAATATATAAATATACATCCCATATTTTGGGATTATGGCAAAAAAAGATCGCAGCCTCGATAGCACCTACACCGGTAGGCGCTGCCGAAGGCTGCGATCTTTTAAGGATTCAATTGCCCGCGGCAAAATCCCTTAATACCGCGCCATCCATCCGGTACCGAACCCATTCTTCCTGCGGCTGCGCCCCCAGGGATTTATAGAATTCGATGGCCGGCTTGTTCCAGTCCAGCACGCTCCACTCGAACCGACCGCAATCATTGGCGCAGGCGATTTTCGCCAAGTGGCGCAGCAAGGTTTTTCCCGCGCCGCCGCCACGCTGTTCGGGGGTGATGTAGAGGTCTTCGAGGTACAGGCAGTTACTGCCGAGCCAGGTGGAGTAGCTGAAGAAGAACACCGCAAAACCAATCGGCAAACCGTCCCGCAGGCAGATCAGTCCGTGGGCCGTGGCGCCTTCGCTGAACAGACTGCGCTCGATGTCGGCGACGCTGGCGATGACTTCGTGGCGGGCACGTTCATAATCGGCCAGTTCAGTGATGAACCCGAGGATTTGCGGTGCATCGCTGGGGGTCGCCGGGCGGATTTCGATCGTCATGGACGTGCCTTCGTCAAAAGTGGAAAACGCCATACTAAGTCGGCTCGCAGTCTGTGGCGAGAGAGCTTGCTCCCGCTGGACTGCGCAGCAGTCCCTTCCCAGGTCGACCCCTGCCTGCCTGAAAGACCGCGTCGCTTGTTTTAGGGCTGCTTCACAGCCCAGCGGGAGCAAGCTCCCTCGCCACAAAAGCTACAAGGCGATCATGTACAGGCATTACTCCGGCCAGCACTAACCCTGAAATCGACAACCTCGGACCTAACATCCGCGCCTCGCATGATAGACAGATGACACTCACCGTTATCGGGTCAAGGAACCGCGTCATGTCCATCGCACCACCTCAAGTCTCCAGCAAGCTGTTCGGCCTGTTTTGCCTCGCCAGCTATTTGCTGTCGCTGTCTTACGGCGCGACGTTTTTGCTGTCGTTGCTGATCGGCTCCCGTGGCGGCAACGAACACGATGCCGGCAGCGTGATTTCGGCGGCGATGCTCAGCACGTTTGCAGCGGTGATTGTCTCTGGGCATTTGTCTGATCTACTCGGGGCGGCGCGTTCGATTGCGCTGTTCGGCGTGCTGCTGGTAGCGGCCAGCCTGGGCTTTGCGCTGACGCCGGGTTTCGGCCCTCTGCTGCTCCTGTTCGGGTTGCTGCTGGGGTTGGGCTGGGGCGTTTTCTACACGCTCGGGCCGATCATCGTCGCGAGCCTGGTGACGCCCGCGCAGCGTGCCAAATATTTTGCGCTGCTGTCGGGCAGCATGATGACCGGGATCGGCAGTGGCCCTCTGCTGGGGCGCGCAGCCAGTGCGCTCGGCTATCCGGTGACGGCGGCGTTTTACCTCGCAGCACTCGCCAGCCTGATCGGCGTTGTACTGTTCTGGCGCCTGGATGCGCAACTGAAAAAGGCACCTTCGCCCACCGCCTCGGTCGCGCGTATTTCCTGGCGTGCAACGGTTCAAGTGCTGTCGTCCAGAGCGGTGTTCCCGATCATCATGGTCGGCCTTGGCGGTTGCGTGTTCGGTGGCCTGTCGAGTTTTCAAACCAGTTACGCGGCGTCTCGCTCTCTGGATTACTCGCTGTTCTTTTTCGGTTTCATGGGCGCGGCGATCAGCAGTCGGATGTTGATTGCCGGGTTGGTGGTCAAGCGCGATCCGTTCCGCACATCCTGCCTGTTGTCGGGGCTGATGACAGGCTCGATCGTGATGTTCGGTTTCGTGGTCGACAGCGGCTTCAGCTACGCGCTGGCCGCGGTGATGCTGGGCGTCGGTTACGGGCTGACGTATTCGGTGATCAACGGCCTGGCCGCGAACGAAGCGCCGAGCGGCACCACTGCGCAATCGTTGCTGTTGTTCAGCCTGTCGTACTTCATCGGCGTGTTCGGTTTTCCGTTGCTGGCCGGACAGATCATCGTTGAATACGGGATGACCACACTGTTGCTCTCCGTTCTCTGCGTCGCGCTGCTGAACTGGCTGATCACCGTGGGCCGCTTGCTCTGGCGCCGCTTCAGGGTCAAGACGCCGCAGCAGGCCTGAACCGTTCGTCGTTCATCAGGCACCAACCCGATGGGGGGGCGGACCAATATCAGGTAAGGACTCTAATTAAATGGAGACGACACCATGATCATGTCCCGACTGACCGCCCTCGCTCTCGCTACCCTGCTGTCCTCTGCTGCCCTTGCCGCGAACACCGCCTCCGGTACCGGCCCGACCGACCCGGTGGAAAAGCCCAAATCCCCCGCCATTCAAAGCGCACCCGGCATCAACACCAATGGTTCCGGTGTCGATAGCAGCCTGCCGCCGTCCACGGGCACCGATCCGCGGATCCAGGGAAACGACGCGGGCCGTCAGGGTGGCATGAACATGCCCGACACCCAGACACCCGATAACGCCGGCACCGGCATCGGCTCGAAAACCACCACCGGTGGCTCGGGTTCCGAAGGCGGCGCCAGCCAATAAATCGCCCACGCGAGCTGTACCTGTCCACATCCATGAAGAGGTAACCATGAACGTCGATAAAAACCTTGAGAAAGAAGTCCTGACCCGTCTGCTGCACGCCCACCCGAACGGGTTGGGCAAGGAGGTTCTGGACAATTACCGGGGGGAGAAAGTCGTGGCCAGTGCCCTTGCCACGCTGCAGGATCGCGGGTTGATTCAACATGGGCATGTGATCTGCGACGAGACCGGCGAGCACTCGTTGAATTTGCCGATCAAACTCAGCGCGGCCGGGGTTGAGGCGGCGCGCAAGCTGGACGTCTAACCGTGTAGGAGCTGCCGCAGCCTGCGATCTTTTGACGTTGATTCAAGAAGACCAAAAGCTCGCAGGCTTCGCCAGCGCCTAAGAGCAGCAGGAGAAATCCCATGCCTCGTGGAAGCAAAGACAAATACACCGCCGAACAAAAGCGCAAGGCCGAGCACATCGAAGAGAGCTACGAGCACAAAGGTGTCTCGAAAGAGGAAGCGGAGGCCCGCGCCTGGGCGACGGTGAACAAGCAGTCGGGTGGTGGTGAGCGCAGCGGTGGTTCCGGGCGCAAGAAACCGGCGAGTGCGAAGGCCGAAGACCGCAAGGGATCTTCGCGGCGTGCGGTAGCCAGTCGTGAAGGTCACCCGCGTAACAGCAAGGCGTCGCGGCAGACGCAGACGGTGGACAGTTTGAGGAAGGAAGCCACGGCGAAGAAGATTCCGGGGCGTTCGAGTATGCGCAAGCAGGAATTGATCGAGGCGTTGCGCAAGGCTGGGTAAGGGTCAAAATTTATTCAATGTGCGGGCCCTATCGCTGGCAGGCCAGCTCCCACAGTGATTAAGGTGTTCACAGTTTTTGTTTACACCCCGAATCCTGTGGGAGCTGGCCTGCCAGCGATAGAGCCAGATCAGCCGCAGAATGTTTTGCTGATCAGTGCATCCACCTCATCCGCCCCCGGCGAAGTCGCCGGCCCCCAGCGAGTCACTGCGAGTGCCGCCGCCGCATTCGCCCGCCGCGCTGCCTCGCCCGCCGACAGCCCTTGCGCCAACCCAGCCACAAACACCCCGGCGTGCGCATCGCCCGCGCCATTGCTGTCCACCGCCTCGACCTCGAAACCCGGCACAGGCTGACGCTCGCCATGCTGACTGATCCAGCAACCTTGGGGCCCATCGCGAACCACCATCAGCACCTCGGCGGGCAGATAATCGGTCAACCGATCAAGCGCCTCCGCGATGTCCGACGCCCCGGTAAACTGCAGCGCTTCGACACTGTTGCTGGTCCAAATATCGATGCGCGGCAACAAGGCCTGCATCAACGGCGCATCCGGTGACTCCACCAACGGGCCCGGATCGAACACCACGTTAATCCCGGCCGGCAACGCCAGCACCCAATCCACCAGCGCCTGAGCCTTGCCGACATGCAGCAGGCTGTAGCCGCTGACGTAGACATAATCGCCCGCCTCGGCGGGCACACTCGCCAGGTCCTCGGCAGTCACTTCGCCTTCGGCGCCAATGTAGGAAACGAAACTGCGCTCGGCCGAGGCGTCGGTGATCGCCACGCACAATCCGGTATCGCGCTCCGCGCTGTGAGCAATGCCTATGTGGATGCCTTCAGCCTTCATCGCCTCCCGCGCCAGATCACCGAAACGGCCGGTGCCATGCCGGCCGAGGTAAACCACCGGCAAACCATTACGCTGCGCCGCAGCCATCACATTGAAGCCGCCGCCCGCTTCGAAACTGGCGGACTGCGCCAGTACATCGCCGCCGGGCTGCGGCAGTTTATCCACGGCCATGACCAGGTCGATGATGACCTGGCCGGTGTGCAACAGCTTAGGCATGAGCATTCTCGAGCAATGCGGCGCGGCGATCCCTGGCGCCACCGAGTACGAAGTAAATCCCGCCAGCGACCAGGAACGTCACGATCCAGCCGAGGCCGTTGTGGCCCAGCCACGAATCGGAGAGGAACCCGCGGAACCAGACGGTTTGTTCGGTGGTGCCGATGGTGGTGAAGCTGAAACCCAGCACGATCGCCACCGCCCACGCACCGAAGGCGCGCCACTCGACGCCGCCGCGGTACCAGTAGGCGCTGCTCGGGCTGACGTCCAGCAGATCCTTGGGGCTGTAGTAATGACGGTGGATCAGGTCGACGACGAAGATCCCGACCCACGCCGTGATCGGCACGGCCAGCAAGGAAATGAAGGTAATGAACGGGCCGTAGAAACTGTCGGCGATCAGCATGAAGTAAATCGAACCGGCGAAGATGGCAACGATGTCGACCACCACGGCGTAGACGCGCTTGACCTTGAGGCCCAGGGTCAACGTGGTCAAACCGGCGGAGTACACCGACAGGTTGTTCGACAGCAGCAAGCCGCCGAAGGCGGTGATCAGGTAAGGCACGGCCATCCACGTCGGCAGCATGTCGCGGATCGCAATGATCGGGTCAGTGGCCGACGCCAGGTCATTGTTACCCACCGACAGCAAGCCGCCGAGGGTGATCAGCAACACCAGCGGAATCCCCGCACCGAATGCGGCCGAGGCCACCAGGCGCACGGCTTTGACGCTGCGATGCTGATAGCGCGACATGTCGGCACCGGCGTTGGCCCAACCGATCCCGGTGCCGGCGGCCATGGTGCCGACGCCGATGATCATTGCGCTAAGCGGTGCAGGCGTGGCGTTGAACACGGCACTCCAGTCGATGGTGGCGCAAAGGAAACCGCCGACCAGAATGTTCAGCGCGCCGAACACGTAGGTCGCCCACTTCTGAATCACCAGCAACGTCGCGTGCCCAAGGCCAGACACCGACAACGTCAGCAGCACGAAAATCGCGATGAACACCAGGGTCAACATCGGCGCACTTTTGGCCTCCACCGGAGAGCCGAACAGGATCGAGCACAACGACAACAACACGAAAGCGGCGGTGGTGGTATTGACGGTTTCCCAACCCAGCCGCGACATCAACGAAACCAGGGTCGGGCCGATATTGCCGCGCACACCAAAGATCGCCCGCGACAGCGTCAGGCTCGGTGCGCGACCACGGCGACCGGCGATGGAAATGATCCCGACCACCGCGAAGGATCCGGCCGCGCCGAGGATCGCGACGATGATCGCCTGCCAGATCGCCAACCCGCGAAACGCTACCAGCGTGGCGCCCAGCGGCAGGCCGAGGATGGAAATGTTGGCAGCGAACCAGACCCAGAACAGTTGCAGCGGATGACCGTTGCACTCTGCTTCCGGCACCGGTTCGATGCCACGGGTTTCCAGTTGCCCGGCACTTTGCCCGGCGTTCGATGAACTCATGTGAAATGCTCCTGTTGCCTTTGTTGTGGTTATGGGCAATGACGGAAGACGAAAACAACAGCCCGGCTGTCCTGGCCAAGTCAGTGCGATCCATTGCGGGTGAAAAATTCAAACAAGCGGCGCAGCCATCGCCGGCAAGCCAGCGATGGCGCCAGTCCGGTCAGCGAAGAGCCAACAGTCCTTTTACCAACGGTTCCAGCTCCAACGAGTTAACGGCTTTGACCTTGTCGATCATCCCGACAGGCCAGCTCTCAAGCCCCAGACAGGCCCCCAGCATGGCCCCCAGAATCGCCGCGATGGTGTCTGTGTCGCCGCCAAGACTGGCCGCCATGCACACAGCTTCGAAGGCATTCATCTCACCGATGGCCACTTGTTGGGCCAGGGCAAACGAAACCACCACCGACTCCTGTGACGCCACCGAAGTGCCGATCACGTCGTACATCAAGTCCGCCAGCAGCGCCTTGTCACTGTCGACGCTGATCGTCCGCGCCCAACTGATGCGCGAGGCGATGCGTCCGCCCGCGACCCAGTGGCCGTGACTTTCCGCTTGCAGAGCGATCTGCTGGCCGAGGTTCAGCGCTTCGCCCAGGTCCATGCCGTTGATGCCGGCGGACACCACCGCCGCCACCGCCGCCGCGCTGGAAATGCCCAGCGTGGTGTTGTGAGTGACCTGGCAGGCCTGCACCACGGCGCTGATGAAACGCTCGGGATCGCTGACATCCGCCGAAATCCCGACCGGCGTGATGCGCATCGCCGCGCCGTTGGTGGTGCCATAGCGCCCTGCTTCTTCCGGCGACTGGCCGGCGAGAATCATCTCGATCGCCCGTTTGGTCGATGGGCCGAGCAAATCCTGTGAGTCCTTGGCCTGCATCGCGGCTTCCCATTCGATCAACCGCTGGGCCAGCACCGACGGTTCGATCTTGCCTTTGCCGTCGATCAACAACTGACCGACCAGAATGGCCTGTTCGGTGTCGTCGGTGATCGAGCCTTTGGGCATGTTGGCCGCGATGGGTTGATCGGGACCAGCGTCTTGCAGATCGGTGATGTCGCCAAAGCGCGCCTTGATTTCAGCGCGGCTCAGGGATTGGGTAGGCATGCCCAGCGCATCGCCCAGGGCCAGTCCGTAAAACGCGCCCAGGGCACGATTGAACGCGGTCATTGCGGGTTTCCAAATTGCAGGTGCAGGCGAAAGTGCACCGGATCAAGCAGGCTTTCGACTTGCTCCATGAAGCGGTTTTGCCGGTCGTATGTGGTGCGCAAGGCTTTGAGGAAAACCGTACCGACCGGGCGGCCGAGCAGTTCGGCGTCTTCGGCGTTCAAGGGTTCGGCGCCGATCCATTGATCGCCGCGCTCGCCGATGTAGCCGTACGCGGCCAGGGTGATGGTCAGGGAATTGTCGATCAGGCCGACACGCGGCAGGCTTTCCAGGCCTCCGGTGGCGGGCATCAATGAGCGTTCGAGGGAAACCAGCTTGCCGTCGGTGGAACGACGTCGGCGGTCGAGGGTGATGAACTGGTCGGTGCCGAAACGCGGCAGCAGGTCAGGACGGGTTACCGCCTCGAGCCGCAGCACTTCGGTATTGATCAGCGCCCCGTTGTCGGCCAGGGCCTGCGCCCAGCCGCTGCGCTGATCAAGCACCACGCCGTCGAAGGTGACGATGGAACCGACACCGCTTTGCGTCGCGATGTAGTGGCGCCGTTTCAACTCGGCCAGGGCTTCACGCAGCGTGCCGCGGCTGACTTTGAATTCTTGAGCCAACTGATGCTCGCCCGGCAGTAAAAAACCGTCCTCCAAGAGGCCGCTTTCAATGCGCCGGATGAGTTCGTCGACCACCCTTTGTTTCTTGTCAAATCGTACCTGTCTAATCATGTACAAACTGATAACCGAAACGGGTTGTAGCAGGCAAGAAATATTTAGGGGAAGTGACGGAAGGAATGCATAACCGTGGCGAGGGAGCAAGCTCCCTCGCCACGAGAGACGGGTGTCAGCGTTGTTTGAGGCGGTCGATGACCACGGCCAACAACAGGATCGAACCGCGAATCACATACTGATAAAACGTATCGATGTTCTTCAGGTTCATCGCGTTCTCGATGATTGCCAGAATCAACACCCCCGCGATCACATGCCGGATCATGCCGATCCCGCCACTCAGCGACACCCCGCCGAGTACGCAAGCCGAGATCACCGTCAGCTCGAAACCCTGGCCGATCATCGGCTGTCCCGAGGTCATACGCGAAGCCAGGATCACCCCGGCCAATGCCCCGATCACGCCATGCACGGCGAAGATGATGATCTTGGTCCGGTCAACGTTGACCCCGGCGAGCAGCGCCGCTTCCTGGTTGCCGCCGATGGCCATGGTGTTGCGCCCGTAGGTGGTGTAGTTCAGCAGCCAGCCGAAAAACAGGAAGCAGACGATGGTGATCAGAATCGGCACCGGCACCCCAAACAACTGGCCGTTACCGAAGACGAAGAACGACTCTTGCGACACGCCCACTGCTTTGCCATTGGCAAAAATGTAGGCCAGACCGCGAACGATCTGCATGGTCGCCAGCGTGGTGATCAACGCATTGACCCGCAACTTGGCGATCACGATTCCGTTGATCAGCCCGACGATCAGCCCCATGAACAGCGCCGCCACCACGCCGAGAAAAACGCTGTCGGTGTCGCGCATCACCACTGCCGCCACCACGCCGGCGCAGGCAATCACCGAGCCCACCGACAAGTCGAAATGCCCGGACGCCAGGCAATACAACATGGTGCACGCTGCGATCCCGGTGGTCGAAATCGCCAGGCCCAGCCCGCGCATGTTCAGTGGTGAAAGGAAGTTGTCGATCAGCAAAGTGCAGAGCACAAAGATCCCGACAGCCGCCAGCAGCATGACCCAGTCATCGAGAAAGCGCCGCAGGTCCAGAGGTTTGCGCTGGGTGGGCAGAGCGTTGTTTTGGGTTGTCATCATAGTCACCTCTCAGTTCGCCACGCCGTCAGCGCGTTGGCGCGGCAAAGCCAGTTGCAGCAGGTTGGATTCGTTGGCCTCGTCACGGGACAGTTCGCCGCGCATCGCCCCTTCGCAGAGCACCAGGATGCGGTCGGAAATACCCATCACTTCCATCAGGTCGCTGGACACCACGATCACCGCGATACCGCTTTCAGCGAGGTTATGGATGATCTGGTAGATCTCGGCTTTCGCACCGATGTCGATGCCCCGAGTCGGTTCGTCGAGCAGCAGGATTTTCATCGGCATCGACAGCCAGCGGCCGAGAATCGCCTTCTGCTGATTGCCGCCGGACAGGTACATGATTTTCTGTTCAGCGCTCGGTGTTTTTACTTTCAGCGCCTTGATCTGCTTGTCGGCGTTGCCTTTCTCCCACAGTCCGCGCAACAGGCAACCGAAGGTGGAGTGGGCGCCGCGTGCGCTGATGTTGATGTTCTCGGCGACGCTGGAGAGCGGCATGATGCCCTCCTTCTTGCGGTCTTCGGGGCACAGCAGAATCCCCGCCGCAATCGCATCCCGGGGGGAGCGCAGTTTCAGTTCATGCCCGCGCAATTCCAGGCGCCCGGCGGTGTTGCGCTCAAGGCCGCTGAGTATGCGGAACAGTTCGGTACGACCGGCACCGACCAGGCCGAACAACCCCAGAATCTCGCCTTTGTGCGCGTCGAAACTCACCGGCTCACGCAAGCCCGGCCCGAGCAGACCGTCGACCCTCAGCGCCACGGCGCCTCGCTTGCGCGGGCGATAATCGTAGATGTCCTGAATGTCGCGACCGACCATGCACGTGACCAACTGATCGTGGGTCAGCTCGCTCATGTCCTCGAAGGTGCGTACGTAGCGGCCGTCCTTGAACACCGTCACCGCGTTACAGATGCGGAACACTTCTTCCATGCGATGGGAGACGTAGAGCACCACTTTGCCTTCGTCGCGCAGGCGCCCGATGATCGCCATCAAGCGATCGATCTCCCGCGCCGAAAGGCTGCTGGTCGGCTCGTCGAATGCGATCACATGCGCGCCACGGGACAACGCCTTGGCGATTTCCACCAGTTGCCGTTGCCCCAGGGACAGGCGCCCGACTTTCTCTTGCGGGTCGATTTCATCGGCCAGCCCTTTGAGGCAGGCCAACGCTTGCTGACGCAGTGCGCCGCGATTGATCAGGCCGAAACTGGCGGGCAGATGACCGAGGAACAGGTTTTCCGCCACGGTCATTTCCGGGACCAGGTGCAACTCTTGATGGATCACCGCCACCTTGTTGCCGATGCTGTCGGCGGTGGACTTGAAGACCATCGTTCGCTCGCCGATCTGCAGGTCACCGCTGCTCGGCGTATAGGCGCCGCCGAGGATTTTCAGCAACGTCGACTTGCCGGCACCGTTCTCGCCCATCAAGGCATGAACCTGTCCCGGATGGGCAACGAAGCTGATGCCGTCCAGCGCCTTCACCCCGGGAAAGGTCTTGCCGATCCCGTTGAAGCGCAGGCTGCCGCCGACGCTGTCGTGTTGTGTCTGTACTTGCGCGTGCATAACCCACCTCATCAACAGATCAGGCAACCCCGTCGCCAGGGCTGCCGATGAAATCAACCGCGCCTCAGTTCCAGAGGCCGATCTTTTCCAGTTCCTGCTTGAAGTTGTCGCGCGTGATCAGGGTCACGTCGTCCATGGCGGTGTATTTCGGCGGTTCTTTGCCGGTGGTGACCCACTCGTACATCATGCTCGCGGTGTTGTAGCCCTCGATGTGCGGGCTCGGCAGCATCGAACCGAAGAAGCCGCTGTTGGGCTTTTTCAGTTCGCCGATGGCGTCGGTGCCGTTGATGCCGATGCCAATCACGTTGGCGGCGGCAAAACCGGCACTCTCGGTAGCGCGCACGCCGCCCAGTACGGTGTTGTCGTTCATGCCCCCGATGATCAGGTTTTTCGCCGCGCTCGGCAGTTTCACCAGCGCCGAGTTGGTGGCGTCCATGCTGCCCGGCACATCGAGGGTTTTCAGCGCCGAAAACAGGATGTGGTCTTTCGGCATGCCGGCGTCTTCCAGCGCCTTGACCGAACCGTCGGTGCGCTTCTTGCCGGTGTCGAGTTCGTTGTAGGTGTTGATGACCGCGTAGGTGTCTTTCCAGTCCCAGCCGCGTTTTTTCGCTTCAGTGGCCATCGCCGCGCCCTGCTTCTGGCCGACTTCGAACGCCGCCATGCCCAGGTACGGGACGTCTTCCATGAACTTGCCGCTGGCATCGACAAAACGGTCATCCACGGCAATCACTTTCAAACCGTTGAGCTTGGCTTTGGCCATGATCGCCGGACCGAGGGACACGTCCGGCGGGCAGATCACGAAACCCTTGGCGCCGTTGGCGGCCAGGCTGTCGATGGCGGAAAGGGTCTTCTCGCCGTCCGGTACGGCGATCTTGATGACTGTGAAGCCTTTCTCTTTGCCGGCCTTTTCGGCGAAGGCCCATTCGGTCTGGAACCAGGGCTCTTCCGCCTGCTTGACCAGAAAACCGATCTTCACTTCCTCGGCCGCCAGCAACGTACTGCTGAGGCTGACCGCGGTGACCGCCAAAGCGGCACAGCACAGGGAACGGATCCCACGACGACGATTCATAAGCTGACTCCTTGTTATTTTTTTTGAGCGTTAATTTGAAAGCCGGTGCAGCAAATAGTCATATCATATGATGATTGGATTTCAAGCGGAATTCCGCGCCTGAAATGCGTTTTGCCTAGTCGTGATACATCACCGAGCGACCTCCATCGATGGTGATGCACGATGCGTTGATAAAGGTCGCTTCGTCGCTGGCCAGGAAAACCGCAGTCATCGCCACTTCAATCGGCTGGCCGATGCGCCGCGGCGGATGCAGATCGAGAGCGCGTTGGCGCTCGGCGTGCGGGTCGGCAAAACCGTTCCAGTAATCGACGTTCAGTTGGGTTTCGATGTAGCCCGGTGCGATGGCGTTGACACGAATGCCCTTCGGCGCATATTCGATGCCCAGCGCGCGGGTCAGGCCCAGCAGGCCGTGCTTGGCCACCGGGTACGGGAAGCAGCCCGGAATGATGTGCGTGGAATGGGTAGAGGCAATGTTGATGATGCTGCCGATGCCTTGCTCGATCATTTGCGGCAGCACCGCTTTACAGCCGAACCAGGCGCCGTCCAGGTCAATGGCGAAACAACGACGCCAGTCTTCTTCGGTCATTTCCAGCGGATCGCGGAACACGTTGACCCCGGCGCAGTTGACCAGCACGTCGATGCGGCCGTGCAGGTCGACTGCCAGTCTGGCCATGGCGTGCAAGTCTTGCTGATTGGACACGTCAGCCTTTATCGCCTGAACATCAAACCCCTTGTCTCGCCAATGCGCCGCGACGTGTTCGACTTTCTCACCCTGGATATCACTGATGATCAGCCTGGCCTGCTGGGAGGCGAAGGTCGCAACAATCGCCTCGCCAATGCCCTGAGCCGCGCCGGTCAGCAACACGACCTTGTTTTTCAGGCGCTCACCCTTCGGTGGCTCGGGCACCGCTGGCAGGGAAAGAGGTTCACCCATGAATCAGAACTCCTTTTCGCGGGCACGACAAAAACCGGGCATCTGTCGATGTCCGGCCAAAAAGCTTTGTGGAAAATAGCTGCATCACTTCACCTGTTTTGTTTTTTTAAGTGTGAGTGCGTGTAACTGATGGAGCCGACTATAAACCCGACCGCCAAATAATCTCAATATATAATTTTACATCCCATATTCTGGGATTTAACCAGCAAATCTCGTACAGGTTTTTCCGGGCACATCGACCTGAAGGGACAACACCGCCCCGTCCAGCGGATGGTTGAGCGGGCTCGCAGCGCTGGTGATGTAGAGGGTTTTCAAGTCCGGACCGCCAAACACACAACTGGTGGGGCGGCTGACCGGCAGCTCGATCACGCGATCGACCTGACCATCTGGCGTCAACCTGAGCAGGCAACTGCCGTCCCAGCGAGCATTCCAAAGGTAACCCTCGGCATCCATCGCCGAGCCGTCGGGGCCGCCGCGTTCATGGGGGCCGAACCAGACTTGCGCGGGCTCGAGGCCGCCGTCGGTGCGAATGAAATGCTGATAGAGCGTGCCATCCAGGCTGTCGGCGAAATAAAGCGTGGTGGCGTCGTCACTCCATAGCAACGTGTTGGGAATGCCCAATCCGCGAAGCAGCGGCGTGACCCGGGCATCGCGGTCAATTCGAAACAAGCCGCCGGACCGTCGCACGATGGGCAGGTCTTCGCCGTTTTCGCCGATGTTGTTCTGCATGGTGCCGAGCCATAGCCGGCCCTGCGCATCGCAACGGGCTTCGTTGGCGCGATTGCCGGGTTGCGGGTCGGCGACGCAGAACAAGCTCAATCGTGGCTCAAGTCCCGGTGAATCGAGATCGAGCCGGTACACACCACTACTCAACGTCACCAGCGCATCGCCGCTTTCGCAGGGAATGAAGGCTGACACGTGCTCGGGCATCTGCCAGATCTGCACGTTGGCGCCGACCAGGCGCAACGCTTGTTTACCGGCAATATCCACCCAGTACAGCGCCTGCGTCGGCGCATCCCAGAAGGAGCCCTCGCCCAGGTGTGCACGGTGCTGGGTAACTGCGGTCCACTCCATGAAACCTCCTTCTTATTGCTTTTATGTGGGAGCGAGCCTGCTCGCGATTGCGGTGGGTCAGGCGAGATCAATATTGAATGTGCCAGCCTAATCGCGAGCTGGCTCCCACAAGGGGTCTGTGTTTTTTATCCGGCCTTTTTATCGGCCATGACTTTTGGGTAGAAACGTTTGATGGCCAGGTCGGCGTTGTCGATGAGCGTCATGCAGGCCCACACACCGCGCGCGGCATCGCGAGCGGCGATGGCATCGGCCATGTCTTTGTGAATCGGTAATGTGCGGCGCAACTCGTCCGGGTCAGCCGCGGAGACTTCGAAAGACACCGCCAGCAACGCGCCGAGGGCCGGGACCATTTGTTCGATGAATTGATTGTGGCTGGCCGCGAGAATGCACTCGTGGAAGAACTGGTCGGCGCGGTTGTAATCGATGCCGCTGTCTACCGCTCGCTCCAGCGCGTTGTAGGCCTGAAGCACTGCTTGCACCTGTTCGACGGTCGCTCGCTCGCAGGCCCAGCGCACGGCCATCGGCTCGATGGTGCGGCGCAGGTCGAGCAGGTCGTCGACGAAATTTTCCGGCAAGCCGCTGCGTGAAAGCCAGCCGACGACTTGCGGATCGAAGAGGTTCCAACGCCGCACCGGCAATACTCGCGTGCCAACCTTGGGCCCGACTTCGAGCATGCCTTTGGCGACCAGGGTTTTGATGGCTTCGCGGATGACCGTGCGACTGACGCCGAGTTGCTCGCCCAGATCGGCTTCGACCTTGAGGGTTTCGCCGGGTTTTACCTGGCCCGTCGCAATCCAGCAACCCAGCCAATCGACCGTCGATGCGTGAAAACTGCTGGACATGGGCACCTCAAAGCCGTTCGCAATGGGTGCCCACGCTAATCATCATACGATTGGGTGTCAATTTGATTTTCAGGGAAAAGCAAAATCTTGTGTGTGTTACGGCTCCAGGCCGATGGGGAAGAAGATGCCGCCGCTCCACACGCCAAGCCAGCGCTGCCCATCGATCTCGCGGGTCACCGCCAGTTCCACCAATTGGTAAAACACATTGCGATGGATCAGCGCTTCAAGGTTGGTGCGCACATGCACATACGGCGCAGGCTCTTGTGTCACCGGATCAATCACTACACGGATCGCATGTTCCGCACCGGCCTCGGCGGTTTCATCGACGTTGGTGGTAAAGCGCAGGACTTGTGCTTCGCCCTCGCCTTCCACCTCCACGGCGATGGCCACGAACGGCGCATCGTCGACCTTGATGCCGACCTTCTCGACCGGGGTGATGAGGAAATAATCATCGCCGTCGCGGCGAATGATGGTGGAGAACAGTTTGACCATCGGCTTGCGTCCGATCGGCGTGCCCAGGTAATACCAGGTGCCGTCGCGGGCGATGCGCATGTCGATGTCGCCGCAGAAGTCGGGGTTCCACAAGTGGACCGGTGGCAAGCCTTTGGTCTTGGGGATCTGCCCCAGAAGGTCGTTGGCTTTTTGCGGGCCACTCATGGCGTTCTCCTTGGATTACTGGTCGCTGAGCCCCAGCAGGCTGCGCGCATATTGTTCCAGCGGCGGGCCCATCAGGTCTTCTGGCTTTTTGTCGTGGAACGTCAGTAAACCGCCACGACTCTTGATACGTGCAGTATCAATCAAATACTGGGTACTGGTCTCGATCAACATGATCTGAATCACGCCGGTGTCGATGCCGAGGCGATCCACGGCTTCCTGATCGAGCCATTCGTCCGAGTTGCCGATGCGGTCATCCGACTTGGCGAAACGGGTATAGAGCAGATAATGCGCGCCGACTGCACGGGCTTCGCCCATCGCCTGATCGAGGCCTTCCGGCGCACGCGCACGGCGGACCATCGGGAAATATTCGATAAAGCCATCGAAGGCGACTTCGGCAATCACGTTAGGACGCGGGTAAACCGCGCTGCCCGGCGGAGCAAAGGCGCCCTGGGCGATATAGACGAACGAGTCCGGTTGAATGCGCAGATTGTTCACGCGGCGACTATCGCTGTGGTCGAGCAGACCCGCGTCACTCATGTGATAGCGAGTCCCTTCAGCCAGATCGCTGACATTCATGCAGCCACCAAGCGCCAAAACGGCCAGCAGCAAAACCAGGCTACGCATCCTACCCTCCAGAGGCCGGTGACGGAAAACCGGCGAATGGCCATGGGATGCAGCTTCCGCGCCAGTCTTCAGGAGTGCGACATTTGTGGCGAGGGGATTTATCCCCGTTGGGCAACGAAGCGGCCCAAAAAAATGGGACTGCTGCACAGTCCAACGGGATAAATCCCCTCGCCACAGCCCGATCAGCCGCCGATAATTTTCATGATGGTCGCCCCACCCGAGAACGCCACTTCCTGCTTGTCACCCAAGGCTTTCACCAAGAGACGCTGCAACGCCGGCAACGCCTGATGGCGCGGCTTGTCCAGCAGATCACCGACATAGTGACGATTGCTCGACGACAGACAGCCATGCAACCAGCCCGTCGACGACAAACGCAGTCGCGAGCAAGTACGACAGAACGGCACGCTTTCGTTGGCGATCACGCCGAAATAGCCCTGACCTGGAATTTCATAGCGCACCGCCGTCGCGTCGACGGGTGCATCGGCCTGCAGGTACTCATAACGATCACCGATCAGGCTCAGCAACTGCTGAAGGCTGACGAACTGTTGCAGAAAAGCGTTGTTGTCACTGGCCAGGTGCCCCATGCGCATCAGCTCAATGAAGCGCAGCTCGTAACCTCGCTCCAGGCAGTAATCGAGCAGCGGCATCACCTGATCGAGGTTTTGCCCGCGCAACGGCACCATGTTGACCTTGATCTTCATGCCGGCGGCACTGGCCTGATCCATGCCGTCGAGCACAGTCGCCAGATCACCGCCGCGGGCAATGCTGCGGAATGCACCGGCATCCAGGGTATCGAGGGATACGTTGATGCGCCGGATACCGGCGTCGACCAGCAGGGGCAGTTTTTTCGCCAGCAGTTGACCATTGGTGGTCAGGCTGATGTCTTGCAGGCCCATCTGCCCGACGGCGGTCATGAAGGCTTCGAGTTTGGGGCTGACCAGCGGCTCACCGCCGGTGATGCGCAGTCGCTCGATCCCCGCCGCTTCGATGAGGTAGGCAACGCCGCGTGCCATGGCTTCGGCCGACAGTTCATCCTGCGCAGCGACCAGCCGCTTGCCGTTGGGCACGCAGTAGGTACACGCGTAATTGCAGGCTGAGGTCAGGCTGATTCGCAGATTGCGGAAACGCCTGCCTTGACGGTCAACGATCATGGTCACTCCGGCACAAGGAAATCGGACGGCGTAAAACTTGACTTACAAATCAAGTTTTAGCAAGTCCCATGCCTGAGTATATTCCTGAGGTACTGCGCCATGTTGCGAAATAATGGCGCAATAAGGCAACTGAATGGCTTAGCTGCTTGGCGTGTCGGTGTCGCGCTTGCGCTTGTTGCCCATGCGCACGCCGATGTCCATCAGGAACTGGAAGAAACCTTCCTGATCTTCCAGCACGTTGCTCCAGAACGGCGAGTGATACAGCGCCACGGCGCCGTGCACCAGCGCCCAGGACGCGCAGTAATGGAAGTAAGGCGGCACGTCTTCGAGCTTGCCTTCGCTGATCCGACCCTTGATCAGCAGGGTCAGGCGTTCAAAATTCGAGGCGCGGATCTTGTGCAGTTCCTCGATCATCTCCGGCACCTGGTTGCCCTTGACCACCTTTTCTTCGAGGCGATCGAACAAGCGGTAGCGTTGCGGATCGCGCATGCGGAATTCGAAGTAGGCCCGGGACAGGGCTTCCTTGTCCTTGTCGACGTCTGCCGAATGCAACAGCTCGTTCAAATCGCGCTCGTAATCGAGCATCAGGCGCAGATAGATCTCCGCTTTCGATTTGAAGTGCTTGTAGATTGTGCCTTTGCCGATACCGACGGCATCAGCAATCATCTCGACGGTGACACTGTCTTCACCTTGGTCGAGGAACAGCTTGAGCGCGGTATCGAGAATTTCTTGCTCACGGCGACGAAATTCACGGACCTTACGAGGTTCTTTATGCATAAGAAAAGGTCTGTCGGGGTCAAAATTCGAAGCCGCGTATTATGCCTAACTTGCGGCAAAATGCACGGATCATCCATCCATATCTGTGTTTCTTGATGAATTCTGGAAGCGTCGCCATTTAATGAGAACGCTTCCGAAGCGCACGTATTCCAAAATTGTTTAAAAACCTCGACCGGTAAACTGGACTCGGCGCAATACTGATCAATACTTCAACTGTCGGCGGGGCATCTCCCCCAAGTGCCGCGTCGATATTGGTACCAACGGACCGCGTACCATTGTTTTACTCCTAATGGTCTTAACCCGGATTCACCCCCCAGAACCCGGGTTTTTTTTGCCTGCAATTCAGGGGGCACCGCCCCCGCAGGAGCTGCCGAAGGCTGCGATTTTTTCCGGCGTTATGCCGATGCCCTGACGTGCGCCAACGGAAACAGCCGTTTAAAGTTCTCGGTGGTCTGCTCGGCAAATCGTTCGTAGGACTCCCCCCGCAACATCGCCAGAAACTCTGCCACTTCCCGCACATACTGCGGCAGGTTCGGCTTGCCGCGATAGGGGATCGGCGCCAGGTACGGCGAATCGGTTTCCACCAGCAAGCGGTCCGCGGGCACCTTGCTGGCCACGTCACGCAGCGCATCGGCATTGCGGAAGGTGACAATGCCGGACAAGGAGATGTAATAACCCATGTCCAGCGCCGCTTTGGCCATGTCCCAATCTTCGGTGAAGCAATGCAGGACGCCGGCCTGGGGCAGCGCGGCTTCACGCAACAGGGTCAAGGTATCGGCCCGGGCGCCACGGGTGTGAATGATCACTGGCTTGCCGGTTTGCTGCGCAGCTTGCAGGTGCAGGCGGAACGATTCCTGCTGCAGCTCTGCCGCCTCAGGCTCGTAGTGATAGTCCAGGCCGGTTTCACCGATCGCCACCACACGCGGGTGGTTGAGCTCCTGCAACAGCCAGTCCAGCGCCGGGGCAGCGCCCGGCTGCACGTCCAGCGGATGCACGCCGACGGAACAGTCGACATCGTCGTAACGTTCGGCCAGGACCTTTACGTCGGCTGCGTTGTCGACGCTGACGCCGATACACAGAAAGTGCCCTACCCCGCGCTGCCGGGCCGCATCGAGTGCGGCATCCAGAGAGCCGTCGTGGGCGGCGAGGTCGAGGCGATCAAGGTGGCAATGGGAATCTACGAGCATAAAAAGGGCTGCAACTTACATCGTATGGGTGGGACGGTCGGACTTCAGGGCTCCGGCCAGATGGGTTTCGATTCGACTGCGGGCGGTATCGTCGCCGTCGTTGAACTGCACGCCGACGCCGGCGGCGCGGTTGCCTTGAGCGCCTTTGGGCGTGATCCAGGCGACCTTGCCGGCCACCGGAATCTTCTCCGGCTCATCCATCAGGCTCAGCAGCATGAATACCTCATCGCCCAACTTGTAGCTTTTGTTGGTCGGGATAAACAGACCACCGTTCTTGATGAATGACATATAGGCCGCGTATAGCACGGACTTGTCCTTGATGGTCAGGGACAAAATACCGTTGCGCGGTCCCTGGTTGACGGCTTCATTCATACTGACCTCCACTGCAGATGCTCAGAGGATAAGCCCAGTCGATCACTTCTGGGTAGGCAATGACGCCCATTGCACCAGCAGCGCTTCGAGCAACAACACCCGATTGAGGTTGGCCTTGCTCATGACTTTCTGGCGCTGGGCGAGGATCCAGTCCTGAATGTTCAGCACTTTGTCCTGAGCGGTTTTCTGCGCCAGGTACTGAATCACCTTGCGCATATCGGCCAATCCCAGACCTTCTTCATCCTGGGTCAGCTGATAACGCAGGATCAGGCTCGACCAATCGCAGAACCAATCGAACAGCAGCAACAGCGGAATTGCGTTCCAGCCTTCGGCCAGTTGCGTCGGCGATTGCTGTTGCTTGAGCAACTTCTTCACACCATCGACCACCAACGCTCGCTGCTCGCGCACGCCCTGAGCCTGCAAGCTGACGGCAGCCAGCGGCGAACCGGCAGCGAGGGTCAGCAACTCGATGCGCTCTTCTTCGGAACAGTCCGGCAGCGCCTTCGCCAGCCACGCCAGGCTCACGGCCTCACTCGGCAGCGGGCAGGCCTGCTGCACGCAGCGGCTCTTGATGGTCGGCAACAGACGGCTGGTCTGATGGCTGACCAGCAACAACACCGTGTCGCCGGACGGCTCTTCAAGGCTTTTGAGCAAGGCGTTGGCCGCGTTGATGTTCATCGACTCGACCGGCTCGATCAGCACCACTTTACGGCCGCCCATCTGCGAGGTCTGCACCACGAAGCTGACCAGATCCCGCACCTGATCGACCTTGATCGCCTTGTCGGCTTCTTCCGGTTCCAGGATGTAGTTGTCGGGATGGCTACCGGCCTTCAGCAACAGGCAGGATTTGCATTCACCGCAGGCGTCCTCGGCTGTCGGACGCTGGCAGAGCAAGCTGGCCATCAGCCGTTCGGCCAACGCGCGCTTACCGATCCCGGCCGGACCATGCAGCAGATAGGCGTGTGCATGTTGCTTGCGACCCGCCAGCTGCTGCCAGAGGCTGTCCTGCCACGGATAGGCTTCAGCCACGGGTCAGCTCCAGCAAGCGTGGGAGCAAGGCATCCAGCGACTGCTGAACCTGCGCCAGCGGTTGAGCGGCATCGACCAACACATAACGCGCCGGATCGGCTTCAGCACGCTTGAGGAACGCGCTGCGCACCGCATCGAAAAACGCCCGGCCTTCCAGCTCGAAGCGATCCAGGCGACCGCGAGCACTGGCGCGTGCCAGACCCACTTCCACCGGAAGATCGAAAATCAGGGTCAGGTCCGGGCGCAGATCGCCCTGGACGAACGTTTCGAGTGTCGCGATGCGCTCCAGCGACAAGCCGCGACCGCCGCCCTGATAGGCGTAGGTCGAATCGGTAAAACGATCACACAACACCACCGCCCCACGGGCCAGCGCCGGGCGGATCACGCCGGCCAGGTGTTGGGCGCGCGCGGCAAACACCAGCAGCAACTCAGTGTCCGGGTCCATGGTTTCATCGACCGGCGCCAACAGCACCTCGCGAATTTTCTCGGCCAGAGGCGTGCCGCCCGGCTCGCGGGTCAACACCACTTCGATACCGGCGGCGCGCAGGCGCTCGGCCAGGTATTCACGGTTGGTGCTCTTGCCGGCGCCTTCGGGACCTTCCAGGGTAATAAACAAGCCAGTCACAGGCAGTCCTTAGTCAGAATCATTGCGGGCTTTGCGGCGCGGTTGCGTCTGGTTCGGGCGCAGGCGCAGCAGCGGGCTGTTTGACAGGTTCTTCAGCCGGTTCGCGGGAGGGCTCTTGAACCGGTTCTTGCGGCGTCACTGGCGGCAAAGCCTCTGGGGCTGTGTCGGGCGAAGCCGCCGGGATCGGCGCCTGCTCATCCGTCGCTTCGGGTGCGGTGGCCGGTGCCGGGCTGGAGCGATAATCGGCGCGGCGCTTGAGCTGGAACTCGCGCACCGCGTTGTTATGGGCGTCCAGATCATCCGAGAACACATGGCTGCCGTCGCCCCGTGCGACAAAATACAGGCTGTTGCCAGCCACCGGATTCAACGCTGCGTGGATCGCCTCGCGGCCGACCATCGCAATCGGCGTCGGCGGCAGGCCGGCGATCACGTAGGTATTGTAAGGGGTCGGTTCCTTGAGGTGCGCGCGGGTCAACTTGCCGTTGTAACGATCGCCCAGGCCGTAGATCACGGTCGGATCAGTCTGCAACAGCATGCCCATTTCCATGCGCCGCACAAACACGCCGGCGATCTGCCCGCGCTCTTGCGGTACGCCGGTTTCCTTTTCCACCAGCGAAGCCATGATCAGCGCTTGATAAGGTTCGGTATACGGCACGTCGGCTGCGCGCTGCCCCCACTCCTTGGCGAGGACCTCATCAAGGCGATCGTAAGCTTTTTTCAGCAGCTCAGCGTCCGTCATGCCCCGCACGAACCGGTAGGTGTCCGGAAAGAATCGCCCTTCCGGAAAGATCCCGGGGTGACCGAGCTTGTCCATCACTTCGCTATCGCTCAAGCCGTTCAACGTCTGCTCGAGCTTTTCATCCTTGGCCAGGGCCAAACGGACCTGATGGAAATTCCAGCCTTCCACCAGCGTCAGGCTGTACTGAACCATCTCGCCACGCTTCCACAAGTCGATCAGGCCTTCAACGGTCATGCCGGGCTGCATGCGGTACTCACCTTTGTGCAACGGCTGCCCGGCCAGATTAAAGCGCCAATACACGCGCAACCAGAAAGCGTCCTTGATGACGCCATCGGCTTCGAGTCGATAGAAAGTGCGAGTGGGTGTCGTACCTTTGGGCACGTCCAGCAGTTCTTCCTGGGTAATGTTCAGCGGCTGTTCCAGCGCCGAATGGATTTTCCAGGCCGCAGCGCCCAGACACAGCCCTGCCAGAACCAGGCCGGTTTCCAGCAACAGCAAGAATTTACGTCTCACGTATCAAGCATCCAGTAGCACACGGGCAATGGTTTGGAGTTTACGGGTGAGCGGCCCAATCGACCAGCTCAGTGCTGCGTAGGCGCGCACCGGCCAAACGCCATACACGCTATTGCAGACAAAGACTTCGTCAGCCCATTGCAGCTGATCGAGGCTGATGTCGGTGATTTGCGTGGGGATCCCCAGCGACTCGGCTTGAAACAATAATTCGGCACGCATCACGCCGGCAACGCCGCAGCGTTTGAGATCAGCGGTGATCAACACGCCATCACGGATCAGGAACAGATTACTGAACACGCCTTCGATCACGCGCCCGGCCTGATCAAGCATCAAGCCTTCGGCATGCTCGGTGTCTTGCCATTCGGAACGGGCGATGACTTGCTCAAGACGGTTCAGGTGTTTGAGCCCGGCGAGCAAGGGTTGTCTGGACAGTCGCGTGGTACAGGGGAAGAGGCGAACGCCGTGCTCTCCATGAACCGCAGGATAAGCAGCAGGACGATTGCCTTGCAGAATGCGTCGGGCCTGGGCGGCAGGATCAGGGGCGTAACCGCGCAAGCTGTCGCCGCGAGTAAGGATGAGTTTAAGCACGCCTTCACCCAAAGCTGCGGCGTAGGCCAGCAGTTCACTGCGGATCAGCGCATGGTCGGCCGTGATCGCCAGGCGCAAACAGCCATCGGCCAGACGCGCCAGATGCCGGTCCAGCAACAGCGGCTGCCCGCCGCGCACGGCGATGGTCTCGAACAGACCATCACCGTAGGCCAGGCCGCGATCCTTCAGCGACAGAGTGTCAGCCGGCTGACCGTCGACCCAGCTGTCCATCAGTCAGCGAACCGGCGGAACACCAGCGAGCCGTTGGTACCGCCAAAACCGAAGGAGTTGGACAACACCACGTCGATATCCATGTTGCGCGCAGTGTGCGGCACGAAATCGAGGTCGCAGCCTTCGTCCGGCTCATCGAGGTTGATGGTCGGCGGCGCCACCTGGCTGTTGATCGCCAGCACACTGAAGATGGCTTCGACCGCGCCTGCCGCACCCAGCAGGTGACCGGTCATGGACTTGGTCGAACTGACGGCCAGCTTGTAGGCGTGATCGCCGAACACCGACCTGATCGCACAGGCTTCGGCGAGGTCGCCGGCAGAAGTCGATGTGCCGTGGGCGTTGATGTACTGAACCTGATCGACATTGACCTTCGCGTCGCGCAGGGCATTGGTGATGCAACGTGCAGCACCCGCACCGTCCGCCGGCGGCGAAGTCATGTGGTAAGCATCGCCACTGGTGCCGAAGCCGATCAGTTCGGCATAGATGGTCGCGCCGCGAGCCTTGGCGTGTTCCAGCTCTTCCAGCACCAGCGCACCGGCACCGTCGGACAGGACGAAGCCATCACGACCCTTGTCCCACGGACGGCTGGCGCGGGTCGGCTCGTCGTTGCGGGTCGACAGTGCACGGGAGGCGCCAAAGCCACCCATGCCCAGTCCGCAAGCGGCCATCTCGGCGCCGCCGGCGATCATCACGTCGGCTTCGTCGTACATGATGTTGCGTGCCGCCATGCCAATGCAGTGCGTACCGGTGGTACACGCGGTGGCGATAGCGTAGTTAGGTCCCTGTGCACCCAGGTGGATCGACAGGAAACCGGAAATCATATTGATGATCGAGCCAGGCACGAAAAACGGAGAGATCCGCCGTGGACCGGAATCATGCAGGGTGCGGCTGGTTTCTTCGATATTGGTCAGACCGCCAATACCCGAACCCATGGCCACGCCGATGCGTTCACGGTTGGCGTCGGTGACTTCAAGCCCTGCATTACGCACAGCCTGGAAACCGGCGGCCAGACCGTACTGAATGAACAGGTCGAGCTTGCGAGCTTCCTTGACCGACAGGTATTCCTCGACATTGAAGCCCTTTACCGAGCCGCCAAAACGGGTGGAATAGGCAGAAAGGTCGGTGTGTTCGATCAGACCAATGCCACTGCGGCCAGCCAGAATGCCCTGCCAACTGCTCGGCACATCCGTGCCCAGTGGCGACAACATACCCATACCGGTGACTACGACGCGTCTACGCGACACAGCACTCTCCTTTTTCAAATGACGACTTTGCATCAGGCCTAAAGAAAAAACCGCACGCCATGATGGCAGTGCGGTTTTTCCATGACAGCAAGCAACGATTACAAACTATTACGCCTGGTGGCTAGTAACGTAGTCGATTGCAGCTTGTACAGTAGTGATCTTCTCAGCTTCTTCGTCAGGGATTTCGGTCTCGAATTCCTCTTCCAGAGCCATCACCAGCTCAACGGTGTCAAGGGAGTCGGCACCCAGGTCTTCAACGAAGGAAGCAGTGTTGACCACTTCTTCTTCTTTAACGCCCAGTTGCTCGGCAACGATTTTCTTGACGCGCTCTTCGATGGTGCTCATACCTTGTTTTCACTCCTAATGGACAAATTCAGGCAGCTGGCCAGTGGGTAAGTGTATAGAAAGACTTTTCAGTTTTTCAACTGAAAGCTTCACTCCTCAAACCCTGCGGCCCTCTGCCTATAAATAGATTGCAGCTTTATAACGGATTTTAGACAGCTCGTATGACATTTTTTTGAAGCAATCCGTCACATTTAACTCATGTACATCCCGCCGTTCACCGGGATTGTAGCCCCAGTAACGTAAGCCGCACCGTCGGACGCAAGAAAAGCGACCACAGACGCGATCTCTTGAGCTTGCCCCAGACGGCCCAGCGGAATTTGCGTCTGCAAGGCTTCACGCTGTGCCTCGGGCAGTTCGCGAGTCATATCGGTGTCGATGAACCCAGGGGCCACCGAGTTTACCGTAATCGAACGCGAACCGACTTCACGCGCCAGTGCGCGGCTGAAACCTTCCAGACCGGCCTTGGCGGCAGCGTAGTTTACTTGGCCTGCGTTGCCCATGGCACCCACTACGGAGCCAATACTGATAATTCGTCCCCAACGGGCTTTCGTCATGCCGCGCAAAACGCCCTTGGACAGGCGGAACAGACTGTTCAAGTTGGTATCGACGACGTCATGCCATTCGTCATCTTTCATGCGCATCATCAGGTTATCGCGGGTGATACCGGCATTGTTGACCAGGATCGCCGGCGCACCGAACTGCTCCTGGATGCTCGCCAGCACCGCCGCAACGGATTCGTCGCTGGTGACATTGAGTTCCAGGCCAGTGCCTTGAATACCGTTTTCCTTCAGGGTAGCGGCGATGCGTTCGGCACCCGAAGCAGATGTCGCGGTGCCCACAACGATGGCACCCTGACGACCCAGTTCCAGGGCGATGGCCTGGCCGATACCGCGGCTCGCACCGGTGACCAGTGCAACTTTACCTTGCAGACTCATGCAAGCTTCTCCTGATTCAGGCCAGCGCTGCGCGGGCGGCAGCAAAGGCGTCTGGGGTATTGAGGTTGGATGTCGACACGCCTTCGGCGCAGCGTTTGTTCAAGCCTGCCAGCACTTTGCCAGGACCGCATTCGACCAACTGGGTCGCGCCCTTGGCAGCCAGCGCCTGGACCGATTCGACCCAGCGCACAGGCTTGTAGAGCTGTTCAAGCAGATCGCGCTTGAGGGTTTCCAGATCCGCCGGTACGTCGGCGCTGACGTTTTGCACCACTGGAATCTGCGGCGCCTGCCAATTGATCGCAGCGATCGACTCGGCGAAGCGCTCGGCAGCCGGACGCATCAGCTCGCAGTGGGACGGCACGCTGACCGGCAATGGCATGGCGCGCTTGGCACCACGTGCCTTGCAGCCTTCGATGGCGCGCTCGACCGCAGCCTTGGCACCCGCGATAACCACCTGGCCCGGCGAGTTGAAATTGACCGCGCTGACCACTTCGCCTTGCGCCGCTTCGGCACAGGCCGCCAGTACGTCGGCATCGTCCAGACCGAGGATGGCAGCCATGCCGCCCTGCCCCGCTGGAACGGCTTCCTGCATCAACTGACCACGACGCTCTACCAGTTTGACGGCGTCGCCCAGGCTCAGACTGCCCGCCGCCACCAGAGCGCTGTATTCGCCCAGGCTGTGACCGGCAACATAAGCCGGACGCGCGCCGCCTTCAGCCAGCCACAGACGCCACAGGGCGATCGAGGCGGTCAGAATGGCCGGCTGGGTTTTATCGGTTTGATTGAGTTGCTCTTCCGGCCCCTGCTGGGTCAGTGCCCACAGGTCGTAACCGAGAGCGTCGGATGCTTCTTTGAATGTTTCAAGGACTACAGGATGTTGCGCGCCCAACTCGGCCAGCATGCCGAGGGACTGCGAACCCTGTCCTGGAAAGACGAATGCGAGGGAAGCAGACATGTAACAAGCCCCTAATGATCTTGTCGTCGGAGAATTGACGTCCCGCTTGGAGGACGCAAGAAACTGACAGTTTGGATGGCCAATTGAACTGAGCGGTCACATTTAAGCATTGTCCGACGAAAATGCCTAAAGCAACAAATCCTCCAGACGACCGTGAATCCGTTCCGGCAGGTTTTCCTGAATCTCGATCAAGGCTCGCGAGATGGCGCTCTGGAAACCCTGAACCCCTGCAGAACCGTGACTTTTCACCACAATCCCCTGCAAACCCAGAAAACTTGCACCGTTATGCCGCGCGGGCGCCAGGTCCGCTTGCAGGCGTTTCATCAGTGGCAGCGCCATTGCACCGATTACTTTTGAGGCCAGGTTTTTTTTGAACAGGGCTTCGATCCGAGCCGAGATCATGGTCGCCAACCCTTCGCTGGACTTGAGCAGGATATTGCCGACGAAGCCGTCGCACACCACCACATCCGCTTCGCCCCGGTACAAGCCGTCACCTTCGACAAAACCGATGTAGTTGATGCCGCGAGCACTTTGCAACAAGGTCGCCGCCAACTTGACCTGCTGATTACCCTTGATGTCTTCGGTGCCGATGTTCAGCAACGCAACACGCGGGCGAACGATACCGAGGGTTTCTGCAGCGACCGACCCCATGACCGCAAACTGCAACAGATGCTCGGCACTGCAATCGACGTTGGCCCCCAGATCGAGCAACTGGCAATAACCCTTCTGCGTCGGAATCGCCGCGACCATGGCCGGCCGATCAATGCCCGGCAAGGTCTTTAGCACAAACCGCGACAAAGCCATCAGCGCGCCGGTATTGCCGGCGCTGACGCAGGCCTGGACCTTGCCGTCACGCAACAACTCGAGCGCCACGCGCATTGACGAATCGGGCTTGCCGCGCAAGGCCTGGGCAGGCTTTTCATCCATGGTGATGACTTCGGACGCCGGTGCAATCGACAGGCGCGAGCGATCCACAGCCGATTGGCCAGCGATCAATTCTTCAAGAAGGGAGGGTTGACCGACAAGGGTCAGGTGCAGCGAGGGCGTAGCATTCAGACAAGCGAGGCTGGCCTGAACAATGCTGCGGGGACCGAAGTCCCCGCCCATTGCGTCAATCGCGATGACTTGAGCGGACAAGTGATTACTCGTCAGCGCCCTTGTCGATCACTTTACGGCCACGGTATACGCCTTCTGGCGATACGTGGTGACGCAGGTGAACTTCACCGGTGGTTTTTTCTACAGACAGGGTGCTAGCCTCGAGAGCGTCGTGCGAACGACGCATGTCACGGGCAGAGCGGGATTTTTTGTTCTGCTGAACAGCCATAATTGATTAACTCCTAAACGTTTGGGTCACGCTTTAACTGCGCCAATACACTGAACGGGTTGGACCGCGTTACCTCGTCCTCGCTCGGTTCGGCCTCTTCGAGACCCCCCGGCTGCTGGCATTCTTCCGGATGATGAGCAGGCACAATGGGCAAGGCGAGCAGAAGCTCCTCCTCGATCAGTGACTGCAGATCCAATGGATCTTCGCCCAGTTCCAGCACGTCATAACCTTTCGGCAACGACTGGGTATTCGCACCCTCCTTCACCACAGCATAACTGCATTCGCTGTGGATCGGCAGGGTGACCAGCTCAAGACAACGCTGGCAAACCATTTTGACTTCGGTGTCGATAAAACTGTGGATTACCACAGACTTACGTTCATCTCGTTCAAAAACGAATTTAGCCTGCACCGTACCGACAGTATCGGAAAGCGGGTCGCAGAGTCTCTCCAAATCGGCCAGCAGCAGTTCACCTTGAAGGGTGGTGCCACGGTCAGCCAATTTGCGCGGGTCAACGTGAGGTGGAATCGGGTCATTCAACATAGGCGCAGCATTATAGGGATGCACCCGGCCATGTCAAAGGAAATTCAGCCCTGTCCGTCACCTGGAAGCCTCGCTAGAATTCGCGCCTGTCTTCTGGAGATGCGCATGCTGCCTTTATTACTCGCTTCAAGCTCGGTGTATCGCCGGGAATTGCTGGCCCGCTTGCAGCTGCCATTCACTTGCAGCTCGCCGGATATCGATGAAAGCCATCGTCCGGGAGAGCCCGCCATCGAGCTGGTAAAACGCCTCGCCAAAGAAAAAGCCCAGGCCCTGGCCGGCGACCATTGCGCTCATCTGATCATCGGTTCCGATCAGGTTGCGGTGCTCGGCGACAGAATCATCGGCAAGCCCCACACCTTCGAAAAGGCCCGTGAACAGTTGCAGGCTTCGAGCGGCGCCAGCGTGACCTTCCTGACTGGCCTCGCCCTGCTCAATAGCCAGACCGGACACTGCCAGGTCGACTGCGTGCCATTCACCGTACACATGCGCACACTCGACACCGCACGCATCGAACGCTACCTGCACGCCGAACAGCCCTACGATTGCGCTGGCAGCTTCAAGGCCGAAGGTTTAGGGGTGAGCCTGTTTCAAAGCACCGAAGGTCCTGACGCCACCAGCCTGATCGGGCTGCCGCTGATTCGCCTGATCGATATGCTATTGGCCGAAGGCGTGCAAATCCCCTGAAAAGCAAAAGATCGCAGCCTTCGGCAGCTCCTGCAGGTGGACGTGAATCCATGCAGGAGCAGCCGAAGACTGCGATCTTTTACGCGAGCGGGCAGTCAGCGCAGCGACGGACCGTGAAAACCCATCCACATCGCCAACTGCTCAGCCACACTGGCGCCAAGTTTCTTCGAGAAGCGATCGAACGGCGACTCCTGAACGGTGAAGTCAACGAGCTCCTTCTCGCCAATCACGTCACGCGCCACCGAACTGGCATTGCCCAGACCATCGATCAACCCCAGAGGCAACGCCTGCTCACCAGACCAGACCAACCCGGAGAACAGCTCCGGATGCTCCTTGTCCTTGAGGCGATCGCCTCGACCCTTCTTGACGCTGCTGATGAACTGCTGGTGCGTCGTATCCAGCACACCCTGCCAGAACCGGGTCTCTTCGGGCTTTTGCGGCTGGAACGGATCGAGGAACGACTTGTGCTCGCCCGACGTGTAGGTCCGACGCTCGACACCCAGCTTCTCCATGGTGCCGACAAACCCGTAACCCGCCGCCGTCACACCAATGGAGCCCACCAGACTCGCCTTGTCGGCGTAGATCTGATCCGCCGCACTGGCGATGTAATAAGCACCGGAAGCGCCCAGATCCGAGATCACCGCGTAAACCTTGGTGTCCGGGTGCAAGCCACGCAACCGGCGGATCTCGTCATAAACGTAACCCGACTGCACCGGACTGCCGCCCGGACTGTTGATGCGCAGAATGACGCCCTTGACCTTTTCATCCTCGAAGGCGGCACGCAGGCTGCCGACGATGTTGTCAGCGCTGGCGGGCTCCTTGTCGGCGATAATGCCCGTTACGTCGATCAGCGCAGTGTAATTGGCGCTGCGCGTGGCAGCTTTTTCCATGTCCATCAGCGGCGTGAACAGAATCAGCGCGCCAAACAGATACACAAAGGTCAGCAGCTTGAAGAAAATCCCCCAACGCCGCGACCGGCGCTGCTCCTGCACGCTGGCCAGCAGGGTCTTCTCCAGCAGCTTCCAGCTCTTCTCGTCACCGCTCTCTGCGCTCGCCTTGGCGGGCGCTTTCCATTCGTCGGTCATGACATCTACCCCAGCAAAAATCTATTAGGCCCGCTGACTCAGCCAGGCATGCAATTCTGAAAAACGATCGATGGCCAGTGCCGGTTCAAACAGTTTCAGCGCATCGATTGATTGCGCGCCGTAGCTGACCGCCACCGAATCCATGCCGGCATTGCGCGCCATCTGCAGGTCGAAGGACGAATCGCCGACCATCAACGCTTGCTCCGGGCGAACCTCGCAATGGGCGAGGATCTGCTCAAGCATCAGCGGATGGGGCTTGCTGGCGGTTTCGTCGGCCGCACGAGTGATGTCGAAATAATCTTCCCAACCGTGCGCCTGCAGCACGCGATCCAGCCCGCGACGCGCCTTGCCGGTCGCAACCGCCAAGTGATAACCCTCGGCGCGAAACGCCTCCATCGACTCGACGACCCCTTCAAACAACGGCGAAGGCACGGCTTCCGAAGCGATGTAGTGATCGGCATAGTGCTGACGGAAAGCCACCAGTTCGCTGTCACCGATTTCCGGATACAACGTACGAATAGCCTCCGGAAGGCCCAGGCCGATGATGCCTTTGACAGCAAAATCATCGCGCAACTGGAAGCCGGAACGCTCGGACGCGACGTGCATCGCCTCGACAATCCGACCAATGGAGTCGGCGAGCGTGCCGTCCCAATCGAAAATCAGCAGCTTGTAATCAGAGGGGTGCACTCAGGCGCTCCACGGTTTTTGCCCACATCTCGTCGACAGGCGCCTGCAACTTCAGCTCGCCACCGTCCGGCAGAGGCACGGTCAGCATGTAGGCGTGCAGAAACAGGCGCTTACCGCCCAGGTCGCGGATTTCCTTGCTGAAATCGTCGTCGCCGTACTTGCTGTCGCCGGCAATGCAGTGCCCGGCGTGCAAGGTGTGAACACGGATCTGGTGAGTCCGGCCGGTGATCGGCTTGGCTTCGATCAGGGTGGCAAAGTCGCCGAATCGACGCAGGACCTTGAACACGGTCACAGACTCCTTGCCCTCCTCCTCGTCGACCTCGACCATGCGCTCGCCGGAGCGCAGATTGCTCTTGCCGAGTGATGCACGAACCTGCTTGATCGAGGCCGCCCAGTTACCACGGACCAGCGCCATGTAGCGCTTATCGACGCCATCGCCGCGCAATGCCGTGTGCAAGTGACGCAGCATGCTGCGCTTCTTGGCGATCATCAGCAGGCCGGAGGTGTCACGGTCGAGACGGTGAACCAGCTCGAGCTCCTTGCAATCGGGACGCAACTGACGAAAGGCTTCGATCACACCGTAAGTCAGGCCGCTTCCGCCGTGAACCGCAATGCCGCAAGGCTTGTTGATCACGATCAGCCCCTTGTCCTCAAAGACAATCGAGGCTTCGAGGCGTTGCAGCAGACCCTGGGCCAGGGGCACCGGTTCGTCGCGCTCCGGCACGCGAACCGGCGGCACGCGCACGATATCGCCCGCCTGCAGCTTGTATTCGGGCTTGATCCGACCTTTGTTCACTCGCACTTCGCCCTTGCGCAAAATGCGGTAAATCAAGGTCTTGGGCACGCCTTTAAGCCGAGCGAGAAGGAAGTTATCAATACGTTGGCCGGCATATTCCGGCGAGACCTCCAGCAGTTGTACGGCTGGGGTCGAAGGGGCAGTAGTCGTCATGCCGCGGATGATATCAATTTTTTATGGAATTGAAGCACTTAATCATTACTGCTATAGTCGCGAACGCCGCCAAAAGCGGCCTGGACAGCGGACCAACGGTCAAAAACCGGCCCTGACCAATGCAATTCACCAGGACGCGAGGCCGTCCTACGGGGCTTTCGCTACGTAACGGTGGAGTTTGCAGGTGTAACGAGCGCAGGTGACATAAGGCCTGAATCACGCCGCAAAGCAGAGTTTTCACTCGCTACGCGAGCCAATATTCACGGCCAGTTCACAAAGTGCAGTCAGCTGCGAATGACCCCGAGCGAACGCTTCGGAAACACCGCCTAAATTAGCCATGATGCGTGACCTCCCCTTTCGGAGCTCACGGTAAATGCCAACCCGCTGCGGATTCTGCGCGCGGCAGCACCCGAATTATCAGGGATACGTGTAGGGTGGAGATGCACAACCGCTGGACTGTGTAGCAATAGGCTTTATCAAGACGCTTCATCTCGTCCACAGCCACTGGTTGATTCCTCCTCCTGACTGAGTGCTTAAGTAGCCACAGCAAGCAGGACGCGTACGTCGCGATGAAGGCCCACATTGGCCGGACTTCGCTGGACACGGGAATGGCCAACCACTCCCGACGCACCTGACACCGACCGTGAGAAGTCGTGTGTGCCGAACGCCGTTTCCGGCAGCCCGGAAACCGACGGTACTACATGAAAAGAATGCTGATTAACGCAACTCAACCCGAAGAGTTGCGTGTTGCACTGGTAGATGGCCAACGCCTCTACGACCTGGACATCGAATCCGGTGCACGCGAGCAGAAGAAGGCCAACATATATAAAGGCCGGATTACTCGCATCGAACCAAGCCTTGAGGCTGCCTTTGTCGATTTCGGCTCCGAGCGCCACGGCTTCCTGCCCCTCAAAGAAATCTCCCGCGAATACTTCAAGAAAGCCCCTGAAGGCCGCGTCAACATCAAGGACGTCCTGAGCGAAGGCCAGGAAGTCATCGTTCAGGTCGAAAAAGAAGAACGTGGCAACAAGGGCGCCGCCCTGACCACCTTCATCAGCCTGGCCGGTCGTTACCTGGTGCTGATGCCGAACAACCCGCGTGCCGGCGGTATCTCCCGTCGCATCGAAGGCGAAGAGCGCAACGAACTGCGTGAAGCCCTGAACGGTCTGGTTGCCCCGGCCGACATGGGCCTGATCGTGCGTACTGCCGGCCTGGGCCGCAGCAGCGAAGAAATGCAGTGGGACCTCGATTACCTGCTGCAACTCTGGACCGCCATCAAAGAAGCCTCGCTGGATCGTTCCGCGCCATTCCTGATCTACCAGGAAAGCAACGTGATCATCCGCGCCATCCGCGATTACCTGCGCCAGGACATCGGCGAAGTACTGATCGACAGCGTTGAAGCCCAGGACGAAGCCCTGACCTTCATCCGCCAGGTGATGCCGCAGTACGCCAGCAAGATCAAGCTGTACGAAGACAGCGTTCCGCTGTTCAACCGTTTCCAGATCGAAAGCCAGATCGAGACCGCTTTCCAGCGCGTCGTTGAACTGCCTTCCGGCGGTTCCATCGTTATCGATCCGACCGAAGCCCTGGTGTCCATCGACATCAACTCGGCGCGCGCCACCAAAGGCAGCGACATCGAAGAAACCGCCCTGCAGACCAACCTTGAAGCCGCCGAAGAAATCGCCCGTCAGTTGCGCTTGCGTGACATCGGCGGCCTGATCGTCATCGACTTCATCGACATGACCCCTGCCAAGAACCAGCGCGCCGTGGAAGAGAAAGTCCGCGAATGCCTGGAAGCCGACCGCGCTCGCGTGCAAGTCGGTCGCATCTCGCGCTTCGGCCTGCTGGAAATGTCCCGTCAGCGCCTGCGTCCATCGCTCGGCGAAAGCAGCGGCATCGTCTGCCCGCGCTGCAATGGCACCGGCATCATCCGTGATGTTGAATCGCTGTCGCTGGCGATCCTGCGCCTGATCGAAGAAGAAGCACTGAAAGACCGCACCGCCGAAGTCCGCGCCCAAGTGCCGATTCCGGTTGCAGCCTTCCTGCTCAACGAAAAACGCAACTCGATCACCAAGATCGAACTGCGCACCCGCGCCCGCATCGTCATTCTGCCGAACGATCACCTCGAGACGCCGCACTTCGAAGTTCAGCGCCTGCGTGATGACAGCCCGGAAGCCGCGGTCGGCCAGTCCAGCTACGAAATCGCTGCTGCCGCAGCCGAAGTCGAAGAAGTCCAGCCAGCCGCTGCGACCCGCACCCTGGTTCGCCAGGAAGCCGCGGTCAAGACTGCTCCGGCCCGCGCCAACGCTCCGGTTCCGACCGAAGTCGTCGCCGCTCCGGTGGCTGCGCCGGCCGTCGCGCCAGAGCCAAGCCTGTTCAAGGGCCTGGTGAAGTCGCTGGTCAGCCTGTTCGCTACCAAAGAAGAGCCTGCCGCTCCGGTTGTGGTTGAAAAACCGGCGACCACCGAGCGTCCGGCCCGCAACGAAGAGCGTCGCAACGGTCGCCAGCAGAGCCGCAACCGTAACGGTCGCCGCGATGAAGAGCGCAAGCCTCGCGAGGAACGTGCACCGCGTGAAGAACGCGCACCACGTGAGCCGCGTGAAGCCCGCGAAGAAACCCCGGCAGTCGCTCGCGAAGAACGCGCTCCACGTGAAGAACGCGCACCGCGCGCCCCTCGTGAAGAACGTGCACCGCGCGCACCTCGCGAAGATCGCAAGCCACGTGGCGAGCGTGAAGAGCGGGTTCGTGAACTGCGTGAACCTCTGGATGCCACGGCTCCGGCCGCTGCGGCTACCGCTGAAGAGCGTCCAGCCCGTCAGCCACGCGAAGAACGTGCCCCACGTCCACCGCGTGAAGAGCGTCAACCACGTGCAGAGCAAGCCGCTGCCGCTGTTGCCGAAGAAGAACTGACCGGCAACGAAGAGCAACTGCAGGAAGACGGTCAGGAAGGCGCCGAAGGCGATCGTCCACGCCGCCGCTCCCGTGGCCAGCGTCGTCGCAGCAACCGTCGCGAGCGTCAACGCGATGCCAACGGCAATGTGATCGAAGGTTCGGAAGAATCGGAATCCGCTGAAGGTAGCGAAGCGGGCGAAAGCCGCGAAGCGCCAAGCGCTGCCGATCTGGCCGCCGGCCTGGCTGTAACCGCAGCCGTTGCCAGCAGCGTGATCAGCGCTCCGGCCGAAGCACAAGCCAACGAGCAAGCCGAACGCGCCACTGCTGCCACACTGGAAACTGCTCCAGAAGCGCCAGTCGTTGAAGCAACGACACCTGTAGAAGCAACTTCCGCTCCGGAAATCGAAGTGGCACCCGCTCAAGAAGCACAGCCTCAGGTTGAAGCTGCCGCGGAACCGGCCTTCGTTGCTGAAGCGCCTGCCGTGGTTGCAGAACCGGTTGCTGAAACCGTTGCTGAAACCGTGACCGAAACGGTTCGTGAAGTTCGCGAAGAGCAAACTGCGTTCAACTGGGTTGCCGAGCCAGCTGTTGCCGAAACGCCAGCTCCAGCGCCAGTCGCTGAGAGCGAAACGACTGAAGTCACGGTTTCCGAGCCAGTAGTGGCTGCTGCCGAACCCGCTCCAGTGGTTGAAGCGCCGGTTGTCGCTGAAGTGGCTGCTCCCGCCGCTGAAGCTGCTCCTGTCAGCGCCCTGACGCCAAGTGGCCGCGCGCCAAACGACCCGCGTGAAGTGCGTCGTCGCAAGCGTGAAGAAGAGCGCCTGCAGAAGGAAGCCGAACAGGCTGCCGCTGCTGCTCCGGTCGCTGTCGAAGTGGCACCTGTTGTGGCTGAAGTCGCCGAGGCTGCTCCTGCCCCGGCTGCTGAAGTCACTGCCGAGCCCGTTGAGTCCGTGATCGCCGAAGCACCGCGCTCCGTTCAGGAAGCGGTAGAGCAACACGAGCAAGCCCTGGAAAAAGAACACGAGCCTAAACCCCTCGTCTGATTCCATCGGCCACTAAAAAGCCCCGCCTGGTGATCCAGGCGGGGCTTTTTTATGTCTTCGAATCCACCGCCCCCTGTGGGAGCGAGCCTGCTCGCGATTGCGATTTAACATTCAACATTGATGCAAGCTGACCCACCGCCATCGCGAGCAGGCTCGCTCCCACAGGGGATTTATGCAGGTTTGAAGATCAGTGATTCAGGCACATCCACATCCCACATCACACCGGGATCATCGACTGTCACTTCCCATACTCGCCCCTGCGCAAACAGCGGCCGGGCTCCATGATCACCGGACAACGCCATCAGCCCCGGCCCGAAGTTGCGACCGAAGCCCACCGGATGCCCATACTCACCTTGATGCACCGGCACACTGACAGAGTCATCCGCAATCCCCGCCACCACCTGCGCGATACTGGAAGGCAAAATAAACGGCATATCCCCCAATACAATCAACCAGCCATCGAGCTGCGAGCACGCTGACACCCCGGCCGCAATGCTGTCGCCCATGCCGGTCGACTCGATCAGCACAACCTCGACACCATAAGCCTTGGCCAAGCGAATCACTTGCGGGCGGTCTGCAGTAGTGACCAGAACGCGCTTCTCAAGGCTGGCTGGCAAACTCACCAGCACCTGCTCGATCACCGAACGAACGGCGCCATCGCGTCCCGTACAGTCCGCCAACAGCTTATCCTTGTCGGCGCCCGCCACCTGCCGAAACCGGTCGCCCTGCCCCGCCGCCAACACGATGGCGCCGATTGCCTCACTCATACCTCCTCCCGCAGCGGCTTCTTTTGTTTCAGTTCGACGCCGTTCTTGATCGCCACGATTTCGGCCAGCAACGACAAGGCGATTTCCGCCGGGGAATGGCTGCCGATGTGGAGACCGATCGGCCCGTGCAAACGCTCGATGGCCTCTTGTGACAAGCCTAGCTGAGCCAGGTTATCCCGGCGCTTCAGGCTGTTGACCCGCGAGCCCAGCGCGCCGACATAAAAGGCCCGGGAGTCGAGGGCCGTGAGCAACGCCATGTCATCCAGGCGCGGATCGTGGGTCAGCGCAACGATGGCGGTGCGTTCATCGGTCTGGATGTTCAACACCGCTTCGTCGGGCATGCCGGGGACAAAGCGACCGTGCTGTTCTTCCCAGCCGTAGACGAATTCGGTGCGTGGGTCGCAGATCAGCACTTCGAAATCCAGCAGCCGCGCCATCTCGGCGACATAGCGGGACAGTTGCCCCGCACCGATCAGCAACAAGCGCCAGCGCGGACCATAGATCGCACGCAACGTGTGACTGTCGAAACTCAGCACATCGCTCTTGTTCGCCGGCTGTAACACCACCTCGCCGGTTGCAATATCCAGCGAGCGCGCAACGATTTCATGGGCCTCGCAACGCGCCAGCAATTGGGCGACCCAGGCGGGGTCACCGACGCGTTCCTCGGTGAGGCGCAAGGTGCCGCCACACGGCAAACCAAAGCGTGCGGCCTCCTCGCGGGTAACGCCGTACGTGATCAGTTGCACCGGCGGCCCGTCAGCCGGAATCCGCCCATCGTGCAACCGGGCAATCAGATCATCCTCGACACACCCGCCGGACACCGAACCGATCACCACGCCATCTTCGCGCAAGGCCAGCATGGCGCCAGGTGCCCGGGGCGCGGTGCCCCAGGTCTGGACCACGCTGTACAACACCACCCGCTGACCGGCGCGGCGCCATTCCAGCACGCTGCGCAGGACGTTCAGATCGACGCTGTCCATCAGGCCTCAGCCTTCTGCCAACCTTGCAACTGATAGCGAACCGGCAGGTTGCGGATACGTTTGCCGGTGGCGGCAAAGATGGCATTGCACAGCGCGGGCGCGATCGGCGGCACGCCCGGTTCGCCGACACCGCCCAGCGGCACATTGCCCGGTGGCGTCACCAGATGCACGGCGACTTCCTTCGGCGCCAGGGACATGCGCGCCACTTCGTACATGTGGAAGTTGTCCTGCTGGACCTTGCCGTCCTTGAAGCTGATTTCGCCCAGTACCGCGTTGCCCAGGCCCATCACGCAGGCACCCTCGAACTGCGAGCGAATCCGCTCCGGGTTGATCTGCGGGCCGCAATCCACGGCAATATCGGCCTTGTGCACGATCAATGTGCCGTCGTCTTTGACTTCGACCTCGATCACCGCCGCCACATAGGTGACGAAGCTGTAATGCACCGCCAGCCCCAGGCCTCGACCCTTCGGCAACTGCCGTCCCCAGCCCGCGGCTTTGGCAGCGGTTTCCAGCACCGTGCGCATGCGCCCGGTATCGATCGGATAGCGCTCGGGCGACTCGCCGTAGTTCCACTCTTCACTCAAGGTGCGCGGATCGATCTGACGGTCCGGGCCGAGCAAGCTGATCTGGTACTTCAGCGGATCTTCGCCAGCCTTGTGCGCCAGTTCATCGACAAAGCTTTGAATCGCAAAGCCATGAGGGATGTTCGACACCGAGCGATACCAGCCAACCCGCGTATGAATCGCCGCTTCCGGATTCTCCAGGCGCACGTTGGGAATCGCGTAAGCCATGTTGGTAAAGCCCATGCCCAGCTCGAAAGCGGCCTCGTGGTTCATGCCCGGTGCGAACAGCGCGGTGATGCTCGGCGCCACAGTACGATGCAGCCAGCCGGACGGCAGGCCGTCCTTGTTCAGACTGGCTTTCAGGTACTCGGCCGACACAGTGTGGAAATAGGAGCAGTGGATGTCGTCTTCACGCGTCCACTGCACCCGCACCGCCTTGCCGGGGAATTCCTTGGCAAGGATCGCCGCTTCGATGATGAAGTCCGGCTTGGACTTGCGACCGAAACCACCGCCAAGCAGAGTAACGTTAAAGGTGACGTTATCGAACGGAATGCCCAGGCGCTCGCCGATTCGTTCACGGGTGACCTGCGGCGCCTGGCTCGGTGCCCAGGCTTCGCACACGCCATCTTTGAAGCGTGCGATGGCGACCATCGGTTCCATCGGCGCTTGCGTCAGGTGCGGCAGATAGTAGGAGGCTTCGAGGGTACTGTTGGCGCTGCCCATGGCCTCATCGATGTTGCCGGTATTGCGCACGACTTTGCCGGGTTTGAGCGACGCGGCTTCAATTTCCTTACGGTAGGCGATCGAGTCGTAACTGGCGTTGGGGCCGTCGTCCCATTCGATTTTAAGCGCGTCGCGGCCCTTGATTGCCGCCCAGGTGTTGCTGGCCACCACGGCCACGCCACCCAACGGCTGGAACTCCGAGGGCAGCGGACGGCCTTCGATCTGGATGACCTTGATCACCCCCGGGACTTTCAGCGCGGCGCTGTCATCCACGGATTTGACCTTGCCGCCATAGACCGACGGACGCGCGATGGTGGCGTAAAGCATGCCGTCGAAATGCACGTCGGCGCCATAGATTGCGCGACCATTCACGATGTCTGCACCGTCGATGGCTTTGGTGCCTTCCTTGCCGATGTAGCGGAACTGCGAAGGCTCCTTGAGCCGCAAACTGTCGCGCGCCGGTACCGCCAACGCACTGGCAGCCGCGGCCAGCGCGCCGTAACCCAGCTCACGCCCGGTCGGTTTGTGGATGACTTTGTGCAGTTGCGCATGGCATTCGCCAACCGGGACTTTCCACTGCTCGGCGGCGGCTTGTTCGAGCATGGTTCGCGCGGCGGCACCGCAACGGCGCATCGGTTCGTACCAGTGGCGCATGCTGCGTGAACCGTCGGTGTCCTGGTTGCCGAAACGCACTTCGTCGCCCGGCGCCTGCTGTACTTTCACCAACGCCCAGTCGGCGTCCAGCTCATCGGCCACCACCATAGTCAGACTGGTGCGCACGCCCTGGCCCATCTCCGAGCGGTTGCAGACCACCGTCACTGTGCCATCAGCGGCGATGCTGACGTAAACCTTCGGATCATCGATCCAGCCGTTGGGCATGCCGTCGGCGCCGAATTTCTTTTCTTTCTCGGCAGCAAAGGCGTCCTGCCAGCCCCAACTCGCGGCGATAACCAGCGCACTGGTGGCACCGACGCCTTTAAGAAAGCCACGGCGACTGAGGTTGCTCAGGGCGAAATCATTCGGTAACTGGCTCATGCCTTGGCCTCCTTCAGGTGGGTGGATGCCTGGCGGATGGCGGTCTTGATACGGTTGTAAGTGCCGCAGCGGCAAATATTGCCGACCATCGCCTCTTCGATCTGTTCGTCGCTTGGGTTCGGGTTGGTCTTGAGCAGTGCAGTGGCGGACATGATCTGCCCGCCCTGGCAGTAACCGCACTGGGCGACGGCAGTATCGAGCCAGGCTTGCTGGACGATTTGCCCGACCGGGTCCGCGTGCAGATTGTCGATGGTGGTGACGTTCTGGCCGATCACCGAACCGATCGGCGTGATGCAGCTGCGCGCCGGGGCGCCTTCGATATGAATGGTGCAGGCGCCGCACAGGCCCATGCCGCAGCCGAACTTGGTGCCGTTATAACCGGCCACGTCGCGGATAGCCCAGAGCAGCGGCATGTCCTCGGTGACATCGAGTGAGTGATCTTGACCATTGAGCTTCAGGGTAATCATGGGCACGCCCGCATATTTATAGGGTGATGGGGTCGAGCAATCTGCCGCTGGGAAATGAGCGGTTGGCATCACGCAGATCGACTCAGGCTAATGAGGCTCTCTTATGCGAACAGGAACGTCTGCATCGGGCCTTTGGTGAAGCAAATACTTGCATCGTTAGGTGGCTAAGTTAACCCAGCATTAACAAAAAAGCCCTGCACAATCGAAGATGTGCAGGGCTTTAAATGACTCTTGAAAGCTTAGCCTCAATACCGATTGGGCTCCATTTCCAGATCCACGTGGAAGCGTTCGGAAATGTCTTTTTGAATGCGTTGTGCCAGGTTCAACAACTGCAGGCCGGTCGCAGCCCCGTAGTTGACCAGCACCAGCGCCTGCAATTTATGCACGCCAGCGTCGGCCTCGCGAAAACCTTTCCACCCTGCCCGTTCGATCAGCCACCCTGCGGCCAGCTTCATTTGCCCGTCGGGTTGCGCGTAGGCCACCAGATCCGGGTATTCGCCTTTGAGCTGAGCGACCAGCGCAGCCGAGACCAAGGGGTTCTTGAAGAAACTGCCGGCATTACCAAGCACCGCCGGATCCGGGAGTTTTTCATTGCGGATGCTGCAAATTGCGCGGCTGACGTCGGTGGCGGTCGGGTGATCGATGCCTTGCTCGGTCAAGCGCTGACGCACCGGGCCGTATTCCAGATGCAAAGGCGCGGCGCGGTCGAGGGCGAACCGGACCCGCAGGATCAACCAGCGTCCCGGCTCCTGTTTGAACAAGCTGTCGCGATAAGCGAAGTTGCACTCGGCCAGCGTGAAGTCCCGCAACTCGCCGGTCTGGCGATCCAGAGCCGTCAGACCGGCGAACACGTCCTTGATCTCCACGCCGTAGGCACCGATGTTCTGCATCGGCGCAGCGCCAACGGTGCCGGGGATCAGGCTGAGGTTTTCCAGCCCCGACAGACCCTGTGCCAGCGTGTGTTGCACGAACGGATGCCAAGGCTCGCCGGCCTCGGCTTCGATCACGACCTTGCTGCCGTCGTCGCTCAGGATACGAATCCCGCGTGTCGCCATGCGCAGCACCAGCGACTGGATATCGGCAGTCAGCAGCAGATTGCTGCCACCGCCAATCACCAGCAGCGGCACGTCATGCTCCGCCGCATAGGCCAGCGCCTCGCGCACGTCGGCATCGCTGCGGGCTTCGGCAAACAAGCGCGCCTGAACATCCACGCCAAAGGTATTGAACGGTTTGAGCGAAACCCGGGGTTTAACCTGCAGACTCATAACCGGCCCTTCAATTCGATCACCAGCAAGTCGGTCGCGCGCTCGATCAGATCCAGCACGTACTCGAACCCCTGGTCGCCGTCATGGTAGGGATCCGGCACTTCATCGACATCCGACTGGTAGCGACGCAGGAACAGATCCAGCTCGGCCTTGCCCTTGGCCGGTTGCATCGACTTGAGGTTGTGCAGGTTACTGTGGTCCATCGCCAGGATCAGATCGTACGTGGCGAAATCGGCGCGGGTCACTTGCTGGGCGCGCTGCATGGACAGGTCGTAACCGCGCAGTTTGGCCGCCGCCTGGCTGCGCTGGTCTGGCGCCCTGCCGACGTGCCAGTCGCCGGTGCCGGCGGAGGCCACTTCGACCTGATCGGCCAGCCCCGCTTCACGCAATTTATGTCGCAGTACACCTTCGGCCGTCGGTGAACGGCAGATGTTGCCCAGACAGACGAACAAAACCCGCATCAGGCCTCCAGCAGGCGACGAACGCGCTCGAGGTCTTCGACGGTGTCAACGCCGGTAGGCGGCGCGATCAATGCGTCGGCGACGTGAATTCGCACGCCGTGCCACAGAGCACGCAACTGTTCCAGGGATTCGGTATTTTCCAGCCAGCACGGGCCCCAGCTGACGAAGTCATGCAGGAAACCGGCGCGGTAGGCATAAATGCCGATGTGGCGGCGATACGGCACGCCTTCCGGCAGCGCATCGCGACTTTTCGCGAACGCGTCCCGGGCCCACGGCAACGTCGCGCGACTGAATGTCAACGCAAGGCCATCGAGGTCGCTGACGACCTTGACCACATTGGGGTTGAACAGGGTTTCAACGTCTTCGATCGGCTCGGCCAAAGTGGCCATGCGCGCTTCGCTGTGGGCGGCCAGGTTGCCGGCAACCTGATCGATCACGCTCGGCGGGATCAACGGTTCGTCGCCCTGAACGTTGACCACGATGGCGTCAGGCGCCAAGCCGAGTTTTGCGGCGACTTCGGCCAGGCGATCAGTGCCGGAGTTGTGATCTTCGCGGGTCAGCACCACTTCGGCGCCAAACGCGTTGCACGCCTCGACAATGCGCGCATCGTCGGTGGCAACCACCACGCGCTCGGCGCTGCTTTTGCTCGCCTGTTCCCAGACGTGCTGGATCATCGGCTTGCCGGCGATCAGCAACAGCGGTTTACCCGGCAAGCGGGTGGAGGCATAACGCGATGGAATGACAACGGTGAAGGCTGTGGTCATTTATCCAGACGCTCGTCAGTGGTCAGGGTGCGGGCTTCGGTTTCGAGCATCACCGGGATGCCATCGCGAATCGGGTAGGCCAGGCCGGCGCCCTTGCTGATCAGCTCGGTTTTGTCGGCGCTGAGCTTGAGCGGGCCTTTGCAGACCGGGCAAGCGAGGATGTCGAGCAATTTGGTGTCCATGAGCATTCCCTGGAAAAAAACGGTTTAAGGCAAAAGACGAGCCGGCAACAGGCGCATCAGCTGCGTATCGAACCAGGCCACGAAGGCCGGCGATGGCGCAGCATCGACCGCCAGGTACCACCAATCGGCGGCGGCGAAGGCACGGCACTTCACCGCGTCCTTTTCGGTCATCACCAACGGCAATGACGGTGTGAAATTCAAGGCCTGCACGCTGTACTCGGCGTGGTCGGCAAATGCGTGCGGGACTGGCTGCCAGTGTAGCGTTTCGAGGGTCGTGAAGAAACGCTGCGGATTGCCGATCCCGGCCACGGCGTGCAGCGCCTGGCCTGCGGGAAAGTGATCGAGGGCGCACCGTTCGCCGCTGCGCAGATTGACCAGTTCGGTGGGCTGCAACTGAAAGGCAAAACCGTCCGGGCGATCATCGGAGGCGCCGTTGTACAGCAAGGCGTCAACGCTTTGCAGGCGCTCGACCGGCTCACGCAACGGTCCGGCGGGCAGGCAACGTTTGTTGCCCAGGCCACGGGCGGCGTCGATCAACACCAGTTCAAGGTCCCGCGCCAGCCGGTAATGCTGCATGCCGTCATCAGACAGAATCAGGTCCAGCGGCTCGCTCGCCAGCAGCGCTTTGACCGCGCTGCTGCGATCCGGGTCGATCATCAACGGAACGCCGGTGCGCTGGACGATCAACAGCGGTTCATCGCCTGCCACATCAGCGCTTTGTTCGGCCTCGACACGCCACGGCAGGTGTGGCGGTTTGGCGCCATAACCACGACTGACCACGCCGACCCGCAAACCGCTGCGCTGGCAATGCTGGATCATCCACAGAATCAGTGGGGTCTTGCCTGTACCGCCCACGGTGATGTTGCCGACCACGATCAACGGCACCGGCGGCTGATAAATTTCGCCCTCACCCGCGAGAAAGCGTTTGCGCTTGTTCATGACCACGCGGCGATACAGCCACTCCAATGGCTGCAACAGCTTCAGGGCCGGATGACCGGCGTACCACGCGGCGAGCAAGCGATCGGACATGGCCATCAGGGCGCGGGCGGCGCCGCCTCGACTGTGGTCATGCGCAGGTGACTGAAACCGAGTTTGCCGGCGGCGTCCATGGCGATGATGACCGATTGATGCTGGGTCTTGCCGTCCGCACTGATCGACAGTGGCAGGTTGGTGTCACCGTTGGATTCTTTCTGCAAAGCGTCCATCAGGGTCGCCAGATCATTTTTCGGCAACAACTGATTGTTCACCGAGAACACGCCTTCGGCACTGATGGCGACATCCAGGTGTTTGACCTGCTGGTCTTCGGCAGGCGAACCGCTGACCGCTTCCGGCAGATCGACGCGCAACTGGGTTTCACGGGTGAAAGTGGTGGTCACGACGAAAAACAGCAGCAGGATAAACACCACGTCGATGAGCGACGCGAGGTTGATGTCGACCGTTTCCCGCGGTTTGCGGCGGAATTTCACGCTCTTTTGCCCTCAGCCAGGTCCACGTCACGATCACCCTGCACCACCTCGACCAACTTGATCGCTTCCTGCTCCATGCCCACCACCAGCTCATCGATGCGGCGTTGCAGGAAACGGTGGAAGAATACCGCCGGGATACCGACCATCAGGCCTGCGGCCGTGGTGATCAAGGCCTTGGAAATACCACCGGCCAGCACCGCAGCGTTGGTGCCCATGCCCGTGCCCATGAACGCGCTGAAAATATCGATCATGCCCAACACCGTGCCCAACAGCCCCAGCAACGGCGCCATCGCGGCGATGGTGCCGAGGGCGTTGATGTAGCGCTCGAGCTCGTGAATCACCCGCGCGGCGGCTTCTTCGATGCACTCTTTCATGATCTCGCGACCATGTTTGGAGTTGGCCAGGCCCGCCGCCAGAATCTCGCCCAGCGGCGAGTTGGCACGCAGTTCCTTGAGTTTTTCTTTATTGAGTTGCTTGTCCTTGATCCACACCCAGACCTGCCCGAGCAGATGCTCCGGGGTCACACGGCTGGCACGCAGGGTCCACAGACGCTCGGCGACGATCGCCATGGCCGCGATGGAACTCAGAATGATCGGCAGCATCATCCAGCCGCCGGATTTGACCAATTCCCACACAGTGACAGTCCCCTCGAAAAAGTGCGCCACTCTAACATAGGGGGGTGGCGCACCGAAGACCGTGATGTCGCATCCGGTCGGGCTTTAATAACGTGCGGTTATGGCAGGGAGCGCCAGAAACGCCGTTCCTGACGCATTGTCCATGCTGGCGTGAAGCGTCCGAGGTGCAGACGAATGGCGCCCTGCTCGGCGCTGTCATGGATCGCCATGCCGCGTTTTTTATAACGGGCCATGACCGTAGGATGCGGATGACCGAAGGAATTGCCGTTGCCGCGCGAGATCAGCACCGCTTTGGGCTGCAACGCGGCAAGCAGCGCCATCGACGACGAACTGCGGCTGCCATGGTGCGGCGCCTGCAACCAGTCGGTGGGCACGGCCAGCGGACTGTCAAGCAGGGCCCGTTCGGCGGCGCTGTCGATATCCCCCGTCAGCAGCATGCGTTCGCCATTGGCTTCGATCTGCAGGACGCAGGATTTTTGATTGCTGTCCGAGGCAGAAGGCCATTGCCAGAGCTGAAACCTCACGTCGTCCCACGTCCATTGCCGGCCACTCTCGCAGGCCTCGGCGTGCAATTCGACGGGCAAGGCCACGGGGTCGCCGCTGAGCACTCGCGTCACCGGCAAGCCCAGGGCAACCGCTCGCGCACCGCCGGCGTGATCGGCATCGGCGTGGCTGAGCAACATCAGGTCGAGTCCGTCCACGCCCAGTTTGTGCAAGGTGGGCAGCACCACTCGCTCGCCGAGGTCGAAGTCGCCGAAGCGCGGGCCGGTGTCATACAACAGCGTGTGATGGCGAGTCCGCACCAGGATAGCCAACCCCTGACCGACATCCAGTTGCCAGACTTCGGCGATCCCCTCTGGCAACAGTGGCCGGGGTGGAAAAACCAGCAACAGCAACAGCGGCCACCCCAGCGGGCGCAGCGGTACGCCACGCGGCATCAACAACAGAAACGCGCCGAGGGAGCCCAATGCCCATGTCCCCAATGGAATCGCCACGGGCACCCACGCGGGCAATTGGCCAGCCATCAGCCCAAGGCCCTTGAACAGCCAGTCGATCAACCCGCCCGCCAGCCACAGCAACCCCTCGCCCACATAAGGCAGCGGTAACAACAGGGTCCCCAGCAACGCTGGCGGCAAGACCAGCAAACTGATCCAGGGCACTGCAAGCAGATTGGCGACCGGCCCGCTGAGACTGATCGGCAGTCCCAGCACCAGCAGCAGCGGGCCCAGGCCGATTGCGATCAGCCATTGGGCACGGGTCCAGGTTTGCCACCACCGCCAAGGGCCAAGGCGCCCGCCGAAGGTGAAGATCAACACCGCCACCGCCGCGAAGGACAACCAGAAACCCGGTTGCAGACTCACCAGCGGATCCAGCACCAACACCGCGTTGAGCGCCAGCAACAACGGCCACCAGGCACCGAGGTGGCGAAATCGCAGGCGCCACAACAGCACCAGCCCGATCATTACGCAGGCTCGCCGCACCGGTACTTCGAATCCTGCCAGCAGTCCGTAACCAAGGGCAGCGACGAATGCCAGTCCGCACGCCCATGGCAGCCACGGCAAGCGATTCGGCCACATACCGTAGCGAGCCAGCCCGGCGATCAGCAGATACACCACGCCTGCCAGCAGACCGACGTGCTGCCCGGAAATCACCAGCAGATGCACGGTGCCGGTGTCTTGCAACACCTGCCAGTCCTCGCGGCCAAGCCCGGCGCCATCCCCCAGCACCAGCGCCGTCAGTGCACCGGTTCGCCCCTGAGCGTCCACGGCTTGCAAGCGTTGGCGGATGCCGTCACGCCAGGCCCACCGGGCTTCGGCAAGACGCTGGCCATCCTTGACGGTCCCGGTTGCAGCGATGCGTTGCGCCAGCAGCCAGGCGTCGTAATCGAAGGCATGGGGATTGAGCAGCCCGGCAGGACGCTTCAATTTCACCGCCAGCCGCCAGCGTTCGCCACTGTTGACCGGTGGTCCGTCGTACCAGGCCAGGCGCATCAGTGAAGGCACTTTTGCCTGTCGCGACCGGGCGTCCACCAACTCGAAACGCACAACACCTTCATTATTCTGCGGCAACCCCGTCACCCGGCCTTCGACCCAACGGGTTTCGCCATCGAGATTCGCCGACAGTCGATCATCCAGCGCCCACTGCGCATTCGCGCCCGCCCAACTGAAGCCGAACAGGAAAAAAGCCACTGGATACGTCCGGAACGGAAGCACCATCAATCCCACTACAGGCAACACCAGCCATAACCAGACCGGCGGTAACACCGGCAAAAAACGCAGGGCCAGCAGACCCAACGCCAGCGCCATCATCCCTGTGCGCATAAGCCCGTCCTTGAGAGTCCACACCCTAGGCATAGCCGGCTCATGGCACGCGCATCGTTATTAATTGTCACAAAGTCTGAATGGGCGGCTCATAGAATCCAGACATACTTGCCGCCTTAACCGACCGAGAAGCCCTATGCCCCGGCGCTTATTCAAACGTTACATGCCAGACCCGACCAGCATCAGGGAACACAAATCCTTACGCTTTCTCGGCACTCTGCTGCATGACCCGAACCTCTGGCACCTCAACCGTCACTCGGTCGCGCGGGCCATGGCGGTGGGTTTGTTCGCGGCGTTCCTGCCCATTCCATTGCAGATGCTGGTGGCGGCCGTCCTCGCCATCGTCGTGCGGGGCAACATGCCGATTGCTGTCAGTCTGGTGTGGCTGACTAACCCGATTACCATGCCAGCGGTGTTCTTTTGTACCTATCAGACTGGGGCGTGGCTGATGGATGTGCCGGCTCGTCATTTGCCGGATGAGTTGACCTGGGAATGGATCAGCGGCGAACTCTCTACGCTCTGGCAGCCGTTTTTGCTGGGTTCGGTGGTGGTGGGGCTGGTATTGGGCGCCCTCGCCTATTGCCTGGTGATGATGTATTGGCGGTGGTGGGTGAGTCGGCAGTGGGCTCGGCGGAAGAAAAAACGGATGTCGTGAATGTTAAAAAAGGCCTCCGCGTTGGGAGGCCTTTGTTGGTGGACTGGCTTGGGGTACATATCCGTTTCTTCGGTAATGGCTGCTATTGGTTCCGCCTTTACGGCGGGTTACTTGGCGCTTCTCCAAGTGACTCGCCGTAAGGGCGAAACCGTAATCAGCCGTTACCGCAGCAACGGATATGTACGCTTAAGTACGCATCCCCCGCCCACTCACCAACAATCGCGCACACCCGATATACAGCACCACCGTCGCCACCAGCATGAACGTGATCGCCACACTGATCCGGATATCCGAAACCCCAAGAATCCCGTAGCGGAACGCATTGACCATATGCAGCACCGGATTCGCCAACGACACCGTCTGCCAGAACGGCGGCAACAACGAGATCGAGTAAAACACCCCGCCCAGGTAAGTCAGCGGCGTCAGCACAAACGTCGGGATGATCGAAATATCATCAAAATTGCGCGCAAACACCGCATTGATGAACCCCAGGAGAGAGAAGATCGTTGCCGTCAGCACCACCACCAGAATGGTCACGCCCAGGTGATGCACCTGCAACTGAGTGAAGAACAGCGACAACAGCGTCACGATCAGCCCGACCATCAACCCGCGCAGCACGCCACCCAGGGTATAGCCGATCAGGATCGTATGCGGCGACACCGGCGACACCATCAACTCTTCGATGGAACGCTGGAACTTGCTGCCGAAGAAACTCGACACCACGTTGCCATAGGAGTTGGTGATCACCGACATCATGATCAGCCCCGGCACGATGTATTCCATGTAGGTGAAACCACCCATGTCACCGATCTGCCGGCCAATCAGGTTACCGAAGATCACGAAGTACAAAACCATCGTGATCGCCGGCGGCAGAAGCGTCTGCGGCCAGATCCGGGTGAAGCGTTTGACCTCACGGTAAACGATGGTATTGAGCGCGACGAGGTTGGGTTGCAGCTCCGAACTCATACCGCCACCTTCGACAGATTTTTCTCCACCAGGGACACGAACAACTCCTCGAGGCGATTGGTTTTGTTACGCAGGCTCAACACTTCGATGTTCTGCTGCGCCAGTTGAGTGAACAGCGCGGTGATGCCCATGGACTTGTCGACCTGGACCTCAAGGGTATGAGCGTCGAGCAACCGGGTCGGGTAACCCAGCAACTGCGGCGCAACGCTCAATGTGTTTTTCGTGTCGAGCAGGAAGGTTTCCACATGCAACTGGCCGAGCAGCTGTTTCATGCTGGTGTTCTCGACGATGGTGCCGTGATCGATGATGCCGATATTGCGGCACAACTGCTCAGCCTCTTCCAGATAGTGCGTGGTGAGGATGATGGTGATGCCCTTCTGGTTCAGCTCTGTCAGGAACGTCCACATCGAACGACGCAGTTCGATATCCACCCCCGCCGTCGGTTCGTCGAGGATCAGCAGGCGCGGTTCGTGAACCAGCGCGCGGGCGATCATCAGTCGACGCTTCATGCCACCGGACAGCGAACGCGATGGCACATCGCGCTTGTCCCACAGCCCGAGCTGGGTCAGGTACTGTTCGGCGCGTTCCTTGGCGATTTTCGGCGGGATGCCGTAGTAACCCGCCTGGGTCACGACGATGTCGAACGTTTTTTCGAACTGGTTGAAGTTGAATTCCTGGGGCACCACGCCAATGCAACGCTTGAGCGCCGCCGGCTCTTTGTCCAGGTCGTGACCGAAGACGTTCACCGTGCCGCTGGTCTTGTTCACCAGGGTCGAAAGAATGCCGATGGTCGTGGATTTGCCGGCGCCGTTCGGGCCGAGCAAAGCGAAAAAGTCACCTTCGGCGACGTCCAGATCGATACCACTCAGGGCCTGGAAACCGTTGCCGTAGGTTTTGGTTAGCTGCCGGATGGACAGAGCGGAACTCATATCGGATTTATGCACCAAGAAGGGAAGAAAGGGATCAATAAGGGCGGGCGGCGAACAATGCAACCGCGGCGCATGAGCGCAATGGTGCTTGTCACCGCCACACAAGTACAGTCAAGCGTGTCGATAGTGAGTATTAAGTCAACGCGGTCATGACGGCTTTCCTGTACGCCGGACGCTGCTTCAGTCGCGCATACCAGGCCTCCAGATGAGGCTGTGACGCACGCTCGATCGGCATCTCGAACCAGGCATAAATGAAGCTGCCGAGAGGAATGTCGCCCATGCCGATTTCATCGCCTGACAAGTACGGTTTGGCCGCCAGTGCCTGATCGGCCATCGCCAGCAAACCTTCGCACTCTTTGATAGCGGCGTTGATTGACGGCCAGTCCTGCTGGTCTTCCGGCGTGCGCAAGACACCCCAGAACACAGTACGAAACGGGCCGGCAAAACTTGAAGTGGTCCAGTCCATCCATTTGTCAGCTGTAGCGCGGGCTTGAAGATTTTCCGGGTACCAGGCAGTGCCGCTGGCGTGCAGAGCCATCAGGTAACGAACGATGGCGTTGGATTCCCACAGCACGAAACCGTCGTCCTCGATGACCGGCACACGGCCATTGGGGTTCATCGCGCGGTACTCCGGCGTGTCGACGACCCCAAAGGCGCCGCCCGCATCGATGGCCTCATAGGCCAGGCCCAGTTCCTCGGCGGCCCACAAAGGTTTTCTGACATTCGACGAATTTTTCCGACCCCAGATTTTCAGCATGACCGCCTCTTTATGGATGAATGCGCAGGCAGCATACGCCGGATCAGGCGCGACTCAAATCGCTCTGCATGTCACCCAGCAGCGGCGGCAGCTGTTCGCTGAACAGATGCGGGTAGCACTTTTCCAGGTGCTCGAAAAAGAACGTTTCCGGCACGTCGGTGAACTGGCCGTGATCGATCAGGTATTCCATCAATTGCTCGCCGTCGCGATTGAAGGGGTGGAAAACACTGTCGTTGATCCCGTCGAATTCCAGCGGCGCCACGTTGAACAGTTCGCAGAGCTTCTGGTTGAACGCCGGCGTAGCTTTGACCCAGCGATCGTTCAGGTACAACTCTGTATAACCATGCATGGCGAACACGTCGCTCTTGAGCAATTCCAGCAAACGCGGGGTCGACAAATGATTGCGCACATCTGCCAGACCGATCCGCGCGGGAATCCCGCAGTGCCGGGCCGCACCGGCCAGCAGCGTGGCTTTGGGCACGCAATAACTTTCACCGGCCTCCAGCGCATAACTGCCACGCAAGGTGTCTGGATCGCGGCTGAACGTATAGGGGTTGTAACGTACGGCCTCGCGCACCGCGTAATAAAGATTGATCGCCTGCTCGAGGGGGTCGCGGTGACTGCCACGATGTTTTTCGGCGAACTCCACCACCGACAGGTGGTCACTATCGATGAAGCGGCCGGGACGCAGATACTCGTGCATGAGAACAATCTCCTGGGGAAGCCACGAGTCTAACGACAGGTTCAGCACAGAGATAACGACGTTTCGGCCAAACATGGACGCTTAGCCGCCCGCCCAACGAACGATCCGAGCCGGTACCAACCGGTCCTGCAAAGCTCATCGAAGTTTCCCACGATTTCAATCACATCGCTCTGACCACCCTGTTTTGCGGATGCCGTCTAAGCTCTGAAGGTTGTTTTTGCCCTTGTTTCACGGAGGATTAAATATGCTGCTGTTGTGGATACTGGTTCTGGTTGTCGGGATTGCGTATTTAGCCCACCGCCGTATCGCCCCGCTGCCCGCCCTGTGCATCGTCGCCGTTTATGTGGTGGCGATGGGCGCCTTCAGCCGCGCGCCAGGCTGGTTACTGCTGGTGCTGTGGGTGTTGATCGCGGCTGTCGCGGTGCCCTTGTTGCTGCCCGACCTGCGCCGTAAATACTTCAGCGCGCCGCTGTTCAGCTGGTTCGAGAAAACCCTGCCGCCGATGTCGGAAACCGAGCGCGATGCCATCGACGCCGGCACGGTCTGGTGGGACGGCGAGCTGTTCAGCGGCCGGCCGGACTGGGACAAACTGCTGTCCTATCCAAAAGCTCAATTGACTGAAGAGGAACAGGCCTTCATCGATGGCCCGACCGATGAACTCTGCGCGATGGTCAGCGACTGGCAGATCGGGCAAGACATGGACCTGCCTGCCGAAGCCTGGGCCCACATCAAGGAAAACGGTTTCTTCGCCCTGATCATTCCCAAGGAATACGGCGGCAAGGGTTTTTCTGCCTACGCACACTCCCAGGTGGCCATGAAACTGGCCACCCGCAGCGGTGACCTTGCGTCCACCGTGATGGTCCCCAACTCCCTCGGCCCGGCCGAGCTGTTGCTGCATTACGGTACCGACGAACAACGCAACCATTACCTGCCACGTCTGGCACGCGGCGATGACATTCCGTGCTTCGCATTGACCGGGCCACTGGCCGGCTCTGATGCCGGTTCGATGCCCGACACCGGAGTGATCTGCAAAGGCGAATGGGAAGGCAAGGAAACCCTCGGTCTGCGCCTGAACTGGGAAAAGCGTTACATCACCCTCGGCCCCGTGGCCACCCTCCTCGGCCTGGCATTCAAGGCGTACGACCCGGATCACCTGCTGGGCGATGAAGAAGACCTGGGCATCAGCCTGGCGCTGGTCCCGACCGACACCGCCGGTGTTGAAATCGGCCGTCGTCACTTGCCACTGGGCGCAGCCTTCATGAACGGCCCGAATTCCGGCAAGGACGTGTTCATTCCGCTGGATTTCCTCATCGGTGGCCAGGAGATGCTTGGCAAAGGCTGGATGATGCTGATGAACTGCCTGTCGGTCGGGCGCTCGATTTCGTTGCCCGCCGTCGGCACCGGCGCGGCGAAGTTCACCAGCCTGGTGACCGGTCAGTACGCGCAGATTCGTGAGCAGTTCAATGTGCCATTGTCGGCGTTCGAGGGTATTCAGGAAGCCATGGCGCGCATCGGCGGCAATGCCTGGATGATGGACGCGGCGCGGATGCTCACCGCCAACGCGGTGGACCTGGGCGAGAAACCGTCGGTGTTGTCGGCGATTCTCAAATACCACCTCACCGAGCGCGGCCGCGAATGCATCAGCCACGCCATGGACGTTCATGGCGGCAAGGCGATCATCATGGGGCCAAACAATTACCTTGGCCGCAGCTGGAATGGCGCGCCGATCTTCATCACCGTGGAAGGCGCGAACATCCTCTCGCGCAACCTGATGATCTTCGGCCAGGGCGCGATTCGTTGCCATCCCTTCGTCCTGAAAGAAATGGCCCTCGCCGGGCGTGAAGACAAGGATCAAGCCCTCATCGAGTTCGATGGCCTGCTGCTCCAGCACATCGGTTTTGCCGTGAGCAATGCGGCCAGCACGCTGGTGCTGAACCTGGGTTTCGGTCACTTCGAACATGCTCCGGGAGACAAGCTCAGCCAGGGTTACTTCCGTGCGCTCAACCGGCAGGCCGCTGCGTTTGCCATGCTCGCCGACTTGAGCATGATGCTGCTCGGCGGTGAACTCAAACGTCGCGAACGCCTGTCGGCGCGTCTGGGAGATGTGCTCAGCAACCTGTACCTCGCTTCCGCCGCACTCAAGCGCTATCACGACCTTGATTCACCCGGGCACATGGCGCCCCTGTTCACCTGGGCCATGGAAGAAAGCCTTGGTCAGTCGGAACGGGCACTGGATGAGTTGCTGACCAATTTCCCGAACAAGGTGCTGGGCTGCCTGTTGCGGGTGATCGTGTTTCCGTTCGGTCGCCGCCATAAAGGGCCGTCGGACAAACTCGGCGCCGAAGTGGCCGCAGTGATTGGCCGGGCCAAGGGCGATCCGACCCTCGAAGAATTGCTCGGTGGTTGTTTCCGTCCGCAATCGGCGGATGACGCCGTGGGTGCCCTGCAACACGCCTGCGACTTGCTGGACGCGGCGCAGGCCGTGCAGAAAAAACTGCATGTGGCGCTCAAAAGCGGTCAGGTCAAACCGGTTGCCGGGGAAAACGTCATCGATGCCGCGCTGGAGGCTGGCGTGTTGCAACCCGTGGAGGCGCAAAAACTGCGTGAGGCTGAAGTGGCGCGGCGCAAGGTGATCGATGTCGATGATTTCGACAAAGAGGAGCTGACGCTGGCGGCAGGAAAAGTCCGCTGATCCAGCCAGTCATGTAAAAAGGTGCGCGGGCGCTTTATACTCCCGCGCCCGTTTTGCTCTTGAGGACTTATCTCGTGTCCAACGTCGTTGCCGATCATCTCGTCTTGCTTGACCACTTGCGCAGCATCCTGGTCGCCGTGGGTGAGGCCGAACAGGTTCCCGAAGAAAGCCATGCCTTGTTCCTGGAGCGCTTCGACGAACTGCGTGCGTTGCTGCCGGTCGACCCGATCGAAAGCCAATACCTGGGCCAGGACATCCTGTGTCAGGTGATTACCCGCTACCCGCAAATCGCCCACCTCGTCCCGCGCGACCTGCTGTGGTACTTCGCCGGTGACTGCCTGCATTACATGCCCGATGATGAAATCGACTTGTATCAGGCGCTGGAAGAGCGTCGCTTCGAAGCGGAACAGAACGATGAACCGTTCGACTGGAATCAGGAAAAGCAATTGCTGGCAATGTCGAACAATGACAGCAAGCACTGATTGCTGATCAGAAATGCAAAAGGCCCGCATGGTTGAACATGCGGGCTTTTTTTTAGATCACAAAAATCAAAAGATCTTGCTTTAAAGCAACCCATCACTCTCCGGCAACTCATACTCCGCGGCAACCTTACCCAGCGCACCAGGCTTGCCCGGTTTGCTCAGCGTCGGCTCCTTCTCCAGACACTCCACCAGATAATCGATCAACACCCGTAGCTTCGGCGGCAAATAACGTGTCGGCGAATGCAGCAGCCACGCACCGCCGTGGTATGACGCCAGAAACGTCCAGTCCGGCAGCACCTGCACAATCAAGCCCTGCTCCAGCGCATAACGCGCCGTGAAGTACGGCAAACTGCCAATCCCGATGTGCTGCAACACCGCGCCCAATCGCACGCCGGTGTGATTGGCGGCATAACGCCCGCGCACACCGACGGTGACAGCCTTTGTGCCTTTCTTGAATTTCCAGCGTGCATCACTCGGCGTTTCACCCAGGTAAATGCAGCTGTGGTTGAGCAAGTCGTGGGGATGAGTCGGCGTGCCGTGCTCGGCCAGGTACTGCGGCGTTGCGCAGAGCAGGTGGTCGATGGTCAGCAATTGCCGCCCCACCAGGCCAGCCGGCGGACGGTCGGTAATACGGATTGCCAGATCGACGTTGTCATCGATCAAATCCACCTGACGGTCTTCGAGCAACAGTTCCACATCCACTTTGGGATAACGCCGCAGAAACTCCGGCATATGCGGGTGAATCACGAAACGCCCTACGGCTTTGGGCACGCTGACGCGCACCAGTCCTTCCGCTTCATGGGTGAACTGACCACTGATTTCCATTACCGATTTGGCCGCGCTGACCATCTCCTGGCAGCGCTTGAAGACTTCCTCGCCACCGTCGCTGAGCCGCAGCTTGCGCGTGGTGCGTTGCAACAAACGCGTGGCGAGCGCCTTTTCCAGACGCGAAATGCTGCGACTGACCGCCGACGGAGAAGAGCCCAACTGACGCGCTGCTTCGGAGAAGCTTCCGGTCTCGACAACCTTGACGAAAATCGCCATTTCACCCAGCAACGGCAGTGGAAGATTTGTGCTCACAGTGCAACAGTCCTTTGATGTTTGAACGGATTATCACGCAATTCCACGCTTCATATAATAAAAAACAGAATCTTTAATGAGGGCATGGAATATGACGCTTCGCCTCTTTTTCCATAGTGATGACCTCAAGGCCAACGTGGAAGTACTGGAATGTACGCCTCACGAGAACGAGTTCGCGGTGGAGCTGCGCGCAACACTGTTTCACCCTCAAGGCGGCGGGCAGCCGTTTGACACCGGCTGGATCGGCGACAGCCAGGTGTTGCGCGTGGTGCAGGATCCGGACCGGATCATTCACTTCGTCGACCGTCCCGCACCTCTCGGCATGATCCAGATTCGCGTTGATGAGCCACGTCGTCAGTTCAATACGCGAATGCATTCCGCCGGCCATTTGATCGGCCATTTCGTACAAGCCTTGGGCTGGATGCCGATCAAGGCTCATCACTGGCCGGGGGAAGGACGTGTGCAGTTCAAACCGACGGACTCCGCACAGGAAGTCGATGCCCAAACCGTCGGGTTCGGTATTGAACAGTGGATCGCCCACGACCTGCCGCGCCTGACATCGCTGCGCGAAGGCGCCCGGGAAATCGGTTTCGGTGAACTGCCCGCCTACGGCTGTGGCGGCACCCATGTACGTAGCCTGAAGGATTTGGGCACGGTCACGATCGCTTCTGTTTCGCAGAAGAAAGGAACGCTGTCAGTCCACTACAGCGTGGATTGAGCAACAGGGCGATGCCGGACACGGCCTCGCCCGGCGCCGGGGAGCCTGCACTCGCAGGTTCCGTTGACTATCCGATAGATGGACCTGAACCATGATGCTTGACGTCGAGCGTCTCGATGAGACGTGCATAAAAAAACTGGCCAACGAAGAAGTCCTCGCCATCCGGGTCAAAGGCTTCCTGGCCCCGCCGCTGGCGATACAGATCGGCGACAAGATTCTCGCGCCCGGCTTTGAAGGCTATATCAACGCGCCGAGCATCGGTCGAATCGGCATGGCGTTTTATGAAGCGGAAAACCAGCCACTGCTGATCGAGGATTATTTCGAGCGCGCCACACGCAACATCGCGGAGTTACGCAACCGATGCGCACCCTATTCGTCGCCGGTCGACACCTTGCGTTGCATGCTCGATGAGTCCTGGCCGGCAGGTGCGCATCTGGAAAACCTCTACGGTCGCAAGATGTATGTCGGACTGTCCCGGGTGGTGAAACCCGGCGTGTGTTTTCTGGCCCACCACGACATTTTCGCCAAGGACGCCCCGGACAGTTTCCAGGCCAAAAGCCTCGAGGCGCAGTTCGCCTGCAATGTTTATCTGAACATGCCCACCGAGGGCGGCGCGCTGCAGATGTGGAACCACGACATTTCCCCGGACCAGTTCGACGAAATGCGCGGCGACAGCTACGGCATCGATCCGGCGTTACTCGGCACTCCAGCTCTGGAGGTCTGCCCCGAGCCGGGTGACTTCATCATGTTCAATTCGCGCTGCATGCACTCGGTAACGCCGGGTGTGGCCGATCCGCGCTTGAGTCTTTCATTCTTTGTCGGCTATCGCGGCAATGCTTCACCCCTTACGTTCTGGAGTTGAGATGCAGTATTCGAATTACCTGGGCGAGTTTCTGGCGCTGGCGACTATCCATTTTCTGGCTGTGGTCGCACCTGGGCCGGACTTTGCGGTCACCATCCGCCAAAGTGTACGTTTCGGTCGAGGGGTGGGGATCTGTACGGCGCTGGGCATCGGCGCGGGCATTTCCGTGCATGTGCTTTACACCCTGCTCGGCGTCGGCGCATTGATGCACACCACGCCCTGGCTGTTGACGGTGGCCAAGATCGTGGGTGGCGCCTACATCCTGTATCTCGGCGTCAGCCTGTTGCGCAGCCAACCCAAATCGGTGCTGGAGGGTGAAAAGGAAGCAGACGAACCGATGGTCGAGCAAACGCTGCTGAAGGCGTTCACCACCGGCTTCCTGACGAATGCCACCAATCCCAAGGCCACGCTGTTTTTCCTGGCGATCTTCACCACCCTCATCAGTGCCACGACACCGCTCAACATTCAAGCGCTCTACGGCGTCTGGATGTGTTTCGTGAACGCGTTGTGGTTTGTGATCGTCGCGCTGTTTTTTTCCAGCGTCCGGGTGCGCGTGCTGTTCATGCGCATGGGGCACTGGTTCGAACGGACCATGGGGGTGATTCTGATTCTGTTCGCCGGGCGCCTGATTCTGTCGATGTAAGGACCGCCCATGAAAAAGGCCCGCTCAGTCTGACTGGCGGGCCTTATTTTCTGGCTCGGATACACATCGCGCACAAACAAAAACGCCGCTCAATGAGCGGCGTTTTTGTGAATTTGGAGCGGGAAACGAGACTCGAACTCGCGACCCCGACCTTGGCAAGGTCGTGCTCTACCAACTGAGCTATTCCCGCAAATGGCGTCCCCTAGGGGACTCGAACCCCTGTTACCGCCGTGAAAGGGCGGTGTCCTAGGCCACTAGACGAAGGGGACACGCTGCCCGGAACACATGGTGTGTGTTTCGGTGCCCAGAGCCGTATCCGAAGACTTGGTTCTGGTTTCACTCAGCCCTGCCCGAAAGCAACGCTGTTTAAAATTGGAGCGGGAAACGAGACTCGAACTCGCGACCCCGACCTTGGCAAGGTCGTGCTCTACCAACTGAGCTATTCCCGCATATTGGCGTCCCCTAGGGGACTCGAACCCCTGTTACCGCCGTGAAAGGGCGGTGTCCTAGGCCACTAGACGAAGGGGACACACGTACAACATTCACTCCCTACCGCGTTTCGCTGTGTGCTTTACGCTGTAAGTGGCGCGCATTCTATGGATGGATTGAAGGGTCGTCAACCCCCAGATATAAATTTATTTAAATCAATGACTTCGCCCTGCTTTGAGCGGTGAATACGGCTTTTTGCTCGCCCGGGGTTTGACGCCTATATTCTGACACCCGCCAAGACGTTATAGTCCACCCACGTAGCAGATGATGGCAATGTGCACCTCACACGCTATTACTTATATAAGCAGCGTTGCGGTCGATACAGACTGAAGGATGTTCGATCCAACCCGTCGAGCGGCCCTATGCGCCCCCAAGCCAAGCCACTACACTCGCACGCGAATCCCATAAAGAGGTCTTACCGGTGACACCACTCATGATCACCCTGCTAGTCGTAGCCGGGATCGCACTATTGATCGCCATTGGGTACATGAACCATGTGGTGGAAAACAATAAACTGGAAAGGGCCCGCACCAAGGTTGAACTCAACGACCGCCTGCGTCGCTGCGGCGAAATCACCGAGACCTTTCCCGGCCAGCTGATGACACCGGCTCTCAAGCTGCTGCTGACTCGTCTTGAGCTGAACGTCTGCCAACGCCTGTTGAACCTCGAAAAGTCCAGTGCCAACCTCAAGGTGCGAATCAGTGAACTGACCACCTTGGTCGCCCAAGGCGAATCGATCCCGGTCAACAACCCGCCGGCACCGATCCAGACCGAAGCCAAAGCGAAGGACGTACGCTTCCTGCTCGAAGCGCTGCACGGCCAGATCACCCGCGCCGCACAGGATGGCTTCCTGCCAACCAACGAAGCCAAACGCTGGATCCGCGAAGTTCGCCACATCCTGGTGCTGCTGCACATCGAATTCTTCAACAACCTCGGCCAGCATTCCCTGCAGCAGAACCAGCCTGGCCAGGCTCGCCTGGCCTTCGAACGCGGCGTGCAGTACCTGCGTAAACAGCAGGAACCGCAGATCTACGCCGAACAGCTCGAATACCTGGAAAAACTCCTGGCCCGTGCCAACGCACAAGTCATGGACAACATTGCACCGGTTGAAGGCGAAGTGAACCAACTGACCGAAGGCCTCAAAGACGTCGAGGCGGATGCGGACTGGAAGAAGAAAGTGATTTACGACTGATCGGAACTGTTTTGAAGAAACCACCTGAAGAGGTGGTTTTTTTTGCGTTGAGTTTGATGGGTAATTACATTCGATAAAAAATGATCGGCTGTCAGGCCGCCATCGCCGGCAGGCCAGCTCCCACAGGGGTTTTGGTACATCCGCGAGAACAGGTCGGCTGGTCGGCCGCCATCGCTGGCAGGCCAGCTCCCACAGGGATTTTGGTACATCCGCGAGAACGGGTCGGCTGTCAGGCCGCCATCGCTGGCAGGCCAGCTCCCACAGGGGTTTTGGTACATCCGCGAGAACGGGTCGGCTGTCAGGCCGCCTTCGCTGGCAGGCCAGCTCCCACAGGGATTGTGGTACGTCCGCGAGAACGGGTCGGCTGTCAGGCCGCCTTCGCTGGCAGGCCAGCTCCCACAGGGGTTTTGGTGCATCCGCGAGAACGGGTCGGCTGGCAGGCCGCCATCGCTGGCAGGCCAGCTCCCACAGGGGTTTTGGTGCATCCGCGAGAACGGGTCGGCTGGCAGGCCGCCATCGCTGGCAAACTCAGCTCCCACAGGGTCGAGGAGACCCACGAAAATCAGGTCGGCTGTCAGGCCGCCTTCGCTGGCAAACTCAGCGCCTACAAGAGCAGATCGACGCACACCCACCAAACCACGAGGCCGAGCGTTAGCTCGCCTTGCGCTTTTGATCTGCCCGCCCCTTCGGGAGGCTGAGCGGAGGTTCTGCGCAGTGGGCAACCCGGCATGGATGCCGGGTTAGCCGCGCACGGCCATGGATGGCCGATCGCGGCGGGCCCACGGAGCAGGACCGGAGCGAAGGAACGCCGAGCCTAAGCGAGGGGCCGGACGCCGGGGCGAAGCGTTTTGCTTACTTTTGGGCGTCTGCAAAAGTGAGTCGCCGTAAGGGCGAAACCGCCAGCCGCCGTTACCGCAGCAATGGATATGCACACCACCACCAAGAACCTGGTCGGCTACCAGGCCGCCAAGTCCTCAAGCCTCAGAGCCTGAAATGCCCGACCATCCCCTTCAACTCAACCCCCAACTGCGCCAACTCGATACTCGACGCCGCATTCCCCTGCATCGCCAAGGAAGACTGATCCGCACTGGCCCGAATACTGGTCACACTGCGGTTGATCTCCTCAGCCACCGAACTCTGCTCCTCCGCAGCCGCCGCGATCTGCTGGTTCATCTGCTGAATCAACGACACCGCCGCCGCAATACTGCCCAAGGCACTTTCGGTCTGTAGCGCATCACTGACCGCCAGCTTCACCAACTCGCCACTGCTCTGAATCTGATGCACCGACGACTGCGCTGCCGAGCGCAAGGCACTGACCAGTCGCTCGATTTCCTCGGTCGATTGCTGAGTCCGCTTCGCCAGGGCCCGCACTTCATCGGCAACCACCGCAAACCCCCTGCCCTGCTCGCCGGCGCGCGCCGCCTCGATGGCCGCGTTAAGCGCCAATAGGTTGGTCTGTTCGGCCACGCTTTTGATGACACTGAGCACCGTGCCGATATTCTGGATTTCCGCACTCAGACTTTCGATGCTCGAACTGGCCGACGACGCCGAGTCCGCCAGTTGCTCGATCCGCGCCATGCTCTGGCGCACCACCGCCTGGCCACTTTCGACCTTGCCGTCCGCCGTTTGCGCAGCCTGGGCAGCCTCCTCCGCGTTACGCGCAACGTCGTGCACGGTAGCGGTCATTTGATTCATCGCCGTAGCGACCTGCTCGGTTTCTTCCTTCTGGCTGCTCACTTCAAGATTGGTCTGCTCAGTCACCGCCGACAGCGACTGAGCCGAACTGGCCAACTGCTCGATGCCCGCCTGCAGACCGCTGACAATACTGCTGAGCCCCGCGCCCATCTGCTGCATGGCCTGCATCAATTGGCCGATCTCATCACGACGGGTCACTTCAACCGTCGCACTCAAATCGCCCGCGGCAATCTGCTGAGCGACGCGAATCACACTGCGCAGCGGTCCGACGATCAATCGGGTAATCACCCAAGCCGCGATCAGCCCGACCAGCAAGGCCAGGGCCGACGAACCGATAATCAGCAATGAGTTCTTTTTCAGCTCGGCCTGCATCGACTGGTCTTCGGCGACGTAGGCCTGGTCCACCCGCTCCACGACCTGCGCGGCGCGTTGATGCAACTGCTCGTAAACGGTTTTTTCCTGAGCCAGCAGGCCGGTGTATTCCGCCAGTTTTTCGCTGAAACCGCCGATATGCCCAACCACTTCATTGAGGACAGTCAGGTAGCCTTCATCCTTGACCGTGGTTTTCAATTGCTCGGCCTGAGTCAACGCCTGGTCGGCCTGCTCGATCTTGCCTTGCCCGGCGCTGTCGTCGCCCTTGCGGCTCTGGTCCAGGCGCACACGTGCTTCGTTCATGGCTTGCAGCATCAGCCGCGATACCTGGCTGACCTGATTGGCTTGCTCGATGAACTGGGAACCGTCCTTGCCTTCGGACTCCTTCAGGGCATAGGCGCCATCATCGGCGAGCCCGGCCTGCAACACGTCAAGATTATTGGCCACGCTGGAGACCGACCAACTGGCCATTTCCAGTGCAAGGTCCTTGGCCTGGCTCAGCGAGACGAATTCGTCAAACGCTTTGCGGTAAGCCCCCAATGACTGTTCGACGTCGCTCATCACGGGTACGTTGGCCGGCGATTGCGCCTTCAGCTGATTCGCCAGGACGACCAGGCCATCGACACCCTCGTGCAAGGCCGTGACAATTTTCGGGTTGCCGTGCAAGGCGTACTCCTGCTCGAGCAGGCGCACCTTGAGTAAGCCACTGTTGAGCGACGACATCTGTTTGAGCCCGTCGAAGCGATGGCTAATGGTTTGCAGGGACCATACGCCGATGGCCGCCACCAGGGCTGTCAACAACAGCACCAGCACAAACCCGACACCCAGTTTTTTTGCCATACCGAGGTTGGCAAAACGTCCTTGCACGGCCGAAATCATTGCACTTAGTCCCCTGACATAGTCTGTTGACGCAGATTCGCAACCGGCCTGTGTCAACACAAGTCTCTGGCGTCGGAATAATGGCAAAAAGCTACGCCAACGTCGTTTTCAGAACGCTTGAGGTCGATCCGGAGCGGTGGCCTGAAAAAACGCCCGGGCTCGCGGATCACAGGCGCAAGCCACATTGATACGCTGCCAGTCACTGGCCTCACTGGCGGGGCTGAATGCCGTCGTGGAAGACAGCAGGACGCCGAAGCGCCGTGCCTGTGTCCGCACGTGAGCGTAGTCGGACTTGCGCGATCGCGCCCAGATGAACAAACCGCCGACGGGTTTGCCGAAAACCTCCCACTCGGCATCTTCCAGCACCTGCAATGCGGCTTCTCGGTCATGTCTCAGACGCTGCCGCAGCCGCAGCACCAACTTGCGGTAAGCACCGCTGGCCAGCAGGCGGGCCAGTACCGACTCACAAAATCCGGAAGCACCCAGACTGCTGATCCGCTTGACCTCGGCCAGTCGCGAAATAACCTCGGCACCGGCCACTACAAAGCCGACCCGCAATGAGCTGCTGAGGGTTTTGGAGAAGCTGCCGACGTAGATGACGTTGTCATCAGTATCCAGCGCGGCGAGACGAGTACCGGGGCCACTGTGCAGGTCCGCGTAGACGTCGTCCTCAATCACCAGCACGCCGTGGTTTTTGGCCAGATGCAGAATCCGCTGCGCCACCACCGGCGTCAGGTTGCTGCCAGTAGGGTTGTGATAGAAGCTGTTGATGAACAACGCACGGGGCTTTTTCTCAAGCAGCAGTGACTCAAGCACCTCGATGTCCGGCCCGCGCGGGGTGCGCGGGACTTCGATCATCGAGACGCCATGCAGCCTGAGCAGCTCGAACAGCAAGGAATAACCGGGACTTTCGACCACGACGCAATCACCCGGTTTGAGCAAGGTACGCACGATCAGGTCGAGCCCCTGACTGGCCCCTGCTGTCGTCATGATCCGGTTTTCTTCTGCGTCGATATCCAGCGGGCTCAAGCGTTTGATGATTTGTTGACGCAACGCAAGCAGCCCCAGCGGCGAGCTGTAATTGAACAGACCAGCCATGTCGGTACGGCTGACCTCCCGGATTGCATAAGTCAGATCATCCGTTTCGCGCCAGCTTTCGGGGAGCCCTCCACCCCCCAGATTCAGCCCGCCCGCAGCGTTGAATGGCTGCAACTCCGCGCCCTCGAACCAGGGTGAATCCGCAGCGGCCAACGTGGGGGCAGCGACAATGAATCCGGCGCCATGACGCGACGCCAGCACCCCTTGAGCCACCAGCCTCTCGCACGCTTCAACGACGCTGGACAGGCTGAGTAAATTGGTCCGCGCGATTTGCCGTGCAGACGGCAAACGCGTCCCCGGTTCTATGTCGCTCTGACGCAGCCAGCACGCTAACGCGTCGACGACTTGCTGTACGACCGGCACCAAGGCCTGTCGATCGATTCTCAATTCCATGAGCAAGCAAACTCCTGTTCGTTTGACGGAATCAGTTAATCACAGGCGCGCTCGATGGGCTGTGCGACAACGCCGTCAAAACTCGTGGTTCTAACCATTTGAAACACATTGCCTGGCACTTTCACGGAGCAAAAAACGGGGGTTGGGGTTGGGGTTGGGGTTGGGGTTGGGGGTACATATCCATTGCTGCGGTAACGGCGGCTATTGGTTCCGCCCTTACGGCGGGTTACTTGGAAAAGCGCCAAGTAACCAAGCGCTCTCGCCCCTGACGTACGGTGCCTCGCTTAGGCTCGGCATGCCCTCGCTCCGGTCCTGCTCCGTGGGCCCGCCGCCATCGGCCATCCATGGCCGGGGGCGGCTAACCCGGCATCCATGCCGGGTTGCCCACTGCGCAGAACCTGCACTCGGCCTTCCGACGGGGCAGATCAAGATCAAAAACAGAGCGAGGCGGTCTGGTAGCCGACCTGAAGTCCACCAAGATCATCGGCGGTGAACACACATTTCATTTCTGCCAAAAATCACTGTGGGAGTTGGCTTGCCAGCGGAATAGGCCGGGCGGTAGCCACCCCGGCCATGGATGGCCGATGGCGGCGGGCCCACGGAGCAGGACCAGAGCGAGGCACCGAACGAAAGGCGCAAGAGCGCTGGGTTCCTGGGCGCGTTTCCAAGTGACCTGCCGTAAGGGCACAACCAATAGCCGCGGTTACTGCGGAAAAGGATATATCCACCAACAACCGCCGCAAATCAGAACGCGGTAACGCCCCCATCCACTGCCAGCGAATGACCGGTCGTAAACGCAGCACCATCGCTGCACAGATACAGCACTGCACTGGCGATCTCTTCAACCTTGCCAATACGACCCACCGGATGCATGGCGCTGGCGAACTCGCCCTTCTTCGGGTCGGCTTCATAGGCGCGGCGGAACATGTCGGTGTCGATGACCGCCGGGCACACCGCATTCACGCGGATTTTTTTCTTGGCGTATTCGATGGCCGCCGATTTGGTCAGGCCGATCACCGCGTGTTTCGATGCGGCGTAAATGCTCATCTTCGGCGCAGCGCCCAGGCCGGCGACCGAAGCGGTGTTGACGATCGCGCCACCGCCTTGTGCCAGCAACAGCGGCAGCTGGTACTTCATGCACAACCAGACGCCCTTGACGTTAACGCCCATGATCGCGTCGAACTCGTCGACCGTGCCTTCGGCCAGTTTGCCTTTTTCAATCTCGATGCCGGCATTGTTGAAGGCATAGTCGAGACGGCCGTAGGACCTCACCACCTCGTCCATCAGATTTTTTACATCGCTTTCCACGGTGACGTTGCAACGCACGAAGGTCGCTTCGCCGCCTGCCGTGCGAATCAGCGCCACGGTGCCCTCGCCACCAGCCGTATCCATGTCGGCCACTACCACTTTCAACCCTTCGGCGGCGAACGCCTGGGCGGTCGCGCGACCGATACCATTGGCAGCGCCCGTTACGACGGCGACCTGGCCGGAAAACGTCATGCTCATTGTTTTGTCCTCGAAGAGAAGAATGCGGGGTTTCGCTTGCGCCCAGTCTAGCCACAGGCGCTACCGCCACGGCAGCACTATCAGAAGGCCGGTTGGGCGCCCATGAGTTGCAGTGATAGAACCGCCACACTGACTATCACTGCACTGGATCGATGTGCATTCGCCGCATCAGCCAAACTTGCGGGGCGGTCCATGAAGGTCTATCAACAAGACTTCATTCATCTTGAGTGCCTGTCATGACTACCCAGACCAATCGCCAGTTCCTGCTTGCCAAACGTCCGGTGGGCGCGGCTACCCGCGAGACGTTCACCTATCAGGAAGTACCGGTCGGAGAGCCGGCCGCGGGTCAGATCCTGGTCAAAAACGAATATTTGTCCCTGGACCCGGCCATGCGTGGCTGGATGAACGAAGGCAAGTCCTACATTCCGCCGGTTGGTATCGGCGAGGTCATGCGCGCATTGGGCGTAGGCAAAGTCGTGGCGTCGAACAATCCAGGTTTTGCGGTCGGTGACTATGTCAATGGCGCCCTGGGGGTGCAGGATTATTTCCTTGGCGAGCCGCGCGGTTTCTACAAGGTCGATCCGAAACTGGCACCGCTCCCGGTTTATCTGTCCGCACTGGGCATGACCGGGATGACCGCCTACTTTGCCCTGCTCGATGTCGGTGCGCCAAAAGAAGGCGACACGGTGGTGCTGTCCGGTGCGGCCGGGGCGGTGGGCAGTATTGCCGGGCAAATTGCCAAGATCAAAGGTTGCCGTGTGATCGGCATCGCGGGCGGCGCGGACAAGTGCAAGTTCCTCATCGACGAACTGGGTTTTGACGGCGCCATCGATTACAAGAACGAAGATGTCGTCGCCGGCCTCAAGCGTGAATGCCCGAAAGGCGTCGACGTTTATTTCGATAACGTCGGCGGCGATATCCTCGATGCGGTGCTGAGTCGCCTGAACATGAAGGCACGGGTGGTGATTTGCGGCGCCATCAGCCAGTACAACAACAAGGAAGCGGTCAAAGGGCCCGCCAACTACCTGTCGCTGTTGGTGAACCGCGCACGGATGGAGGGCTTTGTGGTGATGGACTATGCCGCGCAGTTCGCCGCTGCCGGACAGGAAATGGCCGGCTGGATGGCCAAGGGGCAGCTCAAGAGCAAGGAAGACATTGTTGAAGGGCTGGAGACGTTCCCGGAGACGCTGATGAAATTGTTCAGCGGAGAGAACTTCGGGAAGTTGGTGCTGAAGGTTTAACGCAGTTACCGAAGTGTCCACAAAAAAATGTGGGAGCGAGACCGGCTCGGCGATAGCGCTATATCAGACAACATTGATGTCGACTGATACTCCCTCATCGCGAGCAGGCTCGCTCCCACATGGGATCTTCAGCGTTTGGTCAGGCGATTTCGGCCACTACGTCTGCCAACGCCTTGGCCGGATCCGCCGCCTGGCTGATCGGACGGCCGATCACCAGGTAATCGGAACCGGCATCCAGCGCCTGACGCGGGGTCAGGATGCGGCGTTGATCGTCCTGGGCGCTGCCCGCCGGACGAATCCCCGGGGTCACCAGTTGCAACGACGGGTGAGCCGATTTCAAGGCCTGGGCTTCCAGTGCCGAGCACACCAGACCGTCCATCCCGGCTTTTTCCGCGAGTGCCGCCAGGCGCAGCACCTGCTCCTGCGGTTCGATGTCCAGACCAATGCCTGCCAGGTCTTCACGCTCCATGCTGGTCAGCACGGTCACGCCGATCAGCAGCGGTTTCGGGCCGCTGCGCTGCTCCAGCACTTCACGGCAGGCAGCCATCATGCGCAGACCGCCGGAGCAATGGACGTTGACCATCCACACGCCCATTTCCGCCGCCGCCTTTACCGCCATGGCGGTGGTGTTCGGGATGTCGTGGAACTTGAGGTCGAGGAACACTTCGAAACCCTTGTCGCGCAAGGTGCCGACGATTTCCGACGCGCAGCTGGTGAACAGTTCCTTGCCGACTTTGACCCGGCACAGTTTCGGGTCCAACTGATCGGCCAGCTTCAGTGCGGCGTCACGGGTGGGGAAATCCAGGGCGACGATGATAGGAGTCTGGCAGACGGACATGTGCGGGCTCTCAGGCAGGACGAAATCGGCGCGCATTGTAGCGGAACCAGCGCGGCTGCGGGACCCGATGATCGGTAAATCGTCGTCGGCGCTCAGCCAAGACTAGCCCGTTCGCCGATTGTGTCGAGACCGATACACACACGACACGCCCGCAACACCCTTGTCCGCTACCCTCGGCAGCCGCAACACGTCCTTACAGCACTTCCCGCCTCAGGGCCGGACGCCTATGCTGAAGCCACAACCTCGCAGCCTATCTTTGTGGTTGGCAGCCTACCTGGCAGATGAACGCACGCATGCACAGCACCCAAGCCCCCTTGAACGACGATCAAAAAGCGCCCGGCGACGACAAGCGCTGGAGCATTCGCGCGCTGATCGTCGACGATGACGTCCCGATCCGCGAACTGATGATCGACTACCTGGCCCGGTTCAACATCCACGCCAGCGGCGTCACCGATGGCGCCGCCATGCGTCTGGCGCTGCAAGCCGAGCATTTCGACGTGGTGGTGCTTGACCTGATGCTGCCCGGTGAAGACGGTCTGTCACTGTGCCGCTGGCTGCGCGCCGAATCGGACATCCCGATCCTGATGCTCACCGCACGCTGCGAACCCACCGACCGGATCATCGGCCTGGAACTCGGCGCCGACGACTACATGGCCAAGCCGTTCGAACCCCGAGAACTGGTCGCGCGGATTCAGACCATTCTGCGGCGAGTGCGCGACGACCGCACCGAACAGCGTGCGAACGTTCGCTTCGACAACTGGCGCCTGAACAGCGTCCTGCGCCAATTGATCGCGGCGGATGGCCTGGTGGTTCCGCTGTCCAACGCCGAATTCCGCTTGCTGTGGGTGTTCATCGAACGGCCGCGCCGGGTGCTCAGTCGCGAACAGTTGCTGGATGCAGCGCGTGGTCGCTCGATCGAAGCCTTTGATCGCAGCATCGACCTGCTGGTCTCGCGTCTGCGCCAGAAACTCGGGGACGACCCGAAAGCCCCGCAGTTGATCAAGACCGTTCGCGGTGAGGGTTACCTGTTCGACGCCCGAGACATCGGCTGATGCGTGCGCGCTTCGATACGCTGTTCGGCCGCCTGTTTGGCGTGCTGCTGGTGGCGATTATCCTGGCGCATCTGCTCGCGTTTGCCTGGTTTCATCATTACGGCCCACCTCCGCCGCCGCCACCGCCGGAGTTCTCCCAAGGTCTTGACGGACAACGCCCGCCGATGGACCCGCGATTCGACAAGCGGCCACCGCGGCCCTGGTTCGGCGGGCCGCTGGTGCCACTTACATTCCAGCTGATTTCGCTGATCATTGCGGCCTGGTACGGCGCAAAACTGCTGAGTCGGCCGATCCAGCGCCTGAGCGACGCCGCCGAGCGCCTGAGCGAAAACCTCGACAGCCCACCGCTGGACGAGTCCGGCCCACGGGAATCCCGGCAGGCGGCCTACACCTTCAACCTGATGCAAAAACGCATCATCGAACAGATGCAGCAGCGTTCGCGGATGCTCGGCGCGGTCTCCCATGACCTGCGCACGCCGCTGTCCCGGCTCAAGCTGCGGCTGGAACAGATCGACGACAACAAACTGCAAGGTCAAATGCGCCAGGATCTGGACGACATGATCAGCATGCTCGACGCCACCCTCACCTACCTGCACGAACAGCGCACCAGCGAGGCCCCGCAATGGATGGACGTGCAGGCGCTGGTCGAATCCCTGAGCGAAAATGCCCAGGACCAGGGTTCTGATGTCCAGGCCAACGGCCACTGCGCACCGTTGCAGGTCCAGCCGATGGCCCTGCGCTCGTGCATCAACAACTTGCTGGACAACGCCCTGCGTTATGCCGGGCAGGCGCAGATCGCGCTTGAAGACCATCGCGAACACCTGGTGATTCGGGTTATCGACCATGGACCGGGGATCGCCGCGGATAAACGCGAAGCCGTGTTTGAACCTTTCTTTCGCCTCGAAGGTTCGCGTAATCGCAACTCCGGTGGTGTCGGGCTGGGGATGACCATTGCGCGCGAGGCGGCTGAACGGCTGGGTGGGCAATTGACGCTGGAAGAAACCCGAGGTGGCGGTTTGACCGCGGTTATCCGTCTGCCTCGCACCTGAGCCAGACACAGGGTCTGTGTCTGGCCGCAGACCTGTGTGTAGCACTCGGTACAAACTCCACATACCCACGACAACTTGCTCCTTGAGGCTGCATAAGCCGGTGCACCCGCCGGCTTTCCATTCCAGGGAGTGAGCCCAATGATCGGTAGCGTCAGCAACTACACGAGCTATAACAGCACCGCCAGCACCACCACCACCACCAGCAGCGCCCGCAGCCAGCAATTCCAGAAAGAACTGCTCGCCAAACTCGACACCAACAGCGATGGCTCGGTGGATCAGGACGAGCTCAAAAGCGCCCTGTCGGAGAAGTCCGATGATGGTTTGCTGGTCAGCCTGAGTAAAAACTTCGCCGACCTGGACAGTGACGACAGCGGCAGCCTGAGCAACGAAGAAATAGCCGCGATGGCGCCTCCTCCGCCACCGCCGCGTGATCAGGCACCGGCCACCGAACTGGCCGATGCGCTGGTCAGTGCTCTGGACGCCGATGGCGACGGCGCCATCAGCGGTGACGAACTGAGCAGCGCGTTGCAGGCCAGCGACAGCACCTCATCGACAAGCACCGACACCAGTGCTGCGTTGTTCAAGGTCTTGGATAGCGACAGCAGTGGCGGCGTCAGCAGCGACGAATTAAACGCTGCCTTGCAGGCCGGTCGCGAGAAGAATGGCGACAGCTCCACCGATCAGGCGAACGTGACGGAAGCGCTGAACAAAATGATCGCCAACCTGAGCAAGCAGTACTCGCTCGACAAGGTGGCGACGGTGGGCAAGTACCTGAACGTGGCGACTTAAAGTCAAAAGCTTCGCGGGCCCGCTCCCTCAGATTTCGTAGTGCTCACAGATGATGTGTTCACCTCGATCCTTGCGGAAGCGGGCTTGCCCGCGAAGGGGCCATTCGCCTCGACTCAAGGCTTAAGGCTTAAGGCTTAAGGACGGCGATCTTCCACCCGCGCCTGACTCTTGCTCCAGTCGGTCAACAGGCTATACGCCACGGCCAACAACGTCGGCCCGATAAACAGGCCGATGAAGCCAAAAGCGATCAACCCGCCAAACACCCCCAACAGCACGATCACCAACGGCAAATTCCCGCCGCGACTGATCAGGTAAGGCTTGAGCACATTGTCGACCCCGCTGATGATGAAGGTGCCCCAGATCCCGAGGAATACTGCCATCCCGTACTCACCCTTCCAGGCCAGCCAGGCGGTCGCCGGTATCCACACCAACGGCGGCCCCATGGGAATCAGGCTGAGCATGAAGGTGACAATGCCAAGCACCAGCGCGCCAGGCACTCCGGCAATCAGGAAGCCGATCAACGCCAGCACCGCCTGGGCAGCCGCCGTCCCGATCACACCGTTCACCACCCGCTGCACCGTACCCGCCACCAATTCGATGTAGTAACCGGCGCGATCCCCGATCAACCGCTGCAGCAGGCTGTGGACAAACGCCGCCAGTCGCGGCCCGTCCCGGTAGAAAAAGAACACGAACACAATGCTCAGCGTCAGCTCGAGTATGCCGCCGCCAATCTGTGCACTGCGCGCCAGCAGCCAGTTACCGACCTGCCCCAGATAAGGTTTGAGCGCCACCATCATTGCCGCGCCTTGCTGATCGATGCTGTTCCAGATCGCCACCAGCCGTTCGCCTACAAGAGGAATACTGCCCAGCCAGGTCGGAGCCTCGGGCAAGCCATCCATTTGCACATCCTTGATGAACGCCGTGGCGTCTCGCACATGGTCTGCCAGGTTGAAACCCAGCCACACCAGCGGCAACGCCACCACCAACATCCAGCCCAGGGTCAGCAATGCCGCCGCCAGGGATTCGCGACCTTTGAGCCAATGGGTCAGCAAACGCATCAGCGGCCAACTGGCGAACGCCAGCACCGCGCCCCAGAACATGGCCGACCAGAACGGGGCCATCACCCAGAGGCTCGCGCCAAACAGCACCAGGAGCAGGATCTGCACCAACAGCCGATCGTTATTGATCATCCGAATCTCGAAAAATGTCAGTTCGCAAAAGAATAGGCGAACGCGGCCAGCGCGTTCGCCTGATACAACTTATCGCAACAGCTCGATGTGCAAGCCAGAGCCTTCGACGCTGCCCGTCTCCATTCGCGCCGACCGTACGCCCTGGCTCATCAATGCCTGACGCCAGGCTTCGGCATTGGGTCCGGAAACGCTGACCCGCAGGGTCGTGTCCAGGTTCAGGCCGCGCGAGAGCAAGCGCAGCCAGGTCTCGTCAGGCGCATCGGTCAATTTCGGAAAGTCGAGTTCACCAGTGCTTTTGAGCTCTCGCAACAACGTTGCGGAGGTTGGCAGCAGATCGCCCAGCGGTGCAGCCGCGTCGAACTGTTCGACGTGCAGATAGGCTTTGCGATTGCCGCGAGTGATGCTGTACAGCGCCACGAGGGTGTTGTCCTTTGGCGCGGCCAACCGCAACAGCAGATAGGCCTGCTGATCATCAGCGCCATAGAGCTTGGCATTGCCGAAGACTTCATTGGCCCACAGGCTGCTTTCACCGCAATCACGGGCCTGGCACCAGAACAGCAACTGCGCGTCCTGCTTCTGCAAGGCTTCGCGAGCGACGGTAAACGCTTCGATTGACGAATGCTCCGGTGGCAACTCGTAGGTCACCGAAGTGGTTTGCCCGCGGGCGCTGACCTGGCCGTCGAAACGCAGCTGGCCGCTGATCTTGCGGATTGAACCGAGCGGATAGATCCGCTCGAGTTCGACCGCCGGGCGATAGTCGACGATCTGCGAATCGGTCACCCGCGGCACGATCGGCAGGTCCTGACTGCCCGGCACATCGGCGGCAAACACCAGAGGACTGAAACAACACAGCGCCAGCAGACTGATTGAACGCATGGATAAACTCATCGGATCAGCATGGCCTGGGCACCCTTGATGACGCTGGCATCGTCGATGCGTTCGGGAACGAGCAAACCTCGCTGCACCGCCGGACGCGCTTCCATAGTCGCCATCCAGCCCTGCAGGGCCGTCAAGCCGTCCACGGCGACACCTGACCACTCGTGGCCGCGCACCCATGGATAAGTGGCGATGTCGGCAATGCTGTAATCACCAGCCAGAAATTCCGAGTCTTGCAGGCGCGTGTCGAGCACTTCATACAGGCGACGGGTTTCATGCTGATAGCGGTCGATGGCGCCCTGGAGTTTCTCCGGAAAGTAACGGAAAAACACGTTGGCCTGACCCTGCATCGGGCCGATTCCCCCCATCTGGAACATCAGCCACTGCATCACCACCGAACGCCCCTTGGGGTCCAGAGGCAGCAGTTTGCCGGTCATTTCAGCGAGGTAGATCAGGATCGCGCCGGATTCGAACACGGCAAAATCGCCGTTGGCGCGGTCGACAATCGCCGGGATGCGCCCATTGGGGTTGATCTTGAGGAAGTCCGCGGACTTCTGTTCCTTCTTGTCGAAACTCAAGGCGTGCACCGTGTAGGGCAGGCCGAGTTCCTCGAGCACGATAGAGACCTTGTGGCCATTCGGGGTCGCAGCGGTGTAGAGATCTATCATGGTTGTCTCCCATTTCAACCCGCCCAGCCTCGACAGTTGCCCGGCGCAAGTCAAGGAACGGCGAAGAACCGATTGAAACAGTCTGCGACAAGGTCGGCACCGGATTCGTCATTCAGGTGCAAATGATGACCGCCAGGCAGCTGTTCATGGCTAAAGGGTAGACGCTCCAGCAGCTCGGGATGTTTGGCGAGCATGCCGTCACCCGCGACGACCAGCAGCGCAGGACAGCTGACCCGCTGGACGAAGGCCATGGCCTGTTCAGTGGTCAGACGCAGCGGCGACGGCAGCGTCAGACGGTTGTCGGTCCGCCAGGTGTAGCCGCCCGGCACTGGCATCAAGCCACGCTGGGCCAGCAGTTCGGCGGCTTCGCGGCTGACGGCGACCAGCCCTTTCATGCGCGCTTCGATGGCGCGGTCGAGGGTGTTGTAGACCGGTTTGCGTTTTTCCCGCAGATCCAGTTGCGCTTGCAGGGCCATGCCCATGCGCTCGGCTGCATTTTCGCCTTTGTCTGTAGGAGGAATGATGCCGTCTATCAAGGCCAGATGGGTGACACGTTCCGGTAGCGAACCGGCGATGATCAACGAAGCGATCGCGCCCATGGAGTGCCCCATCAGCGCAAAACGCTTCAAGCCAAGCTGTTCGGCGACTTGCAGCACGTCGTGGGCGTAGTCCCACATTGCATAACCGGCGCCGGGCGGCCGATGCCCGGAATGACCGTGACCGGCCATGTCCAGCGCAATGATGCGCAGCCCTTTGAGCTTCGGCGCCAACCGGGCAAAGCTGTTGGCGTTGTCCAGCCAGCCGTGCAAGGCAATCACCGGCAAGCCGTCTTCGGGGCCAAACAGGTGCGCTGCCAGCTCGATGTGCGGCAGGCTCAGGCGGACTTCTTCAACGACATGACTCATGCGTGATCCTGCTGCCGGCGACCTTCCCAGCGGCTGAACAGGTTTTTCAGCAGCGTGGCGGTGTCCTGTGGGCGTTCGAGGGGAAACATGTGCCCGCCGGGCATGGTCAGGGATTCGCCCAACGGCATGCGCCCGACGGAACTGGCGTGATGGCGCATCACAACCCGACTCTTGTGGCCACGCACCACCGCCAGTGGCACTTTCAGCTGCCGTGCCCGGCCGGGGCTGGTGTGGGGCACGCCACGGTAGATGCTGATTTCCGTGGCAGGGTCGAAACGCAGGCGCAGTTTGTCGCCAACCTTGTGCAGACCGTGTTGCAGGTAAGCGTCGAAACATTCCGGGTCGAAGCTGCGAAACAGGGTTTTTCCAGCGAAATACAATCGGGCAGCTTCCAGATCGGTGAACTCTTCCCGCCGCCCCAACGTCCGACCGGCCGGGGTCAGGCGGTCGATAAAACCGAAGCGCTTGGCGGCACGGATGACCCATTGATCGGCACGGGTCAGCACCGGCGAATCGAGCATCACCACGCCACGATACAGTTCGGGGCAACGCAACGCCGCGTGCAGGTGCAGCACGCCACCAAAGGAATGGCCCACCCCCCACACCGGTTCCGGCTGCTGCTCCAGGTGATGAATCAGCTCGTCCACCAGGTTGCTCCAGTTGTCGTCCGCCGGGAAACGCGGGTCGTGGGCGTGCTGCTGCAAGTGCGCGACCTGATACTCAGGCGCCAACGCCGTGAACAACTTGCCGTAGGTTCCCGAGGGAAAGCCATTGGCGTGGGCGAAAAATATCTGCTGCGACATACCGGCCGATCCATCAACGAAAACAGAGCTCGATTGTCCGCAAGCCCGCCGGGATCCGCAATGACTGTAACTGCCAGGAATGATGACAGTCGCGCCATGCCTATAACCCCTGTTCTTGCCTGTACCTGTTATTTCTGACAGTTGACTATCGGGCCCCATGACGAGGATAAAAACGGAATCGCCAAACCTCAGACAACGCCCGCCATGACTCATGCAAACACACCCGCCATCGAAGTGATCGACGCTCGGAGACTGGGCGTGCGCGAAGTGGCGTATCACCGGCGCGACGGTGCGCAAGCGCCGGAAAGCTGCATCACCCAGCAGATCCACAGCGTTGCCGGGCGTGCAGTACTAAGCCGCGATCCACGGCTGTTTCTCTTGCACCTGGAAGGCCGGTCGGCAGCCAATCAACTCAATGTGGTCAGTTTGTCGGGGGCCGTGCTGCTGTCCGAAAACGGTGATGCTGGATGGCGTCTGGGATTGCTCGGCGAAGATGGGCAAGGCGTTGAGGGTTGGGATCAGAAGCTCAGTCAAAGCCAGGTGCGTTACGACGGGCAACGTCGGCCAATCGCCGCATTTGAAAGCGCCCACGGTGGACCACAACGTTGCATCGCGAGGTATGCCTATGCCGACAACAGCGCCGATGAATCACATAACCGGCGCGGTCAGTTGATTCGACAGGACGACACCGCAGGTTCTTTGCGCTTCATTGAATTCGGCCTCGCCGGCACGCCGCTGGTACACAGCCGTACGTTTGTCGACGATCCGCTATGGTCCGTGGACTGGCCCGAAACCGAGGACGAGTGCGATGCTTTTCTTGAGGATGAATCCGCTGTCACCCGCATTCACTGCAATGCGGCAGGCGAGCCGGTCAGGCAGACCGATGCGAAAGGCAATGTTCAGGCATCCAGTCAGAACTGCGCCGGCGAGCTGAAGGAAATCCGCCTCACGCTGACCGGGCAGACCAAAGAAAATACGCTGGTCAGTGACATCCAGTACAACGCCTTCGGCCTGGTCGAACACCAACGCGCAGGAAACGGTGTCATTTCGTGCGCGACGTTTCGGCACGAAGATGGCCGACTTGACCGGCTGAAAGCATACGTGGAGGGCCAGTCAGCCCTGCAACAGGTGACCTACGAGTATGACGCGGTGGGCAATATTGTTTGTCTGACGGATGCTGCCAATCTGATTCACTATCACCGCAACCAGCGAATCGAACCCACTGATCGCTACCGCTACGACAGTCTCTATCGACTGATAGAAGCCAGCGGCCGGCAGCTTCGCAACGCCCCAGGCGGGCCGCAATTACCGGCCTTCCAGCCCGTTCCGGATCCGGGGCAACTGGAAAACTACACACGCCTCTACTCCTACGACAAGGCCGGCAACCTGGAGGTCATGCAGCATCAGGCGGACAGTGGAAACCGTACCGAACGCACGGCCATCGCCCGTTCCAATAATCGCAATCTGCCGCAAAAAGCCAATGGCGAGCTGCCCGACGAGAACGAGATTGCCGCCGGTTATGACGTCAACGGCAACCGCACCAGTCTTCAACCGGGACAAGGTCTGCGTTGGGATCCGGGCAATCGGTTGCGCCAGGTAGACCAGGTGGTGCGTGAGGATGAGCCAGACGACATCGAGTTTTACCTCTACGACGGCAGCGGCCAACGCCTGCGCAAAATCCGCCAAGCCTACACCGGCACATTGACCCGTACGCACGAAACCCGCTACCTGCCGGGTCTGGAAATTCGTACGTCCCCTGACGAAATTCTCCACGTCATCACGGTCAAGGCCGGGCGCGGCACGGTGCAGGTGCTTCATTGGGAGAAACGACCAGCATCAGATATTCCCCAGCATCAGCATCGCTACAATTTCACCGATCATTTGAACTCCAGCACCGTCGAGGTGGATGGAGCCGCCAGACTGATTGCATGGGAAAGCTACTATCCCTTCGGCGGAACCTGCTGGTGGGCCGGGAGGAACAAGCTGGAAGCCAGTTATAAAACGATTCGTTATTCGGGGCAGCAACGGGATGCCACAGGGCTGTATTACTACGGGTATCGGTATTACGTGCCGTGGTGCCAGCGGTGGCTGAATGCGGATCCGAGTGGTGTCGTCGATGGGTTGAACCTGTTCGCCATGGTCCATGGCAATCCGGTGGGGCACGTCGATCTTCAAGGATTGATCACGTCAAATCAGGTGACCGGCGCAGCAGCGGCATCGTTCGGACGAGATTTTTCAGCCTCTCTTGTTGGCGGTTTTGTTCGATGGGGAACGGCAATGGGAATTGCTGAATTGGCGAGCAGTGAAACGGAGGGCTCGGATGGCCGAAGTGTCGATCCTGGTGTCAACCTCGCCATGACGGTGCTGGGCACCGGTGTAGGAGCGATGGCTTGGGGATCCATGGGGATGGGGGCAGGAAGCCAAATGGCGTCCCGTTACACAAACAATCGAACCACTCAACGGGTGGCAGCAGGCCTGGGAGGGTTGGTGGGAGCAGTGTTTGGAGGCGCTATCCCTCTTTATGCATATTGGAGTGATCCGGGCGAATTGAACACGACCGCAATCGCTTTCATTACTTCTGCATCGGGGAACCTCACGAGAGAGGCTGCCCAGAGAACGAACGCGGAACTGGGCCCGAGAGTGACGTTGCCACCCTCCGCACTTAGCGCGTTTTTCCGTGCATTGGTTTATGGATCCGCACTGTTCGGCACAGGAGCAGCTCGAGCCGAAACGTCGGCCGTGGTAGGACTGTTCATCAGTGCTACCGTCGAAGGTATCGACGCAGCTTCCACCATCACAATCAATGCGTTTTTGGGCGGAACCTATACCCGGGGAACAAATCGACTGCAAGTGCCAAGGCTTTGGGAGTTGATGTACGGACTCTTTACCCGTACAGCCGCAACGAGTGTTACAGCTTCGCTGACGTACTTATCATCACCGCTGACTGATTCTATAACGAACCCCAACCTCACTATGGGGTTGCAGAGCACCTTGAGCGCGTATACCACCGTTCGAACATTGCTAGGTCAGCATGTGCAGCGCGGCACCGCTGAACTGTTCCAAATTGGTGACGGTGACTTCACTCTGGACAACTTCACCCCGGCGATCGGTGAGAGCTACCATCCCGATCTGCCCAACGGCCATGACATTCCCATGACGATCAGACACAGAGGCTCGTCGAGTTAATGACCAGCCCATCCCGTGTGGATCCGCAGGTTATTTTCCTGGCGGCGTGTCCCCCAACGCCACCACCGCCATGGTCAACCGCGACACACAACTGGCCTTGCCCTCATCGCTGGTCAGCCGTATATCCCAGACATGCGTGGTGCGCCCGATGTGAATCGGCTTGGCCACCGCAGTCACCCGCCCGCTGCGCAGCCCACGCAAATGGTTGGCGTTGATTTCCAGGCCCACGCAGTAAAACTTGCTCGCGTCGATGCATAGATAGCTGGCCATGGAGCCGACGGTTTCAGCCAGCACCACCGAGGCCCCGCCGTGCAGCAGGCCGTAAGGCTGGTGGGTACGGTGGTCGATGACCATGCTCGCCGTCAGCGACTCTTCATCGAAGGCTTCGAAGCGGATATCCAGCACTTCGCCAATGGTGTTTTTCTGGATTGCGTTCAACTGCTCGATGTTGGGAGTGGTACGCCACAAACTCATTGCTGACATCCTTTTGTTGGTTTTATTGGTGGTTCAATCCTGCCACAGCACCGCTTCGCTGCGCTCGCTCCATTCTTCGAACCGGGTACCGTAAGCCGCTTCGATCACGTTGCGTTTGATCTTCAGGGTTGGCGTCAGGAAGCCGTTTTCCACGCCCCAGCTGTCTTTGACGATCACAAGACGGTGCAGGCGCTCATGCTTGTCGAGCGCGTGGTTGACCTCCTCCAGCAGTTTTTCCAGGCTTGAATGCAGACCGGCGCGCGCGCTTCCGTCCGCGTCCTGCTGCCCCATCGCCGAGAGCACGCACAGTCCCAGCGGCGCACTCAAACCGTCGCCGACCACGCACACCTGTTCGATCCGTGAATGGACTGCCAGGCGGTTTTCAATCGGTGCCGGGGCCACGTATTTGCCTTTGCTGGTCTTGAAAATCTCCTTCAGCCGTCCAGTCAGGCGCAGGTTGCCTTCGGCGTCTTGCTCGCCCTTGTCACCGGTCCGCAGGAAGCCGTCCGCCGTAATCGTGTCGGCGGTTTTTTCCGGTTCCTTGAAATACCCGAGCATGGTCGCGCCGCTGCGCACCATGACCTCGCCCGATTCGGCGATCCGCACTTCAACCTCCGGGCAAGGCTTGCCAATCCAGCCAGGCTTGTTTTCGCCGGGCCGGCCGATGTGGGAATAACCGCAGCTTTCGGTCATGCCGTACACCTCCAGAACGTCCAGCCCGAGCTTTCGATACCACAGCAACAAGGTCTGCGGCACCGGTGCCGCGCCGGACAGCGCGACGCGCAAGGCGTCCAGCCCAAGCCCCACGAGCACTTTGTGCCCTACCCGCTTGCCGATGAGGGGTAGTCCGAGCAGGAACTCGAGGCGTTTCGCCGGGATCTTGCTGTACACGCCCATCTGGAACTTGGTCCAGATGCGTGGCACACCGAACAACGCGGTGGGCCGCGCGCGCCGCAAATCGGTCAGAAACGTATCGAGGCTCTCGGCGAAGAACACGGTTTGCCCGGTATAGATTGAGGCCAGTTCAACGAACATTCGCTCGGCCACATGGCACAGCGGCAGGTACGACAGCAGCCGGTCCGACTCATTGAGGCCGAACAACTGCGTGCCGCGGGTGGTGGCGAAGCCCAGATTGCCAAAGCTGTGCATCACGCCTTTGGGCATGCCGGTGGTGCCGGAGGTGTAAATGATGGTCGCCAACTGGTCGGCGGCAGGTGTCGGGTTGTCCTGGATCGGTGAACAGGCTTGCAGGTCGGCCCAGCTGAAATCGAAGCTGCCCGGCGGATGCAGTGGCAGGCTGATGGTCGGCAGGTCGGGGCTGACGCCGCGGGACATGCCGGGCCAGTCATCGAGTTTGCCGATAAACGCCAGCGCCGCTTCGGAGTGTTCGAGGACTTGCGCGACGGATTCGGCGGTGAGGTTCGGGTACAACGGCACCGAGACGTGCCCGGCCATCCAGATCGCCAGGTCGGCGATGATCCAGTGCGCACAGTTTTTCGAGATCAGGGCGATGTGGCTGCCTTGCGGCAATTCCCGCGCGCGCAGCCAGTGCGCGGCGCAACGGGCCTGGTGACCGACGTCTTCCCAGGTCAGGGTTTCGACCTGGCCTCCACCCACCGGTTGAACCAGAAAGCGCTGACGGGGATGACGGGCCTCACGTTCGTAAAAAACGTCCAGCGGCAAACGAAAAGCAGCAGACATGCGACTCGCTCCTGTGTTTTTTGTTCTGGAGCAAGCGTAGTCAACCAAGCGGTTGCTTGGTTGACTATTTCACACAAAGAAACAAACAAACGGCGCGATCCCGAGGGAGCTTGCTCCCTCGCCGCAGAAACCTCTTCTGCCTGCCGCTACGGGTGCTTGATGCTGTTGAGCTTCATCGCCCCGGCCTGTGGCGAATCCCCTTCCAGCTCGGCGAGACCGGCGGTGGCAACCCTTTCCGGATCTTGCACATGACCGTGTTGCAGATAGCCCAGCAAATTCCCTACCAGCGGGTTGTGACTGACCAGCAGCGCGTGATCTACAGACACCAACTGTTCAGCCACTGCTTGCGGGCGGCTATCGGGAGTCAGCCAATCGACGGTGCGAATCTCCGGCGCGAAATTCAACGCTGTACGCACGATTTCTGCAGTCTCCTGCGCTCGCAGGTATGGACTGGCATAGATCGCGGTCAGCGGCTTGCCGGCCAACTCGGCGGCGGTGCGCAACACTTCTTTACGACCGTGGTCGGTCAATGCCCGCTCGGAATCAGGACCTTTGCCATGTGGCTCGGCCTCACCATGACGCAATACCCAGAGTTTCATAGCTTGGGTTCCTCATCTCGGGCCGGATGCGGCGCAGGTGCCACGACGTGTGGCGCTTCACCCTCCGGCGTACGCGGCGTCGGCCAGTCGGCGAACGGCCAGGGTTTCTGGTCGCTGTGGAACGTGCCGAAACGACCGATCTGCGCCAGGAACTGGCTCAGGCTGTCGCCGAAATTCATCAGGCTGGCGCTCGGGGCACCATAAAACAAACGATAGACCAGTTGCACCAGCACCACGGCGCCGAGGATGAATTGCGCCACCTGCCAGACCAGCAGGAAGACAATCATCCACAACACCCGCAGCAGGATGGATTCGTATTGGGCTTCTGTTTTCGGCTCGTTCATGTCTCGCTCTCCCTGATGAATCAGTTGAAACCACTGGTGGAAATAAAGTCGACGTCGGTTTTCGGTTCGCCGCGCATCAACAATTCAATCACCTGATTCAGCGTGCGCCCTTCGAACAGAATCGCGTGCAGCCCGGCGACCAGCGGCATGTAAACGCCCACTTCCTGGGCCTTGGCCTTGAGCACTTTCAAGGTATTCACGCCTTCCGCGACTTCGCCCAGGCGCGTTACCGCGTCTTCCAGGCTCAAACCTTGACCAAGGGCGAATCCGACCTGGTAATTGCGGCTTTTCGGCGACGAACAGGTCACGATCAAATCGCCCACGCCCGCGAGCCCCAGGAACGTCATCGGGTTGGCACCCTGATTCACGGCAAAGCGGGTCATTTCCGCCAGCGCCCGGGTAATCAGCATGCTCTTGGTGTTTTCGCCCATGCCCAGCGCCACCGCCATGCCGGCGATGATCGCGTAGACGTTTTTCAGCGCCCCGCCCAACTCCACGCCGAAGCGATCGGCGCTGGCGTAAACGCGAAAGGTGCGGCCGTGCAGCGCTTCCTGAACCCGTTGGCAGAGTTCTTCGTCTTCGCTGGCGACCACAGTGGCGGTCAGTGCGTGCTCGGCGATTTCACGGGCCAGGTTCGGCCCGGACAACACACCGATGCGCGCTTGCGGGGCGATCTCTTCGAGGATCTCGCTCATCAGTTTAAACGTGTGGGCTTCGATGCCCTTGGTCAGGCTGACCAGCAGCTTGCCGCTCAAGCGTTCGGCGTGCGGGGCCAGTACCGAGCGCAGTGCGCTGGACGGCAGTGCAACGAAGCACAGGTCGCAAGCGTCCAGCGTGGCTTGCAGGTCAGTGACCGCTTCCACTCCGGGGAGAATCTTGATGCCTTTGAGGTAACGCGGGTTTTCGCGATTGACCCGAATGGCTTCTGCCTGTTCAGGGTCACGCATCCACTGCCGGACCTGATGCCCGTTCTCGGCCAGCAGGTTAGCCACGGCGGTACCAAAACTTCCGCCTCCCAGGACCGCAATCGGGCGCTGTTCAGTCATATGCAATCCGTTAATCCATACCAGTGGCGATGCCGGCATTATACGGAGCGGCCCAGTGGCGGCCAGCCCCCGCGTCAATTACCGGCACTTGTCTGAAGAAGACCAATAAATCCGAGGAAAATGCCGTCATCGTGACTGGAAAAGTCGACCGGCTCGGTTAACATGCGCGCCAGTGAAATCGCTATCAAGGATGTGTTGTGTCGTTTGGCTCTGCTTCACCCCACTCGCCGCTGCTTCTGGCGCTGATCGTCAGCCCGCCATTGCTGGCCGACGACCTGTTTCTCGACAGTGAGCCACTGCCGCAGGTACTGACGGCTACGCGCCTGAAACAGTCGCCAGCCGCGGTGCCGGGGAGCATGACGGTGATCGACAGCGAACTGATCAACGCCAGCGGCGCCCGGGACATCAGCGAGTTGCTGCGCCTGGTGCCAGGAATGATGGTCGGCAACATCACCGGCAATCAGGCTGCCGTGAATTACCACGGCACCAACGCCAGCGAAGCGCGGCGCATGCAGGTGCTGATCGATGGCCGCTCGGTGTATCGCGCCGGCCTGGCCACAGTGGACTGGAGTGACATTCCGGTGGCCATGGAAGACATCGAGCGCATCGAAGTCTTCCGCGGCCCGAACACCGTCAGCTATGGCGCCAATGCGCTGATGGCGGTGGTCAATATCATCACCCGCAATCCGGCCGACAGCCACGGCACGCGGTTGAAGGTCACCCGCGGTCAGCGCGGTATCGACGATTTTTACGCCAGTCAGGGCGTGGGTTGGGACGGTGGCGACATGCGCCTTTCGCTGTCCGGCCAGCAGGACGATGGCTTCGACTCAGACCGCAAAGGCGCCGATTATCGCGACAGCCGTCGCCTGAACCGCTTCAACCTCGCCGTCAGCCAGACACTCAACGAACAGCAAAGCATCGACTGGCAGCTAAATGCCAAGGACGGGAGCAATCAGCGGCCTTATACCTACCGCCCGGTGTTCTCGGGAATTACCGCCGCCGGGAACAATTCCGACGTCGTTGCCAAAGACTACGCCGGCTCCTTGCGCTGGAACCTAGACCTCAATCCCGATCACAGTCTTTATATTCAAGGCTCGGCCCAGCACTGGGATCGTCAGCAAACCTGGCGCGCCTGCGACGCCGAAGTCTCGTTCAGCCCCGAACTGACCGAGCTCTGGCAGCTCAACCCGAATTACACCGAACGCCTGGCACGCAACATCGAGCGCTACCTCGGTCCCGGCGCACCGACCGGCACGGCGGCGGAGCAAGCCCTGGCCAATCAAGTGCTGGACCAGTGGCGAAACGGCGCCCGGCGAACCCTGTGCGGCGACATTGACCAAAGCACCCGTGAATCGCGCTACGACCTCGAGCTGCAAGACACCCTCAGCCTGTCCGACAGTCTGCGACTGGTCAGCGGCCTGAACTATCGTTACGACCGGGCCGATTCCGAGACCTATTTCAATGGCACGCTCGACGACACTACGTGGCGCGCATTCGGCCAACTCGAGTGGCGAGCGACCGAACACTGGTTGTTGCAGGGCGGTGCGATGTTCGAAGACACGCAATTGACCGGCAGTTCGCTGACCCCGCGGGTGGCGGTCAACTACCTGATCACTCCGCGCCACGGTTTGCGCGCGGTGTATTCGGAAGCCATTCGTTCACCGGACATGTTCGAGAACAACGTCAACTGGAGTTACCGGGTGACCAACCTGCAACCCGCCGCCTATGGCCAGAACAGCGCCCGTTACTTCGTCAGGACCCGCGGCCCCGGCAACCTTGAGCAGGAACACATGCGCTCCAGAGAACTGGGCTACAACGGCTTCTTCGCCGAGTGGGGACTGGCGGTGGACGTGAAGGTGTTCCACGACGAGATCACCGGCATGATCAGCGAGCCGTTGCGCAACAATCAGTACATCGCCAGCAACGCCAACAGCTCGCGCTTCACCGGGGCGGAAACCCAGCTCGACTGGCACCTCGGCAGTGCCGACCGACTGCGCCTGACCTACGCCTGCGTCGATGCCCAGGCGAGCAATCCGCTGGATGCGCAACAGACCGCGCGCAACAGTGGCTCCGCCGGCTGGCTGCGCAACTGGGGCCACGGCTGGAACAGCGCACTCTTCTATTATGGTGACGACGCGCTCAACGGCTATCGCTTCGAACGGGTCGACACACGCATCGCCAAACGCATCGGCCTGGGCAAGGCCAGCCTGGAACTGGCCGGTGTGCTCCAGCAACGTCTCGACAATCAACCCACCACGTTCGTCGATAACAACTACGACCAGCGACGAGTGATGTACTTCAGCGCGGAGCTGGTGTTCTAGATGCCGCAGTGTCCGTCGCGCAAGACGCCAATCCTTGGCCGCCTGTTGGCCGGGTTGTGCCTGGTGTTTGCCGGTGGGCTGGTGAGCCTGTCGGTCAGCGCCGAGGACATTCTGCTGACCGGTGCCGACGACAGCCCCGGCATGCAGGCGTTCGCGACGGTCCTCGGGGAATTGCGCCCTGGCGACACGGTGCGCTTCCAGCCATTGGCCGGTCTGCCGGCACCGAGCAAATTGCCGACCGGCATTCGTTTGATCCTGCTGGATCTGCCCAGCCTCGACTGGCGCCTGCAAGAGCCCCAGGGTCCGGCGACGCTGGTGCTGCGCATCAGTCGTCTGCAAGCCCGTCAACGCCTGGGCACTGCCCTGCCAGCCCGTTTAAGTCTGCTCTGGAGTGATCCGCCGCCTGATCGGCAACTGCGCCTGGCCCAAATCCTGCTGCCCCAGGCCAGACGAATCGGCGTGCTGTACGACAACCATAGCGAGTTTCTTCTGAATGAACTGCGCCAGGCGGCTCAACCGCTTGGCCTCGAAATTGTCACCGAACGCTGGGACAACACTAATGACAGCCGCCCCTTGCAAGCCTTGCTGAAAAACAGCGACGTGTTGCTGGGCCTCGATGATCCCGACCTGTATAACCCCAAAACCGCAAAAAACCTGCTGCTCAGCAGCTACGCACGGCAAACCGCGCTGATCGGCCCGAACGCCGGCTTCGTCAAGGCCGGAAGCCTGGCCAGCAGCTACAGCGACCAGAGTGACTGGCTGACGATTCTCGACGAACTGCTCGACCAGCCACCGGCCACCTGGCCACGCACGCATTATGCCAATCGCTTCAAAGTCTTGAGTAACCCTCAAGTGGCTCGTTCATTAGGCATTGAACAGATCAATGAAGCGTTGGTCGCAACACAGTTGGCCGAAGGAGAAAGCCGCCCATGACTTTCCATCGTCGCTGGGACATCAATACCCGCACCCAGATCATCAGCCTCGGCCCTGCCCTGCTGCTGACCTTGCTGCTGATCAGCTTCTTCACCTTCGTGCGGATCCAGGACTTGCGTCAGGAGCTCAACCACACCGGTCAACTGATTGCCAACCAACTGGCGCCGGCCGCCGAATACGGGGTGATTTCGGGTAACAACGAGGTGCTCGAAAGTCTGCTCAAGGCCACCCTGGCCACGCCCAATGTGCGCTTTCTGGAAGTGCAGGACAGCGCCAACCGGATTCTGGTGTACGTCGAGCACCCGTCGGAAACCCACACCCGCTCGCAACAGGTCGAAGTGTTCCAGGCGCCGGTGCGCTTGCAACGGATCGCGCTGCACAATGACTTCTTCCAGGGCGCCAACGCCGCCAGCACGGCCCCCGCCGAGGATTATCTGGGGCGGGTGATCGTCGGTCTGTCGAATGACGCCTTCAACAAGCGCCAACAGGAAATCCTGTTCAAGGCCGGCGTCCTTGCGCTGTTCGCTCTGTTATTTACCTTCCTGATCGCCCGACGCCTGGCCGGCAGCCTGTCGCAGCCGATCCGCGATATCGGCAACGCGGTCAAGGCGATCCAGAGCGGTGACTACAAGACGCCACTGCCGATTGTCGACGACACCGAGCTGGGCGCGCTTTCGCAGCACATCAACAACCTCGCCAGCGGTCTCGAACAGGCCAGTCGTGAACAGCATCAGGCCATGGCGCAGTTGATCCAGACCCGCGAAGAAGCGGAAAAGGCCAACAACGCCAAATCCGATTTCCTGGCGATGATGAGCCACGAACTGCGCACACCGATGAATGGCGTGCTCGGTATGCTGCAATTGCTGGAAACCACCGAGATGACCGAAGAGCAGGTCGAGTACGCGGCGCTGGCTTCGGAGTCCACCGAACACCTGCTCAAAGTCATCAACGACATTCTCGACTTCTCGCGCATCGAGCGTTCGGAACTGGAGCTGGAACACATTCCGTTCAATCTGGCGGACTTGATCAGCAGTTGCGCCCAGTCGTTCCAGCACAGCGCCTTGCAACGCGGGCTCGATCTGACGTTGCTGATCCCCGAAGACATGCGTGCGTTGCAGGTTCAGGGCGACCCGACGCGGATCCGGCAGATCCTGGTGAACCTGGTGGGCAATGCGCTGAAGTTCACCGAACAGGGCCGCGTCACCATCGAACCGCAATGGCAGTCGCTGGATCACGAATTGTTGTGGTTCACCTGCACTGTGCGCGACAGCGGAATTGGCATCCCGGCCGAAAGCCTGGAATTGATGTTCAATGCGTTTCAGCAAGCCGACAGTTCTATTTCAAGGCGTTACGGCGGCACCGGACTGGGACTGCCGATTGCCCGCACCCTGGCGGAACGCATGGGCGGCACCTTGCGCGCCCAGAGCGAGGAGGGTCGCGGCTCGGCGTTCACCCTGGAAATCCCGCTGGCGCTCTATAAACAGACGCTGCCGGTGCGCACGCCACGCGCGCAGTCCGGCAGTGGCGATGGCGAAGGCCGCAATGTGCTGCTGGTCGAGGACAATCCGGTCAACCAGACCGTCGTCGAAGCCATGTTGCGCAGCCTGGGCTTTACTGTCAGCGTCGCCACCGACGGCGCTCAGGCGGTACGCAGCGCCGAAAGCCTGATCTTCGAAGCCATTCTCATGGATTGCCGACTGCCGATCATCGATGGCTACGAAGCCACCCGACAGATTCGCCAACTGCCCGGTTGCACCGACCTTCCGATCATTGCGCTGACCGCCAACGCCTTGCAGGGCGACCGTGAAGCCTGTCTATCAGCGGGAATGAACGATTACCTGGCCAAGCCGTTCAAACGCACGGATTTGCAGCAAATTCTGCAGCGATGGGTGCAGTAGTGCAGGCCTTTCGACCATCTGCGACTGGCGTGAAAGGCGAAAGTGCGGCAGTCTTAGGCACCCGAACAGGCCCGAAAAGGGGCTTGAATAAAAATTTCAGTGCACAAGTGTACATTCATGTCCTTGGTGCTGTGACTTTCACCACAACGCAATAGTCTATGAGTAGGCTGCTGACTCGAGGCATGAACGCTTCGATCGGCCGGGAAGATTTGCCCCACCTGCCGCATGGGACTATTGAGGAGCTCGCATGACCAAACAAAACGCCTTTACTCGGGAAGACCTGCTGCGCTGCAGTCGCGGTGAGCTGTTCGGCCCGGGTAACGCGCAACTGCCCGCCCCGAACATGCTGATGGTGGACCGCATCACCCTGATCAGCGAAGAAGGCGGCAAGTACGGCAAAGGTGAATTGGTCGCCGAGCTGGATATCACTCCGGATCTGTGGTTTTTCGCCTGTCACTTCGAAGGTGACCCGGTGATGCCAGGCTGCCTCGGCCTCGACGCCATGTGGCAACTGGTCGGCTTCTTCCTCGGCTGGCAAGGCCTGCCAGGCCGCGGCCGCGCCCTGGGTTCGGGCGAAGTGAAGTTCTTTGGCCAGGTTCTGCCGACCGCGAAGAAAGTGACCTATAACATTCATATCAAGCGCGTCCTCAAAGGCAAGCTGAACCTGGCCATCGCCGATGGTTCGGTGACTGTCGACGGTCGCGAGATCTACACCGCCGAAGGCCTTCGGGTCGGCGTTTTCACCTCCACTGACAACTTCTAAGGGTTATCCGCATGCGCCGCGTCGTTATCACTGGTCTGGGCATCGTTTCGTGCCTGGGCAATGACAAAGAGACCGTCTCCGCTAACCTGCGTGCAAGTCGCCCTGGCATCCGGTTCAACCCGGAATATGCCGAAATGGGTCTGCGTAGCCAGGTTTCCGGCTCCATTGACCTTCCCCTCGAGGAGCTGATCGATCGCAAGATCTATCGCTTCGTCGGCCATGCGGCGGCTTACGCCTACCTGGCCATGAAAGACGCCATCGCCGACTCCGGTCTGACCGATGAGCAAGTCTCCAACCCGCGTACCGGCCTGATCGCCGGTTCCGGTGGCGCCTCCACGCTGAACCAGATGGAAGCGCTGGACATCCTGCGCGAGAAAGGCGTGAAACGCGTTGGCCCATACCGTGTAACACGGACCATGAGCAGTACTGTTTCCGCGTGCCTGGCCACCCCGTTCAAGATCAAGGGCCTGAACTACTCCATCGCTTCTGCCTGCGCCACCAGTGCTCACTGCATCGGTACCGCCATGGAACAGATCCAGATGGGCAAGCAGGACATCGTGTTCGCCGGCGGCGGTGAAGAAGAGCATTGGAGCCAGTCGTTCCTGTTCGACGCCATGGGCGCACTGTCCAGCCAGTACAACGAAACCCCGGAAAAAGCTTCCCGTGCCTACGACGCCAAGCGTGACGGTTTTGTCATCGCCGGCGGCGGCGGCATGGTCGTGGTCGAAGAGCTGGAACACGCTCTGGCCCGCGGCGCGAAGATCTACGCGGAAATCGTTGGCTACGGCGCGACCTCCGACGGCTACGACATGGTCGCTCCAAGCGGCGAAGGCGCCATCCGCTGCATGCAGATGGCCATGTCCACCGTTGACGCACCGATCGACTACCTGAACACCCACGGCACTTCGACTCCGGTCGGCGACGTGGCGGAAATGAAAGGTGTGCGTGAAGTGTTTGGCGACAAGGCCCCGGCCATCAGCTCCACCAAGAGCCTGTCGGGTCACTCCCTGGGCGCCGCCGGCGTTCACGAAGCGATCTACTGCATGCTGATGATGGAAGGCAACTTCATGGCGGGTTCCGCCAACATCGACGAACTGGACCCGGAAGTGGCAGACATGCCGATCCTGACCAAGACTCGCGAAGACGTTGCCTTCAACACCGTGATGAGCAACAGCTTCGGTTTCGGTGGCACCAACGCGACCTTGGTACTGCAGCGCTGGCAGGGTAAATAACACCCCGCCTACGCCGCACATAAAAACGCCCCGACTGGTTCGGGGCGTTTTTTTTTGCTCAAAAATTGGCCAACACACAGAACCCTGTTGGAGCGAGCCTGCTCGCAATGACGGCATCACATTCGACATTCTCATATGAACAAGACCGCTATCGCGAGCAGGCTCGCTCCCACAGGTTTTGTGTGAAGCCAGGCATTTTCCTCAATGGAAACATGAAGCTTTTGTCATGAAACTCAGCGCCCTGCGACCGAATGCCGCGTATTACGCGGGCTGCAGGACTTTCTTCATTTTTGCAAAAATCCGTTACCAAACTCTGTCGTTTACTTAGCAAGCTAACCAAACATATAACAGAGTCCTGCACACGCCTTGCTGCAGATATCACAGAGATTGGAGCTAGCAGATGACTGTAAAAGTAACTGAACGCGACGATTCACATAAGTCCCACGAAGGCGTAGCCGCCGGTATCCGGATCTGGGACGTGCACCAACAAGACTTGCTGGTGGGCATGTTCCACTCCGAAACCGATGCCCACAGCTACAAGGCCGAACTGGAAAAACTGGAGCAGCAACGAGCGCTCCGATCCGCATAAGCAATGACAGCATTGAAAACGACAAACCCCGCCATGAGCGGGGTTTGTCGTTGTGGCAGCCGTTAACTGCTTACCACATCAGATCATCAGGAATCTGATAGGCCGCATATGGATCGTCTTCAGCCGCCGCTTCTTCGGTTTGCACGTTCAGCTGCACGATGCGTTGCGGATCGCGCTCCTGGATCTTCAGGGCCGCCTCACGGGGGATTACTTCGTAACCGCCAGCATGGTGCACGATCGCCAGCGAGCCGTTGCTGAGCTTGTTGCGCATCAACGTGTTGACGCAAAGGCGCTTGACCTTCTTGTCGTCGACGAAGTTGTAGTAGTCCTCGGTGGTCAGCTTCGGCAGGCGCGAGACTTCGATCAATTGCTTGACCTGCGCGGCACGGGCCTTGGCCTCGGCCTTCTCCTGCTGCTGGCGGTTCAGCTCCTGGTCGCGCTTGACCTTTTCGGCCATGGCTTCCTGGGCCGCACGCTGCTGGGAATCATCGAGTTCGATCTGGCCTTTATGGGCCAGGCGCTGTTGTTTCTGCTTCTCTTTGCCGACCTGTTTGGCCTGCTTTTGGTTGACCAGCCCTGCCTTTAGCAACTGGTCGCGAAGGGAAATGCTCATGGTGCTTATTTCTCACTTAGGCCACTGCTCATCCGCAGCTGGGCAAATTCTTTTCCTGACGTTTGGCTTCGCCCCACAAGGCGTCCAACTCTTCAAGGGTGCAATCTTCTATGGGACGGTGGGTGTCGCGCAATGCCTGTTCGATAAAACGGAAGCGTCTTTCAAATTTGCTGTTGGCGCCGCGCAAGGCGGTTTCCGGATCGACTTTAAGATGACGCGCCAGATTGACCACGGAGAACAGCAAGTCGCCGACCTCATCGGCAATCGCTGCCGAGTCATTGTCGGCCATCGCTTCGAGCACTTCATCGAGCTCTTCGCGGACCTTGTCCAGCACCGGCAAGGCGTCCGGCCAGTCGAAACCGACCTGCCCTGCGCGCTTCTGCAACTTGGCGGATCGGGATAACGCCGGCAGCGCGGCGGGTACATCATCGAGCAAGGACAACTGTTCCGGCGCCGCGGATTTCTCGGCGCGCTCTTCGGCCTTGATCTCTTCCCAGCGCTGTTTGACCTGTTCTTCACTCAGTCGCGGAACGTCCAGCGGCGCGTACAGATCGCCTGTGGGGAACACGTGGGGATGACGACGGATCAGCTTGCGGGTGATGCTGTCGATGACACCGGCGAATTCGAAGCGCCCTTCTTCCCGGGCCAGTTGGCTGTAATAAACCACCTGGAACAGCAAATCGCCCAGCTCACCCTGCAGGTGATCGAAGTCGCCGCGCTCGATGGCGTCGGCGACTTCGTAGGCTTCCTCAAGGGTGTGCGGGACGATGGTCGCGTAGGTTTGCTTGATGTCCCACGGGCAGCCGAACTGCGGATCGCGCAGTCGGTTCATCAGGTGCAGCAAATCTTCAAGGCCGTACATCATTTATCTCTCACCACAAAACCTGTGGGAGCTGGCCTGCCAGCGATGGCATCACCTCGACTCTACTGAAAGACCGAGGTGCCTGCATCGCTGGCAGGCCAGCTCCCACACGGGGCATCTTCAAGGGGTACGGTTACGCCGGGTTTCGATGATGTTCGGCAACTGGGATATCCGCCCCAGCAACCGTCCCAATGCATCCAGCCCCGGAATCTCGATGGTCAGGGACATCAACGCCGTGTTGTCCTCTTTGTTCGAGCGGGTGTTGACCGCCAGCACGTTGATCCGTTCGTTGAGCAGCACTTGCGAGACGTCACGCAGCAAACCGGAACGGTCGTAGGCGCGAATGATGATGTCCACCGGATAGGTGAGCACCGGCACCGGGCCCCAGCTGACCTGGATGATCCGCTCTGGCTCGCGTCCGGCCAGTTGCAGCACCGAGGCGCAGTCCTGACGGTGAATGCTCACGCCACGGCCCTGGGTGATGTAACCGACGATCGCATCGCCCGGCAACGGCTGGCAGCAGCCCGCCATTTGGGTCATGAGGTTGCCGACACCCTGGATCTGTATATCGCCGCGCTTGCCCGGCTTGTAGCCGGTGGCCTTGCGCGGAATCAGCTCCAGCTGTTCGTTGCCGCGTTCCGGCTCGACCAGTTGCTGCGCCAGGTTCACCAGTTGCGCCTGGCGCAAATCGCCTGCGCCCAACGCGGCGTACATGTCCTCGGCGGTTTTCATGTTGGCTTTGTCGGCCAGCTTGTCGAAATCCACCGCAGGCAAGCCAAGGCGACTGAGTTCGCGCTCGAGCAAGGTCTTGCCGGCCGCGACGTTCTGGTCGCGGGCCTGCAATTTGAACCAGTGAACGATCTTCGCCCGCGCCCGGGACGTGGTGATGTAGCCCAGGTTCGGGTTCAGCCAGTCGCGGCTCGGGGTGCCGTGCTTGCTGGTGATGATCTCGACCTGTTCACCGGTTTGCAGGCTGTAGTTGAGCGGTACGATGCGCCCGTTGATCTTCGCGCCACGGCAGTTGTGACCGATTTCGGTGTGCACGCGGTAGGCGAAGTCCAGCGGCGTCGCGCCTTTCGGCAAGTCGATGGCGTGACCGTCCGGCGTGAAGATGTACACCCGGTCCGGTTCGATATCGACCCGCAGTTGTTCCGCCAGACCGCCAATGTCGCCCAGCTCTTCATGCCACTCGAGGACCTGACGCAGCCAGGAGATTTTCTCTTCGTAGTGGTTGGAACCGGATTTGACGTCGGTGCCTTTGTAGCGCCAGTGCGCGCAAACGCCCAGCTCGGCTTCTTCGTGCATGGCGTGGGTGCGGATCTGCACTTCCAGCACCTTGCCCTCAGGCCCGATCACCGCAGTGTGCAGCGAGCGGTAGCCGTTCTCTTTCGGGTTGGCGATGTAGTCGTCGAATTCCTTCGGGATGTGCCGCCACAAGGTGTGGACGATGCCGAGCGCGGTGTAGCAGTCGCGCATTTCCGGCACCAGCACGCGCACGGCGCGCACGTCGTAGATCTGACTGAACTCCAGGCCCTTGCGCTGCATTTTGCGCCAGATCGAATAGATGTGTTTGGCCCGGCCGCTGATGTCGGCCTCGACGCCAGTGGCCTGCAATTCGACTTTCAGCTGGTTCATCACATCGGCGATGAAGCGCTCGCGATCCAGACGCCGTTCGTGCAACAACTTGGCGATCTGTTTGTACTGATCGGGCTCGAGGTAACGGAAGGACAAGTCCTCCAGTTCCCACTTGATGTGACCGATACCGAGACGGTGGGCGAGCGGCGCGTAGATGTCGAAGACTTCACGGGCGACGCGGTTGCGCTTCTCGTCGTCTGCGGTTTTCACCGCGCGGATCGCGCAGGTGCGCTCGGCCAGTTTGATCAGCGCGACGCGCACGTCGTCGACCATGGCCACGAGCATCTTGCGCAGGTTTTCGACCTGGCCTTGCGTGCCCAGCACCAGGGATTGACGCGGGCTCAGGCTGGCGCTGATCGCCGCCATGCGCAACACGCCGTCGATGAGTTTGGCGACCACCGGACCGAAGCGCTGGCTCACGGCCGGCAGTTCGATCTGGCCTTCGCGCACGCCGCGGTACAGGACCGCGGCGACCAACGAATCCTGATCGAGTTTGAGGTCGGCGAGAATCTCGGCGATCTCAAGGCCCGTGCGGAAACTCGAGGTCCCTTCGGACCATAGATTCTTCGCCGCATTGGCTTGTTGTTCGGCGGTGCGAGCGAACTCGCACGCGTCCTTCAAGGCTTCGCGATCCAGTGCCAGATCGACACTGACCGCATGATCGAGCCAAGCCTCGAGGTTGATGCTGCCGTCCGTGTTGATCGGCTGGTGTGCTCTCACCTGTACCATCTTGCTTTACCTTCCCTACGACGCAGTTCAATGCGTCAAATCGCTGACCTTCGTTGCCGGGGATGCACTCGCGGGGCCAGGACGAGTGCTGCACGGGCGGGTCAGTCGGACCAGACGAGCCGTCCTAGCTCGCTTCAAATAACGCCATGGCCTCGACATGTGCCGTCTGAGGAAACATATCGAGAATCCCGGCACGTTTTAACCGGTAGCCCTGCTTGATCAATTCGACCGTGTCGCGCGCCAGAGTTGCAGGGTTGCACGACACATACACCAATCGTTCGGCGCCCAGGGCCTTGAGCTTGCGCACCACCTCGAAAGCACCGTCACGCGGTGGGTCCAAGAGTACCGCACAAAAGCCTTCCCGCGCCCATTCGGCATCGGTCACAGGCTGGGATAAATCGGCCTGAAAAAACGTCGCATTATGCAGATTGTTGCTAGCGGCGTTTGCAGCTGCCCGCTCGACCATAGCCTGCACACCTTCGACCGCCACCACTTCGCGAACGGCTTTGGCCAGCGGCAAGGCAAAGTTGCCCAACCCACAGAATAGATCGAGAACACGTTCATCCGCTGTCGGCTTCAGCCAGTCCAGCGCCTGGGCGACCATGGCTTCATTGACCGCCGCGTTGACCTGAATGAAATCTCCCGGCCGGTACGCCAGGTTCAAATCCCACTGTTCAAGGCGATAGCCCAACGACTGATCGGCCTCGACCGGTTGCGGTTCACCTTCGCCATGCAGCCACAATTGAGCTTCATGAAACGCGCAGAAATCCTTGAGGATCGTCATATCGGCGTCGGACAACGGCGCCATGTGTCGCAGCAACACCGCCAAGGACGAACCACTGAACAATTCCACATGCCCCAGCGCCTGAGGTTTGCTCAAGCGCCGCAACATCTCCGGCAAGCGGGTCATGATCGGTTGCAAGGGCTGTACCAGCACCGGGCATTCGTTGATTGCAACGATGTCCTGGCTGCCCGCCGCGCGGAAACCGACTTCGAGCTTTTTCGCTTTCATGTCCCAGCGCACCGCTACACGGGCGCGACGGCGGTAAGCGAACTCCGGACCGCTCAACGGCGCTGCCCACTCTTCAGGTTCGACACCAGCGACCTTGGACAATTGCTCGGCGAGCATGCGCTGTTTCAGGGCGAGTTGTTCGGTATGAGGCAGATGCTGAACACTGCAGCCACCACAGCGACCGGCATGCGGACACGGCGCCGGGCGACGCATTTCGCTGGCCTGGAAAACGCGCTCGGTGCGTGCCTCGACCACTTTGCCGTGGGCCCCCAACACGCGCGCCTCGACTTCTTCACCGGCCAATGCGCCGAGAACGAACCAGGTACGACCTTCGAAAAACGCGATGCCGCGACCGTCATTTGCCAGGCGCTCGATGGTCAGGCGCTGCTTTTTGCCGGTCGGAATTTGCGGGGCCTTGCTGCCGCCGGTGGGCTGGAAGCGCAGGCCTCTCTCGTGCTTGGCCATCAGTTGGGCGCGTCGAAAATGCCGGTCGACAAGTAACGGTCGCCACGGTCGCAGATGATCGCGACGATCACCGCGTTTTCAACTTCTTTGGACAGGCGCAGCATGGCTGCCACGGCACCGCCCGAGGACACGCCGCAGAAGATGCCTTCTTCGCGGGCCAGGCGACGGGTCACGTCCTCGGCTTCGCTTTGCGCCATGTCGACGATGCGGTCCACGCGATCGGCCTGGTAGATCTTCGGCAGGTATTCCTGCGGCCAGCGACGGATGCCCGGAATCGCCGAGCCTTCCATCGGTTGCAGACCGACGATCTGCACGCGGTCACTCTGCTCTTTCAAGTAGCGCGACACGCCCATGATGGTGCCGGTGGTGCCCATCGAACTGACAAAGTGAGTGATGGTGCCCTCGGTCTGGCGCCAGATTTCCGGGCCGGTGGTGGTGTAGTGCGCTTCCGGGTTGTCCCCGTTGGCGAACTGGTCCAGCACCTTGCCACGGCCTTCGGCTTCCATTCGCTGAGCGAGGTCGCGAGCGCCTTCCATGCCTTCTTCCTGGGTCACCAGAATCAGCTCGGCGCCATAGGCCGTCATCGCGGCCTTGCGCTCGGCGCTGGAGTTGTCCGGCATGATCAGGATCATCTTGTAACCCTTGATCGCGGCGGCCATGGCCAGGGCGATCCCGGTGTTGCCCGAGGTCGCTTCGATCAGCGTATCGCCGACGTGGATCTGCCCGCGCAACTCGGCGCGGGTGATCATCGACAGCGCCGGACGGTCCTTGACCGAACCCGCCGGGTTGTTCCCTTCGAGCTTGAGCAAAAGGGTATTGCTGGTGGCACCGGGCAAGCGCTGCAAACGGACCAGCGGAGTGTTGCCGACGCAATCGGCGATGGTTGGGTACTGCAAGGTCATGGCGTATTCGCAATCCAGACTGCGGGGGCGCCTATCATACCGGCAAACGTTGGAAGGCCATATCACGCAAAGTGCGGTGCTTATGGCTTATGGGAATAAGCGGCTGGCTCAGTACTGGCCTGCCTGCGCAACATTCGCGGCCAAGCTCGATCAGAAATTCCTTGAGGCGTGCCGGCAAGTCCTGATGCAGATCGGTTTCGGCATGGGTACCGGGCATGTAGTGTCGCGGAATATCTCAAGTGCCAAGGGGTGGGTTTGTTTCAGTACGGCGGAGACTTTTGCCGGTTGGGTGACGCTTCGCTCAATCAGGGCAGCCTTGAACTGTCGCTCAAGCTCGCGCTTCGACCATTTCTCCTGTACTGCCATGCGCAGGTAGAACTCGCGTTCTTCCGGGTGTTCACTCTGGCTTAGGACAATCATGTTATGAGTCCAAGGCAATTGCCTCACCAGTGGTGCAATGTTGTTCACTTAAGAGTGTCTTGAATCAAAGGAAACTTGTGGCGAGGGAGCTTGCTCCCGCTTGAGTGCATAGCACTCACAAAACTCGGCAATAGTTGTCAGATTTTTGGGGCCGCTATGCAGCCCAGCGCGAGCAAGCTCGCTCGCCACAAAGGTATGCACGATCCAAGAGCGCGCTTAAGTGAACAGCATTGCACCAGTGGTGAGACTTTTAAAATATCGGCGGTGGCTGGCGGGTTCTTCGCAAGCAGGCTAACTCCCACAGGAATAGCGCTACTCACACAATGTGTGGCCGCCCCACATCCACTGCGGGAGCGGGCTTGCCCGCGATGACGTCATCACTGACAAACCCATCATCGGCCAATAGCCACATATTCAACCGCAACCCGGAACCCGCGTTCTCAGCCCAAAGCCGCCCGCCCTGCCGCTGCACTGCATTCCTGGCAATGCTCAACCCCAACCCGAACCCACCATTTCCGGGCCGCGACCCATCGAGCCGGGTGAAGGGCGAGAAAATCCGCTCCAGATCCTCTTCCGCCACCCCGCCCCCCTCGTCCTCGAGCCACAGGTGCCAGTGATCCCCCTCGCGCCGCCCATCCAAACGCACAACACCGCCTTTGGGAGAATGACGAATGGCATTGCGCAGGATGTTTTCCAAGGCTTGCGCCAGGGTATTGAGATTGCCGCGCACCCAGCAGGAGGAATCCACCGCACATTGCAACTGGCCCACCGGGCAACAACTTTCATAGCAGGCGTTTTCCGTGAGCATTTCCCACAGCGCCTGAATCTGGATCGCTTCGTCGGGTAGCGGTGAGCGCTCGGTGTCGAGCCAGGCCAGTTGCAGCGTGTCCTCGACCAGACGCTGCATGCCATCAACTTCGCGGCCAATGCGTTCGCGCAGTTGCGTCAGACTTTGCTCGCCCTCGCTGGCCACCCGCAAACGGCTCAACGGCGTGCGCAGTTCATGGGACAGGTCACGCAGCAGCTGTTGTTGCAGGGCCACCGTGCTCTGCAGGCGTTCGGACATATGATCGAACGCGCGGCCCAGCTCACCCAGTTCATCTGAACGATTGGTGGTGCGATGTGACAGACGCACGCCCAGTTGATCGGCACGCCAGGCATTGGCCTGCTCGCGCAGTTGATTGAGGGGAACCACCAGCAATCGATACAACCCGACACACAGCAACAAGGTGAACAGCCCGGGAATCACGCCGTTGGTGATCACGCGCCAGAACACTCGGTAACGCCCAGGCATGAAACGCTGGGGCAATTCGATCACCAGGCTGCCGGCCGACGAGTCGCCGGGAAACGGTACGCGCAACCAAGGCAAGCGTTTTTTGTGAATAGGCCAATCGAGACCGCGCAGGAAGGTCAGGTGCTGGATTTCCGGGCCCGTCAGCGGCTGGCTGCTCAATGACTGTAAATCACCACCGATAACGCCCGCCCAACCCGCTTCACGCTGGCGCATTTCCTGTAGCCAGGCATCGACACCGGCACTCTGCCCCTGTTGCCACGCCTGCTCGGCTTCGGCGGCATAACGCGCCAGTGTGCGTCGGGCTTCGTCCGACAAAAACTGGTTGCGCTCTTCCATGTAGCGGCCCCAGGACCAGCTCAACCAGATCATCAGCAGACAGAACGCCACCAGCAGACAGGCGAGTTTCCAGAACAGCGAATGCCGGCCCGGCAGGTCAGACCATTTCATCGGCGGCACTCAAGACATACCCCTTGCCCCAGACCGTGCGCACTTCCCGCTCGGTGTAGCCGATGGCCTTGAGCTTTCTGCGGATCTGGCTGACGTGCATGTCGAGGCTGCGGTCGTGGGCCGCATAGCCCCGTTGCAGCACGTGTTGATAAAGGAAGGCCTTGCTCAACACTTCATCGCCGTTGCGGTTGAGCGTGTCCAGCAAGCGGTACTCGCTGCGGGTCAGGCCGGCGGCGTGTTCGCCATAGAACACGTCGAAGCGTTCATCGTCGAAATGCAGGCTGTCCGCCGCCACGGCAACAGGCGCGGGCGCGGGGCGACGATCCAGTGCGACGCGGCGCAGGATCGCTTCGATACGCACGCGCAATTCGGCCATGCTGAAGGGCTTGGGCAAGTAGTCATCGGCGCCGAGGCGGAAACCGCTGATGCGATCCGCCTCGGCCCCCAGCGCCGACATCAGCACCACCGGGGTGGAATGGCTCTGGCGCAATTGGGTCAGCACGTTCAGTCCGTTCATGCCCGGGAGCAGAATGTCCATCAACACCACATCGAAGGCTTGTTTACGAGCCATCGCCAGCCCCTCCTGCCCGTTCTGGCACCAGGTCACCTGAAAACCGCTGCGGCCCAGCTGCTCGTGAACATAGGCACCGAGCACCAGATCGTCTTCGATGGAAAGAATGCGGGGATGGACGACAGAAATGGGAGTCATGAGTATCTGCAAATAATTCTCAGTTGGCGATTATTCAAGATTGCCTCGCCGGGGGCAACCCAAGGTTTTCCCGCGACACCAAAGCATTGAACGGCCCGACGAATGACGTCATCAATTTTACGAAGATTGCCCGCAAGCAAATCGCTACACTGCGCAAGTGGCGCGTGCCGGATGTACGCGCAGGTCCTAAATGGCTGGATGCAGGAGAAAGGCGTGCTCAAGAAACTGGGAATTAAAGGCCGCGTGCTGTTGCTGACCTTGCTTCCGACCAGCCTGATGGCCCTGGTGCTGGGCGGTTATTTCACCTGGATGCAGCAGTCCGACCTGCAGACCCAACTCATGCAGCGTGGCGAAATGATCGCCGAGCAGCTCGCGCCTCTCGTGGCCCCGGCCATGGGTCACAAGGACACCGAACTGCTGGAACGCATCGCCACGCAATCCCTGGAAACCGCAGACGTGCGCGCGGTGACGTTCCTCGCCCCGGACCGTACGCTGCTCGCCCATGCCGGTCCGACCATGCTCAATCAGGCGCCATTGGGCAATGGCTCGCAGATGCTGCGCCGCAGTGGCAATGATGCGACGCGTTACCTGCTGCCAGTGTTCGGCAAGCATCGCAATCTGGCCGGCGACCTGATTCCCGAGGAAGCCGACCGCCTGCTGGGCTGGGTCGAACTCGAACTGTCCCACAACGGCATGCTGCTGCGCGGTTATCGCAGCCTGTTCGCCAGCCTTTTATTGATCGGCGCGGGCCTCGCCGGTGCGGCGCTGCTGGCGTTGCGCATGGGCCGGACCATCAACCGGCCGCTGAGCCAGATCAAGCAAGCGGTGGCGCAACTCAAGGATGGCCATCTGGAAACCCGCCTGCCGCCGCTCGGCAGTCAGGAGCTGGATGAGCTCGCGTCCGGCATCAACCGTATGGCCGGCACCCTGCAAAACGCCCAGGAAGAATTGCAGCACAGCATCGACCAGGCCACCGAAGACGTGCGCCAGAATCTGGAAACCATCGAAATCCAGAACATCGAGCTGGACCTGGCGCGTAAAGAGGCCCTGGAAGCGAGCCGGATCAAATCCGAGTTCCTGGCCAACATGAGCCATGAAATCCGCACGCCGCTCAACGGCATTCTCGGTTTCACCCACCTGCTGCAAAAAAGCGAGCTGACCCCGCGCCAGCTCGATTACCTGGGCACCATCGAGAAATCCGCCGACAGCCTGCTGGGGATCATCAACGAGATCCTCGACTTCTCGAAAATCGAGGCCGGCAAGCTGGTGCTCGACCATATTCCGTTCAACCTGCGCGATTTGCTCCAGGACACCCTGACCATCCTCGCCCCGGCCGCCCACGCCAAACAGCTGGAGCTGGTGAGCCTGGTGTATCGCGACACGCCGCTGTCGCTGGTCGGCGATCCGCTGCGACTCAAGCAGATCCTCACCAACCTGGTGAGCAACGCAATCAAGTTCACCCGCGAAGGCACGATCGTCGCCCGCGCCATGCTCGAAGAAGAACACGAAGACAGCGTGCAGCTGCGCATCAGCATTCAGGACACCGGCATCGGCCTGTCGAACGAGGACGTGCGGGCGCTGTTCCAGGCTTTCAGCCAGGCCGACAACTCGCTGTCCCGGCAACCCGGCGGCACCGGTTTGGGATTGGTGATTTCCAAGCGTTTGATCGAACAGATGGGCGGCGAGATCGGCGTCGACAGCACACCGGGCGAAGGCTCCGAATTCTGGATCAGCCTGAGCCTGCCGAAAACCCGTGACGATGCCGAAGACCTGCCCGGTCCGCCGCTGCTCGGGCGTCGCGTGGCCGTGCTGGAGAACCACGAACTGGCGCGTCAGGCGTTGCAGCATCAACTGGAAGACTGTGGCCTGGAAGTGACGCCGTTCAACACCCTGGAAAGCCTGACCAATGGCGTGACCGGCGCGCACCAGACCGATCAGGCGATCGATCTCGCCGTGCTCGGCATCACCAGCAACGACATGCCGCCGGAACGCCTGAACCAGCACATCTGGGACCTCGAACACCTCGGCTGCAAGGTGCTGGTGCTGTGCCCGACCACCGAACAGACGCTGTTTCACCTTTCGGTGCCCAACCCGCACAGCCAGCTTCAAGCCAAACCGGCCTGCACCCGCAAGCTGCGCCGGGCCTTGTCCGATCTGGTCAATCCGCGCCAGCAACGCAGCGACCCCGGCGAACCGGTGTCCAGCCGTGCGCCGAAGGTGCTGTGTGTGGACGACAACCCGGCCAATCTGTTGCTGGTGCAAACCCTGCTTGAAGACCTGGGCGCCAAGGTTCTCGCAGTGGAAAGCGGTTACGCCGCGGTCAAAGCGGTGCAGACCGAGACGTTCGATCTGGTGTTGATGGACGTGCAGATGCCCGGCATGGACGGGCGCCAGAGCACCGAAACCATTCGCCAGTGGGAAAGCGAACGGCATTGCACGCCATTGCCGATCGTGGCCCTCACCGCCCACGCCATGGCCAACGAAAAACGCGCGCTGCTGCAAAGCGGCATGGACGATTACCTGACCAAGCCGATCAGCGAACGGCAACTGGCGCAGGTGGTGTTGAAGTGGACCGGCCTGGCGCTGCGCAATCAAGGGCCGGATCGTTCCAGCGACAGCCATGGCGGCAGCCACGAGTTGCAGGTGCTGGATCACGAAGAAGGGTTGCGCCTGGCTGCCGGCAAGGCGGATCTGGCAGCGGACATGCTGGCGATGTTGCTGGCGTCCCTGGAAGCCGACCGCGAAGCGATCCGCGTGGCCCGCGAGATCAACGACCACAATGCCTTGATCGAACGGGTGCATCGCCTGCATGGCGCGACCCGTTATTGCGGCGTGCCGCAACTGCGCGCGGCCTGCCAGCGCAGCGAAACCCTGCTCAAGCAACAAGACCCGAAAGCGCCCGGCGCACTGGAAGATCTCGACCGCGCCATCAATCGCCTGGCGGCTCATGCCCGTATAAATGCTTGACGCAGCGCAAGGAGGCCGGACACCACTGCGCCAGGCTCCCACAGGATCGGGACAAGGAGAAAAATATGCGTACGATTCTTTTCAGCAGCCAGACCTACGACCGCGACAGTTTTCTCGACGCCGACCTCCCCGCCGGCATCGAGCTGCACTTTCAATCCGCGCGACTGAGCCTGGACACGGCGGCGCTGGCGGAACATCACGAGGTGGTCTGCGCTTTCATCAATGATGACCTCAGTGCGCCGGTGCTCGAACGTCTTGCGGCCGGCGGCACACGCCTGATAGCCCTGCGTTCGGCCGGGTACAACCATGTCGACCTTGCGGTAGCGAAGCGTCTGGGGTTGTCGGTCGTGCGGGTTCCGGCCTACTCGCCCCATGCCGTGGCCGAGCATGCGGTGGCGTTGATCCTGGCGCTCAACCGGCGCCTGCATCGCGCCTACAACCGAACTCGCGAAGGGGATTTCAGCCTCCATGGGCTGACCGGGTTTGACCTGGTGGGCAAGACGGTCGGCGTAGTCGGCACGGGGCAGATCGGCGCGACCTTCGCGAAAATCATGAACGGTTTCGGCTGTGAGCTACTGGCTTACGACCCTTACCCCAATCCGCAGGTCGAAGCCCTAGGCGCACGTTATCTGAGCTTGCCGCAGCTGCTGGCCGAGTCGCAGATCATCAGCCTGCATTGCCCGCTCAACGCACAGAGCAAACACCTGATCAACCGCGAATCACTGGCGCACATGCAACCTGGTGCCATGTTGATCAACACCGGGCGTGGCGGTCTGGTGGACACGCCAGCGCTGATCGACGCGTTGAAGGATGGTCAACTCGGTTATCTGGGGCTGGACGTGTATGAGGAGGAAGCGCAGCTGTTCTTCGAGGACCGATCCGATTTGCCGTTGCAGGATGATGTGCTGGCACGCCTGCTGACCTTCCCGAATGTGATCGTCACCGCACACCAGGCCTTCCTCACCCATGAAGCCCTGGGCGCCATTGCCGCGACAACGTTGCAGAACATTGCAGCCTGGGCGGCGGGCAATCTGCAAAATCAGGTCGAGGCTGGCTGAACCGGATCGAAGGTCACTTCCCTGCGCGGTGCGGCGTCGATGTCCGTGCTAGCATGCCGCGCATATTTGGAGGACCCATGGTCGAACACGATTTCCGCTATAGCCTGATGAACCCGCAACACACCCTCACCGAATGCCGCGCCCTGGTGCCGGGGCGTTATCAAGTCACCGGCAACGGTGGCTCGATACGCAACAATGACGTGCTGGTCGTGACCCTCAAAGGTGCCAAGGACTTGTCCATGCGCCTGACCGTCGAAACGGTTCGCCACCTGATCAACCCGCCCGGCCAATGGGTCGCGGTGGCCAGTGGCCCGGTGTTCGGCGAACTGGCGATCCACACCTGGAAAGTCAACTGCGACAGTTGTGCCAAAGAGCTCAGCTTCGAGTTCGCGGTGGATGCCAAGCTGGGCAACAAGGCCGAAAAACCCGCCGCTACTGCGCGGATTGCGGAGTTGGGCTGGAAGTCGGTCGGCGAGAAACACCTGTGCCCGAAATGCCAGGAGCCTGCGTGATGAAACGCCTTGCCCTGACCGCGATGGTCGGCGCCAGCCTGCTGGGCTGCGCCGCTGAACCGGTGCAATTGCAGCAGAATCGCAGCTACATTCTGGAATGGATCGGCGAACGTCCGCTGATGGATTACAGCCACCTGACCGTCACCCTCGGTGAAGACGGTCGCGCCTACGGCAATGGCGGCTGCAATCACTGGTTCGCACCGTACACGCTCGACGGCGACAAGCTGAGCTTCGGCAAGGTCGGCAGTACTCGCAAACTGTGCGCGCCAGCGCTCATGGAACAGGAAAAGCGCTTCCTCCAGGCCCTGGAAAACGTACAGCGCTGGGATGTTTCGCCAATCGACCAGATGCGCTTCTGGCCGGCTGAAGGCAAGCCGTTGCGTTGGTGGCTTGAAGAGGGGTAAATCCCCTCTGCCGAACCCAGGTGATTTACTGTGGCAGGAGCTTTTGTGGCGAGGGGATTTATCCCCGTTGGACTGCGCAGCAGTCCCTTTTTTGGGGCCCTTCGCGACCCAACGGGGATAAATCCCCTCACCACAAAAGCCCCCTGTCCACAAAAGCCCCTGCGTAATCAGTTGGTCGCCTGCAACGCCTCAAGCTTCGCCATCACCCCCGCCGCCGTCTGCTCGCCCATCAGCTGTTCGCGCACCTTGCCCTTGTTATCGATGATGTACGTCACCGGCAACGCCTCGCTGCGCGGCAATTCAAACAGCTCCGCCGGATCCGACGCCAACACAGTGAACCGGATCCCCAGTTTCTCACTGGCAGTTTTCAGCTCTTCGCCCTGCACATTGTCGAAGTTGACCCCGAACACACCGATCTTCCTGTCCTTCAACTGATCGGCCAGCCCGTTCAGTTCCGGGATCTCGGTCCGGCACGGACCACACCATTCGGCCCAGTAATTGAGCACCAGCCATTGTTTGTCCAGACGTTCGGCGGCGACTTTATGGCCGTTCTGATCGATGCCATAGTCGTTGCCGCAGCCCCCCAGTATCAGCGTTCCGAAGATCGCCAGTGCCGCTGCCAGTCGCCTTGTCATGTCGTGATCCTTGTTCAAAATTGAATGCGCCTGCGACCCATCGCCTCCCAAGGTTCTGGATTACGCGCTGCACAGTTAGAATAGCCGCCACCTTACGCAAGATGCGACCCGCCCATGACCGATCTGACGCTTTATCACAACCCGCGCTGCTCGAAATCCCGCGGTGCGCTCGAACTGCTCGAAGCCCGTGGCCTGACCCCGACCGTGGTCCGCTACCTCGAGACCCCGCTGGACGCCCCGCAATTGCAGGGCCTGCTGAAAAAGCTCGGCCTCAACGCCCGGCAACTGCTGCGCACGGGTGAGGACGAGTACAAAACCCTCAACCTCGCCGACGCCAGCCTGAGCGAGGCGCAATTGATCGCCGCCATCGCTGCACACCCGAAACTCATGGAGCGGCCGATTCTCGAAGTCGGCGACAAAGCCATCATCGGCCGTCCGCCGGAGAACGTGCTGGAGTTGCTGCCGTGAGCGCGCCGTACATTCTGGTTCTGTATTACAGCCGCAGCGGCTCGACCAATGAAATGGCCCGGCAGATCGCCCGTGGTGTCGAGCAGGCCGGGATGGAAGCGCGCCTGCGCACCGTGCCGGCAATCTCCACCGAATGCGAAGCGGTGTCACCGGACATTCCGGACGAAGGCGCACTGTACGCCAGCCTCGACGACCTGAAAAACTGCGCCGGCCTGGCCCTTGGCAGTCCGACGCGCTTCGGCAACATGGCTGCACCGCTCAAGTATTTCCTCGACGGCACCAGCAACCTGTGGCTGACCGGTGCCCTGGTGGGCAAACCGGCCGGTGTGTTCACCTCCACCGCGAGCCTGCATGGCGGCCAGGAAACCACGCTGTTGTCGATGATGCTGCCGTTGCTGCACCACGGCATGCTGATCACCGGCCTGCCTTACAGCGAATCCGCGCTGCTGGAAACCCGTGGCGGCGGCACGCCGTACGGCGCCAGTCATCACGCCGGCGCCGATGGCAAACTCGGTTTGAATGAACATGAAGTGGCGCTGTGCCGGGCCTTGGGTCTGCGGCTGGCGAAGACTGCGCAAAAGTTGGTGGGCTGACATGGCCAAAAAGCCGAAGGTGCTGCCTTCCATTGAATGGCTCGAACCACGGGTTCGGGCGATGCGCGTCATCAATCTGCTGTGCTACTTCGGTCTGGTGGGATTGCTCTGCGTCTACTACCTGATGGTCGCTGACCTGCATGGCGCGCGACCGTGGGTGATTTTGCTGATCGAACTGGTGCCGCTGCTGTTGCTGGCGCCGGGGATGATCATCGGCAGCGCGCGCGGGCATTCGTGGATGTGCTTTGTGGTGAACCTGTATTTCATCAAGGGCGCACTGGCCGCGTATGACCCGAACCGACAGCTGTTCGGCTTGCTGGAGATGGGCGCGAGCCTGGCGGTGTTTTGTTCGGCGCTGCTGTATGTGCGGTGGCGGTTTCAGTTGAACCGCAAGTTGGCGGGTGAAGGCGAGACCTCCGCCGCCTGACAGATAGCAATCGCCAGCAGGCGGGCTCCCACATTGGATCTGTGGCGTACACAAGTCCCCTGTGGGCGCCAGCCTGCTGGCGATGGCAACAACTCGGTATCAATGATTGACGGTGTAAGCCAGCATCATTGAAATCTGGCTCATCGGCCGCCCACCGCTTTCCTCATGCCACTGATTGAACACCCCCTGCACCGTCGCCAGGTCCCGCAGGCTGGTCGGTACCTTGTCGACGATCTTCTGCGCGTTCAACGCCGCCACCACATCGTAGCTCGGCACAAACGTGTCCTTGCCGACCATCCGCAAGAACCGCGGTGCCGACAACCCACCCAGTTGATGCCCGCGTTTTTTCAGGTACGTCCACAACCCGACGATATCCATCACCGGCCAATCAGCGATCAACGCGCCAAAGCTGCCCTGCTCATGCGCCACGTCCAGCACGAACTGCGCATTGCGCGGCACGCTCTTGAGTTTGCCGAGGTGGCGGATGATTCGCGCGTCCTGCATCAGGCGTTCAAGGTGTTCGGCGCTCATCAGCACGACTTTTTCCGGGTCGAACTTGAAGAACACTTCTTCGAAGGCCGGCCACTTGGCGTCCACCAGGCTGTGCTTGAGCCCGGCGCGGAACACGCGCAGCGCCATGGTCGAGAGGTAGCGGTCGTCGCTGATCTTGCGCAATTGCGCCGCGGTCTTGGGAACGGGCAGATGGGCTTCCAGTTCAGCTGCTGAACCGAAGCGGTTCAGACAGTATTCGTGCAGCCACTTGTAATCGCGCATGCCCTCTCCTGACGAGTAAGTAAATAGACCACTTGTGGGAGCCAGCCTGCTGGCGATGGCGGCGGGACAGTCAACGTCTGCCCCACCGCTCTCGCCAGCAGGCTGGCTCCCACAATGATTGTGTTTAGAGGTTTAAAACGTTGACGAAGCGCGAAGCCGCCGTTTCATCGATCTTGAGGCTGGTGAAGTCGAACAGGTTGCGGTCCGCCAGTTGCGACGGGATCACATTCTGCAGGCTGCGGAATATGCTTTCGGTACGGCCCGGCGTCTTGCGCTCCCAGTCCTGCAGCATTTCCTTGACCACCTGACGCTGCAGGTTTTCCTGAGAACCGCAGAGGTTGCACGGGATGATCGGGAACTGCTTGAAGTCCGAGTAGGCCTGAATGTCTTTTTCGTTGCAGTAGGCCAGCGGGCGGATCACCACGTTGCGGCCGTCGTCGGCACGCAGCTTCGGCGGCATGGCCTTGAGCGAGCCGTTGAAGAACATGTTGAGGAAGAACGTCTCGACGATGTCGTCGCGATGATGACCGAGGGCCATTTTGGTCGCGCCGATTTCATCGGCAAAGGTGTAGAGCGTGCCACGACGCAGGCGTGAGCACAGCGAACAGGTGGTCTTGCCTTCCGGGATCAGCTCCTTGACCACCGAGTAAGTGTCTTTCTCGACGATGTGGTATTCGATGCCCAGGGTCTTGAGATAAGCCGGCAGCACGTCTTCAGGGAAACCCGGCTGCTTCTGGTCCATGTTCACGGCGACGATCTCGAACCTGATCGGCGCGACCTTCTGCAAATGCATCAGCACATCGAGCATGGTGTAGCTGTCCTTGCCACCGGACAGGCAGACCATGACCTTGTCGCCGTCTTCAATCATGTTGAAATCGGCAACGGCCTCACCGGCCTGACGGCGAAGGCGCTTTTGCAGTTTGTTCTGGTTGACCGTGAGAGTGCCCATGACGCGAAATCCGTGAGGTGTGACGAAAGGCCGGCATTTTACGCAAAAACCCGCTTTCGGCGAATAGCCTGAACCCAGCATACCCCTCTGTGGTGAGGGAGCTTGCTCCCGCCGGGTCGCGCAGCGGCTCCAAACCATCCACCCTCGTTGTGTCAGGTATACCGCGTCGGCTGTTTTTGCGACTGCTGCGCAGCCGAGCGGGAGCAAGCTCCCTCGCCACAGGAGGGTGTACAAGTCCCAGCGGCAATTAACAGCTGTGTTTACAGCGCGATTTGCTCTAACGCCTCTGCACTATTGCAAGTAACTCCTTTCTATACTGCGACATAAGGTCGCACACATATCCAGACCTTTACTTACTTGGCCACTTTGGCCTGTAGGCGCTCCGCTGGGGGGCGACGGTAAAAACAAGAGGAGTGACTGGCATGATCCATCACGTAGTGGGGCTCTTCACCCACCCCGACCAGGAATGGAAAGAAATCCGTGGCGACCAAGAGGAAAGCATCAGCCACATGTACCTGACCCACACGCTGATTCTGGCGGCGATCCCCGCCGTGTCGGCGTTTATCGGCACCACACAGGTCGGCTGGGTCATCGGCAATCGAGCGCCGGTGATGTTGACGACAGAAAGCGCGCTATGGATGACGATCATGTCGTACCTGGCGATGCTCGGCGGCGTTGCCGTGATGGGTGCGTTCATCCACTGGATGGCGCGCACCTATGACGCCAATCCGAGCCTGGCCCGTTGCGTTGCGTTTGCGACCTATACCGCGACCCCGCTGTTCATTGGCGGCCTCGCGGCGCTTTACCCACACATGTGGCTGGGGATGATCGTCGGAACGGCGGCCATCTGCTACACGGTGTACCTGCTGTATGTGGGGCTACCCACTTTCATGAACATTCCATCGGACGAGGGATTCCTGTTTTCGAGTTCGGTGCTCGCCGTAGGGCTGGTGGTGCTGGTGGCCATTATGGCGTTCACGGTGATTGTCTGGGGACTCGGCGTGGGGCCGGTCTATACGAATTAGCAACACACCACCCAAAAACAAGATCTGCCAACTCAGGCCGCCGCAAGGCGGCCTTCTAATGCGTGGGGGGAACGACCACTCGGCACCTGAGCGATTCGCAAGCCACGAAGGTTGCGGCATACTCGACGTCTCTGGAGATCCATCAAGCATGCCCGAGCAACTCAATACCCGCGTCGAAGACTGTTTCCAACAAGCCGAATCCTTTTTCAAACGAACCTTCAAACGCCCCGTGGTGAGCCTCAAGCTGCGCGGGCAGAAAGCCGGCGTCGCGCATCTGCACGAGAACCTGCTGCGCTTCAATCCGCAGTTGTACCGGGAAAACACCGAAGACTTCCTCAAACAGACCGTGGCCCATGAGGTCGCACACCTGATTGCTCATCAACTGTTTGGCGATCGTATTCAGCCTCACGGTGAGGAATGGCAACTGATCATGCGCGGCGTGTATGAATTGCCGCCCAATCGTTGCCACACCTATGACGTCAAGCGTCGCAGCGTGACCCGCTATATCTACAGGTGCCCGTGCGCCGGCAGTGATTTTCCGTTTTCGGCGCAGCGGCACAGCCTGGTGCGACAGGGGCGGCGGTATTTGTGCCGCCGATGCCGGAACACGTTGGTGTTCAGTGGAGAGATGCGGGTCGAGTAGCTGGATTTGTGGTGTTTGGGCCGACCTCATCGCCAGCAGGCTGGCTCCCACAGGGAATCATTGATACGCCATAGATCCATTGTGGGAGCCAGCCTGCTGGCGATGGCGGCCTTACAGTCACTAAAGAATCACCTTGGCACGCCGCAACTCGGCAATCCGCTCAGCACCCAATCCCAACTCCCCCAACACCTGATCCGTATGCTGCCCCAGCGCCGCACCCATATGCCGAGGCTCGGGCAACCCGTCCGAAAATTTCAACGGACACGCCATCTGCGCCTGGCTTGTCCCGTCCCCCCGCGGCACCTCGGTCACCACGTCCCGAGCGCTCAACTGCGGATGCCGGACCGCTTCGCTCAAGGTCAACACCGGCTCGACGCACGCGTCCATTTCGGAAAACAGCGCACACAACTCGGCAAAATCGTGTTTCTCGAATTCGGTCTTCAGCGCGTCCTTGAGCTTCTTTTGCTGGGCAGGTTGAGGCGACAAGCCCAGGGCCGCCAACTCCTCAAGCCCCAACGCCGTGCACAGCTGTTTCATGAAGGCCGGCTCCAGACTGCCCACCGATAACCAGCGGCCATCCCGCGACCGGTAATAATCGTAAAAGCTGCCGCCATTGAGCATCTGATCTTCCCTGCCCGGCTCCTCGCCGCAGGCCAGATAACCTGCACCGGCCATGGCGTTCAGGCTGAACGCGCAGTCGGTCATGCTCACATCCAGATGTTGCCCCAACCCGCTCTGCTGCCGGGCGATCACCGCTGCCAGCAGGCCTATCACGCCGTGCAACGAGCCACCGGCGACATCCGCCACCTGCATGCCCAAGGGTAACGGACCGTTCTCGACGCGGCCGGTGTAGCTCGCCAGCCCCGACAGCGCCAGGTAATTGATGTCGTGGCCGGCGCGGTCCTTGTAGGGGCCGGTTTGCCCGTAACCGGTGATCGACACGTAGATCAGCTTCGGATTGATCGCCTTCAGCGCTTCATAGCCCAGACCCAGGCGTTCCATGACGCCGGGGCGGAACTGTTCCAGGACAATGTCGTAGTCCTGCAACAACTGCTTGATGATCTCCAGCGCCTCGGGCTGCTTGAGGTCCAGTGCGAGGCTGCGTTTGTTGCGATTGAGGTAGGCGTGACTGGCCGACACGCCCTGGTCATGGGGCGGCAGCACACGCAGCAGGTCCATGCGGGTCGGCGATTCGATGCGCAACACCTCGGCGCCCATGTCGGCCAGTAACAGCGAGGCAAACGGCCCCGGCAGCAGTGTCGAGAAATCCAGAACCTTGAGTGATGCCAGTGGGCCGAGCATGAGCGATCTCCGTGAACGATGCTTCCAGCCTAGGCAGGCAACGCGATTGCAGCAATCACCTGATGTGTCAGCAACTGTGACCGTTACGCTCAAATCGCAGGCATGAAAAAACCCGCCGAAGCGGGTTTCTTCATGACAACGCGTGTTACTTGACGTTGCTTGGGGTTGGGCCTTCGGCCACGCCCAGGTCGTCTTCTTCACGAGTGTCGGAGATACCGCGACCACCGGAAGCCAGCTCTACTTGCAGCTTGTCTTCGTCCAGCTCGTTCACCCACTTGGCCACGACCAGGGTCGCAACAGCGTTACCAACCAGGTTGGTCAGTGCACGGGCTTCGGACATGAAGCGGTCGATACCAAGGATCAGCGCCAGGCCGGCAACCGGCAGGTGGCCAACGGCGGACAGGGTGGCGGCCAGCACGATGAAGCCGCTGCCGGTTACGCCCGCAGCACCTTTGGAGGACAGCAACAGCACCAGCAACAGGGTGATCTGGTGGGTGATGTCCATATGGGTGTCGGTCGCCTGAGCGATGAACACAGCGGCCATGGTCAGGTAGATCGAAGTACCGTCGAGGTTGAACGAATAACCCGTAGGAATCACCAGACCCACAACGGATTTCTGTGCACCCAGGCGTTCCATCTTGATCAGCATGCGTGGCAAAGCCGATTCTGAAGACGAAGTACCCAGCACGATCAGCAGTTCTTCACGGATGTAGCGAATCAATTTGATCACGCTGAAGCCGTGTGCGCGGCAGATGCCGCCCAGTACGACGAGCACGAACAGGACGCAGGTGATGTAGAAGCAGATCATCAGTTGACCAAGCTGTACCAGCGAGCCCACACCGTAAGCACCAATGGTGAAGGCCATGGCACCGAAGGCACCGACCGGCGCGAGCTTCATGATCATGTTGATGATGTTGAACATCACGTGAGCGAAGCGATCGATAAAGTCCAGGACCGGCTTGCCGTATGCACCCAGGCGATGCAGGGCGAAACCGAAGATCACCGAGAACATCAGAACTTGCAGGATATCGCCGTTGGCGAAAGCGCCGACGATGGTGTTCGGGATCACATTGAGGATAAAGGCGACGATGCTCTGGTCTTTACCGGCCGAGATGAAGCCAGCGATTTTGCTGGTGTCCAGAGTCGTTACGTCGATGTGCATGCCGGCGCCCGGTTGCACGACGTTGACCACGACCAGACCGATCAGCAAGGCGATAGTGGAAACGATTTCGAAGTACAACAGCGCATAACCGCCGGTCTTGCCGACCGATTTCATGTTCTGCATGCCGGCGATACCGCTGACGACCGTACAGAAGATGATTGGCGCGATGACCATTTTGATCAGTTTGATGAACCCGTCACCCAGCGGCTTGAGGGCCACACCGGTCTGCGGGTAGAAGTGACCAAGCAGGATGCCGATGGCGATGGCAACGATCACCTGGAAATACAGGGATTTGTACAGTGGCTGACGAGTCGTCATTGCAAAGTTCCTCAAGAGTGTCCCGAGACAACATCCATCTGTTGTCAACGAGCCCTCATTTGCGAACCCTCCTGCACTGGAGGGATTTGTTTTGTCGAGCTGCGCAACGGCAGGCTTCTGCTCGTTGTATCGCAAGTGGCGTGCCACCTTGGCCAAAACAACCGCAAGCCTTTGACATCAGGGGTTACAGGTTCAACGCGTTATAGATTCGCTAAACAACAGTGGCGGATTTCCGCCCATCCGCCCAACCTCGTCCTGCAATTTGGCGGATATCCGCCTTGTCCATTGCCGGACCCGACGACTACCATCCGTCGTTCAATAGACGGACCTGCCTTCTATGCGCGAACGCACCATTGCCAGTCATTTCGCCCGTGCCGCCCTCGGTGGCGCGCGTCGGCTGGGTCATGATTGTTCAAACCTGTTGCAACAACTCGGTATCAGCCCCGAGTTGCTGGAAGAACCGCGTGCGCGCATTGCGCCTGAGCAGTTCACCCGTTTGATCCAGGGATTGTGGCTGGCACTCGACGACGAGTACCTCGGCTTCGGGCCGGTCCCGAGTAAAACCGGCAGTTTCGCGATGATGTGCCATGCGCTGATTCACTGCCGCAATCTCGATAGGGCACTGCATCGCGGCTTACTGTTTTACAGCCTATTCCCCGGTGGTCCACGTCTGGCCCTGACCCGCGAAGACGAAATGATCCGCCTGAGCCTCGACGATTCGCAGTTTTGCGACCCGGACCATTTCCTCACCGAGAGCCAGTTGATGGTCTGGCATCGCCTCGGCAGCTGGCTGATCGGCCAGCGCATCCGGCTGGAGCAGGCGACGTTCAGTTACCCGCGACCCGCGCACGGCGCCGAATACGACTTGCTGTTCCCCTGCCCGATGGAATTTTCGGCGGCGCAGAGCAGCCTGGTATTCCACAGTCGCTACCTGCATATGCCGTTGTTGCAGGACGAGCGCACCCTCAAGCATTTCCTCGAACGCTCACCCGCCGACCTGTTGTCGCGCCCCGACGACGGAGACAGCCTGAGCAGTCAGTTGCGCCGCTTGCTCAGCCGCGACAGCGCTCGCTGGCCGGACCTGGAAACGGTGGCCGCCCATCTGCACATCAGCCCGCAGACGCTGCGTCGGCATTTGCGTGAAGAGGGCTCGAGTTTTCAGGAGTTGAAGGATCAGTTGCGCCGGGACATCGCGATTTATCACTTGGGTCGTGCGGACCTGTCGTTGCAGCAGATCGCCGAGCAGTTGGGGTTTTCCGAGCCTTCGGCGTTTCACCGGGCGTTCAAGAAGTGGACCGGGCTGACACCGGGGGCTTATCGCGCCCAGGAGAGCTGATTTTTTGTAGTGAATTTACGGGCCTCACGCGGGCTTGCCCGCGAAGAGGCCCGAAAGAACACTAATGAATTCAGGTCAAGCCACCGGAAAATGAATCCGGAACGCTGCACCGCCCATGGGTGAATCACCCAGGGTCAACTTGGCGTTGTAGCTCTCGATGATGTCCTTGACCACCGCCAACCCGATCCCCTGCCCCGGATGCTGACGGTCCAGCCGCTCGCCGCGCTGCAGAATCCGCGCACGCTGATCCGGCGGCACACCCGGCCCGTCGTCCTCGACGCACAACTCGATCCCGCTCAAGGTTTCGCGCACGCTGATGCGCACTTCGCCGAGGCACAGGCGATAGGCGTTCTCCAGCAAGTTGCCCAGCATTTCCAGCAAGGCACCCTGCTCGATCGGCACATAACAGTGTTCCGGAAGATCGAAGGCCACCCGCACGCGCTTGTCGCGGTAGACCTTGTCCAGCGTATCGCAGAGGCTTTGCAGCACCGGCCGCAGCCGCACCTGATGGCGCACCAGACCGCTTTTGCGCAGGCTGGCGCGCTGCAACTGATAGCTGATCTGTTGGCTCATACGCTCGATCTGGGTTTGCAGCACCCAGGCCTGATCACGATCCTCCGGGCGCTGCGCCATGTCCTCGCTAACCCCCTGCAACACGGTCAACGGGGTTTTCAGGCTGTGGGCCAGATCGTCGAGGGAATCGCGATAACGGCTGCGTTGTTCACGCTCGCTGTGCAGCAAGCGGTTGAGGGAGCCGGTCAGGCGCAGCAGTTCCCGCGGGTGCTGTTCGCTGAGGCTTTCGCGGGTGCCGCTTTCGATTTCGTCGAGTTCCTGGCTGAGCCGACGCAGCGCCTGCAAACCCCAGGTCAGGCCGATCCACAGCAAGGCGAGCAGCACCAGCAGCGCGGCGCCGAAGCCGAGGTAAAGATTTTCCCGCAGCCCCTCGAGGGTGACTTCGTACTCGCGCACCGGTTGCAGCGCAACGATGCTGAACGCCGCACTTTTGCCGCCGAGCAGTTTGACTTCGACGTCATAGACGAAGAATTCCTGACCGTCGGCTTCTCTGATCCTCGCGAACTCGTTACCGCGCCCGTCATAACGCGGTTTGTAATTGATGTTCTCTTCCCGAGTACCCTTCGAGCGCCACACCAGGTGCCCTTCGCGGTCATAGATGTAGCCGAGCAAACGGCTGTCGGTGAGGTTGAAGCGCTCATCGGGCAACTGCGCCGGCATCTGCAGGTGATTGCCCTCGACCCGGGCGGCGGAGATCAGCGTGGTGACGTCCGACGCCAGGCGTTGCTCGATGGAATCCTGCAACGCGAGACTGAACGCGCCCTGCATCGCCGGCAACAACGCCAGCATGAACAACACCGCCAACAGGGTGGCGGCAAGCATCAAACGGACACGAAGAGAACGAATCAAGTGCAGCGCTCATTGAACAGGTAGCCGAGGCCTCGCACGGTGTCGATCGGCTTGAATCCGGCCGGCCCCTCGAGTTTGCGGCGCAGACGGCCGACCAGCACTTCGATCACGTTCGGATCGCGCTCGTCGTCGTCCGGGTAGAGCTGTTCCATCAAGCGGTCCTTGGCCACCACTTGCTGGTGGTGACGCATCAGGTACTCGAGAATCCGGTACTCATACGCGGTCAGCGCCAGCGGCTGTTCGTCGAGGGACGCCTGTTTGCGGTTGAGGTCAAGCAGCAACGGCCCGGCGACGATGGTCGACTGGGTGAAGCCGCTGGAGCGGCGCAACAAGGCATTCAGGCGCGCATCCAGCTCCTCGAACTGGAACGGCTTGACCACGTAATCGTCGGCACCGGCGGCCAGGCCTTCGACTTTGTCCTGCCAGTTGCCGCGCGCGGTGAGGATCAGGATCGGGAAGGCCTTGCCCCGTGAACGCAATTGGCGGATCAAATCGAGCCCACCCATGCCCGGCAAACCGAGGTCGATCACCGCCAGGTCATGGTTGAACTGCTCGGTCTGGTACAGCGCCTCTTCGGCGTTGGCCACGGACTCGACCACGTGGCCACTGTCCGTCAGGCGGGTTTGCAGGTGATGGCGCAACAGCGCTTCATCTTCGACGACCAGCAGTTTCATGACGCTCTCCTACGCAAATCGATATCTCCAACAGCTGGTTTCGTCAGGCAGTTAAGCCGCGGAATATGTGGGAGCGGGCAAGCCCGCCCCCACATGAATTGCGCTTATCTGACTGGCAATGCCTCTCAGAAAGCGTAGTTGGCGGACAGGTATGTCTGGGCGCTGCTGGTCAGGTCCAGCGAGCCCTGTTTGCTGCCACCGCGCTCGCTCATCTCGGTGCTGGCATTGCTGCGCAGGTAACGGTAACCCAGTTCGACCGAGGTGTTTTGCGAAACCTGTTGCAACACACCCAATTGGCCGCCGACGGCGTAACCGATGTCGCTGTCGCGGCTGAAGCCTGGGGAATCCTGGGTCAGTTTGGTCAGACCGGCCGTGGCGCCGCCAAACAGTTGGGTGCTGCCGCCTACCGGATAGAACAGATCGTAGCTGCCCAGCAGGTTTTCCTGACGCAGTTTAATGCCATTGTGCGAGCCCGACACGTTGTCGTAAGTGGCGTAGTAGCGGCCCTGGCTGTTTTGCTGGCCCAGACGCAATCCCCAGGTATTGTCCTTGCCGATCACGCCGTCGGCGTTCGGGTTGTTGAGGTTGGTGTTCAGGGCGTTGGACTTTTTGACCTTGTCGCTGGTCTGTCCAAAAGTAAGGCTGGCAAAGTTATCGTCCGCCGCGTGGGCGGCTACGCTTGCACCCAAGACGGTGAAAGCCAGAAGCAGTTTCTTGAAGGTAGTCATCGGGAAGTTTCCTCATGCGCTTGTGCTTTTCGGGTATGGCGCAAGGTTACTCACCTGGCCCTGAACTCCCCCTGAACGCACTCTGAACCTGAGCTGAACCGAATCGCACCGGCTGTTTTAACCACTTTCTGCAGGAGATCCGACGATGCGCGTATTCCTCGCTTTGCTGTTACTGGCCTTGAGCGGGCTCAGTCAGGCCGCTATCAAGACTCTGGAGATTCCTTATCAGAGCCCCGACGGCACGAAGCTGATCGGTTATTACGCCTACGACGACGCGATCAAAGGCCCACGCCCGGGCGTGGTGGTGGTGCACGAGTGGTGGGGGCTCAACGACTACACCAAGCGTCGCGCCCGTGATCTGGCCGGTTTGGGTTACAGCGCGCTGGCCATCGACATGTACGGCGACGGCAAGAACACCGAACATCCCAAGGACGCCATGGCGTTCATGCAGGCCGCGTTGAAAGACAGCGCTGCGTCCAGCGCCCGCTTTCAGGCCGGGCTCGATCTGTTGAAGAAACAGGCGCAAACCGATCCGGACAAAGTGGCTGCCATTGGTTATTGCTTTGGCGGCGCGGTGGTACTGAATGCGGCACGTCAAGGCTTGCCACTGGCGGGCGTCGTGAGTTTCCACGGCGCGCTGGCGACAAAAGCGCCGGCGACCCCGGGCAGCGTGAAGGCAAAAATCCTGGTCGAGCACGGGGCGCTGGACAGCATGGTCACGGCAGATAACGTGGCGGCGTTCAAGGCCGAGATGGACAAGGCCGGGGCCGATTACCAATTCGTCAGCCTTGAGGGGGCCAAGCACGGGTTCAGCAACCCGGACGCGGATCGCCTGGGCCATGGCGATCATGGCGGTCCGGATATTGGTTACAACAAGGCCGCGGATGAAAAGTCGTGGGCGGACATGCAGGCGTTCTTCAAGAAGATTTTTAGCTGAGTAGGTAAACCCTGTAGCAGTGGGCTTTTGTGGTGAGGG
>NZ_CATKQN010000060.1:0-293851 GCF_949767765.1 Pseudomonas sp. IT-P171
ACTCACCTGCCAGCCGGCATCGACACTGTCGCTGCACAGTGGCTGGCCGGAAAGGCTTGGGATGCTGACCAGATTCGGCGGCACCGCGACGCCGGACTGCGCCAGGGCAAACAAGCGAGGATCGCGCTGTTCAGTGAGCCGACTCGCCGCGTCATAAAGCTGGTGCGTGACTCGCGTCACCACCGCTTCGCCGGCGACGCGTCGATAATAGGCCAGGGCACGGACAAGTAAACCGCGGGGCTCAATGACACTGATTGATGGCGTATGGTTGAACAAGTCGTGGCGCTCACCGATGAGAGGCCACTCGTAATTTAGGTGCGCGAGCTATCGACGTCTACTGTCACAAATGACAGTAGACAGCCATTCAGCGCCCACCACCAAGATCAACAAACGTGCCGGTCGCGTAAGAAGCCTTGTCCGACAACAACCACACAATCGCCTCAGCCACTTCATCCGGCCGGCCCCCGCGCGCCATCGGGATCGCCGATTCCAGTTTGCTGACCCGGTCCGGATCGCCGCTCAGCGCATGGAAATCGGTGTAGATGTAACCGGGGCGCACGGCATTGACCCGAATGCCTTCGCCCGCCACTTCCTTGGACAGGCCGATGGTAAACGTGTCGAGCGCGCCTTTGGACGACGCGTAATCCACGTACTCATTTGGCGCTCCCAGGCGCGAGGCGACCGAAGATACGTTGACGATACTGCCGCCCTGCCCGCCGTGTTTCGGCGACATGCGCAGCACGGCGTGCTTGGCGCAGAGGATCGGCGCCAGGACGTTGGTCTTGAGGGTTTTGAGAATGCGGAACTCGGACATTTCGTCGACGCGGGATTTGTGCCCCACGGTCCCGGCATTATTGACCAGCGCGGTCACCCGGCCCAGTTCGGCGTCAACGCGGTTGAACAGCCCGATCACTTCGTCTTCGATACTGACGTCGGCTCGTACCGCGATGGCCTGGGCACCGAGGGCGCGTACTTGCTCAAGCACGCGGTGCGCCGCCTCTTCGTCGGATTGATAGTTGATGCAGATCCGATAGCCCTGTGCGGCGGCCAACAAGGCTGTGGCGGCGCCGATGCCGCGGCTGCCGCCGGTGATGACGATGACTTTGTCCATGCGAGCGTTTCCCCCGTTAAAGCGTTTGCAGTCGGGGCCAAGAATAACCGCCATTGGCGGGTTTTGCATGGGGTCTGTGGTTGTCCTGTGGCGAGGGAGCTTGCTCCCTCGCCACAGAGGGGTCAACTTACCGCCAACCGCTCCCCGCGAAGAATATCCACCATGAAGCGCTCCGCCGGCAGCGGATGCCCCAACAGATAGCCCTGCAACGAGTCGCAACCGAGTTGAGTCAGGAAATCCTGCTGCACATCGGTTTCCACGCCTTCGGCAACGATGCGCAAATCCAGCGCCTGGCCGAGGGCGACGATGGCGGAAACGATGGCTGCGTCGTCGCTGTCCCGTTCCAGGTCGCGAACAAACCCCCGGTCGATTTTCAGTTCGTTGGCCGGCAAGCGCTTGAGGTACATCAGGCTCGAATAGCCAGTACCAAAATCATCAATCGACAGGTCGACACCCATCTCCGAGAGTTCGTTAAGCACCATCATGCTCGCATCGGCATCGCTCATGGCGGTGGTTTCGGTGATTTCCAGGGTCAGGCTGTTGGCCGGCAAATGATGCGTAGCCAACGCCTTGGCGACACTCTGGACCAGGCCAGCGTGGCAGAACTGCAAAGCCGACAGATTCACGGCGATGCGCCAGTCGGTGTAACCGAGCACGTACCATTCGCGCATTTGCCGGCAGGCTTCGTTGAGCACCCAATCGCCGATCGGGATGATCAGGCCGGTCTTCTCCGCCAGTTCGATGAACTTGTCCGGCAGCAGCATGCCCTGCGTCGGGTGCACCCAGCGCAACAACGCCTCGGCGCCGACAGGCCGGCCGTTGCCGGCATCGAATTTTGGCTGGTAGTAGAGGCAGAATTCTTGCTGTTCCACTGCATTGCGCAGGTCTTGCAGCAATTGCAGCTGTTTGCGCGCGTTGCTGTTCATCGAGACGTCGAAGAAGCTGTAGCCGTTTTTGCCCGCGCCCTTGGCGTGATACATCGCCGCGTCGGCGTTCATCAGCAGTTCTTCGCAGGTCTGGCCGTTTCCCGGATAAAGGGCGATGCCGACACTGGCGGATATTTGCAAATCATGTTCAGCAACGCGAAACGAGCGCGCGATCAGCCCGACTTGCCGCGCCGCCAGATTCAGTGCGTCATGTTCATCAGCCAGTTGCACCAACAGCACGAACTCATCGCCACCAATCCGCGCCAGCGTGTCCTGGCTACGCAAGTCCTCACGCAGGCGCAGTGCGACTTCGCGCAGCAACTGGTCCCCCATGTGATGGCCGAATGCATCATTGACCGGCTTGAAACCGTCCAGATCGATGAACATCAAGGCAAAACAACCGCCTTGCTCCTGCACTCTCGACATGGCCTGGTCGATACGGTCAGCCAGCAACACCCGATTTGGCAGACCGGTCAGGGTGTCGTGCAGCGCCAGTTGGGTGAGTTCGCGATTAGCCTCTGTCAGCGAATGGGCCAGCTCGGCGGTGCGAGCCTCCAGGCGCGCATCGAGAATCGAGGTGAGCAAGGCAATGCTCAGCACCGCCATCGTAGTGATCAGTACCAGGCTGTCCAGGCCCTTGCCGTTCAAACCGTTGATCGCCGCGCCACAAAAACTGCCGTCTGGAAAACGCGCAGCGGCCATGGCGGTGTAGTGCATACCGACAATGGCAATGCCCATGATCACCGCCGCGCCGCCTCGAAGCAGGCTGACAGAAGGCGTGTGCCGGCGCAGGCGGAAGGCGATCCATAATGCAGCGCCCGAGGCGCCGACGGCGATGAGCAAAGAGGCGCCGAACAATGTCGGGTCGTAATCGATACCCGGTTGCATGCGCATGGCCGCCATGCCGGTGTAGTGCATGGCGCTGATGCCAGCCCCCATCACCAGCGCCCCGAACGCCAGTTGCCAGCCCGGCAGTTGTGGCTGGCTGACCAGCCACAGGGCAAAGCCGCAGGACAGAATGGCGGTCAGCAGCGACAGGGCCGTCAGGGTAACGTCGTAGCCGAGGTCAATCGGCAGTTCAAACGCGAGCATGCCGATGAAATGCATCGACCACACGCCGATGCCCATCGCCAAAGCGCCGCCGGCCGTCCACAAATGCACGGCACGCCCTTTGGCCGTGGCGATGCGCCCGGTCATGTCGAGCGCGGTGTAGGACGCGAGAATCGCCACAAAAAGCGAGATGATAACCAGCGTGGGGGAATAGCTACCGATGAGCATGGGACTTCTCGTGACGACCCGCCGTACTGCTTCCATTCTCGGGGGACAAATCCGGCGATTGTACTGATTGCATGAAAGAACGCACTGACAAAATTAGCAAAAGGCCATCAACCCGATGAAACGCTTGTTTGATTGCTGGCGATGATGTTGGATTGGCGTTCCCGGAGCCCACCCCACGCGCCGCCGGGCGCCCTGTAGGCGCTGTCGAGTGACCTACAAGTTACGGTCGAGCTGGCCATCCCATCCGCCACCCAGCGCCGCAATCAACTGCACGCTGGCAATCAAGCGGCTCTGCAACAAATCCAGCATGTTGCGTTCGTTGTTCAGCGCAGTGGCTTGCACGACCACTACATCCAGATAAGCGATCAACCCGGCCTTGTACTGATTCCGGGTCAGGCGCAAGGACTCACGCGCCGCGTCCAGGGCCTGCTGACGCACGGCCGATTCGTTCTCCAGGACCTTGAGCTGGACCAGATAATTCTCCACCTCGCGGAAGCCGTCGAGCACGGTCTGGCGGTACTTGGCGACGGTTTCGTCGTAGGCTGCTTCGCTGCGGTCGACTTCCGCCGAGCGTTGGCCGCCGTCGAACAAGGTCATCGCCAGTTGCGGGCCGACCGACCAGAAGCGGTTCGGCACACTGATCCAGTTGGAAGTGGTGCTGCTGCTGTAACCGCCATTCAAACTCAACGTCAGGTCCGGGTAATAAGCGGCCTTGGCCACACCGATGTTAGCGTTGGCGGCCATGACCGAGCGTTCGGCGGAGGCGATGTCCGGGCGGCGTTCCAATAACTGCGAAGGCAGGTTCAGCGGCACCTCGGGCAGCATCGGGATATCCGCGGATTCCGCGAGGCTGAACTCGGCCGGCGGCAACCCGATCAGCACGGCAATGGCGTTCTCGAACTGCGCACGCTGCCAGATCAGATCGACCAGTTCGGCCTCGGTGCTCTTGAGCTGGGTGGTGGCCTGGGCCACCGCATCTTTGCCGGAAACACCGGCGCGGTACTGGTTTTCGGTCATTTTCAGCGAGCGTTGATAGGCCTCGACCGTGGCTTGCAGCAGACGTTTCTGCTCATCGATCACGCGCAATTGCAGGTAGTTCTGCACCAGTTCCGACTGCTGGCTCAACCGCATCGCCGCCAGATCGGCAAAACTCGCCTCGGCATTGGCGGTGTCGGCTTCCAGCCCGCGGCGCAGCTTGCCCCAGACGTCGGCTTCCCAACTGACCCCTGCCTGTGCGGTATAGGTGTCGCGGATACCACTGGAGGAACTGGTCAGGCTCGAACTGCTGCTGCCGGTGCCCTGGCTGGAGCGGTTTTTCCCGACCGTCAGGTCCACGGTCGGAAAAAACGCACCGCGAGCACTGCGCACCAACGCCTGGGCTTGACGGTATTGGGCTTCGGACTGGGCAACCGTCTGGTTGGCGCTGTTGAGTTTCTCGATCAGGCCATTCAATTGTTGATCGCCATACAATTCCCACCACGCACCGCGGGCCAGGGAATCGCTCGGATTGGCCTGACGCCAACCGGCCGCTTCCTTGTACTGCACCGGCGCAGCGGTTGGCGGGCGCTGGTAATCCGGGCCGATGGCGCAGGCACTGAGCAGCGCAACGCACAGCGACAGGCTCAACAGGCGCGAGCCTCGGGCCGTGATCAGCGGTGCGGACAGGTTGATTAGCAAACGGTCAGTCATAGCGGAGTTTCCAGGGCAGCATCGGTACGCACCCCACGCCAGTGGTTGAAGCGATGGCGCAGTTTGTCGAGATAGAGGTAAACCACCGGGGTGGTGTAAAGCGTCAGGACCTGACTGAAAATCAACCCGCCAATGATGGTCAGGCCCAGTGGTTGACGCATTTCCGCACCTTCGGCACGGCTCAGTAGCAGCGGCAAGGCACCGAGGATCGCGGCCAGCGTGGTCATCAGAATCGGACGCAGACGTTGCAGGCAAGCGCTGCGAATCGACGCCAGCGGTTCCAGGCCCTGATGCCGCTCGAGTTGCAATGCGAGGTCGATCATCAGAATGGCGTTTTTCTTCACCACGCCGATCAGCAAAAACAGCCCGAGCAACGAGATCAGGCTGAACTCACCGCCCAGCGCATAGATCGACAGCAACGCGCCGACCCCGGCCGACGGCAAGGTCGAGAGAATGGTCAGTGGATGGATGTAGCTTTCATACAACACACCCAGCACCAGATAAACCGCCACCAGTGCGCCAAGAATCATCCACGGCTGGCTTTTCTGGGTCGCGGCGAAGGCGTCGGCGGTGCCGGCCATTTTCACGATCACGTCTTCCGGCATGCCGAGCTTGGCAATCGCCCGTTCGATGGCCGCAGTGCCCTGCTCCACCGTCACGCCTTCAGCCATGTCGAAGGAAATGCTCTCGGAGGCGAACTGACCTTCGTGGCTGACACGGTCGTCCTCCAGGCTGTTTTCGTAATGGGCGATGGTCGACAGCGGAATCCGCGCGCCATCGGCGGTGATTACCTGAACCTGCTTGAGGGTGATCGGGTCCTGGGCGTACTTCGGATTGACCTCCATCACCACCTGATATTGGTTGAGGCTGTCGTAGATGGTTGAAATCTGTCGCTGGCTGTAGGCGTTGTTCAGGACGGCGGTGACCATGTCCATGTCGACCCCCAGGCGTTTGGCCTGGTCGCGATCGACGATCAAGGTCACCTGCTGCGCGCCGCGTCCTTCACGGGCGTCAATCGCGGTCAGCTCCGGCAACGCCTTGAGCGCGGTCACCACCTTCGGATACCACTGGCGCAGTTCGCCAAGGTCGGCGCTTTGCAGGATGTAGGAATACTGCGAGGTGGTCTGCTCGCGGCCGCCGCCAAATTGCAGGTCCTGATCCGCCATCAGCATCAACTGCGCGCCGGCGACCTTGGGCATTTCCTTGCGCAGGCGTTCGATGACTTTTTGCGCAGAAACGCCCCGCTCCTTGATCGGTTTCAGGCGTACCAGCATGAAGGCGTTGTTGGTGCCGTTGGTGCCACCGATGAAGCCGGCGACGCTTTCCACCGCTTCATCCTTGAGTACGGCGCGGCGGAACGTTTCCATTTTCGGCTGCATGACGCTGAACGACAGACCGTCGTCGCCCCGCACAAAACCGATCAGTTGACCGGTGTCTTGCTGAGGCATGAATGTTTTAGGAACAACGACATACAGCGCAATGTTAACGCCAACTGTCACGATAAGGCTGAGCAAGGTCAGGCGACGGTGACGCAACACCCAATCCAGGCTGGTGGCGTATTTAGCGACCATCCACTCGTTGGCGCGGTGGCTCCAGCGTTGCAGGCGGTTTTCCTCACCCGGCGTATGCGGCTTCAGCCAACGGGCGCAGAGCATCGGTGTCAGGGTCAGCGAGACCACCAACGACACCACGATGGACGCGGCCAGGGTGATGGAAAACTCACGGAACAGGCTTTCGATGATCCCGCCCATGAACAGGATCGACAGGAACACTGCGACCAGCGAGACGTTCATCGACAGCAGCGTGAAACCGACTTCCTGCGCCCCGAGGTAAGCGGCCTTCATCGGCGGCACGCCTTCGTCGATGTGCCGGGTGATGTTCTCCAGCACCACGATGGCGTCGTCCACCACCAGCCCGGTGGCCAGGATCAGCGCCATCAGCGACAGGTTGTTCAGGGAAAATCCGTACAGGTACATCACCGCGAAGGTGCCCACCAGCGACACCGGTACCGCAAGGGTCGGAATCAGCGAGGCGCGGAAGTTACCGAGAAACAGGAACACCACCAGGATCACCAGCGCCACGGCGATCAGCAGGGTCATTTCCGCTTCGTGCAGGGTCGCCTTGATCACCGGCGAGCGGTCCATGGCCAGGTTCAGCTTGACGCTGGCCGGCAGTACGGCTTGCAGTGCCGGGAGCTGAGCCTTGATCTCGTTGACCGTCTCGATGATGTTGGCGCCGGCCTGACGGTTGATCACCAGCAAGACCGCCGCGTCATTGTTGAAGAAACCGCTGTTGTAACGGTCCTCGACGCCGTCGCTGACCTTGGCCACATCCTTCAACCGCAGTGCTGCACCGCCGTTGTAGTGAATGATCAGCGACTCGTAGTCCTTGGCTTTTTCCAGCTGATCGTTGGCCTGGACCTGCCACAACCGCTGACCGTCTTCGACCGAGCCTTTCGGCCGACGCACGTTGGCATTGGCGACGGTGTTGCGCACATCGTCCAGCGCCACGCCGTACTGGTTGAGCGCCTGGGGTTCGAGTTCGATCCGCACCGCCGGCAGGGAGCTGCCACCGATCTGTACTTCACCTACGCCCTGCACCTGGGACAGGCTCTGGGACAGGATCGTCGAGGCCAAATCGTAGAGCTGGCCCTTTTCCAGCACATCCGAGGTCAACGACAGCACCATGATCGGCGCCTGGGACGGGTTGACCTTCTTGTAGGTCGGCATGCTGCGCATCCCGCTCGGCAGCAGGTTGCGCGAGGCGTTGATCGCCGCTTGCACTTCGCGCGCCGCGCCGTTGATGTCGCGATCAAGGTCGAACTGCAGAATCACCCGGGTCGAGCCCTGGCTGGAACGGCTGCTCATGGTGTTGACCCCGGCGATGGCGCCGAAGGAACGTTCGAGTGGTGTAGCCACGGTCGAAGCCATCACCTCCGGGCTCGCCCCCGGCAGACTGGCCTGGACCACGATCACCGGGAAGTCCATTTGCGGCAGCGGTGACACCGGCAGCAAGCCGAAGCTCACCCCGCCCAGCAGCATGATCGCCAGGCTCAGCAACATCGTTGCGACCGGGCGCTTGATGAAAGGTCCGGAGAGGTTCATGGCTGTTCGACCACTTCCACGGGCTCGGCCTGACGGCCCCAGCGCCGACCGAGGCGGTCGAAGTAGAGGTAAATGACCGGTGTGGTGAACAACGTCAGCACCTGGCTGACCAACAAACCACCGACCATCACCAGACCCAGGGGCTGACGCAGCTCAGCGCCGGAACCGGTGGCCAGCATCAACGGCACGGCACCGAACAATGCCGCCAGCGTGGTCATCAGGATCGGCCGGAAGCGCAGCAGCGCTGCCTGATAGATCGCCGTCTCCGGGTCCATGCCCTGATTGCGCTCGGCGTCGAGGGCGAAGTCGATCATCATGATCGCGTTCTTCTTCACGATACCGATCAGCAGGATGATGCCGATGATCGCGATCATCCCCAGGTCATTGCCACTCAACAGCAACGCCAGCAAGGCGCCGACCGCCGCGGACGGCAAGGTCGAGAGAATGGTGATCGGGTGGATGTAGCTCTCATAGAGCACGCCGAGCACGATGTACATGGTCACCACCGCTGCCAGAATCAGCAGCAACGTGCTCGACAACGACGCCTGGAACGCTTCGGCCGCGCCCTGAAACTGGGTCTGTACGCCAATCGGCATGCCGATGTCTTTCTGCACTTGCTCGATGATTTCCACCGCATGCCCCAGCGCCACGCCGGGCGCAAGGTTGAAGGACATCATCACCGCCGGGAACTGGCCGATGTGAGTGATCGCGAGCTGCGCCTGACGTTCCTCTATGTGCGCCAGGCTGGACAGGCGCACTTGCCCGCCATCGGTGGTCTTGACGTGAATCTGGTTCAGCGCATCCGGGCCGATCTTCTCGCCGGACTGCGATTGCAGCACTACGCGGTACTGGCTGGCCTGGGTGTAAATGGTGGAAATCTGCCGCTGACCGAACGCGTCGTACAGCGCGTCGGTAATGTTCGACACCGACACCCCGACCCGCGACGCCGCATCACGGTCGATCACCAGGTAGACCTGCAGCCCTTTGTCCTGCAAATCACTGGCAACATCGGTCAGCTCCGGCCGTTGGGCCAGTGCTTCCACCAAACGACCACTCCACAGGTTGAGCAACTCGGAATCCGGCGACGACATGCTGAATTGGTACTGCGTACGGCTTACGCGGTCTTCGATGGTCAGGTCCTGAACCGGCTGCATGAACAGACGAATGCCGACCAGCTTGTCCAGTTCCGGTTGCAGGCGGGCAATCACTTCGGTGGCGCTCAAATCGCGGTTGCTGTGGGACTTGAGGTTGATCAGCAAACGACCGCTGTTCAACGTCGAGTTATCGCCATCGACGCCAATATAGGAAGACAGACTCTCTACGGCCGGGTCCGCCAGGATCACCTTGGCCAGTTCCTGTTGCCGCTCGCTCATCGCTGCAAAGGAAATCGACTGCGGCGCCTCGGAAATGCCCTGAATGACGCCAGTGTCCTGCACCGGAAAGAACCCCTTCGGCACGACCATGTAAAGGAATACAGTCAGCGCCAGGGTGCCGATCGCCACCAGCAACGTCAGCGGTTGATGCTTGAGAACCCACTTTAACTTGCGCCCGTAAGCCGCGATCATCCAATCAATTGTGGCACCGCTGGCCCGGTAGAAACGGCCCTGTTCTTCTTCCTTGGGTTCGCGCTTGAGCAGTCGCGCGCACATCATCGGTGTCAGGGTCAGCGAGACGACCAGGGAAATCAGGATCGCCACCGCCAACGTGATCGCAAACTCGCGGAACAAACGCCCCACCACGTCGGCCATGAACAGCAACGGGATCAGTACAGCGATCAGCGACAAGGTCAGGGAAATCAGGGTAAAGCCGATCTGCTTGGCGCCCTTGAGCGCCGCGTTCAACGGGCTGTCACCCTCTTCGATAAACCGGGAAATGTTCTCCAGCATGACGATCGCATCGTCCACCACAAAACCGGTGGCGATGGTCAGGGCCATCAGGGTCAGGTTATTGACCGAAAAACCGGCGAGGTACATCACGCCGAAGGTGCCGATCAACGACAGCGGCACGGCCACCGAAGGAATGATCGTGGCACTGGCGCGCCGCAGGAACAGGAACGTCACCATCACCACCAGCGCGATGGCGATCAGCAATTCGTGTTGTACGTCGGTGACGGACGCACGGATGGTCTGGGTGCGGTCGGTCAGCACAGTGACGTCGAGGCCGGCCGGCAGGTTATCCGTGATGCTCGGCAGCAACGCCTTGATCCGGTCGACCACTTCGATGACGTTGGCGCCGGGCTGGCGCTGGATGTTCAGCAACACGGCCTGGTTTTCGTTGGCCCACGCCGCCAGACGTTCGTTCTCCGCTCCGTCGACGATTTCCGCCACGTCCTTGAGCCGCAATGGCGCACCGTTGGCGTAGGCCAGGATCAGGTTGGCGTAATCCTTGGGCGAGGTCAGTTGATCGTTTGCATCGAGCATCGAGACCCGGGTCGGACCGTCGAAGTTGCCCTTGGGCTGGTTGACGTTGGAGGCACCGATCAAGGTGCGCACGTCCGACAGGTTCAAACCGTTGGCCGCCAGGGCTTCGGGGTTGACCTTGATCCGCACCGCCTGACGCTGGCCGCCGGCAATGCTGACCATGCCGACGCCACTGATCTGGGCGATTTTCTGTGCCATGCGCGTATCGACCAGGTCATTGAGCTTGGGCAGCAACATGGTCTTGGACGTGATCGCCAGGGTCAGCACCGGGGTGTCCGCCGGGTTGACCTTGTTGTACACCGGCGGCGCGGGCAGGTCCTTGGGTAGCAGATTGGTCGCGGCGTTGATCGCGGCCTGCACCTGCTGCTCGGCGACGTCCATGTTGATGTCGAGGCTGAACCGCAGGGTCAGCACCGAGGCGCCACCGGAACTGGTCGAGGCCATCTGGGTCAGGCCGGGCATCTGCCCGAACTGACGCTCGAGCGGCGCGGTCACGGCGCTGGTCATGACGTCCGGGCTGGCGCCGGGATAAAGGGTCATGACGCGAATGGTCGGGTAATCGACCTGGGGCAAGGCCGACACCGGCAACAGCCGATAGGCAATGACGCCGGCCAGAATAATGGCCAGCATGCTCAGGGTCGTGGCGACCGGGCGAAGGATGAACAGCCGCGAGATGTTCATGCGCCGCCCTTTTTCGCCTTGTCGGTGGTCGCCGGATCAGTCGCGCTGGCCGCCGGTTTGCCCTGCAGGTGCCCGGTCGGAGAGGTCGGCACGTCCTTGGTGTCATTGACCACTTCTACTTCACTGCCTTCCTTCAGGCGGTCGGTGCCTTCGAGGACTACGCGATCGCCGGCGGTCAGGCCTTCGGTGACTACGGTGTTTTCACCGTCGCTGGCGCCGACTTTCAACTGACGGATCGTGACCTTCTTGTCGCCATCCATTGCATAGACGAACGTGCCATTGGTGCCAAACTGGATGGCTGCCGAAGGCGCGAGTACCACGTCTTTGAGCGTGTCGGCGAGCAGGTGGACGTTGACGAACTGATTGGGGAACAACGCCTGATCGCGGTTTGCGTAGCGAGCCTTGAATTTCAGGGTGCCGGTGGTGACGTCGATCTGGTTGTCGAGGCTCTGCAACACACCGGTGGCTTGCATTTTGGTGTCGCCACGGTCCCAGGCTTCGGCGGGCAGTTTGGCGCCACTGCGATAGCGGGCCAGCACCACGTCGAGGCTGTTTTCCGGCAAGGTGAAGGCAACGTTGATCGGTTGAGTCTGGGTGATGATCGCCAGCGCCGTGGTGTCATTGGCAGCCACCAGGTTGCCGACGTCGAGCTGACGCAGGCCCACACGACCGGTAATCGGCGCGCGGATCCTGGTGAATTCGAGATTGAGCTTGGCGTCATTGACCGCCGCCTGATTGGTCTTGACCGTGCCCTGATACTGGCCGACCAGCGCTTCGGCGGTGTCCAGGGTTTGCTTGGCGATGCTGTCTTCACGGTACAGGCCGCGATAACGTTCGACATCGACTTGAGCGTTCTTCAGTTGCGCCTGGTTTTGCAGCAAGGTGCCTTCGGCCTGCAGCAAGGCGTTCTGGTAAGGACGCGGGTCGATTTCAGCCAGCAGATCGCCGGCCTTGACCATCTGCCCTTCTTCGAATGACACCTTGATCAGCTCGCCGCCCACCCGGCTGCGCACATTGATGGTGTTCAGCGCCGTCACGGTGCCCAGCGCCTTGTAGTACAGCGGGAAGTCGCCTTTGACCGCTGGCGCGACACGCACCGGAACCGGCCCCGTCGCGCCCCCGAAACCCGGACGCATGCCGCCCGAACGACCGGTATGCCCCGCCACGGCTTTTTGTCCTGCACCTTCTTTTGGCGCAGCGCTGCCGGGCCAGAATTTCCAGCACAGGCCAGCGATGACCAACAGGACAAGCAGGCCGAACAGCCAGCGACGAGGACTACGGGAAGCGGAGGATTGCATTGAATGATCAACCATTGGGCGCGTGGGCTTCTTCTACGGGAGGCTGAACGATAAGCACTGGCGGGTATTTAGCAAAGCGCCTTTACCGGCAATTTACCTTCGGCTTACGTAACAGGAGATTTATCTAAGACACTGAAGCACAAATGAAAACGGCCTGGACAGGGCCAGGCCGTTAACAATTGTAATGAACTGCTTATTTCAGAACGGCAAGTGCGGCTTCGTAGTTTGGCTCTTCAGCGATTTCCTTGACCAGCTCGCTGTGCAGCACGTTGTCGTTTTCGTCCAGTACCACAACGGCACGGGCAGTCAGGCCTTTGAGTGGGCCGTCGGCAATGGCAACGCCGTAGTTCTCGATGAATTCGGCACCGCGCAGGGTCGACAGGTTCTGCACGTTTTCCAGGCCTTCGGCGCCGCAGAAACGGGCCTGGGCGAACGGCAGGTCCGCAGAGATGCACAGCACCACGGTGTTGGCGACGTCATTGGCCTGGGCGTTGAACTTGCGAACCGAAGTGGCGCAGGTCGGGGTGTCGACGCTTGGGAAGATGTTCAGCACTTTGCGCTTGCCGGCGAAGCTCGCCAGGGTCACGTCGGACAGATTGCCGGCAACCAGGGAAAAGGCTGGCGCCTTGGAACCGGCTTGTGGCAGTTGGCCGTTGACTTGAACCGGGTTGCCTTTAAGAGTGACTTGAGCCATGAAAGGAGTCCTTCTGAACGTTGGTGTGGAGAATTTTGAAGAGGCCGAAGTTAACCACGAAACGGGCTGACGACCTATGGGCGGATACAAATTGTGAAGGGTCGTCGCAGAGACTGGATACAACCCTTGCAGAGAAAAAAGCCTGTGGGGATCCGGTAGGTGCGGTATTGCGGCGCACAAATCAGGAACGTGCAGAGGCTGATCACCTCGCCCCTAATGGCCTCAATTGCGCCGGGTACATATTTGCCGATGAGGAAGGCAGCCACTGCCCCCTGAGCATTTCGCCGATGGAACGCCGGTCGCCGACTTCTCGGGACATATTAATGACGGAATGAATGTCGAAAATTAATCGACCGAATCCCGTTAAAACGACGTTTTTTTTGAAACGTTGTCGATTTGGCAAATCACCAATCGACCATACAGTGAATCATTCAAATCCAGAGGACACACCACCATGCGATTCATGATCATTGTCAAAGCCAGCCCGGATTCCGAGGCTGGCGTGATGCCCAGTAAAGAACTGCTGACCGCGATGGGCAATTACAACGAGGAACTGGTCAAGGCCGGGATCATGTTGGCAGGCGAAGGTTTGCACCCGAGTAGCCAGGGCGCCCGCGTACGTTTTTCGGGCGACAGACGCACAGTGATTGACGGCCCGTTTGTCGAAACAAAAGAGCTGATCGCCGGTTACTGGCTGTGGCAGGTGAAGTCGAAGGACGAAGCAATCGAGTGGGTCAAACGCTGCCCCAACCCGATGCCGGGTACCGAAGCCGAAATCGAGATTCGCCAGGTGTTTGAGGCCGAGGATTTCGGTGCCGAATTCACGCCGGAGCTGCGGGAGCAGGAGGAGCGGCAGCGTGAGCAGATGAACAAGCGCTGAGTGCCTGTAACGGTTTTCGGGGTCCGGCGCTCCGAAAACCGTCAATCATCCTGCTATGGACAAACCAAGGTTCAAATTACAACGGTTTTTGCTGAATGAGGCTGGCCAAGCACATAGGTTTCCACTGAAACCGGCCCGTTCACTTCCCTCGCATCAAACTCCACGGAGCTGGCGCCCAGGTTGCTGGTGACGCCAGTCAAGAGCGCTCCACCTCGCCAACTCCACTGGATAGCCACGCCGGGTACACGTCGGAACGGCGGAACCTGGGAAAAAGTCGTCAGTGTTATTCGATTGCCAGCGGTCCCCTTGAGAATCGTCGTCAGATACAAAACAAGATCGTGATTTCCCAGTTCCAACGCTATTTCAAGACGGATTTCGGGGTCGTCCTCCAGATACACGATCATCGAAAACTTGCCATCCCGGGTGTTGCCACACACCAGATCCCAGGAAGCGCCTTGCGCTTCCAGGACTTTGGATTCGCCGGGCGATGGTTCGAGGGTCACGTCCAGTCCTGTGGGGGGTATTCCCCAAACCACGACCGCGTTGAGGTTGATGGATGGACTACCGGCCAGTGGCTGTATTTGGACGGGGTAACGGTTTCCTCGCACTGGATAAGCGCTTCCGGCCGGATCATATTCGGCTCCGTTGAACAAGACCTTCACCTCATCCCACAGGGTCAGTGACATAACCCGACACGGGAGTGGCCAGGGCTCGGTTACTTCCCTGCTCAAAAACACCAAGGTGACATGAGCACTGCTGCCTTCGCTCGGTGTGAGTGCCCAGTTAAACCGGCCACGAACCGGGTCCACCCAGTGTTTAAAAGCAGGCGACGCCACGATGTTCAGGCCTCCATCTTCAGCCAGGCCCAAACAGAGCTGCCTCGCGATGGACGGTGGAACTTCCACGCTCACGGTGTTTTCCTGGTCGCGGCGCAGGACGATAGCGCCATTCCATTGCACCTCCTTGCCATTGATGATCAGTCGGGCCTGTTTCCAGGGGCTTTCAACAGCGGATACGGATTTGAATGCAACAGTCATGGCCTTGGTCTCGATAATCGACGGTGGGTTGAAATCCGCCACTGCAACTATCAGTAAAAAGCACCTCGCGCGGAACTGTCATAAATGACAGATCGTTAAGGCTAATCCGAACTAAAAGAGATGCCTTTTATTCGGATTCACCCAAGGGTGAGCTGTGCACAGATACCCACCAATTAATCCTGTCGACTGGATAACCCGTCGGCAGCTGCTAACGTCCATCAGACATGTCCTACAGGCTTGATAGGAAAGAGATTACGCAGTAACGGCCGCCAAGTGCCGAGTAGACCAATGAGACACCAAGGAACCGGCGAATCATGTCGAAGCATCCAGGAGCGCGCACCTTTTTTTTGGCGATCTCTTTAACATCTGTGGTTTGTGTCCAGGCGGACGATTCCGACATGGTCAGCAAAAGCAACAATCCATTGAACCCCGAGCCGGGGATGAACCTGCTGGATTACTACACCCCGAAATACTACGACTCCAACATCCACACCAACGACCTGCTGGTGCGCGGTACGCTGCCGCTTGCGCCCAACGATTTCATTGGCGTCCCGCAATTGCTGCGCGCCACTGCGCCGATCAGCATTCGCCCTGATTCGGGTGGGAGTTACAGCATCGGTGAAGGTGATCTGAATCTGCTCGATATCTTCCTGCTCAAGACCGAGGGCGTGCAGCTGGGCATCGGTCCGCAGATCACTGCGCCGTATGCCGATAAGGACGAGTTCGGCACCGGCAAATGGCAAGCGGGACTGGCGGCCATTGCGATCGAGTCATCGCCCCGTGGCTTGCTCGGCGCGTTGGTGCAATACCAGAGTTCCTTCGCAGGCGACAACGACCGCCCGCATGTCGAATCAGCCACCTTGCAACCGTTTGTCATTCACAACCTGGAGAGAGGTTGGTACCTGCGCTCAACCGCGACCTGGACCTTCGACCTGAAGAATGACACCCATTACATCCCCCTTGGTCTGGGTGCCGGCAAGGTCTGGAAATCAAGGGACAATATCCTCAATGTATTCATCGAGCCGCAGTGGACCGTCGAACACAAGGGTGAAGGCTTGCCGCAATTCACGCTGTTCGCCGGCCTTAATGTCACTTTCGGTCAATAAGGATTTCGCCATGCACATTGCACTTCGCGCAGCCGGTTACAGCCTGATGTCCATGTTCGTCAGTTGTGGGGTTGGCGCCCGGGATTTCAGCGTCGCCCCATCAAGCTTCACCGCCATGGGGGAGGAATCTCGAGGTATTACCAGTGGGGCTTGCTGCCCCCGGACGGTGGATCAGGAGAGTGCAGAGCTCAGAACCGTCGCCAGGTGATACGTGGGGATAGTGGGAATCGGTTTTTTCCGGTGGTTTGTCGGAGAACGATTTTGCGACTGGACCACCGTCTCCGCGAGCAGGCTCGCTCCCACAATTGATCTCCAGTGAGCACAAATTATGTGTGCGACAGAGATCTACTGTAGGAGCGAACTCGCGAAAAGGCCCTTAGCCCCACCGCATCATTTGGATTTCAATTTCAGAAACGACTGATGCAAATCCGAAGCCCAGCCATCGATCACGATTTTCACGTCATCGGCCTTCATCACCTGAGCCTCGTTTTCCAGCGGTTTGCCAGTGCCCTTGCGCACCACCTGGGCCAGCACCTTATTGTTCCCGCCATCCAGGAACACCGCTTCAGTGGCCAGATCGGTCTGCTGATCACGAATCCCGCTCGCGGTGCTGACCGCCGCCGCGACGAGGGCAATCGGAATCACTTCATAAGGCTTCAGCCCTTCGGTCTTGCTGCTGACGGCGGTAATGGCCGCACGCACCACCATCACACCAGGGCCAGGGCCTGCCGCCAAAGGCAGGGATTTGCCAATCTCGCGTTTGAGCGCCTGATCGTAATAACTGGTAATCCCGTTCAAGGTGGTCTGAGGGATTTTCACGGTCGGCTGGGGCTTGGGATACATCTGGGTCGGTTCGACATACACGCTTTTGTATTTGTTGATGTCGAACTTCGGATCCACCCAGCGCATCACTACCGCCCCCGAGGGGGATTTGGCTTCCTTGAGCTGACTGTAATCTTTGAGGAACCCTGAATACTGGTCCGGCTCGACCTTGGAACTGGTGCAGCCCACCACGCCGATCGAGGCAATGCACAGTGTGCTCATCATTAACGCTAGCTTCATGCTGTAACTCCTGTAGGGCGGTGGACAACAGTTTGGGGAACAGGTGTTACAGGTATAGCCAATGCCGTACTTTTTGTTCTGATAAATATCAATATTCATTCGTTACTGCACCCTACGAGGCCGTGTCAGCGATAGCGCCGACACGGCCTCCCCTATCAATCACCAGGACGAACCACTCTTCGCCGCCAACTCCCGCCGATTGTTGGCCCGCATCGCCTTGATCAACGACACCGTGCCCACCAGCAAAATCGCGGCGCCGAACAGGAAGTCGATGTTGTACAGCTGAAAGTCATTCAACGGCCCCACCAACAGCACCCGGATCGCACCGATACTCACCAGCGTCGCCAGAAAATCGATACCCGGCTCGTCGCGATAGAACACGTGCATCAGCGGCAGGCAGATCACCAGCAACAACAGCAGCACGATCACCTTGAACGAGCCTTTGCGCTCGACGCTGAAGGCGCACTCATAGGCCGCGTAAGGTTTGTAATCCTCCTCGCGGACCAGTGAATTCTTCTCATTGATGTACTCGGCGCGGTTGTACTTCTGAATCGGCGTGAAGGTGTTGGACATCTCCATGTGGGTGGTGATGCGCTTGAATTTCAGGTCAATCCGTTCATTGCCCTTGAGGATGTACAGCACCGGCTTGTAGCCGTAGCGATAGCTATCGAACGGAAATGCTGCTGCCCTCCCCTGGACGCCGATGGGCCGGGTTTCAAGCTCGGCGTAGGCGCTCTTGTCGAGTGAGGAGAGATTGCGACTCAGGGGCTTGACCCTGACCTGCTCGAGGAAAATCGGCGTGACGCCGTAAGACCATTGCAGTGGTTCCAGGCGCAGGCGCAATTCGTTGCGGCCCAGGTCATAACGATCGAAGGTACGCTCGGACACGATGACCGCCCCCGAGAGCATGAATTCGCCGCGCACATTGCTGGTGATGCGCAGTGTCAGCCAATCCTTGCCCAGGGCCGCCACGTCACTGGCCGGTGGCGTTCCGCACCAGGCAGCACTGTCGAATGACTCCCCGAGTTGCCCATTGCGGTTTTCCTGAAACAGATAGAAGTAACTGCCCCACAGGGCCGCCATCAGCACCAGTGCGATCAGCCCCAGAATTTTCTTGCCCGCGCTCAAACCAGACTCCTTTCTTTGCTGACTTCCTTGTGAGGCGCGGACTCTATCAAACCGGGATCACCGTCCAAAGCAAAAAGATCGCAGTCTTCGGCAACTCCTACACAGTGCTGTGTCCACCTGCAGGAGCTGCCGAAGGCTACGATCTTTTGATCTTCTCTTATCGCCGTCGAAATAGCGGGCGCGGCTCAATCACCGAGCGCCCATACAGCACGCTCATGCCCGCCAACCCCTTGAGCGCATCTTCGGCGGACTTGTCTTCGCGTACGGCAAAGCTGTCAAAACCGCATTGACGCATGTGGCTGAGCTGATCACGCAATACATCGCCGATCGCGCGCAATTCGCCGGTCCAGCCCAGTCGGGTGCGCAGCAGGTACGCCTGACTGTAGGCGCGTCCGTCGCGGAAACTCGGGAAATCCAGGGCAATCAGCGGCAGTTGCGCAAACCATGGCTTGAGGCACTCCACCTCATCGTCCGGGCCCAACCAGACCCCGCGCTGTTGCGGATCTTCCAGCCAGCGGGAAAGCGGCAGAATCAGCGGACCTGTGGGCAATCCCGCATCGGGGTCCCTGAGCAACGTCCACGGGTCGTCAGGGACAATCCGCGCCTTACCCACCTCCAGCCGCAGCAGATTGTTCATGCCGACACCTCCAGCAGCTTCGGATAAACCGCTTCCTTGAACGGCTCCAGACCGATGCGCTGCAAGGTGTCGACGAACATTTCTTCGCTCTCGCGGTAACGCACGAACGTGGCGATGATTCGTTCGATGACGTCGGGCACTTCGGCGGAGCTGAAGGACGGGCCGATGACTTTGCCCAACGCGCTATTCTTGCCCTGGGCGCCGCCGAGGGTGATCTGGTACCACTCGCTGCCGTTCTTGTCGACGCCGAGAATGCCGATGTTGCCAATGTGGTGATGGCCGCAGGCGTTCATGCATCCGGAAATGTTGAGGCTGATGTCGCCCAGGTCATGCAGGTAGTCCAGGTCTTCGAAGCGCGCCTGGATGCCCTGCGCAATCGGGATCGACTTGGCGTTGGCCAGGGCGCAGAAGTCGCCGCCGGGACAGGCGATGATGTCAGTCAGCAATCCGGCATTGGCGCTGCCGAGGCCATGCTCGCAAGCCAGGCGCCACAGAGCGAACAGGTCCGACTTCGGCACGTCGGGCAGGACGATGTTCTGCTCATGGGCGATGCGGATTTCGCCGAAACCGAACTGCTCGGACCACCCGGCTACGGCGTCCATTTGCTCGCCGGTGACGTCGCCCGGCGGTGCCGCGATGCCCGGCTTGGTCGACAGCACCACACTGGCGTAGCCCGGCACCTTGTGCGGTTGGACGTTGCGCGACACCCAGCGGGCGAAGGTCGGGTTCTCGGCCAGGCATGTGCCGAACTCCAGATCGGTGTTGGACAACGAACGGTAATCCGGTGGTACGAAGGCACTGGCGACACGCTCGTATTCAACGCCGGTCAACTGTGCCGGGCCATCCTTCAAGTGCTGCCACTCCTCCTCCACTTCCCTGGCAAAGGCTTCGATGCCCAGCGCCTTGACCAGAATCTTGATCCGCGCCTTGTACTTGTTGTCGCGCCGGCCGTGGCGGTTATAAACCCGCAGCACCGCCTCGACGTAGGACAGCAAGTGCTGCCACGGCAAGCCTTCGCGAATCTGCAAACCAAGAATGGGCGTGCGCCCCAAACCACCGCCAACGATGACTCGCAGGAGCATTTGTCCGTCGGTGCCGGGGTAAAGATAGAGGCCGATGTCATGCATCATGATTGCCGCGCGGTCCTGCTCGGCCGAGCAGATGGCGATCTTGAACTTGCGCGGCAGGAACAGGAATTCCGGGTTGATGGTCGACCACTGGCGCAGGATTTCCGCCAGGGGGCGCGGGTCGATCAGTTCGTCGGCGGCCACCCCGGCGAAGGCTTCGGTGGTGATGTTGCGCACACAGTTGCCAGAGGTCTGGATGGCATGCATTTCCACCTCGGCCAGGCGCTCGAGAATCTCCGGTACCTGGGCCAGTTCGATCCAGTTGAACTGCATGTTCTGCCGCGTGGTGAAGTGGCCATAGCCGCGATCGTAATCCCGGGCGATGCTCGCCAGTGTGCGCATCTGCCGGGCGCTGAGCGTGCCGTAGGGAATGGCCACGCGCAGCATGTAGGCGTGTTTTTGCATGTACAGGCCGTTCTGCAAGCGCAGCGGCAGGAACTCCTCTTCGCTCAACTCGCCCGCCGTGAAGCGTTCGACCTGATCGCGAAACTGTGCAACCCGCTCGAAGACCAGCGCCCGGTCATAGTCGTCGTACTGATACATGTGGCTACCTCATCAGGATTGATCGGGCTCTGCGGCTCGTTCTCGATGAGGCGACTATGAGGGGCGCCGGGAAAACATTACAGATTCAGAAAGCGGCGAAAAAACCATATCAGCCTTCACATTACAGGGGTCGTTTCAGCATTTCCCCAACGATGTCCAATCGTACGAATCCCCGACCGGGGTTTATTAAACTTCTGGATTCCATCCACCGATACTGTCCACTCTGCCAAGTGCAGGCTCTCGCAACTGATCCGTATAAATTACGCTTTCCTGAATCTGTTTTGTTTTCGATCAGGTTTCTACAGTTCACGGCATGCCAGTCCGGGTGGCCTGGCAAGACTTTGCAACCGTGGAAGCATTGACCATGAGCACAGCGACAATCGGACAGGCCTATAACTACAAGGTCGTCCGCCAATTCATCGTAGCGACCATTGTCTGGGGCGTCGTGGGGATGGCGATGGGGGTGTGGATCGCTTCGCAACTGGTGTGGCCCGAGATGAACCTCGACCTGCCGTGGACCACCTTCGGCCGCTTGCGTCCGCTGCACACCAGCCTGGTGATTTTCGGCTTTGCCGGCAGCGCGCAGTTCGCTGCCAGTTATTACGCGGTGCAGCGTACCTGCCAGGTGCGGCTGTACTCGGACACCCTCGCCGCGTTCACTTTCTGGGGCTGGCAATCAGTGATCGTGGTCATGCTGATCACCCTGCCGTTGGGCTATACCACCACCAAGGAATACGCCGAGATCGAGTTCTCCGGCGCGGTGTGGATGACCGTGGTCTGGGTGGCCTACGCCATCGTGTTTTTCACCACCGTGGTGCAACGCAAGACCCGACACATCTACGTCGGCAACTGGTTCTTTGGCGCGTTCATCGTGGTGATTGCCATGCTGCACGTGGTCAATCACCTGTCGATTCCCGTGGACTGGTTCAAGTCCTATCCGGTGTATTCCGGGGCGACCGATGCGATGGTGCAGTGGTGGTACGGGCACAACGCGGTGGGCTTCTTCCTGACCACCGGGTTCCTCGGAATGATGTATTACTTTGTGCCCAAGCAGGTCGGGCGGCCGGTGTATTCGTATCGTTTGTCCATCGTGCATTTCTGGGCGCTGATCACCCTGTACATCTGGGCCGGCCCGCACCATTTGCACTACACGGCGCTGCCCGACTGGGCGCAGTCGCTCGGCATGGCAATGTCATTGATCCTGCTGGCGCCGAGCTGGGGCGGGATGATCAACGGCATGATGACGCTGTCGGGCGCCTGGCATAAGTTGCGCAGCGACCCGATCCTGCGTTTCCTGGTGCTGTCGCTGGCCTTCTACGGCATGTCCACCTTCGAAGGGCCGATGATGGCGATCAAGACCGTCAACGCCCTCTCCCACTACACCGACTGGACGATCGGCCACGTGCACGCCGGCGCCCTCGGTTGGGTGGCGATGATCACCTTCGGTGCGGTCTACCACATGATTCCGAAAGTCTTCGGCCGCGAGCAGATGTACAGCACGCCGCTGATCAATCTGCATTTCTGGCTGGCGACCATTGGCACCGTGTTGTACATCGCGTCGATGTGGGTCAACGGCATTACCCAGGGACTGATGTGGCGCGCGATCAACGACGACGGCACGCTGACCTACTCCTTCGTCGAGGCGTTGCAGGCCAGCCATCCAGGATTTGTGGTGCGTTTTGCCGGCGGCGTGTTCTTCCTCAGCGGCATGCTGCTGATGGCGTACAACGCCTGGCGCACCGTGCGGGTTTCCGACGCGGCGATGGCAGAACGTGAAGCGCAGATTGCCTGAGGCGAGGAGCTGGAAATGATCGAGATGATACTCAATGGTTTAGGCGTGGCGGGGCTTTGGCTGGCGGTCGAGTACTGCCTGAAGCAGCAGACGGCGCAGAGCCTGGAAGAGGCAAGCCTGATGCCGTTTGCCGATGACCCGGAGGTGGCACGGCGGGTGGAACTGGCGACGGGGAAAGTCGTGAAAGCGGTGGCGCCGGAAGAGCCGAAACCGGGATGGTTAAACCTCGAAATCTGAATCACCACCAGCCAATGTGGGAGCGGGTTTGTGTGGCGAGGGCGCTTGTTTCCGCTCGGCTGCGAAGCAGTCGCAAAGCATCTGGGGCCGCTTCGCGACCCAGCGGGAGCAAGCTCCCTCGCCACAGGGGATCGGGTTTAGCCGCGATCGCGGGGAATCAGGCTCTGCAACTGTTGCGCCAGGAAATTCGCATCGAAGGCAAAGGTGTCCGGGTCTTTCAAGCCATTGGTCTTGCGCCACTGCCAGTTGCTCGAAGGCGGCAGGCACACGAGAGAAATGCTGCCATAGCGCGCGGCGGTCAGGCCCATCACGGCCAGGGAAATCTGCCCGCCCGCGCCCATCACATCCGGTACGAACTCCACCGGTTTGCCGGCGATCACGATGCCGAGTTTCTCGGTCTTGAACGTTGACGTCTCGACCGGAACGCTGGGCCCCGAGGCCACGTAGGCCTCACGGCTCACTTCCAGCAGGTTGGGCGCCTGGACCGGTTCCAGCCATTGCTGGATCTGATCGAACAGCTCGCCAATGCGCGTCGCCCATACGGCTGACTGCGACTCGAACAGTTGTTTTTTGTGCGCTTCGCTGTCTGCGTAGTGGCGAAGCATCTCACCCAGTTGCTGTACATCGTCCATTACGGTGTTCCTTTGGTTGAAGCCGTGCTGCGGACTTTGAGCATGGCAGATGCCGGCGCCGGGCGTACAAGTCAATTGCACAGACGGTCACATCACAGGACACTCGCGGCTCGCATTGGCGCAGTCACTCAACCGTCCTTGGGCGTGCGACGCAGGCGCGCCATGCTCAAGGTGTCCACCAGCCTTCCGTCACGCACCGCGTAGTCACGAAACAGGCCTTCGGTTTCAAAGCCGAACTTGCGGTACAAACCGATGGCCGCTTCGTTGTCGGCGTACACCGCAAGCTCGACCCGTTGCAGGTTCATCCAGTTGTCGGCGATGTCCAGCGCGGTGGCCAGCAGCTTCGAGCCAACGCCCTTGCTCTGCCACCCTGGCAAAACACCCATGCCGAAGCTGCCGGCGTGACTGCGGCGGATCCGCGAAAACTGCTCCAGGCCAATGCTGCCGATCACCAGGCCCTGATGCAGCGCCACCAGTTTGATTTCGCGTTCGTTGTCCGACGCCAGGCGTTTGCGCCAGAGCTCGGTGGATTGAAACGGCATTTGCAGCACTTGCCGGGTAACGGCCGGCTCGTTGTAAAGCGCGGTGATGCCTTCGATGTGGCTTTCGTTGAAGCGTTCGAGGGTGACGACAGCGTCAGTGACGGGCATGGGTGATTCATCCTTGAGACAGACATGGCCGCTCACTCTACAACGCATACTTCAAACATGGCGAGTACCCGATGTGTCAGCCTTCAAACCATTCCCGGCGCTCTTCGAAGGTGTTCTGGATCAGCTCGACGATCATCTGCACCTGCGCTTCGCCCTCGGACTGCGCATTCACCGCCATCCACACCGCACGCTGCATCGGCTGGACGAACAGCCCCGGCAACGCAATGAGACCGCGGTCGAAGCGGCTGATGTAGCCGGGCAGCAAACCGATGCAGGCACTGCAGCGAATCATCTCCAGCAGCAGCTCATAGGAATGCAACTGCACGACACCGGCCAGGCGCTGGTCCACCACGGCATTCCACGGGACGAAACTCTCGACCTGACGGTGAGACTGCCATTGCACCAACAGGAAATCCGCGAGGTCATCGAGGCTGTCCGGACGCGACGCCGTGCGTGAGTATCGCTTGGCGATATGCGGCAGGTAATCAAGCCGCGCCAGGCGCCGGGGCTCGCTGACCGCAAAGCTCGGGCCCGGCGGGGGCGATTCGGTGCCAGCCAGCCACACCACCACATCGGCGCTGACGGCTTGCAGTGCCAGTTCGCTGTCGAGGGTGATGATGTCCAGGCGTACGCTGGCGTTGCGGCGCAACAAGGCCACCAGGTCGCGACCAAGCATGTCGTGCAGGATCGATTCAGCCACTGCCAGGCGCACCAACGGTTGTTCGATCACCGGCAAATCGCGCTCATGAGCCAACGCAATCAACTGCGCCTGAAGCTGCAAGCCTTCACGGCTGAGGGTGACGCCATTGTCGCAATGGCTGAACAGCGAACATTGCAGTTGCGTTTCGAGCAGTGCCAGTTGCTTGCGCAGCAAGGTGACCTTGATGTTGAGACTGCGGGCTGCCTGCATGAAACAGCCGCAGCGGGCACTGACCATGAACGCCCGGGCCAGTGGCGGATCGATCGCCATGGCTTGCGTGCGCCAGGACGCTGTGGTTGCTACCGGCGAACGGTATCCGGCGGGGATTTGGCGCCCTGTGGTTTCCATGAATGACATCGATGACTCCCTGTCGATATGTCCTTTGAAAACTTCATCCTGCGCACCGATGATGAACCTGGTGTGACATCCGCTTCATACGCTGGGTGTTTGGCGAAAACTCACCGCCAGGCGATTCCAGCTGTTGATGGTGGTGACGGCGATCGTCAGGTCGACCATCTCGCTTTCACTGAACTGCTCCCGGGCCAGAGCGTAGACGTCGTCGGGCACATGGCTTTGCGAGAGCAAGGTCACCGCCTCCGTCCAGGCCAGCGCCGCACGTTCCCGTGGGTTGAAGAAGCCACTGTCGCGCCAGACCACGATTGAATACAGGCGCCGGTCGGTCTCGCCGAGCCGTCGCGCATCCACCGAATGCATGTCGGTACAAAAGGCGCAGCCATTGAGCTGGGAGGCGCGGATCTTGATCAGGTGCAGCAGCGCCGGCTCGATGCTCAGGTTACTGGTCAGCGCCTCCATGGCAATCATCGCTTTCATCGTTTTGGGCGACGCGCTGTAGTAATCCAGACGGGAAGTCATGGCGTGCCTCGTGGATCGATTGATGCTTTTTACACTAGGCGCCGATGCACAAGCGTTACAGATCCAATACAGCGAAATCCCGGTGGACCACCCGGCAACAGGCCAATCCTCGGTTTTTCACCCACGCAACTTCTGCGCAGCGGTGCTTGCGGGTAATCTGACGCGACGCACACGCGTCTCAACCGCCCCTAGGAGCCCCGCCGGTATGGAACTTCATGTTGTCATCAACGGCCGCAAGGACCTGGCAGGCCAGTTGTACAACCAACTGCGCAGCGCCATCGAATCCGGCCGTCTGACAGCCGGCACGCAGCTGCCGCCCAGCCGATTGCTGGCCGAGCAGCTGGGCATCTCGCGCAAGACCATTTCCGACACCTACGCGCAACTGACGTATGAAAACTTCCTCACCGGCGTGATCGGCAAAGGCACCTACGTCAATGCCCGGACCGCAAAAGCATTGCCCAAGCAAAGCCATTCGCAATTGGCGAGCGCCGAGGTCATCGAGTCGTGGCGCAACCTGCCCGTGTTTTTGCGCCATCCGACACTGGAAGGCTCGCTGCGCTATGACTTCATCGGAGGAGCCACCAGCAAGGGCCAGTTTCCACAGGACGATTGGCGGCGCTGCACCTCTCATGCCTTGCGCCAGATGACCGGTTCAAAGGGTTTCTACAGCCTGCCCGAAGGTCTTCCGGCGCTGCGCAACGCGATCGCCCGGCACATTGCCTTTTCCCGTGGCGTGAACTGTCAGGACGAAGACGTGGTGGTGTGCAACGGCGCGCAACAGGCGCTGGACCTGATCTCCCGCGTGATGACCCGCCCCGGCAGCATCGTCGCCATGGAAGACCCCGGCTACCCGCCCGCGCGCCTGCTGTTTGGTACCCACGGCGCCACGGTGATCGGCGTGCCGGTCGACGCCGAAGGCCTTCAGGTCGACAAGATCCCCCTCGGTACGCAGCTGATTTATGTCACGCCGTCACATCAGTTTCCGCTGGGCATGCCGATGAGCCAGGCGCGGCGAGTGGCATTGCTGGAGCGCGCCTACGAGCTCGGCGCGATCATCATCGAGGACGATTACGACAGCGAATTCCGCTATGAAGGCCGGCCCACCGACTCCCTGCAAAGCATGGACGAGCGCGGAATCGTCGCCTACGTCGGGACCTTTTCGAAAACCTTGCTGCCGGAGTTGCGCCTCGGTTATGCGATTTTGCCGCCAGCGATTCTTGAAGCGGTGATCCAGGCCAAGCAACTCACCGACCGACATACCTCCACCCTGCCCCAGTGGGCGCTGGCCAAGTTCATCGCCGAAGGCTGCCTGCTCAAGCATATTCGCCGGTGCCATACGATCTACGCCGGGCGTCGCGAGCGAATCCTGACGCGTGTGGCAGGTGACCTGTCCCCTTGGTTCGAAGCCATCCAAAGCACCGCCGGGTTTCACATGGTGCTTATGTGCAAAGTGCCTATCGATATGCCGTTGGTGATCGAACTGGCGAAAAAGGTTGAAGTGGGACTGTATTCCATCGAGGACTTCTACTACCAGCAAGCGCCACGGGCCGGGCTTCTCATGGGCTTTGGCGCCATTGAAACCCTCGACATCGACACCGCCCTGGACCGTCTGCGGGACATTTTGCAGCAAGTCGCCTGACAGATTGGTCTGGGTTTTTATCCGGCGATTGGCTATTGGCGGTCCCAAGGTGCGGGCCTATCCTGCATAAGCGTTATCCCTCAATGAGCAGGATTCGTCCGGCCTGATTCAGGAGTGTGAGCAATGTCCAATGAAGTGATCAATACCGTAAAGGTGCAGGCCGCCGCCGGCCGCTCGGACGAACTGGGCAGGCAACTGCAAAAGATTGTCGAAACCCTGCGTGAACAACCGGGCTGCGAATCCTATATGGTCGACCGCTGCCCGGAAGACAGCAACCGCTGGCACGTCAGCGCCCGCTGGCAATCGGAAGCGGCCATGCAGATGCATTTCAACTGCCCTGAAGTCCAAGGCTTCATCGGTCTGATCGACAGCCGACTGGCCAACGCCGTCGACTTCAACAGCTTTCCTATCGTCTAGAGAGTCAGGTCCCGGCTTACGGTCATTCCTGCAGGGCAATGGGTACCTCTGCAAGAGCAGCCGCAAGCCGGGATCTTCACGTATCAAAGCCCGCAATTGGTCCCCTGTCCTTCTCGCATATTGGCTGTTTGATTGCCGTCACTGCCGGACTAACGTTGTGCCTGACAACTAACCACCGCAGGTGATGAATCATGAGAGTTTTGCGTTTACTTGCTGCCCCGCTCGCCGTCTTCGCCCTGACCGTATCTGCCTCGACATTCGCCCACGACCCCTCGGAAAAAGTCACGATCCTGCAGGACGAAGTCCTCAAGAACGTCCCGGGGAAAAAGGCGCTGATGATCGAGGTCGATTACAAACCCGGCCAATCCTCCATCGCCCACAAACACGAAGGTACCGCCATGGCGTACGTGCTTTCGGGATCGATCGTTTCGCAGGTGAAAGGCGAGCAAGCGAAAACCTTCAAGGCCGGCGAGTATTGGTATGAACCGGCCGGGTCGGAGCATCTGGTCTCGAAAAATGCCAGCGCGACCAAGCCGGCCAAACTCCTGGTATTCATGGTGTTGTCCCCCGACGAGAAAGTGTTGATCCCCTTGGAAAACTGATAGCTGAGCGTACAGCCATAAATAAACAGGCCCGAATCTGACGTTCGGACCTTTTTATTTCTCTACGCAATTAAACGAAACGATTTAAACCAAATAAAAACTATTGGCCACCTGATAAGTGCGGTTATTGGCTATTTCATTAAGTACCGACAGGTTTAGTCTGAAAACACCGCCGACTCGCTCGGCAACTTACACTTGACGACTCAAGTTGTTTCACTGGAGAAACACCCATGAAACTTGCACTTGTCAGTACCTTGACGATCACCGCTGTTTTAACCGGATGTTCAATTCCCACCGCGCCAACCGCCGTTTCTTCACTCGACGGTGTCTTCACCGCCCCCGTCGGCCGCAGCAGCGCCACCCATGTCGCCAGCGGCAGTCATGTATCGCTGGGCATCGTTTACAGCCGCAACACTCAGACCAACCGTGCCTATCTTCAGGACTACCAGGCGAATGCCGGCACCGGTTTCGGCCAGAGTCTGCTGGTGCAACCGATTCATGATGCCTACGTTGCCACCTCCAGGCCCGACATGGCGGTGGATTGGGTCAAGGCATCCTTGCAACGTCAGTTCGGTTCGGTAACCGTGTACCCGGACATGCAAAGCCTCAAGGTCGCGAAACCGGACATGGTGGCGATTGTCGACACCCGCAGCCAATTGATCACCTCGCGCAGTTCCGACGTCGAGGCCGATGTGAGTGCGATTTTTTATGATGCCAACTTTAATTACATCGGGACTGCGCAAGGCCACGATGCCAAAGCATTGAGCCCGGTGTGGGCGGACTATAAACGCAGCGAAGAGATCGTGGCGGATATTAATGAACAGCAAAATGTGCAAGTTCGGGCATTGCAGAAGTTTGACCAGTCGCTCAGCAATTTATTGACCGGGCCGACAGATAAAGTATCGATGATTGATAATAACTCAAGCCGTAAGTTGTATTAAGGCTAACGGCCCCGTCGCGAGCAGGTTCGCTCCCACAATTTGAAATGCATTCCAATGTGGGAGCGAGCCTGCTCGCGATGGGGCCTTATCAAACACCACAAAACCCAAAGCAGAAAAAAAGCCCCGCATCTCTCAATGCGGGGCTTTTTCATTCAGCGACTGATCAGGCCGCAGGCTCCAGTTCTGCACTGACAGTGGCAGTAACAGGCACTACCGCCTGCCCACTCAACGCCAGATCCAGCAGTTCACGGTTGGCCACCGCGTACATGGCGTAATCAGTGCCGCTCGCGGCACGGATTTCCACCAGCATGGCGCGCCAGCGATCGATCATGCCGACGTGCTCTTCCATCCACAGCGCCAGGCGAGTTTCCACGTCCTGAGTGCCGTCGCCCTGTTGCAGGACGGAGATGGTGATCGCACGTTGCTGCCAGTCGACGTCATCGCGGAACGCTTCACGGGCCAGGGCCTGCCAGTTGTTTTCAACCGGCAGAGCGCTGATCTGTTGCAGGTACCAGGTGATGTCCAGCGCGCTGCCCACGGCGAAGTAGGCCTTGGCCACGTCCGCAGGGTTTTGGCCGGTCACGTCGGAGGCCTCGATGATCGGCAGCAGGGTGTACAGGTGCGAAGTGCCAGCCACCATGCGTGCGAGCAACTCCGGCACGCCGGCTTCGACGTACGCCTCGTAGCGGGCCTGCCAGTTCTCGTGGATCTCGCCGCTCAGCAGTTCGTCGAGCTTGAGACCCAACTCTTTCAGATGCGGACCGAAATGCGCGACGTCACGGGCAGCGTTCTGCTCGTTGCGACGGGCACGCAGGAACCAGCGCGTAGCGCGACGGCCCAGGCGCATCAGTTCGTCCATCAGCTCCAGTTGAACGTCAGCGGAAACCTGGTAGTCCAGGGCTTCGATCTGACGGAACCAGTGCGGGAGATGGAAAATGTCACGCACGATCACGTAGGCACCGGCCACGTTCGCCGGGCTCATGCCGGTCGACTCTTTGAGTCGTTGAACGAAGGTGATGCCCATGTGGTTGACCAGATCGTTGGCGATCTGGGTGCTGACGATCTCACGCTTCAGACGGTGACGGCGCATGGCTTCGGAGAACTTGCTCACCAGGCTCGGTGGGAAAGCGGTTTCCATGTCGCGCGTCAGGTAGTCGTCGTCCGGCACACGGGAGTCCAACAACTGCGCCTTGAGGTCGATCTTGCTGTAGGAGATCAGCACCGACAGCTCGGCACGGGTCAGGCCATGGCCTTCCGCAAGACGCTCGTTGATCGCTTCTTCCGACGGCAGGAACTCGATGGCGCGATCCAGCTTGCCGCGGCCTTCCAGATCGTTCATCAGACGCTTGTATTCGGCAATCCGTACGAACGCACGGCGTGCCGCCAGGGACAGGGCCTGAGTCTGCTTGTAGTTGTTGCCCAGCACCAGGTTGCCGACTTCGTCGGTCATGCTCGCCAGCAACTGGTTACGTTGCTTGTCGGTCATGTCACCGGCCTGAACCACTTCGTTCAGCAGGATCTTGATGTTCACTTCGTGGTCGGAGCAGTCCACGCCACCGGCGTTGTCGATGAAGTCGGTGTTGGAACCGCCGCCATTGAGGCCGAATTCGACACGACCCAGCTGGGTCATGCCGAGGTTGCCGCCCTCGCCCACGACTTTGCAGCGCAGCTCGTTACCGTTCACGCGCAGCGCATCGTTGGCCTTGTCGCCGACATCGGCGTGGCTTTCGGTGCTGGCTTTGACGTAGGTGCCGATACCGCCGTTCCACAACAGGTCTACCGGCGCCTTGAGCAAGGCGTTCAGCAGTTCGGTCGGAGTCAGCTTGTCCGCTTGAATGTCGAAGCGCTCTTTCATCTGCGGGGAAATCGCGATGCTTTTCGCGCTACGAGAGAAGATCCCGCCGCCTTCAGACATGATGCTGGTGTCGTAATCCGACCATGCCGAACGCGGCAGATCGAACAGACGCTGACGCTCGGCGAAGCTGTTCGCAGGCTCAGGGTTCGGGTCGATGAAGATGTGCAGGTGGTTGAACGCAGCGACCAGTTGCAGCTTGTCGGACATCAGCAAGCCGTTACCGAACACGTCACCGGCCATGTCGCCGACGCCCACGACCGTGATGCTGTCTTCCTGGACATTGATGCCGCGTTCGCGGAAGTGACGTTGTACGCCCACCCATGCGCCCTTGGCAGTGATGCCCATTTTCTTGTGGTCGTAACCGGCAGAACCGCCGGACGCGAACGCATCACCCAGCCAGAAGCCGTAGTCAATGGCGATGCCGTTGGCGATGTCGGAGAAGGTTGCAGTGCCCTTGTCCGCAGCGACCACCAGGTACGGGTCATCGTCGTCATGACGCACGACGTTGGCCGGCGGAACCAGCGCGCCGTCCTTCAGGTTGTCGGTGATGTCCAACAGGCCCGAAATGAAGATGCGGTAGCAGGCGATGCCCTCGGCCGCGATCTCGTCACGGCTGCCGCCCAGCGGCAGGCGACGCGGCAGGAAGCCGCCCTTCGCGCCCACTGGCACGATGACCGAGTTCTTCACTTGCTGGGCTTTTACCAGGCCCAGGACTTCGGTACGGAAGTCTTCTTCACGGTCGGACCAGCGCAGGCCACCGCGAGCGACGTTGCCGAAGCGCAGGTGCACGCCTTCGACGCGCGGCGAGTAAACGAAGATTTCGAACTTCGGAACCGGCTTCGGCAGTTCTGGAATCTGGTGCGGGTTGAACTTGAAGCTGAAGTAGGACTTGTTGTGCCCGTTTGCATCGGTCTGGTAGAAGTTGGTCCGCAGGGTCGCCTTGATCAGGTCCAGGTAGCGACGCAGGATACGGTCTTCGTTCAACACCTGGACGTCGTCCAGCGCGCTCAGGATCGCGTGTTCCAGGCGTTGCTGCTTGTCTTCCAGATCATCGCTGGTGAGCTTGCGCGCCAGGTAGAAACGGGTCTTGAACAACCGGGTCAGTTCGCGAGCGATGTCAGTGTGGTTGTTCAGGGTACTGGCGATGTAACCCAGGTCGAAGCCCAGACGAATCTGCTTCATGTAGCGGGCGTAGGCACGCAGCAGCGCCACATCACGCCATGGCAGGCCGGCGGTCAGCACCAGACGGTTGAACGCATCGTTCTCGGCATCGCCGCGCACGATGTGGACGAAAGCGTCCTGCAGGGTGTCGTTGAGTTGCTGGATGTCCAGTTCCAGGCCTTCGGCGGCGGTGAACGCGAAGTCGTGAATCCAGAACTCGCGGCCATTGGTGTGACGCAGGCGATACGGGAACTCACCCAGCACGCGCAGGCCGAGGTTTTCCAGGATCGGCAGCACGTCGGACAGTGCCAGCGGGGTATCGGCGTGGTACAGCTTGCAATGCAGCTCGCGCTGGCCGGATACCTGGCCCAGTGGCTGATAGAAGCTCATCACCAACGGGTTTTTTTCGCTCAGGCTCAGCAGGTGCTGCATGTCGACCACGGCCGAATGCGCAGCGAAACGCTCGCGGTAACCGGCCGGGAAGCCTTTCGGGAAATCCGCCAGCACGTTGGTACCGTGTGCTTCGCCGAAGCTTTCCACGACCAGGCTGGCGTAGTCGTCCTGCCAGCTGCGGCAGGCTTGTACCACTTCTTTTTCCAGCAGGACCGGGTCGATGTCCAGACGGTTTTTCGGATCGACGCGCAGAATCAGTTGCACGCGGGCCAGCACGGACTCGGAGAAGAATGTCCAGAACTCACAGTCCGAGGCTTTCAGGCGATCCATCAGCACTTGCTGGATCTTCTGGCGCACTTCGGTGGAGTAGATGTCACGCGGCACGTAGGCCAGGCAGTAGCAGAAACGACCGTACGGGTCTTTGCGCAGGAACACGCGGATCTTGTTCCGTTCCTGGATCTGCACGATCGACATCACAGTGCTGAACAGCTCGTCGACCGGGGTCTGGAACAGGTCATCACGGGGCAGCACTTCAACCACCTGCGCCAGTTCCTTGCCCAGATGAGCCTTGGCCTGGAAGCCGGAGCGGCGTTCGATCTCTTCGACCTTGCGACGGATGTACGGGATGACCCGCACGCTCTCGCCATACACCGACGAGGTGTACAGGCCCATGAAACGGCATTCCTTGATGACCTTGCCGTCGGCGTCGATCTCGCGGATCGATACGTAATCCGGGTAAGCCGGACGGTGCACGCGGCTTGGGTGTGCAGCCTTGGCGAACGACAGCAGGGTCGGTTCGCGCAGGTAGTTCACGGCGTAGTCTTCGATGCGCAGGTCATCGTAGGTCAGGCCGGTGCGCAGCAGTTTGGTCAGGCCGAGGAAGGAATCCTGGTCGTAGACGATGTGGCCGCCGTCGGCTTCATCACGCACCACGAATTCTTCATAGCCCAGGAACGTGAAGTGGTTGCCCACCAGCCATTCCAGGAAGCTTTTGATTTCGGCTTTTTCTTCAGCGTCGACAGCGAACTGGCTGTTGTCCAGGCCGGTCAGGATTTCCTGGACCTTGGCTTTCATCGGCTCGAAATCGGCGACCGCGACGCGGACTTCACCGAGAACCTGCTCCAGCTCTTTGCTCAGGACGTTCAGTTCGGCCGTGTTCGCGCAACGGTCGATTTCCAGGTACATCAGGGATTCTTGCAGGATCCCTTCGCCCTGGGTGCCTTTCGGCAGGATTTCCAGCAATTCGCCCTTGCTGTCGCGACGCACGCTCAGCACTGTGGTTTGCAAGGTATGAATGCTGTAGCCGCGACGGTTCAGCTCGGTACGCACCGAGTCCACCAGGAATGGCAGGTCGTGGTGCAACACTTCGACCGCGGTATGGGTCGACTGCCAGCCGTGGCGTTCGTAATCAGGGTTGTAGACGCGAACCTGTGGTTGCGCGTGATCGAAGCGCTCAAGCAGGCGCCACGCAGAAAGGGTACAGCCAGCGAGGTCGGACAGCCGACGCTGGGTCAACTCGTCCAGGGAAATGATGCCGAAGAATTGTTCAGCGAACAGCGCCACTTGTGGCAGTGCCTGTTCACTGATGTGCTGCGCCAGTGCCGCTTGCAGTTGGTGCTGGAAGTCGGCTTTGCTGGCTGCGGTGAAGAACGCCATCTGTGGTACTCCGCTTGGGCTTGTTATTGATGGAAGCGTCGCGTGCAAAACCCCTTTCGGGGCGATCCGTCACCCTGTTCCTGATTCTCGGGCAGAGGAAACAGGGTGACAGGTGGGTGAAGCTGGACGAGACACTCAGGTCACATTCACCTTCCATGAATGGGCATCTGCAAAAACGACTCTGCGATCAATTGCACAATGTCTTTACAGGTATCCATTCGATGCGCAGCTTAACCAGAGCGGCAAGGCCTGTGCTTGCGGTGCTGCGACATATTCGGTCATCGGTACGTAGCTCGCGCACTAGTCATCGAACAACGCTAGCAGTCGCCGGTGAAAACGTTGTTTTAAATGCTACTTTCACGTCATATGTGCATCATAAGTGACCGATAGTCCATATTCCGTTCTCAAAACACCCTCTAGCCAGCCGGCAGGACCCTGTTTGCGATACTGCGGCACATTCGGACATCGGTACGTATGCGACTGAAAAGTATCGACCTTTCTCCGAGTCGAACCGCTGTACACCACAAAAAATCGGTCTTCTCTAATCGAACAGCGAAGATATTCAAAGTCCCCATCCTTTTTCTCACTTTTTTCAGAACTTGCTTACCGCCTCCTCCCGTTGTCGGTGTAGATCGATGATGTGCGAATAAAGGCGCACCTCTGAGAAACACATTGCATATGTATTGATACCAATTATCACACCAATAAATCATGGAATTTACCTACGTTTTTTTGGGAAAAGACCTACACGATTTTTGATCGCTTTTTTTAAATTTTTCAAGACATTATGTGCTTCAAGTTATTTAATTTCCTCGAGTGTCCAAGATGCCGACGAAAACAGTTAGCTTACCGCCCCAATTCAATGACGCGAAGACACTTGACGCCGTCTTTGCGAGAGTTTCTCAAAAATATCCTCACCGCATAGCCGTTTCCTATGGCCAGACACAATTGACCTATCGGGAGTTGAACGAGCGCGCGGAAAAGCTGGCGACATCCTTACTCAATATCGGCGTTAAGCGTGATCAGTTAATCGGACTGTGCCTTGAATGCACATGTGACTTAATCATTGGTGTCTTGGGGATATTAAAAGCTGGTGGTGCTTACGTTCCGCTCGATCCAGCGTTTCCGCAGGAGCGACGCAAGCAAATCACTCAATTAAGCACAATGGACATCGTCGTCGCCGATGCCTCGACCGCTACACACTTTGAAGACCTGACCGTCGTCGACATCGCTGCCGATGTTTCCGTGCCGAACTTTCTCATTGAGAGAGAGTTCGGCGACGATGAGACTAGTCTGGCCTACGTCATTTTTACCTCGGGATCGTCGGGGCAGCCAAAAGGCGTGATGGTCGAACATCGAAATATCGTGCACCTTTTCACCGCGACACACGAAACATTCGGGTTTAACGCAAACGACATATGGTGCAAGTTTCATTCAGTAGCCTTTGATTTCTCTGTTTGGGAAATTTGGGGTGCGCTACTGTTCGGTGGGCGCCTAGTCCTGGTGTCAAACCACACCGCTCGTGATCCACAAGACTTTCATGACTTACTGACACGCGAGAAAGTCACTGTACTCAATCAGACACCCTCTTCGTTCCGAAACCTTATTGCCATTGACACGACAAGACCATGCGATGAACTGTCGCTACGCTACGTTATCCTTGGTGGAGAGCGCTTGGACGCGCAGACACTAACACCATGGATAGCACGACACGGCCTTGACAACCCCCGCCTTATCAATATGTACGGAATAACGGAAACGACCGTGCACGCAACATGGAAGTTCCTTGAACCCGGCGACCTTATGGCGCGAGAGTTCAGTCCAATTGGCACGCCCATCCCAGGTATGAAAATTGAAATAGCAGACATAAACGGTCAGACCGTACCACATGGACAACATGGGCTGATCTATGTACACGGCGCAGGTCTCACACGTGGTTACCTTGGGCGTTCCGATCTCACTGATGAGCGTTTCAAATATCGTACCGATCATTTGGGCATTTCTGGGATTTGGTACAACTCCGGCGATGTCGGGGTAAAAATTGGAATTGATGCTTACGCATATATAAGCCGAGCCGACCGCCAACTCAATGTTCGCGGTTATCGTATCGAGCCAATTGAGATAGAGACCTACCTTTTACGCGATGCGGAAGTTCAAGATGCGAGGATCATTGCAGTAGATTTCGGGGAGGGCGACCCAAGACTTGTGGCCTACATTATTCCTAGTGCCGCTTCAGAAAATTGCAACCACGAAATGCTACTTACCAAACTACGCGCAGCGGCGATAAAAGAGTTTCCGAGCTATATGGTGCCGTCGCGCTATATAACCATAGACCGCATTCCTACTACCCTTAACGGAAAACAAGACAACGAAGCCCTCATATCCCTCGCCCGAGGAGACTTTGCACGCCCAACTGAATCCGAAAGCCCGCAAAGCAGTAAGTCCATAGAGCAAGAGCTATATTCCATTTGGACAAATGTTCTTGGGCTTGACTACATTGACCCTCATGCTGAGTTTTTTGATCTCGGCGGAACTTCGTTCTCGCTAATCATCATGCTCCAACGCGTTAATCTCAAGTTCAAGACAGACCTACGAATAGATATTTTCAGCAAAGGTGCGACCCTCTCGACATTAATCGAGACACTCACTGAACAACAAGAGAGATAGACCCATGACCGATCTCATTAAAACACCTGAGAACCATTTTTACCTTTCGCCTGAAGAAGTTGAGCAATTCCATCGTCAAGGCTATATAGGTCCGTTCACGCTTTATTCGCCAGATGAAATGAAGATCCTCTGGCGGCAAACGCGACTTCAGGCACTGGATCGCAGTCACGCCGCCTATCAATCAACTGCAGCAGTATCAGGTAACACCAACATCTCAAACTACGATCGCCACCTCGATATTGACTTCCTAGCTGAACACATATGTCGACGTGAGATCGTTGATCGTGTGTCAAGCATTCTGGGTCCAGACGTTATTTGCTGGCGCACGGAGTTTTTTCCTAAACATTCTGGTGAAGAAGGTACTGACTGGCATCAAGCCGACACCTTCGCCAATGCGTCCGGTACACCGCAAATCGTTTGGCCCGAGGATTCAAAATTCGGAGGCACGATTACTGTCTGGAGTGCCTTCACCGAAGCGACAACCGATAACGGGTGCCTCCAGTTCATCCCCGGCACTCACAAGACTATGTTCTATGACGAAACCAAGCGAATGCATTACTGCGATGAGCAAACCAACTCGATAGAAAAAAACGGCATAATGCGCGGTTTTTTTGGCTACGACTATCGGGAGCTGCAGATTGATCCGAACTGGGCACCAAATGAAAACGACGCCACCTCCATAACAATGGAGGCCGGGCAATTCATCATATTCTGGTCAACCCTCATGCATGCCTCGCATCCACACTCCGGGAAGACCAGGGAAATGCGCATGGGTTATGCAACGCGTTACGTGCCGTCATCCGTACAGGTTTATCCTGATACAAATGTGGTTGAAGAATACGGTGGCAGCGTGAGCCTCGAAAAGTACGGAAGTGTTGTGGTATGCGGCATGAACAAATGCCCGAGCAATCGAATAGTGACTCATACAACACGCGGCAGGAAGTTCTAATACCAACTGAGATCTTCAGATGCTTATTAAACCTATTGATCCCGCAGACAGCTCGCAGCTTTTACAGCTCGCCGAGGTATTGGCTCACTGCCAACCATTGCTCGCGGCAAGCAGCACGACGCTCAGAATTTTTCCTGTCATAAACACTGCCGGAGATCCGTCCTTCTTTCGTGCAGAAGATTCTGGGCGCTGTAACGAGATCTTGCGCGCGATTGGCCTGCACTATTCTCTCTTCGTTCCACACTTCGTATGGCCTACGCCCCTGAATGCATCAAGTTTGGAAACTGCGCTTAGCAACTTTTTGCTCGCAAACCTAATCGACTGGAAGAAGCTCGCAGACATTGAAAAAGCGAATGCATTGGACGCCGCGTTTAGCACGACCGCATTACCAGAGCAAAGCCGACGAAGAACATTATCTCCGAACGACTTACCACCTTTAGCTACGTTCACCTTAGGCGCACCCACTAACGAAGCGATTATTTTCATACTCCCCTGCGGTATGCCTTCAATATTTTTTCTCTCATGGATGAAGGCGCTTAGCCAAAACCACTTTGTCATTACGTTTGAGAGCCCCTATCTCTTCGGTGATTGGCGCTCACTTGCAGAACCCGCCTGCGAGATCACGACCGAAATAGGACACATCCAGTCAATCATGTCGGGTTATAACATCAAACGCGCTCACCTTATTGGAATCTGCGGCGGCGCACCGATTGCTATCGCCGCAGCGGCTGTATGCACCAATAGCATCGCCTCTATATTCGTTCTTCACGGCGACTTGAACTTCGGTCCTGAGACGCCCCGCACACCATTCCAGCGTCAATTTCAGAGCCTATTGTCGGAGGCTTCGACCAGTCTCAAGCGTGCGAGAGAGGTGCACTCTCTCTTCATGGATCCGGCTATGTTGTTCAGTGTCCCACCAGCGTTGGCGCCCTTCATTCTCTATCCCTATGCGGACGTTGAACTATTTCATCGCTATGCAAAGATCAACTTCGCGCTAATGGCATATGACGCAACGGCCGCTGCACAACAACTAGAGTTGCCAATGCTGATTGTCATCAACGGCAATGATCGCATGACACATCCAGACGCGTCCCTCATGTTGCACCATATCGTAAATGGCAGTCGTTTGCAGGAGCGCGAGGTTCGCAGTCACCACGACGCGCTGCTTATAAACGCTGACATGCTCGCTGCAATTACCACGTTTGTTGGGGAGGCTCAATGATACGCCCTGTTGCAGTCGTCACGAACGCCACCAAATACGCAGGACCGGGCGCGGTCACCGCTCTCCTTGCTGCAGGCTACGTCGTGGTTTGCCATGATGAAAGCTTCCCCGACGAGAATTTGCGCAACAGCTTCCAAACAAAAAACACAGGCGCATCAGCCTATCCGAACAAGACCTCTAGCGCCCTCATTGCGTATGTCGCCAAAGAGTTCGGCCGCATTGATCTACTCGTTAGCAACGACATCTTCCCCTTACAACACGTACCGCTCGAAGCTGGGGAGGCTTGCGACATGCGCAGGGCATGCGAGGCTTTACTCATCACTCCGTTCGCCCTCTTGGCGAGAGCGGCTACCGAAATGAAGCGGCACGGCAAAGGCTACATAGTTCTGGTTACATCCGCCGCGCCGTCAAAGCCTGAGCCTGGATTCTCCACGTACAACTCAGCCAGAGCCGGTGCTTCGGCCCTTGCCCAATCAGCAGCACGTGAGCTGGCACCCTACGGGATCACTGTTAATGCAATCGCTCCGAACTTCCTGGAAAGCGAAACCTATTATCCGGCAGAGCTGTGGGAGACGGAACTTGGATGGAAGAAACTGCACAAGCTGCTCCCACTAGGTAGGCTCGGCAAGGCGAGCGAGATTGGCGCACTAATAACATTTCTGGCAAGCGGTTCGGCGGACTTCATCACGGGCGAGGTAATCAAACTCGCAGGGGGTTGGCCGTGACTCTGAGAATGAAGCACCTTCGCACCCCGCAATCGACGATAAAAGGCTCACTTTTTCTAGCCTGTTACTTGATCTCCATTGTCGCAGTGCCCGCTTTGGCGCAAGCCACCCACCATTTATTTACAACGGTAGTGTTCGCAGTCTTAACCGCCGTTACCCTTAAAGGTCTGAACAACATCGTCCACGAATGCTCGCACAACTCCTTCTCGGACTCACATAGCTACAACGATCGCGTCGGAAAGTTGCTATGCGCTCTATTGCTCATGAACTTTGCATCGTACAAAAAAGAACACCGGAGCCATCACATGCATCTTGGCAACTATGCCTTGGACGATGATTTTAAGTTACGCCTGAACCTCGGCCACAATCGCCCTACCACGTGGCCACGGGTTTTGCGCGACTTAATTATGCTGCGTTTCGTTTGGTTCTACTTTCCTAGGACCAGCATGCAAGATCCCTACCACAGTTTCGGGCTTGCGCTATATATGGGAATCGGCGCATCTCTATATATAGCAGACATTAATTATGCCATTTGGACGCTCATCTTGGCTCATGCTGTATTCCTGCCGTTCCTTCGCTACCTGATTGACATCGTGGATCATGGTGGACTGTATACAACAGAGCTCGACGAAATATATAAGTCTCGCAACTTCATCGTTCACAATACCGTGCTCCGCACCCTCTTCTTTCCACGTAACGATTGCTATCACCTCATTCACCACCTCTACCCTTATATACCAGTTCATTGCTTTGGCAAAGCTCATGAACTCTTGATGGAAGACCCTGTTTACGCACAGCTCCACCACCATGCAAGTCTCAAGACCTTTGAAAGCCGGGTTACGATTGAACCTAATCACGTTGAGGGAAGCAGGTCATGACGAGTTTCATAGAGCAGAGCTTGAACGAGATCTGGAGTTTTACTTTGGGTCGGAAAGACATTGGAGAGAATGACAACTTCTTTGCCTTAGGTGGTGATTCGCTGCTGGCGCTAGCCACGATAGAACAAATCAAGCAACGGCTCGGCTGGAGTCTGAACCTTGGTGACTTACTGCGTTATCCGACAATTCGCGAACTTGCCACCGATGGCTCGCAATTACAGGCCGCAAACCAGGAGCGCGCAATTATACGAATGAGTAACAGGGGCTCAAAGATACCCATTATATTCATTCACCCGGTTAGCGGTTTAGTTTTCGCTTACTCAAAGCTCGTCCAACGCCTTGGTCACGACCGTGGTTGCTACGGCATCCAGCCTTTAGCGCTAGCGAATGTCGAGCGACTGCAAACCATTGAGCAGATTGCCGAGCATTATGCCAACTTGATTTTCGATGACTTCGGCGAGGAGGATTTTCATCTCGTCGGCTGGTCGCTCGGAGGTCTCATCGGATACGAGATCGCTAAAATAGCGGCCGACAAAGGGTTGAATCTGCGGAAACTAGTACTCATTGACAGCTATATATGGGAAGTACCGACCATCAAGTGGGACGAGGCTGCGCTCCTAGAGGACTTACGCAACGATCTCCTAGCCCAAGTAGCAGCAAATAATAAATTCGCTGTCGCAGCAGAAAGCGCTGATCCTCCGACCACCACTCAAGAAATAACAATGGCTTTGTTTGGGCAGGAAGGTGGCAAACAGCGTTCCAGTATAGAGTTCGTCCATCGCCTCATTCAGATGTATCGAGCAAACATCTTCGCTTTAGTCGAATACCGGCCAACAATGAAGCCGACACATGGTCTTCTTTTGCACGTACCAGAAAACGATTCCATAGAGACTTGGCACAAGCTGAGTGCCGGGAAACTAACTGCATGCCCCATCGCCGGCTCCCACTATGGTCTTTTGCAAGATCAACATGCAACGACGATTGCGACGCTGATCGAAAACTATCTACTGGGGAAAGAGGAGTTAAACCATGTTGTCAGACAAGACTAATCCATTCGAAACAGAGTCCGGCATCTTTTATGTGTTGGTCAACAACGAAGGTCAGCACTCACTGTGGCCAGACTACGTCGCCACCCCGGCGGGATGGCAACGCTTGTTTGGGCCTAATAGTCGGGACAACTGTCTTTCCTTCATTGGCGAGAACTGGACAGACCTAAAACCGAAGAGCCTGATATGAGTGTCATTCTGCCTCTGTTATTCCAACAGCAAGTCGACCGCACCCCATATGCCACGGCACTCGTTTGCGAAACGTCATCGTTGACCTATATGGAGTTGAACGAGCGCGCCAACCGTGTAGCGCACTGGCTAATAGCCAAAGGTATAGGGCCAGAGATGGCCGTCGCCGTATCATTACGCCCCTCCACTGAATCAGTGGCGAGCCTTTTAGGTATTCTTAAAGCGGGCGCGATGTACCTACCACTTGATCCAAGTTATCCGAGTGAACGTCTTGAATACATGATCAAGGACGCGCAGCCAGCGATCCTCCTTACAACGCGGTCCCTCCTTGATCATCTCGGTACAGCGGCACAATCTGTAAGTATCGTATACGTTGAAGATTTCAACGAAGTGTTGACCAACACAAAAACAACGAACCCTCTAGTCCGTGAACGCAGCGAACTGCTGCAACCACTGCATCCTGCGTACGTCATTTATACATCAGGCTCAACCGGCCAGCCAAAGGGCGTCATTGTGACTCATCATGCACTCGCCAACTTCATGGTCTTCATGATGAATCATTTCTGGATCACCTGCCGCGACGTTGTCGTGTCGACGACTCCGATCTCCTTCGACATCGCTGGGCTGGAGTTGTACTTACCACTTTTGAGTGGAGCTGAACTGCACTTGGTGCCCCACGAAATCGCCATAGACGGCCGAGCCCTAAGCCGTTTTATTGCTGCCGCGAAGCCTGCACTGATGCAGGGAACGCCTGCCCTTTGGCAGCTCCTGCGAGAAGCGTCCTGGATACCTGACGGCTCGATGCAGATATTGTGTGGCGGTGAGGCGCTACCGCCGGACCTCGCAGATTTTCTCAGCGTCGCATCCAACAAGGTGTGGAACCTGTATGGACCAACGGAGACGACAATCTGGTCATTAATGGTAGCTGTTCGTCGGGGCAAACCGGTCACAATCGGAAAACCGATATGGAACACTGAGGTTTATGTGCTCGACGCTTCACTTCGGCTCGTACCAGCGGGAATCGAAGGCGAGCTCTACATTGCTGGCGACGGTTTGGCACGTGGTTATTTGGGTAATGCAAAACTGACCGCCGAACGCTTCGTGGCCTGCCCGTTTGGCGCCGCGGGCAGCCGCATGTACCGGACAGGAGACATCACCCGTTTAAATGAAAATGGAATGCTGGAGTTTCTGGGGCGTGCGGACGAGCAAGTCAAAATCCGCGGTTTCCGCATTGAACTGGGAGAGGTCGAGGCCATTCTGATGCAACAACCCGGCGTCGCTCGTGCGCGCGTATTTCTACGCGAGGACCAACCCGGCCTGCGACACTTGGCAGGATACGTCGTGCCAATAGCGGGTCACTCATTGGACACCACAATCCTACGCCACGCGATATCATCGCACCTACCTGAATATATGATCCCGGCAGGTATCATGGCTTTGGCCACGCTCCCACTGACCCCTAACGGCAAGGTGAATCGCAACGGTCTGCCGCCTCTTAGTTTCCACTCCAGGGAGCAACGCACTCCCACAGCAACAAACGAACTGTTACTAGTCGAATTGTTCTGCGACGTGCTTAAAATTAAATACGCCGGTACTGACGATAGCTTCTTCGATTTGGGCGGAAATTCGCTCTTGGCAACACGCCTGATTAACCGTTTACGTACAGAGCTCGGTATTGAACTACCCATCCGATCAATCTTCGAGGCACCGACTGTCGCCAACCTGGCGTGCAGGTTGAGCGAAGCTGAGCCTGCGCATCCTCCCATTCGTGCATTGGAGCGTCCCGCTCACTTGCCTCTCTCATTTGCGCAACAACGCCTTTGGTTCTTGCATCAGATGGAAGGGCCGAATGCAACCTACAATTTGCCTATTTACCTTGACTTGAAAGGTAAGCTGGATCGCAAGGCGCTGCAGCAGGCGCTCAACGACTTACTCATACGTCACGAAGTCCTCAGAACGCGTTTTCGTGAAGGCATTCAAGGTCCTGAGCAGGACATTGCGCGGGAGGGAAGTGTCAAAATTGAATTGGTGGTACACGAGGCTTCCGCTGACGAGCTATCTGACGTTCTCTCTCAAGCAGCCAGTCATCACTTCGATCTGAACCGCGAAATCCCAATCTGCGCCGACCTCTTCCGTCTGAGCAAAGAGCATCATGTGCTGCTCGTGACCCTCCACCACATCGCTGGCGACGGCTGGTCGCTCGCACCTTTCATTCGCGACATGAGCTTCGCCCATGCAGCACACACAGTTGGTGCTGTCGCTGACTTTCCAGCGCTGCCAGTACAATATGCTGACTACACACTATGGCAGCGAGACTGGCTCGGTTCCGATGCCGATACGCAAAGTCCGCTATCGCAACAATTGTCATACTGGCGCCGAGCATTGGCGAACATGCCCGAGCATCTCGAACTCCCGACAGATCGCCCCCGTCCTCAGGTCCCAAGCTTCCACGGCAACATCGTCCCAATTCATGTGGACGCCGCTTTAACCCTACGCCTCTCCAATCTCGCACGCCAAGCAGGCGTTAGCTTGTTCATGCTTTTGCAGGCGGCTACCGCCATACTTTTGAGCAAGCTGGGTGCTGGCACCGACATTCCCTTGGGGAGTCCCATCGCCGGACGCATTGACAGTGCACTGGACGACTTGGTCGGACTTTTCGTCAACACACTCGTACTGCGTACCGACACTTCAGGAAATCCGAGTTTTCTTAGGCTGCTAGCGCGTGTGAAGGAGGTGAATCTAGCGGCTTATGCAAATCAGGACATACCGTTCGACTACTTGGTCGACGCGCTGAACCCAATCCGCAGGACCAGTCATCATCCACTGTTCCAGATCATGCTTGTACTCCAGAACAATGCTGCACCGAACCTCGAATGGCCTGGATTGACAGTAGAGTTGGGATCGACCACCACGCATACTTCCAAATTCGATCTGACGATTGAACTGACTGAGCAAAAATATGAGGACGGTTCGATAGCCGGCATGAGCGGTGAAATCGAATACGCAACGGACCTTTACGATCGAACCACAGTCGAGGCCTTTGCTCGTTACCTCGTCAACATCCTCAAGCAAGTTGCAGCCAATCCAGATAGCACTCTCGCGGCGATCAACATTCTCGACTCAGATGCTCGCAGCATGATTTTAGAGCACTGGAACACCACTGAACGAAACATCCCAGACACGGTTTACCCCTTTCTTTTCGAACGGCAAGTCACTGAAACCCCCTTTGCCACCGCCGTAATCCATGAGGATATGGCTCTCTCATACGAAGAATTGAATCGCAACGCAAACCAAGTTGCACACTGGCTTCTCTCACAAGGTGTCGTCGCCGAAGATCTGGTAGGTCTCTCAATGCGGCGCTCTCCGGCGATGTTAGCCAGCCTGCTAGGCATATTGAAAGCAGGTGCGGCCTATCTACCGCTCGATCCCGATTATCCTGCACAGCGGATCACCTTTATGCTAGAGGATGCCTGTCCAAGGTGTCTCATCACCACCCAAGTGATCGTCGAGCATTTACCGCAAGCTGCTCGAAGCATCCCGTATATCGCTTGGGACGATGCCGCCGCACTAGAGGCCTTCAAGCAGCTACCCACGAGCAACCCGACTGATGCGGATCGAAAAAGACCTATATCGCGCAATGATGCCGCGTACGTTATCTACACATCGGGCTCGACCGGAAAACCCAAGGGAGTGGTCGTTACACATTACGGGATTCCCAATCTTGCAGGCGCCTACATCGAGTGTTACCGCTTAGACGCGCACTCACGTTTTCTACAATTTTCTTCGATTAACTTCGACCCTACCTTCTGCGAGATGTGTTGCACGCTACTGTCCGGCGCGACTCTTATCTTGGCCTCACCCGAAGAGCTTCTGTCGCCCAATCAACAAATACAAACGATGGCAAAGTACCGGCCAACCCACATCACATTCTCACCAACAATCCTCGGCAGCATGTCGGAGGACGCGCTCAGGAGCTGCCCTCACCTCATGGTTGCAGGTGAAGTCTGTTCGCCAGCTCTCGCTAAAAAATGGTCCCGCAACCACCGCATGATTAATGCTTATGGCCCAACTGAGACCACGGTCGACGCGCTGTATTGGGAATGCCAGCCCCACTTGAATGCTGAAACCGTCCCTGTCGGTCATCCATTGTGGAATACACGCATCTATGTACTAGATACCGCTTTGATGGCTGTACCTCCTGGCGTTATTGGTGAGCTGTACATCGCCGGACACGGATTGGCGCGCGGATACATAAATCGCCCTAAGCTCACGGCTGAACGCTTCGTTGCCTGTCCATTCGGACCACCCGGTTCGCGTATGTATCGCACAGGTGATCTTGCCAAATGGCGCAGCGACGGTGTTGTCGACTTCATCGGCCGCGTCGACGATCAGATCAAGATCCGCGGTTTCCGTATCGAACCAGGAGAGATTGAAGCAGCACTTGCTACACACCCTACTGTTGCGCAAGCGGCGGTGATAGTTCACGAGGATCAACTCAACCACAAGCAACTCATTGGCTACATAGTCCCACATGAAGTCAATGCAATAGCTCGCGACCGGGCCAACGAGATCGAACGTGTTTCTATATGGCAGACCATGCACGAGCGCGACTATAGCGAACAAACCAACCTCGCTTCGCCTCAAGACTTCAATGGGTGGAATAGCAGCTATGACAACCAACCGATTCCGCTTGAGGACATGCTGGAATGGCAAGCAACGACCGTCGACAGAATTCTGGATTTGAAACCGCGTCGCGTGCTCGAAATCGGTGTGGGCTCCGGCCTGATCTTATGGAAAGTGGCCCCACACTGTCATTCATACTGGGGACTCGACTTCTCCCCCTCCGTGATCCGAGCCCTTGATGAGCGGGTGAACGCCACACTGTCATTACGTGAACGCGTCGTCCTCAAAAACCTTGCCGCCCACCAACTGGGTGAGCTTCCTATGGAATGTTTCGACACAGTTGTCATTAACTCCGTAGCGCAATATTTTCCAAGCAGCCGTTATCTACTCGACGTTCTTAGCCAAGCAATGAACCTCTTGGTTCCAGGCGGCCGTGTCTTCCTGGGTGACATCCGCAATTACCGATTGATGCGGTGCTTCGCCACAGCAGTGGCCGTACATAAAGGTCTTCATCGCAACGAGAGCGTCTGCGATTTGCGCAAGATTATCGATAATACCGTCAGCCTCGAGAGTGAGTTGCTTCTCGACCCTGGTTTTTTTGCAACGATCAGCCAAGAACTGCAAGCAGTCGTGGGGGTGGACCTTCAGATTAAACGCGGTAAAAAGCGCAATGAATTGACTGACTTCCGCTACGATGTCGTCTTGCATAAACACGGCAGCCTATGTCTCTCCGCAAGAGGCTCACATGAACTTGGGTGGTGCCGCGATGGCTCAGGCCTCAATGTCGTTCAGCGCTTTTTGTCGAAAGAGCGGCCACCGATATTGCGGGTGACAGGTGTTCCAAACGCACGGGTGGCAGCAGCAATACACCTGGATAAAACGATTTGGGTGCAAACTAATACCGATTTCTCTCTCAATGCGAAATCCATCACGACTCCAACCAACGCAGCCGTGGATCCGGAATCGATGCACGCATTGGCAGATTCACTGGGATATAGAGTCAAAATCACTTGGACGGACACCGCGAACAGCGACTGTTTCGACGCAATTTTTATCTCCCCATTTCATGATCATCTTTTGCTGGCAGATCTCTATCGGCCACGATCCGAGACGGATGTCGCAGCCCCCACACTCGCCAATACTCCAAACTGCGTCCAGGAGGTTCGCAGTCTGGGCCTTGAACTACGCCGTTATGTCGCAAAGAAGCTACCGGATTATATGGTTCCCGCAGCAATAGTGATACTTGATCGACTACCACTCACCCCCAATGGAAAGCTTGATACAAGAGCTTTACCAACCCCCAATTTTACCTCTCGAGACGTGCGTTTGCCTCGTACACCGACAGAGCGAAAACTCGCTCGTCTATTCGCAGAGGTCCTAGGTTTAGAGCAAGTCGGTCTCGATGATCGCTTTTTCGATCTGGGTGGTGACAGTATCCGGTCAATCCAATTAGTCAGCCGAGCCCGTGTCGAGGGGTTCATAATAACACCACGTGAAGTGTTCCAACATCAAAGTGTCGAGGCACTGATCAGCATTCTGAACACCCCCCCCTCGCTACCGACAGCTGCGGAGCAAGACGGGGAAGATCAGTCATATTGGCTAAAGGTATCGCAGACCCCGGACCCGCGACTCTCACTGAAGTCGCCACATGCGGAATGCGGAATATACCATCACTTCAAACGCTCATTGTCGAACGAACTCACGCATATATTGGCTACCACTATTCCACGTCTTTACCATACCTGCGCCGACACTGTCTTGCTGGCAGGCTTTGCACTGGCTTTGGCAGATTGGCGTCTTCGCCGCGATATGAACACAAAGGCGTTGCTGCGACTCGATTGGCGTAACCCGCGAACTCAGCACACCATTCCACTCAAGCTCAATACTGGCGGAATCAATACGCAACACCTTGGAGATCCCCGCGCGCTGTCGCGGTTGTTGAAGCGTATAAAAGAACAAGTAAATTCAGTACCCAATGAAGAGTGCAGCTATTCCGCCTCACAACAGAGGTTTCCGCTCTCACAAGTCTGTCTTGCGTTCTACACCAATGGTGACAAACCGGAACCAATTACTCGTTCGCTTCACGCCTTAGATCTCACTGGCGTCATAAATGATGACCTCACCTCCCCAACCTTGACGGTGACTATCGGGTGGGATGAGGCCCAGTTCGATAGAGACGAAACATCGTCGTTACTTAACCATTGGGTCGATACCCTCCAGTCACTTGCGTGCCTGGCGGAACACCCCACTCTCGGGGGGCTGACGCCGTCTGATGTCAATCTCATCAAGTTAAAACAGTCCGACATCGATGCGATTAAAACTAAGTACCCTAAACTTCTAGAGATTCTGCCACTCGCGCCGTTGCAGCAGGGCTTGCTGCTTCATACGAACCACAATTCAATACATCGAGACCCCTATCAAGGTCAAACAATCCTTGACTTGGCGGGAACACTCGATATATCCCGACTCAAGACTGCTGTGAATAATCTGCTGCTCAGACATACCAATCTGTGCGCAGCTTTCATCTACCAAGGTCTGGAGAACCCGGTGCAAGTCGTCACCCAAGACGTCGAGGTACCGTGGAAAATCCACGACCTGTCTTCCTTGGCGCCAATTGAGCAGCACCTGCAACTGGAAAGGGTTATGACAGAAGACCTGTCACAACGATTCGACCTTAGCAAGCCTCCGCTGATGCGGTTCATGCTAATTCGCTTGGCTGCCAACCGACATCATCTCATTATCAGCGACCATCACATCCTCCTTGACGGTTGGTCAATGCCAATCGTTTTAAGGGATATTTTTACACTCTATCGGTACGGCATCGAAACGATGCCCGTAGTTGTCCCTTTCAGAAACTATCTCGCCTGGCTCGTCAAACAAGATCAAAATAGTGCCCGAGCCGCATGGCAGGGATACCTTGCCGGATTCGATACCCCGACGAACATTTTTGCAAAAACAACTTGTGCGCATGAAATTCCAGACACGACAAACATAGAACTAACGACAGCGATGACCGATAGTCTCACGCACCAAGCTGCACGTCTTGGCGTAACACTGAACACAGTAGTACAAACGGCCTGGGCTTTACTCCTCATGCGCCTTGTTGGAAAGTCAGACGTCGTCTTCGGAGTCACAGTGTCCGAACGCCCGCCCGAGATCGAGGGTATCGAGAGCATGGTTGGACTCTTCATCAACACCGTCCCGCGGCGTCTAGTACTTGAGGAGTCCGATACATTCGCGAGCCTTTTGATTCGAGTTCAGAAAACTCATCTTAACCTCATGCAACACCAACACTTGGGGCTTACAGAGATTCAGCGTCTCGTCGGAATGGGAGATCTGTTTGATACCTACTTCGTCTTCCAGAATTATCCAGAACAGACTGTAACACTTGGCGATCCGGGCGATCTGCACGTCATGGAGATGACCAACGGAGCAGCGGGCGTGTCCCATTATCCGCTCGGGCTGACTGTCTTGCCCGACAAGTGCATAACGTTACTGATTGGGTACCACAACCAGCTATTCAAACCCATACAAATCGAGGGAATCAAGACCACATTAATTGAAATTCTTGAGGCAATTGCCACAGACGTAAGTCAACGCGTCTCTACCAAAGGAAAGGTTTCATGAATTCACTGTTACAGACCATCAACGAGTTCCCCTTGTCGGTCAAGATCTTGCTTACTCTCTCACTTGCACGGTCCGTTAGCTTTTTTGCACTGCTACCGTTCCTGCCGATTTATCTTCATGAGGTGCTTGGATTCGACATCGAGCAAATTGGCTATGTGCTCGGACTCTGCCTATTGGTCGGCACGATTTCCAGCGTTTATGGTGGCTATCTCGCGGACAAGATCGACAAGGTTAAACTCTTGATCGCTTTGGACCTGGGTTTGTTGTTGCTGTATCTGGTACTCCCGTCAACTCAGAATACGATCGTATTTCTTGTCTTGCTCATTCTCCTCAACACGGCCTCGGCCACGATCACCGTAGTAGGCAACACCTTACTGTCGGAACAACTGCCCCAAGAGGTTCGCGCCAAGGCCTACTCCTTGCGTTACGCACTCCAAAACATAGGTGCTGCGATTGGACCTTTCTTGGGCGCGTGGGCGGTACGCTACGTATTCAACGCACCCTTTTGGATAGCAGCTGCTTTCACCCTGCTGATTCTGCTGCTCCTTCTGTTCTTTCGTAGCGCCTTCACGCCCGTCACGTCCGCAGCCCCCGCCGATACCGAACGAATGAAATTCGCAGGAACCCTCGCAGTGTTACGCGGGGACCAACGCCTTTTACTATTCACTCTCGGCGGCATTTTCAGCATGGCCGTCTACGGACCATTGCTGACCTACCTGTCGCAATATCTCATCATCGCGGAAACGGCCAGTGTTGCTTACGAAACGGTGGCCTACCTATCTGCCGCGAACGCCATCGTTGTCATATCATTGCAGTATCTATTTGGTAGCTGGATCAAAGAGGAGAAACTCCTGGCTTGGGTGTCACTAGGATCGGCCGCCTTCGTAGTGGGGCTTATTGGCCTTTCCCTGTCGCAGGAACTTTGGATCTGGGTGTTTGCAGTCACTATCTTCACTATCGGGGAGATCATCATCGTACCGGCCGAATACATGTTCATCGACAAAATCGCCCCTAACCACTTGCGCGGTATCTACTTCGGTATGCAGAACCTCGTTTACATGGGAGTCGCCATTGGGCCAATTGTGTGTGGAATAGCATTGAAATACGCAATGCCTGGTGCAATGTTCTACGCATTGATCTGCATGACGCTAATTGGCTTGTTGTTCTATTACGTTGGTTGCCGACGGGCCGAGAGCGGAGGAAGAAAAAGTGTTCGTGTGGGATGAACAGAAAAACGAGAGCAACCGAACAAAACATGGTGTGACCTTCGATACCGCAGCCCAGGTGATCAACGACCCGCTGAGCATCACATCACTCGTCTCATTCGAGAAAGATGAGCCGCGCTGGCAGACCATCGGCACGGTCGACGGAGTAACAGCACTGCTCGTTGTGCACGCGATCGAAGAGAATCTCGACGAGATGGAGGTCATCCGCATCATCTCCGCGCGACGCATCACGAATGCTGAGCGAAGACAGTTTGAATCGTTTTACGACGAGCGCCGGACACAGGTGCTCGGGCATGCTGTGAGCTCGAATGACCGGGGTTGGTTCGGGCCACGCGGATTTCGCGCGCGTCACAAAGGAAACCAGAGTTAAGCGACCATGTACTACATAATCAGCGGATTTCTACTCAGTTTATCCCCATGAAAATTTGAATATGGAGAATCCACAATTGGTCGCGATGTGCCACACAAGTCGGCAGAATATCCTCCGAGCTGGCAGAATCGCCTTTTGTCGTGTTCACAACGCTCGCCGAGCCAGGATTTCCCCATGCAAATGACCACCTCCCTGTTGATCGTCAACCCGTGTGACGAGGAAGAAGACAACATGGCCATGCTCGCCTGCCACAGCGATCAGGGTGAGATGTTCCTGATGAGCCGCTATCCCGACGAGGACGAGCTGGAGATCACCCTTGATGGCGAGCCTTCGACGCTGGACGGCGTGAAAGTGACGCTCAGCCCTACCCGGTTACTGATCGAAATCGCGGCGGCGGATGCGGATGCATTGAATGGCGATGATTCGCTGGAGATCATTCACAGTACCGATGCGAGTGATCTGGCTGAGGTGGAAGAAACGTTGCAGAACATTCTCAAAGATACTGGCACCTATATCAGCCAGCTCTGAATTTCAGTAGCTGTACCGGCCTCGTCGCGAGCAGGCTCGCTTCCACAATCGATCGCGTTTTTTCCGACAGAACCCGGTCACTGTGGCAGCGAGCCCGCTCGCGATGAGGCCCCAATCAACGACACCACTCCCCGACCCGCACAAATTTCCAACACTTTCACCCATCTATTCCCGCACTTTGCACAAAATGCCGTTAGTCGCCGCCCCCCGCGATGGATTAAAGTAACGCCCCCAGCCCTGGCGTTATTCGAACGTCTTCGGTCACCTTTCCAGGAACAGTCATCGATGGAACATCGTGAAGCGCTGCTCGCGCTGCGAACCTTTCTTTCAACGCAGATTCTCGGCCAGGAAAAACTCATCGAGCGCTTGCTCATCGCCTTGCTTGCCGACGGCCACATGCTGGTCGAGGGCGCGCCGGGCCTGGCCAAGACCAAAGCGATCAAAGAACTCGCCGAAGGCATCGAAGCGCAGTTCCATCGCATTCAGTTCACTCCCGACCTGTTGCCTGCCGACATCACCGGCACGGAAATCTATCGCCCGGAAACCGGCAGTTTCGTGTTCCAGCAAGGCCCGATCTTCCACAACCTGGTGTTGGCGGACGAAATCAACCGGGCCCCGGCCAAGGTTCAGTCGGCGCTGCTCGAAGCCATGGGCGAGCGGCAGGTCAGTGTCGGGCGCAGTACCTACGAGCTGTCGCCGCTGTTCCTGGTGATGGCCACGCAAAACCCGATCGAGCAGGAAGGCACCTATCCGCTGCCTGAAGCCCAGCTCGATCGCTTCCTGATGCATGTGAAAATCGGTTTCCCGGACGCGGCGGTCGAACGGCGCATCCTGCAACAAGCCCGTGGCGAAGCCTTGAACGGCGAGACCAAGCCCGAGCGCCGGGTCAGCCAGCAGGCCATTTTCGCCGCACGCAAGGAAATCCTCGGTCTGTACATGGCCGACGCCGTGGAGGAATACCTGGTTCAACTGGTCATGGCCACACGCACCCCGGCCAAGTTCGACCCGGAGATGGCCGAGTGGATCGCCTACGGCGCCAGCCCGCGTGGCTCGATTGCCCTCGACCGTTGTGCCCGGGCCCACGCCTGGCTGGCCGGTCGCGACTTCGTCAGCCCGGAAGACATTCAAGCCGTGCTGTTCGACGTGTTGCGCCACCGCATCATTCTTTCCTTTGAAGCCGAAGCCGCTGGCATCGACCAGGACCGGGTGGTCCAGCGGATTCTCGACGTTGTAGCCGTCGCTTGACCCCGATGAACGCCATCCTGCCGCCCGAGCCGGGCATCCGCGTCAGCCTCGCCGAGCTGATCGAGATGCGCCATCGTGTGCGTGAAGTGCAGTTGTTTTCCACGCCGAGCCAGCGTAGCCCGCTGATCGGCCTGCACCACTCCAAGCTGCGTGGCCGTGGCGTGGACTTCGACCAGGTGCGGGTCTATCAGGCCGGCGACGACGTACGCAGCATCGACTGGCGCGTCACCGCCCGCACACAGGAGCCGCACACCAAGCTGTTCCATGAAGAACGCGAGCGACCGATTTTCATTATGGTCGAGCAAAGCCGACGGCTGTTTTTCGGTTCAGGGCTGATGTTCAAATCGGTGCTCGCCGCCCAGGCCGCGAGCCTGATTGGCTGGGCTGCGCTCGGCCATAATGATCGCGTCGGCGGGCTGGTGTTCGGCGATACCGAACACTACGAAATCAAGCCCCGGCGCAGCAAACAAAGCCTGCTGCAATTTCTCAACCGACTGGTGCGTGTCAATCAGTCGTTGCACACCGAAAGCGAACAGAACCGCGATGCCCTCAACCTGGCCCTGCGTCGTGCCCGGGAGGTGCTGCGCCCCGGCAGCCTGGTAATCGTGATCTGCGACGAGCGCGCGTTGACCGAGGGCTCCGAACAGCAACTAAGCTTGCTGTCCCGCCATTGCGACCTGTTGCTGCTGCCGCTGTCCGATCCACTGGACCACGCCCTGCCCGCTGCCGGCCTTTTGCGGTTTGTCGAACGCGGCGCGCAGCTGGAACTCGACACGCTGAATTTCGACTTGCGCCAGACCTACCGCGCCCAGGCTGAAGCGCGCATCGCCCATTGGGAATTGCTCGCGCAAAAGCTTCGCGTATTGTTGATGCCCCTGAGCACCCAGAGCGAGATGGTCGAACAACTGCGCGAGTACCTGAACCCGCAGAAGCCGGGGAAACATCGATGAGCAGCCTCGATCAACTGCAACCGCTGATTTCCCCTCCTCCACCAGGCTTCTGGCCACCCGCGCCGGGCTGGTGGTTGTTGCTGTTGTTGCTGCCGCTGATCGGTTTCGGCCTGTGGAAGGCGCGGCGCTTCCTGCCCAACAAGCGCCCCATCGTGCGTGCCGAACAACCGCTGGACCCGGTACGCCTCGCCGCACTGGCGGAACTGGCGTTGATGCCCAAACCGTACGACGGCGCACCGGCCGGCGCCTGGCTGCAGCAGCTCAACGGCCTGCTCAAACGCCTGTGCCGCAACCATTACCCCTACAGCCAGAGCCACACCCTCAACGGGCGCAAATGGCTGGCATTCCTCGACAACCGTTGCCCGGCCGCCGGCCTGACGCGCTGGATGGTGTTGGTCGAAGGCGCCTACAAACCCGAATGCAAACTCGACGACAAGGCCATCGCCGGCCTGACGCAAGCCGTCGACACGTGGATTCGCAAACATGTTTGAGTTCGCCTGGCCTTGGATCTTCGCCCTGCTGCCGCTGCCCTGGTTAATGCGCATCGTGCTGCCGGTGGCCGACAGCGGCGAACCGGCGCTCAAAGTCAGTTTCCTCAGCGACCTCGAAGGCCTGGCCCGGCGTCGCGCTCGGGCCAATCTGCCGGCCTGGCGCCAGCAAGCGCCGTTCATGCTGCTGTGGCTGTTTTTGCTGATCGCCGCGGCGCGCCCGCAGTGGCTCGGCGAACCGTTACCCATTGCCGCCAGTGGCCGTGACCTGCTGGTGGCGGTGGACGTTTCCGGCTCCATGGACTTCCCCGACATGCAGTGGCGAGACGATGAAGTCAGCCGCCTGACGCTGGTGCAACATTTGCTCGGTGATTTTCTGGAGAGTCGCGAAGGCGACCGTGTCGGCCTGATCCTCTTCGGCAGCCGGGCGTATCTGCAGGCACCCCTGACGTTTGACCGGCGCACTGTGCGGGTCTGGCTCGACGAAGCGCGCATCGGTATCGCCGGCAAGAACACCGCCATCGGCGACGCTATCGGCCTCGCGATCAAACGCCTGCGCATGCGTCCGGCGCAAAGCCGCGTGCTGATTCTGGTGACGGACGGCGCCAATAACGGCGGCGAAATCGACCCGCTGACGGCAGCGCGGCTGGCGGCCAATGAAGGCGTGAAAATCTACCCGATCGGCATCGGCGCCGATCCCGAGGACAGCGGCACCGCAGCATTCCTCGGGATCAACCCGAGCCTGGACCTCGACGAACCTGCGTTGAAGGCCATCGCCACCGCCACGGGCGGCCAGTATTTCCGCGCTCGCGACGGCAAGGAGTTGCAAGCGATCAAGGAAACTCTCGATCAACTGGAGCCGGTGACTCAACAACCGACCCAGGCCCGTCCGGCCCAGACGTTGTATCACTGGCCGCTGGCGATAGCGCTGCTGTTGAGCATGCTGCTGGTCATCCGCGAACGCTGGCCGGACAACCCGTTGCAGCGTCTGTTTACCAGGGATCTGTTCTTGCAGACACCATTGCCTGACTGGCGCCAACGGCTCAAGCGCCTGCGCCTGCGGAGGCGCCGATGAGCGAACTGTGGCCTTACTGGTTCCGCCCTTGGTGGCTGCTGCTGTTGCCGCTGCTTGGCTGGTTGCTCTGGCAGCTCTGGCATCGGCAGAAGCGCGCCGGTCGCTGGCAGATGATTCTGCCACCCGCCTTTCATTCCGCGCTGCTCAGTGGCGGCAACGGACGCGAGAGCAAACTGCCGTGGGTCGCGCTCGGCGTAGCGTGGCTGTTAACGATACTGGCGCTGCTCGGACCGAGCTGGGAGCGTGTCGAGCAAACCAGTCAGAAACCGGCCGACCCGCTGGTGGTTATTCTGGAGCTGACCCCGGAAATGCTCGCCACCGACGTGACGCCTAACCGGCTGGAACAGGCCCGGCGCAAGCTGTTCGACCTGCTGCAGAATCGCAGCGACGCGCAGACCGCCATTGTTGTCTACGCAGGCAGCGCGCACACGCTGGTGCCGCTGTCGGATGACCTCTCCACCAGTCGTAATCTGCTGGATGCGCTCAAACCGTCGCTGATGCCCCTGGCCGGCCATCGCGCCGACCTTGCGGTGAACAAGGCCCTTGCGCTGTTGACTCAGAGTGCCTTGGGTGACGGCAGGATCCTGCTGGTCGGCTCGTCCTTGACCGACCTGGAACGCGAAGGGATTCAGCAGGCGCTGGACGGCAAGTCGACAGAATTCCTGATGCTCGGCATCGGCACCGCCGAAGGTGCGCCAATCACGCAGGAAGACGGCAGTTTCCTCAAGGACGATCAGGGCGCAATTCTGGTCCCGCATCTGGACGAGCCGAGCCTGAAAGCGTTCGTCAACGGCCTCGACGGGCGTTATCGCCATGGGGGGCTGGACGACGCCGACCTGCGCGCCCTCGGCCTGCTCGACGGTCCACGCCATCTGCGCAACGACGGCCAGACCTTGCGCCTCGATACCTGGGCCGATCAGGGTTACTGGCTGTTGTTGCCATTGCTGCTGTTGGCAGCCTGCGCCGGTCGTCGCGGCTGGTTGTTCTGCCTGCCGTTGCTGTTCCTGTTTCCGCAACCGAGCTACGCCTTCGACTTTGAGGACTTGTGGCTGCGCCCGGATCAACAGGGGCTGCACCTGCTCAAGAAGAAGCGCCCCGCCGAAGCCGCGCAACACTTCGAAGATCGACAATGGCAGGGCGTCGCGCTCTATGAGTCCGGCGACTACAGCGGCGCCGCCCAGCGGTTCGCCGAAGGCAATGACGCCCACGCCCACTACAATCGTGGCAACGCGCTGGCAAAGAGCGGAGAGCTGGAAGCCGCGCTGGATGCTTACGAACAGGCGCTGGAACGTCAACCAGACCTGCGCCCGGCGCAGACCAACAAGGCCTTGGTGGAAAATCTGCTCAAACAGAAAAACACACCGGCCCCCGTCGAGCCGGACAAAACCGAAGGCGACGAGACCGGAACCCCGCAGGAACCGCCGCCCGGCGCCGCCACCCAACCGTCGAACAGTGGCGAACCGAAGTCCGACGCCCAGACGGCTACACCCGATGCGGAACAGTCGGATACGACAGCCCCGCGCCCCGGCACCAATGAAGTGCCCGGCAGTGAGTTGGGCGACGAACAAAGCACCACCCCGCCATTGCGCCCGGCCGGCGATGCCATCGATGGCGAACAGCGTCAGGCGCTGGAGCAATGGCTGCGCAAGATTCCGGATGATCCGGGTGAATTGCTCAGACGCAAATTCTGGTACGAACAGCAACAACATCAGGATCAGGAAAAAACTCGATGACCCGCTTCACCGCTTTCTTGCTTGCCATGTTTCTCTGGACGGTTCAGGCCCAGGCTGCGGGGCTGGTCGCCAGTGTCGATCGCAGTCGCCTGAACTCCGGCGAGACGGTCGAGCTGACCCTGGAATCCAACGACGTGACGCAGTTCGGCAAGCCCGACCTGACGGCGCTGGAGCCGCTGTTCGACGTTCGCGGCACCCGCCAGGTCAACCAGTTGACCACCATTAACGGCGACAACCGCGCCACCACCCGCTGGATCATCACCCTGCTGCCGCGCCAGAACGGCAGCGTGGTGATTCCCACGTTGCAACTGGGCGACGCGCAAAGCCAGCCGATTACCCTGCAAGTGGTAGAAAGCGAAACCCAGGACAGCAAGAACAAGCTGGCGCCGGTGTTCATCGACGCCAGCCTCGATCAGAGCAGCGTGTACGTGCAGGCCCAGGCGATCCTGACCTTGCGCATCTACCATTCCGTTTCGCTGTACGACGACAGCAGCCTGACCCCGTTGCAGATTCCCGATGCGCGCATCGAGCAACTGGGTGAGTCGCGGACATACGAAAAAGACATCAACGGCCTGCGCCATGGCGTGATTGAACTGCGCTACGCGATCTACCCGCAACACAGCGGCCAGTTGATCATTCCGGCGCAGATTTTCAGCGCCACGCTGGTCGACGCCCAGCCGGCCCAGGACGCCGAATCCCAGGTGCCGAAGTCTGGCAAACTGATGCGCGTCAGCTCGGCCCAACTGCCGCTGACCGTCAAGGCAAAACCAGCCACCTATCCGGCTGACGTGCCTTGGTTACCGGCCCGCAGCCTGAGCTTGAGCGAGAGCTGGAACCCTGAGCCGGATCACGCGCAGGTGGGCGATTCGCTGACTCGCAGCCTGACCTTGAGGGCGGAAGGCCTGGCCAGTTCTCAACTGCCCCCGTTGCCGGTGACCGATGTCAATGGCTTGCGCCGTTATCCGGATCAGCCGGTGCTGGTCAACCAGAACAGCGAGCGCGGCCTGATCGGCAGCCGTGAGGACCGTGAGGCGCTGGTGCCTGTTCGCGACGGTGACGTCGAGTTGCCGGCGGTGGAGGTCGTCTGGTGGAACACGTTCGAGGATCACCTGGAGCACACCAGCCTGCCGGCCCGGACCCTGCAAGTAGCGAACAATCCGGGATTGATGGTCGATAGCCCGGCGGGCATGCCGACGGTCATTTCCGCTGCCGACAACGAAGCACTCTGGTGGTGGAAACTCAGCACCGTGATGCTGGCCTGCACCACTCTGCTGGGCTTTGGCCTCTGGTGGCGCGCCCGCTGGCAACCGGCGATCCTGCGCGCAGCCCAGGCCGGCCCGAGCCCGCGCACCGTGCTCGACGACCTCAAGCGCGCCTGCCAGGCCAACGACCCCCACGCCACCCGTCAGGCCCTCGACGCCTGGGCCCGGCAACAACCGGAAACCCTGGCCGACATGGCGGCGCGATTTGTGCCGTTATCGGACGCGCTGGATGGTTTGAACGGGGCGCTGTACAGCGAAACTGGCCAGCATTGGCAGGGAGAAGAGTTGTGGCGCGCGATCAAGGCGATCCCGATTGCCGAGCGGGTTCATGATCCGGTCGGCGACAGTGGCCTGCCGCCGCTTTATCCCAAATAAACACTGCCCTGAGATGAAGAGAGCTTTTGTGGCGAGGGAGCTTGCTCCCGCTCGACTGCGCAGCAGTCGTAAATCAAGGCGACTCGGTGTATCAGAAAGATTGAAGGGGTCTGCTTCGCAGCCCAGCGGGAGCAAGCTCCCTCGCCACAGGTTTCGGCTTGATCAGATCCATCGAGCGATCAAATGTGTTTACCCGTAAACTCTCCCCCTTTTCGCCGCTGTCATTTTCCTCGCGGCTATTACCTCATTCCCTACGGAGCTCGCCTTGCGTCTGTTTCACACCTCCGACTGGCACCTTGGGCAGAACCTGCACGGCCAGGACCGTGATTTCGAGCACGGTTGTTTCCTCGAGTGGCTGTTGCGCCAGTTGAAGCTGGACCAGCCCGATGTGCTGCTGATCGCCGGCGACATCTTCGACACGGTCAATCCACCGGTCAAAGCCCAAGAGCGCCTCTACGACTTCATCGTCAGCGCCCATGAACAACAACCGAAGCTGACCATCGTGATGATCGCCGGCAACCACGATTCAGGTTCGCGCATCGAACTGCCCGCACCGCTGATGCGTCGTTTGCGTACCCACGCTCTGGGTCGTGTGTTGTGGCTGGATGACGGGCAGCTCGACGCCGAGCGTTTGCTGCTGCCACTGCCGGACGCCAAGGGCAAAACTGTCGCCTGGTGCCTGGCGCTGCCGTTCCTGCGGCCTGCCGAAGTGACCGGCGCGCATCTGGGCGACAATTATCTGCGCGGGATCGGCCAGGTTCATGAATGGCTGATCGAAGCCGCCAACGCCAAGCGCAAGAAGGGCCAGGCGCTGATTGCCATCAGTCATGCGCACATGGCCGGCGGCTCGGTGTCGGAAGACTCCGAGCGCAGCCTGATCATCGGCAATGCTGAAGCGCTGCCTGCCAGCCTGTTCGGCCCGAGCATCAGCTACGTCGCCCTCGGTCATTTGCACAAGCCGCAGAAGGTCAACGGTGAAGAGCGCATTCGCTACAGCGGCTCGCCAATTCCATTGTCGTTCTCCGAAATCGGCTATCAGCATCAGATTCTCGATATCCAGCTCGACGGCGAAACCCTGGTCAGCGTGGAGCCGAAACTGATTCCCCGCGCCGTGAACCTGCAACGCGTCGGCCCCGCGCCCTTGGCCGATATCCTCCTGCAACTTGCCGACCTGCCGAACATCGATCTGCTGGCGGATATTCAGCGTCAGCCATGGCTGGAAGTCCGGGTTCGCCTGGATGAGCCGCAACCTGATTTGCGCCACCAGGTGGAATCGGCCCTGCAAGGCAAAGCCGTGCGCCTGGTGCGCATCGCCGCTGAGTACGCGGGCAACGGCAGTCGCGATGGCGTCGATGACGGCGCCCCCCTGATCGAACTGGACCAACTCACCCCTCAGGAACTGTTCAGCCGCGCCTGGCTGGACAACTACGGCAGCGAGGTCGACGAGCAAACGCTGCAAGACTTTGCCGAGTTGTTGCAGGACGTGCAGATGGAGAGCGAACAGCCATGAAAATTCTCGCGATCCGCCTGAAAAACCTCGCCTCGTTGGCCGGGCCGTTTGAAATCGACTTCACCGCCGAACCGCTGGCCAGCGCCGGTTTGTTCGCGATCACCGGGCCCACCGGCGCCGGCAAAAGCACCTTGCTCGATGCCTTGTGCCTGGCGCTGTTCGGCGCCGTGCCACGACTGAGCAACGCTCAAGTGTCGGCCAAGGCGCCAGACGCCGACGGCGAGATCAGCACCGGCGACCCTCGCACACTGCTGCGTCGCGGCACCGGTGAAGGCTATGCCGAAGTGGATTTCGTCGGCATCGATGGCCGCCGCTACCGCGCTCGCTGGGAAGCCAATCGCGCCCGGGAAAAGGCCGGCGGCAAGCTGCAAGCCAGCCGTCAAAGTTTGCGCGACATCGACCTGGATCAGCTGCTGGCCAGTCAGAAAGTCGAGTTCAAGGCCCAGCTCGAATCCGTCCTCGGTTTGAACTTCGAGCAGTTCACCCGCGCCGTGTTGCTGGCCCAGAGTGAGTTCAGTGCGTTCCTCAAGGCCAATGACAACGAGCGCAGCGAACTGCTGGAAAAACTCACCGACACTGCGCTGTATACGCGCCTGGGTCGCCGCGCGTTCGACAAGACCAAAGAGGCCCGCGAAACCCACAAGCTGTTGCTGGATCAAGCCACCGGCGTCACACCGCTGGCGCCCGAAGCCCGTGCGGAGCTGGATGAACGCTTCAATGAGGCGCAGCAGCAACTCAAAAACCAACAGGCGCAACTCAAGCAATTAGAGCTGCAACACACGTGGCTGAAAGAGCTGCGCCAGTTGCAGGACGAACAGCTCAGCGCCACCGAACAACTGACCAGCGCCCAACAGGATTGGGAAAGCCTGGCCGGCGAACGCTTGAAGCTGACGCGCCTGGAACACCTGGCGCCCCAACGGCACCAGTTCGCCCGTCAGACCGAACTCAGTGCCCGCCTCACGCCGCTGGCTGAGCAGATTCAGCAGCACACCCGGCAAGAACAGGAGTTGCAGGCGCGTCAGACGCAACTCGAACACAGTCTGGGCGCCGCGCAAACCGCGCTGGTCGAGGCGCAAAGCCAACACACATCAAGTGTGCCACTGCTGCGTCAGGCCTTTGAGGCGCAAAGCACCCTCGCCCGCCTGATCAAGGACACCGGCCTCAGTGCCGACCTCAAGCAGCAGGCAGAACTGGCCTGCTCTGAAGGCCAACAGACAATCCAAGGTTTGCTCGATCAGCAGAATCGGGTCGCCGAGCGTCTGCAACGGATTGCTGCCGAGCTTGAGCAAAGCACCCATCTTGCGCCGCTCAGCGACGCCTGGAACGCCTACCGCGACCGTCTTCAGCAGTTGATGCTGATCGGCAATCGCCTGAACAAGGGGCAGGCCGAACTGGCGTCACTGGAACTCAACGCCAGCCGTGCCGCCGAAGAATGGGCCACGCAAAAACAAAACCTGGAAGTGCTCTACAAAGAGGCCGGCGCCGAGCCGGAAGCGGTGGCCGAACAGATCCAGTTGCTGGGCAATCTGTTGCAAGACAATCGCAAGCAACTGCGCAGCTTTGAGGAACTGACGCGTCTGTGGGCCAGCCAGCAGGAGCTGGACAAGCGCATCGCGGAACTGCAGCAACGCCAAACCATTGCCCAGCAGGAACGTGACCGCCTGACCCAGGACGGGGTGAAAACCAAAAACGAATTGACCGTCGCCGAACAGACCCTGACGGTGACTCGCGAACTGCTGGAACGCCAGCGCCTGGCCCGCAGCGCCAGCGTGGAAGAACTGCGCGAGCAGTTGCAGGATGATCAGCCGTGCCCGGTTTGCGGCAGCCTGGACCATCCTTATCATCAGCCCGAGGCGCTATTGCAAAGCCTCGGTCGCCATGATGAAAGCGAACAGGCCAACGCACAGAAAGCGGTGGATTTGCTCAAGGAAAAACTCACCGACCTGCGCACCGAAGTCGGCGGTGTGATTGCGCAACAAAAGGAGTTGCTGCAGCAGCAGGAACAGCTCGTCGCACAGCAGCAGAACCTGGCCCCCAGCCTCGATGCGCACCCGCTGTCGGCGCAGTTGTTCTCTCAGGACAGCGCAAAACGCGATGCCTGGCTGAACCAGCAAAACAGCCAGTTGAACCAAAGCATCACCCAGGACGAACAGCGGCAAACCGCCCTGCTCACCCTGCAACAGGACGCCGCGCGCCTTCAACAGCAACTGCGCAGCGCTGAAACCGCGAGCCTGCAGGCAGCCCAGCATCTGGCCAATCAGCAACGCGAACTAAGCAATGATCGCCAGCGTCTGGACGAAGAACTGACCGCGTTCAGCACCCTGCTCCCGGCCGACACACTGGACGCCTTGCGCAATGAGCCTGCCGCTACCTTCATGCAGCTCGACCGGCAGATCGCCCAGCGCCTGGAACAACTCGATCAGCAACGCGACGAACTCAGCGAACAGCAACAACGCCAGCAGACGCTGGAGAAGGAACAGGATCGTCAACTGACCCGCGTCCAGCAGCTGGAAGCGGCCCAGCAACAATTCTCTGCCCTCGCCGAGCAGCAACAGGCCTGCCAGCAACAACTGACGCAATTGCTCGGCTCCCACAGCAGCGCCGAACAGTGGCAGCAGCAGCTGGATCAGGCTGTCGAACAGGCGCGCCATGCCGAAACGGCTGCGAATCAGGAACTGCAATCCGTACGCACACGGCTGGTGCAACTGGCGGCGGAACTGAAAGCGCAGCAAGACCGCCTGATCGCCCTGGAAGCCGAAGACCGCGAACTGAACACGAAGATCGCCGACTGGCGCGCCTTGCATCCGGAACTGGATGACGGCGGCCTGGAGCAGTTGCTGAGCGTCGACGACCAACAGGTCAGCGAACTGCGCCAACGGTTGCAGCACAACGAAAAAGCCATCGAACAAGCCAAGGTGTTGTTACAGGAGCGCGATAAACGCCTGACCCTTCACCAGGCGCAGCACAACGGCAATCTCGATGCCGAGCAACTGGCTACCGCCCTGAACGAACTGCAAGGCCAGTTTGCCGCCAGCGAGCACCGTTGCGCCGAACTGCGCGCTGAACAGGCCGAGGATCAGCGCCGACAAAACGCCAATCAGGCGTTGACCCAACAGATCGCCGACGCCTACACCGAGTACCAGCGTTGGGCGCGCCTGAATGCGCTGATCGGTTCCGCCAGCGGCGACACCTTCCGCAAGATCGCCCAGGCCTACAACCTCGACCTGCTGGTGCATCACGCCAACGTCCAGCTACGGCAACTGGTGCGGCGCTATCGCTTGAAGCGCGGCGGCAGCATGCTCGGGTTGCTGGTGATGGACACCGAGATGGGCGACGAACTGCGTTCGGTGCATTCGTTGTCCGGCGGCGAAACCTTCCTCGTCTCCCTGGCACTGGCATTGGGCCTGGCGTCGATGGCGTCGAGCACGCTGAAAATCGAATCGCTGTTCATCGACGAAGGCTTCGGCAGCCTTGACCCGGAATCCCTGCAACTGGCCATGGATGCCCTCGACGGTTTGCAGGCGCAGGGCCGCAAGGTCGCGGTGATTTCCCACGTTCAGGAAATGCACGAACGGATTCCGGTACAGATTCAGGTCCACCGCCAGGGCAACGGTCTGAGTACGCTGGAGGTGAAATGAATACGCTGTACTCCTTCCGCCGCTGCCCGTACGCGATGCGGGCGCGGATGGCCCTGCGTTACTCGGGGGTTGCGGTGAACATCGTCGAGGTCAGCCTGAAGGCCAAGCCTGCCGAGATGCTGGCGCTGTCGAGCAAAGGCACGGTGCCGGTGCTGAGTGTGGACGGTAGAGTGATCGATGAAAGCCTGTCGATCATGCGCTGGGCGCTGGCGCAGCACGATCCTCAGGATTGGTTGCTCACCGGGGATCCTGCGGCGCAAGCGCAGATCGCTGCGCTGATCGAAGAGAACGATCAGGCGTTCAAGGTGCATCTGAATCGCTACAAGTACGCCGAGCGTTACCCCGAGCAGCCGATGGAATTTTATCGCGCCGAGGGCGAGGTGTTCTTGCGCAAGCTGGATGAGTTGCTGGAGGGGCGCGACTATTTGTTGGCGAACCATCCGAGCCTGGCGGATGTTGCGCTGATGCCGTTCATTCGGCAATTCGCCCATGTGGATCGCGAGTGGTTCGGGCAGACGCCCTATCGGCGTTTGCAGGCGTGGTTGCAACGGTTTTTGGAGTCAGACCTGTTCTGCGCAATTATGGCCAAGTAGCAACCCCCTGTGGCGAGGGAGCTTGCTCCCGCTGGGCTGCGAAGCGGCCCTTCTTTTCGTCAGCCACATCGAGCTTCTGGATTTACGACTGCTTTGCAGCCGAGCGGGAGCAAGCTCCCTCGCCACAATCGACCGCGTCGGTTCGCGATTCAAGCAAACACCTCACACATCTGCAGCACCGAGCAATCAATCTGGAACGGCCCGAAGAAATCGCCTGGGCGTTTCATCGGCGGATTACCGGCCAGCAGGCCCAGAGCCTTGGCGGTCTGGATGTTGTGAGCCATGTTGTGATTGGCTTCGATCGACCGCGCGACAGAGCCTGCGGAGGCTTGCCCGATTCCCAACAGGGATGAGCCATTGGTCATGAACGCCAGCAAGGCGATGATCCAGAGTCTGACCCCTTTCATGCCCCTGCCACTCCCGCCACGTCTGCGTGATCGACCACGGCGTTTTGCACACGGTGTTCGAACTGGATGGCGGGATAAGCGACCTGAATCGGTGCTTCGAATTCGTGCTGCGATTGCGCGGTAATGCTGACGACCGACACCAGCGCCACGTAAAGACCGATGGCCAGGTAGGCGCCGTATTTGGCTGAAGTGAGGATTGTGCTGGCCATGATGTTCTCCGTGGGCATGTTTCAGTGCCCACAGAATCGATCAAAAAAGCCGTGACAACCACTCAAGGTTATCCATAGTAAGCATCAGCTTCGTTGATCATTAAGCCAGTCTATTTCAGCCTTCAATAAAACTAATCATGCGCTCACGCGCTGCGTCGGGCTCGCCTGGGATGGGCGTTGCTGCCGATAAAATGGGGGTCGAATAGAGGAACAGAAGTGCCACGGCCAGACGCATCGCCATGCTGTCGATCCTTTTTATTAGAGAAGGAGTCAATAAGTCAGCGTCAAATTTAAACTCATGGCTATGTGATATCAAGCAATGCATTGATAGCAATATGATGCTGTCGTAAACGCGTTATGCAGGAGCGACATCACTCAGGCGTTCTCGAAGCTTTTCAGCTTGATCGGCGCAAGTGACTTCGCTCCTGCATAAAGGGTGCAGGGCCAGGCTTTCAGGCTTGGGTTTTGTGATCCAGCGCGGCGTAGAAGTTGGCGCTCTGTTGCAGGTATTTCTGGGTGTAGCTTTGGGTGTGGGATTTTTTGTCGCTGATTTCAACGTTGGCGCTGGCAGGCAGAGCAACGGTGGCAGAAATAGCGGAAGCGGCGATTACAGAGAAAAGATTGAAGTTCATGGCGGTATTCCTCGAAGTCAGTTGGCTTGCTTGCCCGGTGGGGCCGTGAAGCAAACTTAACCGTCGAGGCTGGCGCCTTGAAATCTTTTGTAGCATTAGCAGATATCAGCGTCATTAATAGAAGGAGGCAGGCCCCATCAACCGGGGCCTGCGGCCTATTGACGCACCACGAACTTGAGGTCGCTCGGGGCATCCATCGGCAGTTTCTGCACGGTTTTACCCAGCAGACCGCTCTTGGCATCGCGTTCGACCACGACAATCTGGTTGCTCTTCTGATTACCGATCAGCACGAAGCCGCCACTGGGGTCGAGGCTGAACTCGCGCGGGTGATCACCTTCCACCGAACGGCGTTGCAGCTCCTTGAGGTGGCCGGTGGCTGGGTCGATGGCAAACACCAGCAGCTGATTGGCCGTTCCGCGATTGCTGACATAGAGGAACTTGCCATCCCTTGAGGCATGCAACGCAGCGGCCGCCTTGTCCGACGTCGGTTGCCCGGCCGCCAAATCGACCATCTGCGTTTGCTCGAGCGTGCCGTTCCGGTAATCGAACACAGCGACCTGCGCACTCATTTCCATGGTCAGCCAGGCGTGCTTGCCGTCCGCGCTGAACAGCAAGTGCCGCGGCCCGCTGCCGGGCGGCAATTGGACCGACGCCGGTGTCGCCGGGGTCAACGGCAAGTCCGGGTTGCCCTTCGGATCGAAACGATAGACGAAGATCTTGTCCGCCCCCAAATCATTGGAGAACACAAACTTGCCATCTGGCGAGGACACCGTCGAATGCACATGTGCCGACATCTGCCGTTCGGGGTTGACCCGGCTGGACGGGTGACTGCTCATCTGAACGACGGTTTTGAGCTTGCCATCGGCGCCCACCGGCAACACCGCCAACGTGCCGCCCGGATCTTCAGCCACGGAGTAATTGCTGACGAACAAATGGCTGGCATCGCCGCTGAGGCTCGAATGGGTCGGCTCGTTGCCCAGGCTCTGCACCTGATTGATCAGGCTCAGTTCATGGGTCTTCGAATCGATCGCATAACTGCTGACGCGCCCGACCGGGTCTTTCTGACCAGGGCCGTTTTCGTTGACCGCGAACAGATAGCGCTGATCGTTGGACAGGGTCAGCCAGGACGGGTTTTCACTCTTGACCACCTGCAGGGGCCTGGCGTCGATCTGCCCGGTGGCGCTGTCGAAATTCAGGCGGTAAATGCCCTGGCTCTGGCCGGCGGTGTACGACCCCACCAACAACTGATATTGATCGGCCGCTGCCGTCTGAACGCCCATGGCGCCGACGCTGCCAGCCATCAACAGTGGCCAGAGATTACGCATCCTCATTCACTTCATCCTCGTCATCATCACCGCGGAAAGCGGTCATGCACACCAGTCGATGCTCTCCGGAATTGCCGGTGATGACCCAGCTCTGCAAGGCAGGATCAAAGATCGCAGCCTGGATCTGCGCCGGGGTGAACTCCCAACGTTTTGCGGCACGGCCGTCCATGCATTCGATGTGCAGGTTGTCGTCTTCATCGAGGGAGAATTCAAAGGCATGCAGCCCGTCGATTTCCACCATGTCGCAGTGTTCGAGGGTGCTGAGCAAGGTGTCGGTTGAGGCAGTCATGGCAGTCAATCTTTGAAGGGGAAAGACGCAATGATAGCTTAATGTGGGGGTAGCCTGAGTCGGGCGCAGAATGCATGTACACCCCGAACAACTGTGGGAGCGAGCCTGCTCGCTCCCACAGGGATGGGTGTTTAGCCGTTAGAGGGCCTCACGCGAAGGCTGGCCATCCACCAACCGCTGAATGCGCAGCGGATTGCCATTCTTCAAAGCCTCCGGCAGCAAGCTGTCCGGGTAATTCTGGAAGCACACCGGCCGCAGGAAACGGTCAATCGCCAGCGTGCCCACCGACGTGCCACGCGCATCGGACGTCGCCGGGTACGGGCCGCCATGGACCATCGAATCACACACCTCGACGCCAGTCGGATAGCCGTTGAGCAAGATCCGCCCAACCTTCTGTTCCAGCAACGCTGTCAGTTCACCGAACTGTTCGAAGTCGGTTGATTCGCCAATGATCGTCGCCGTCAGTTGCCCGTGCAGCCCGTTCAACGCGGCGCTGAGTTGCGCCTGATCCGCCACTTCGACAAACACCGTGGTCGGGCCGAAGACTTCCTCTTGCAGCACCTCGTCGCCATTGATCAGCAGGCTGACATCAGCCTTGAACAGTTGCGGCCGGGCCTGGTTGCCCTGTTGCGCCTGGCCGGCCAGATGCTCGATGCCCGGATGCGCGAGGAGTTTTTGCAGGCCTTTGCCATAGCTGCTCAACGTCCCGGCATTGAGCATGGTTTGCGCCGGCTGATCGTTGATCAACCCCGCCACCTGCTGCACGAATGCACTGAACTGCGGCGAGCGAATGCCAATCACCAGGCCAGGGTTGGTGCAGAACTGGCCACAGCCTTGAACCACCGAAGCCGTCAGGTCACGGGCGACGGTTTCAGCCCGGGCTTCCAGCGCCTGCGGCAACACGATCACCGGGTTGATGCTCGACATCTCGGCGAACACCGGGATCGGCTGCGCACGGGCTGCAGCCATGTCGCACAAGGCTCGACCACCCTTGAGCGAACCGGTAAAACCGACGGCCTGGATCGCCGGATGCTTGACCAGCGCTTCACCGACCCCGCCGCCGTAAATCATGTTGAATACACCGGCCGGCATGCCGGTTTTTTCGGCGGCGCGGATGATCGCATCCGCAACCTGCTCGGCCGTCGCCATGTGACCACTGTGGGCCTTGAACACCACCGGGCAACCGGCGGCCAGGGCTGAAGCGGTGTCGCCACCGGCAGTGGAAAAGGCCAGGGGGAAATTGCTCGCGCCAAACACGGCAACCGGGCCGAGGCCGATGCGGTACTGACGCAGGTCGGGGCGTGGCAACGGCTTGCGATCCGGCAATGCCCGATCGATCCGCGCACCATAGAAATCACCGCGACGCAGGACCTTGGCGAACAGGCGCATCTGACCACTGGTGCGACCGCGTTCGCCTTGAATGCGCGCTGCGGGCAACGCGGTTTCGCGGCAAACCACGGCGACAAATTCATCGCCCAAGGCGTCGAGTTCGTCGGCAATGGCATCGAGAAACTGCGCACGGCGTTCGGCACTCAAGCTGCGAAACGCCGGGTAAGCGGCAGCGGCAGACGTGGCGGCGGCATCCACTTCTTCCGGCGTGGCCTGGAGGAAATCGTAAGGCAACGCTTCGCCAGTACTGGCGTCGATGCTCTGGAGTTTGACGGCGCCGGCGGCACAGCGCTGGCCGCCGATGTAGTTGTGACCAAGAATCCGGGTCATGCATGTCTCCTTAAAGAGTGCCGATGGTGCCGGGCTCGAACGCCGCTGCAACCGGTGCAATACCGTTGATCAACGGTGCGCCGAACTCGGCCTGACTGATTTCGAACACGTCACCCGGTCGGGTGCGGATACCGTCGGCAAAGGACAGGGTCGCGGTGCCGAAGAAGTGAATGTGCACGTCCCCCGGACGCAGGAACTGGCTGTATTTGAAATGGTGGTACTCGAGGTTTTCCAGGCTGTGGCACATGTTGGCCTCGCCGCTGAGAAACTCGTTCTGCCACAGCACTTCGCCGTTACGCAAAATGCGGCTGGTGCCCGCCAGATGTTCCGGCAGTTCACCGACCCGCAATTCCGGGCCATAACTGCAACTGCGCAATTTCGAGTGGGCCAGGTACAGGTAATTCTTGCGTTCCATGACGTGGTCGGAGAACTCGTTGCCCACTGCGAACCCGAGGCGATACGGCTTGCCATCGTGGCCGATGACGTAGAGGCCGCTGAGCTCGGGCTCTTCGCCGGCGTCTTCAGCGAAGGGTGGCAGCGGGAACGGATGGCCGGGGCGCACGACGATGCTGCCGTCGCCTTTATAGAACCACTCTGGTTGTACGCCGGCCTGCCCCGTTGCCGGTTTGCCACCCTCCACGCCCCATTTGAAAATGCGCATGGTGTCGGTCATCGCCGCTTCGTCGCCGGCCTGCTGATGCATCTTGTCCCGCGCCGAGGCGCTGCCCAAATGGGTCAGGCCGGTGCCGCTGACAAGCATGTGCGCAGGGTCCGGATGGTCCAGCGGTGGCAGGATGCGCAGTTCGGCCAGCAGTTGTGCATAGTCATGGCTGATGCCCAGGCCCTGGGTTCGTACCTGCTGCTCAAGATTGACGCCGGCCTCGATCGCCGCCAGTGCCACATCGCGCACCGTGCGCGCGTCTTGTACTTCACGGACCCGATCGTCCTCGACCACACCGACGCGGCGCTCGCCGTTAATCAATTCGAATTGAACCAGACGCATGAGACTTCTCCTATTGTTCAGAACACCACGGCCCTATGGCAGCGGCGGTGATTGTTTCTTTCTTGTCAGGTGCGGGTGGCACCACGTGCGCTGGCAGCAAACTGGTCGGCCGGCAGCACATGCTTACGCTCCAGCAACCGATAAACCACGCCGGTCAACACCAACCCGAACACCATCACCCCCGAAAGGAAGTACAACCCCGACGCCAGGTTCCCGGTGTATTCCTTCAGCGCACCAATCACGAACGGGCCGATGTAGCCGCCGAGGTTGCCCACCGAGTTGATCAACGCAATCCCCGCCGCCGCGCTGGCGCCGGCAAAGAACCGGCCGGGCAAGGTCCAGAACACCGCCGTGCAGGAGAACAGAGCGAACGCCACCAGGCACAACGCCGCCAGTTGCAGCACCGGCACCGTCAGCCAGGCGCTGAGGAACAGGCCGATGGCACCCAGCACATAGAGCACCGCTAGGTGGCCGTAGCGATCATTCAAGCGATCGGAACTGCGCGGAATGATCAGCAAGCCGATGATCCCGAAAATGTACGGCACCGATGACACGAAACCGGTGACCAGGTCGGTGCCGCCGAACTGTTTGATCAGCGTCGGCAGCCACAGGCCGAGCCCATAAATGCTCAGGGTCACCGGCAGATAAAACAACGCCAGCAGCAACACGCGTTTGTCCTTGAGCGCATGCAACGGATTGCCATGTCGGGTCTGGCCGTATTCTTCCAGGTCTTTTTTCAGCTCGCCGGCCAGCCAGTCTTTCTCGGGCTGATCCATCCACTTCACCTGTTGCGGACCATCCGGCAGCCAACGCAGCACCGGCCAGGTCAGCAGGATCGCCGGGGTGCCGATGACGATGAACAGCCACTGCCAGCCATGCAGGCCAAGAATGCCGTCCATACCCAGCAGGCCGCCGGACACCGGGCCGGTGATCAGCATGGCGATCGGTTGGGACAGGATGAACAAGCCGAGGATCTTGCCTCTATGGCGAACCGGGAACCATTGGGTGATGTAGTACAGAACGCCCGGGAAGAACCCGGCTTCGGCGGCGCCCAGCAGAAAGCGCATCACATAAAAGCTGTGCGGTCCCTGGACGAACGCCATGCCGATGGTGATGGCACCCCAGGTGACCATGATCCGCGCAAACCAGCGCCGTGCGCCAAAGCGCTCGAGCATCAGGTTGCTGGGGATTTCCAGCAGGAAGTAACCAATGAAAAACAACCCGGCACCGAGGCCGTAAGCCGCGTCGCCGATACCGATGTCGGCGCCCATGTGCAGCTTGGCGAAGCCTACGGCGGAGCGATCCACATAGGCGATCAGGTACAGCAGGATCAGGAAGGGAATCAGTTTCAGCGTGATGCGACGTATAAGCCGCAGTTCCTGGCTCATGAGATCGGTCTCCGATTGTTGTTGTTATAGAACCTCGGGGGACACCTCTCGCGGAAAACCGCCAGGGCCATCCCTCCGTTGAGCCCGACTATATAGTAATACTATTTAAGCAAGCAACACTTCCAAAGCGGCGAAATTGCGCTTATGTTACGCCTCAGCTCGAACAATATAGTCATACAATAAGAGAATCGATCATGTCTGATAAGAAACCCACCCTGCGCTCCGCCCAATGGTTTGGCACGGCCGACAAGAACGGCTTCATGTACCGCAGCTGGATGAAGAATCAGGGCATCGCCGACCACCAGTTCCACGGCAAGCCGATCATCGGCATCTGCAACACCTGGTCGGAACTGACCCCGTGCAACGCGCATTTCCGCCAGATTGCGGAACACGTCAAACGCGGCGTGATCGAGGCCGGTGGTTTCCCGGTGGAATTCCCGGTGTTCTCCAACGGTGAATCGAACCTGCGCCCGACCGCCATGCTCACCCGCAACCTGGCGAGCATGGACGTTGAAGAAGCCATTCGCGGCAACCCCATCGATGGCGTGGTGCTGCTGACCGGCTGCGACAAAACCACCCCGGCCTTGTTGATGGGCGCCGCCAGTTGCGACGTGCCAGCGATCGTGGTCACCGGCGGGCCGATGCTCAACGGCAAACACAAGGGCCAGGACATTGGCTCGGGCACCGTGGTCTGGCAGCTCAGCGAACAGGTCAAGGCCGGCACCATCACCATCGATGACTTCCTCGCCGCCGAGGGTGGCATGTCCCGCTCCGCGGGCACCTGCAACACTATGGGCACCGCGTCGACCATGGCCTGCATGGCTGAAGCGCTCGGCACTTCCCTGCCCCACAACGCGGCGATACCGGCGGTGGATGCGCGCCGTTATGTACTGGCGCACATGTCCGGCATGCGTGCAGTGGAGATGGTTCGCGAAGACTTGCGGCTGTCGAAAATCCTCACCAAGGAAGCCTTCGAAAACGCCATTCGTGTGAACGCGGCCATTGGCGGTTCCACCAACGCGGTGATCCATTTGAAAGCCATCGCCGGGCGCATCGGCGTCGAACTGGACCTGGACGACTGGACCCGCATCGGTCGCGGCATGCCGACCATCGTCGACCTGCAACCGTCCGGGCGTTTCCTGATGGAAGAGTTCTACTACGCCGGCGGTTTGCCTGCGGTGCTGCGTCGCCTCGGCGAAGCCAACCTGATCCCCCATCCGAATGCCTTGACCGTCAACGGCAAGACCCTCGGCGAAAACACCAAGGACGCGCCGATCTACGGCCAGGACGAAGTGATCCGCACCCTCGACAACCCGATCCGCGCCGACGGCGGTATCTGCGTATTGCGCGGTAACCTTGCGCCGCTCGGTGCCGTACTCAAACCGTCCGCCGCCAGTGCCGAATTGATGCAGCACCGAGGGCGCGCGGTGGTGTTCGAAAACTTCGACATGTACAAGGCGCGGATCAACGACCCCGAGCTGGACGTCGATGCCAACTCGATTCTGGTGATGAAGAACTGCGGACCGAAGGGTTATCCGGGCATGGCCGAAGTCGGCAACATGGGCTTGCCGGCCAAACTGTTGGCGCAAGGCGTGACCGACATGGTGCGCATTTCCGATGCGCGCATGAGCGGCACGGCGTATGGCACAGTCGTTTTGCATGTGGCACCGGAAGCGGCGGCCGGCGGGCCTTTGGCGACAGTGAAGGAAGGCGACTGGATCGAGCTGGACTGCGCCAATGGCCGGTTGCACCTGGACATTCCGGATGCGGAACTGGCGGCGCGCATGGCCGATCTGCAACCGCCGCAAAACCTGATCGTCGGCGGGTATCGCCAGCTGTACATCGACCATGTGCTACAGGCGGATCAGGGGTGTGACTTTGACTTCCTGGTCGGTTGCCGTGGTTCCGAGGTGCCACGCCACTCGCATTAACCCCCTGAGAACTCTGCAACCACAACAGAACCTGTGGCGAGGGAGCTTGCTCCCGTTGGGCCGCGAAGCGGCCCCAATACTCACAGCTGCGTTTTCTCGGACAGGCTCCCTCGCCACAAGGCATTCGCAGATTTCGAATCTGATGAATGCCCGCCACGCCTGCTATCATGCGCGGCACCTCCATCGCACAGGATCGCGCCGTTCCCCATGGATTACCGCAAACCCTCCGACCGCAAAAGCATGCACTCGCGCATCGTCCAGGAACTGGGCATGCAGATTGTCTCGGGACGCTTCAAACCGGACGACAAGTTGCCCGCCGAAGCCCTGTTGTGCGAGGAATACGCGGTCAGCCGGCCGGTGCTGCGCGAAGCCACTCGCGTGTTGGTCGCCAAAGGCCTGGTGTATTCCCGTCCGCGAGTGGGCACAGTGGTCAAGCAGCGCAAGGAATGGCACATGCTCGACCCGGACGTGCTGCACTGGCTGATGCAAAGCAGCCCGCAGAATCAGTTCTTCGATTTGCTGACCAGTGTGCGCAGCATCATCGAACCGGCAGCGGCGGCCCTCGCCGCGCAGTTCGCCACCGACGCAGACATCGCCTCCATCGGTGAAGCCTACCAACGCATGGAAGCCGCGCCGACGCCTGAAGCCCTGTTGCAACCGGACCTGGACTTCCACAGCCGCATCGCCGATGCCACCCACAACGACCTGTTGGCGAACCTGTGCAACATGCTGTCGGTGGCGATCGCCGAAGCATTGAAGCACTCCAACCAGCGTCCGAATCTGCATGAGCTTGCACTGCCACGGCACAAGGCGATTCTCACGGCCATCGAGAACCGCGATGCGCTGGGTGCACGGCACGCGACGCTGGTGCAATTGGATGATGCGCGCAGTGCGCTGAATGTGGTGTTGGGCGCCGATCCGTCATAAAAACGCGATCCCCTTGCAGAGTTCCAGATACAAAAAGCCGCAACCCTGGTTGCGGCTTTTCTGTTTCTGGCCTGAACGCATGCTTCATGCCGATCGAATCGATCAATGTGCGGTAACCCGCTACCGCACATCCCTTTCGATTCGGTTTTACGTTGAGCAACCACTCATGCAAAGGATTGCATCATGCCCACACCTGCATCACCGCCCGCCACCGCAAGCAACACCGACATCATCGCGCGTGCGGTCCGCACCCGATTCAACACCCGGCCGACATTACGCTCGCAAACCGCCCGCATGCTCAAGGACGGTATTCTGGGAAAATACCCGCAACTGGCATTCGATCCTGACCGAACCAGGATTGCCCAACCGATCCCGGGTGGAGCCTGGCGGCTCACACCGCTTATTGACGTGGTGCTTGAGTTTCTGGCCAGCGGTACATTCCCCGATTTCAGCGAGCAATTCGGTCGCAGCTGCTTTTTGACCAACCGTGCCCCTGCACGACTCGCCGTCAACAACACGACATCGCGGCTGCCTGACCTGCAAGTGATCGCGGAAGTCATTCGCGAGTTACCCGACATTCTCTATATCGGCGCTCAGGAATCATTGACCGACTGCTGGAACGAAAAAGACCAGACCGGCGTCAGCCGCTGGCAATGGCTGGGGGATCTGCTCGCCGGCGTGTTGAAAACCTCCGCGACGCGTCTTGCGACGAATAATGCGTCGCAGGCCGAAATCCTCATGGAGTTGGCCCGCCAACCCGACAAACGTCAACGCCTTCAGCGACCTTGGGCCAAAGGTGCTATTGAAGCCTGCACGCTTCAAGTCACGTTGAGCAGAGGCGACGTGACTATCACGCTGCAGACCCCGGATATCCTGGTGATTTGCGGCGATACCCATTTGTTGTGCAGCGTGACCGGCGATATCGAGTCCTTCCCGACCCGGCAAGCCTTTGGCACGGCATGGAGCGCGCGGCTTCAGCAGGACTTCATGGCTGACGCCATCACGTGGAAGCGTTTTGCACCGGACGGCAACCTCTTTGATACCCAGGCGGCCCTGCTGCTGAACCGGCAACTGCAAGACCTGGAGTCGCTCAAACTGCCTGCACGCCGAAGCCTGGCTGACCTTGAAAAGCAGTTTGACGCGATCACCGATGTCGCCGCACGGTTTATCACCAGCGAGAACCACCCGACAAACCTTCAGCCCTTGCAAGCGACGATTCCCGAATGGTTGCGGGGCGCGGGCGACACAGGTCGTATGGCGTGGCGCAAACACACGTTATCAATGGCCAGCACCCAACAACAGACGCAGGGACGCTCGTTGCGCGACGGCGTCGTTGACCTTCGCACGTTCGCCAGAAATGCACTGCACGCGCAAATGCTCAAGGACCAGCCCCTCGCACCCGGCTACAAGTCCGATGAGCTGGAACTGACCTTTCATGTGCCCGTCGGCGACTTGGGCAGCGGCTACCTCGAACCCGTGCAAATGTCGCTGACCGATCTGGCAATCAACAATCTCGCCGGCAAACCCAGAGGCCGGATGACCATCCGCCACACCGGGAACCAACTGATTCAAGACTGGACCACCGAGGCCTATTTACTGGATCTGGTGAGTCGGGTCGATGTCGGAAAACACTACCCCGAGTACCTCGAAGCGCAACTGCTTGGGCAGAACCCCGAAGCCAGGGAGCGCCTGCGGCTTTTCGGCCTGGAACTGAGCCTGCATTTGCCGCTGCGTGCCCTGGAACACTCGATCAAGGGTGAGCACGGCTTCAGCCTCCTGGGTTATCGATATGTGGAAGCGTTGTTCCAACCGCTGGCTGCCGAGCGGATGGTTGAGGAGCAGTCGATTGTCATCAGGCCTTTGGCATTTCAACGCAGGACCGGCGCCACCTGCGATGTCGTCAGCAACATGTTCATCATCGAGCCGAAAGACTTGAAGGCGGACGGCCCGCATATTCTTTTCCGACCGCTTTACCCCGACTCCCTGCACCAATACCCCAGCCGTCAGGACCTGCTCAGTGCCATTGCGCAAACCGGCCCGTTGCAAACCAGTGTGCTGACCTGGCTGCCGGATCGCGCACGGCCGGTCTACGACAACAACGGATTCACCGAACCCCACATTGTCCACTTCCATAATGGCGACGAGTTTTCACCTCCGGAAAAACCGGAACCGGCGATTCTCGCAGGCGACGAAGCAGTCGGTGACTGGTTCACCGCACTGGAAGAAGGTCGATTGCTGACCAGTCTGTTCGTCAACAACGCACGTGCACTGATTGATCTGGCGGACCGGCAATCGGTGTCGAATGCCGAGAGTCGTTGGGCGATCATCCTCGAGGGAGGCTGGCTGGTATTCAACAACGTGATTCTGCCGCTGTTGCGCGGCCCCGCCATGGTCGTGGGCTGGATGCTGCAAATCGCCCACAGCCTGATCAATGATCTCCCGGCGCTTGACAGTGATGACCCGAAGGCGCGGAACCAGGCATGGATCGATGTGCTGTTGAACATTGGTCTGCTGGTGCTGCATGTGGCCCGAGAGCAAGGCGCCCCGGCACTCTCCGACAGCGCGGCGACGGATTTTCCGGGCCCCCTCGCCTCCCTGCGCCGGCCTTCACAGACATTCACATGGCCCACCGAATCGACCATCATCGAGGACACCCCGGGTCTGCCTTCCGAGCCGCCGGGCAGTGGCAATACCTTGCTCGACTTCAACCTGTCGAGCGCTCGCGATTCGGCATCGGCCCGGTTGTTCGACACGTTACGGGAGGTCCAGGTGCCATGGCCGACACCTCTGCCTGTGCCTATTACAACTGGCGCCTTCAAAGGCTTGTACCGGATCGGCAACACATGGCACGCCACCGTCGCCGGCCTGTTGTTTCGCGTCAGTATCGTGCCCGGCTTCGGCGAGGCGTATCTGATACACCCCGAGCACCCGGATCATCCGGGAATCAAGCTCAAGACCGATGGCAATGGCCACTGGACCCTGGATCAAGGGTTGAAACTGCTCGGCGGCGGGCGCAACGCGCGAATCAACGCCCAGCGTGAAATGACGCAACAACGCATCAGTCTGCTGGAACTGAATCGCCAGGAGTTCGTGGACCAACAAGCCCGGGTGCAGAAGCGTGTCGACATTGCCGAGAACCTGATGCAGCTGAAAAAAAACGACCCTGCCAGCACCGAGCTCGATCGCGCAACGTATAGGCAACGCTTCGTTGATGAACTGGACAAACAGACCGAAAGCTACGCCACGCTGTTGGCCGAGATCAGGGAATTGAACGAACTGACCAAATCCGATCCCGACCCTTTGCAATTGTGCAGCCTGTCTGAAAACCTCATCAACAACGCTCGCAAACGGGTCGTCATTACTGACTGGGAGCGCGAAGCTGTAGATCGCCAGTACGCAGACCTGAGAGGGGGTGTCAGGCATTTGCATGAAGCGATCACCCGCGAGGGTGACGTGATACTGGATCGCTACTTTGAGTTCATGCGCAAAACCGCCGAAATCAACGAAACCATGATCAAGCTTCTTGAACAGGTAGACAGTCGGCTGCTGGAACTCAAGCAGATCCCTCGCCTGGGCATGGAGTACTGGAAGCGGCTGACCGGCAACAGGCCCGAAGATGAAATGACGGCACTGCGAATCAAGAGCTACCAATTGAGCGTCTTACGCCTGCTCAGTCTCAAGGCCCTGGGAAGTAATACCATGAGTGTGCTCGAACGTACCCTCAGCCCCCTGTTGCTGTTGTCTCGCTCCCATGCCGAACTGCAAACGGAGCACACCTACATCAACAGTGACCGGATCGCCGTACTGGACAACCTGGTCGATCAGTACAACAAGGCCCAGGATGGTCTTGAGACGATTGGCATTTTCAGTACCGATGAACTGCAAACACACCCGTTCAATCGGCTGCGCGAGCTCATTGATCAGCTACGCGTGGATGCCGAGCGACGTCTGGCGGAAGCGCTTCAACTGCAGCCGCAATCGGAGGAGCCGTCCACTTCTGCATCCGGGCCCAGGCCGCCGGTGAAGCGTCCTTATTCATGGGCCAGCCGCAAGCGGGTTATCAATACCGCCAAGGGCGCGTTTATCGGAGATCTTCGCCAACGAGTCGCCAACCAGGGAGGAGACATTGTCGACATCAATGACCCTTTCGAGGAAAAGCCATTGGCCTCGTTTCATGAACACGAGCCCAATGTCTGGGTGGAAGTTGTCGATGTCAGGCCCCCGACACCCAAGGCGCCACGCCCCTATCAGCAGCTCAAGGGTGACGCGCGCAAAGCCTTGGCCGATACCGATAAACACGTGCAAAAGATCGAGGGTTACGCCCAACGCGCCAGTTCTCCCAAGGAAATCGAAGAACAACTGCAGCGCGAAGCACAAAAACTGATCGGGTACGCCGATAGCCTGGAACAGCACGAAAGTCCTCCGGCCAACCAGGCTCCCGACGTTTCGCTGATCGACGGCCTCCGGGAAAAGGCGCGCAACCTCGACACCAAGGCGAGCGAGCTTCGCACTCGCATGACCCTCGCCCGGCCGCCCAGTAGCGAGGGTGTGGAGTTTCTGCTGCGCAACAATGCGATGGTTGCGCGAATCATCGGCCAACGGGTTCAGCTGAAAACCGGACGCAAGGATTTCATGCAGGAGTACGTCTTGTTGAATAAAGAAAATCAACCCTGGTGGTACGCGCACTTCCACTATGCCAACGCAGAGGATGCCAAGGCTGACTACACCCAGGCGCACCTGAAAACCAGGGAGCAACGTTTCGAAACCTACGAATCGGCCATGGCCAAGGCAAAAGATCCGAAGCAACAAATCGCTATTCATCATGGGATCATCAGCAAGGAACTGGCCAGCCGCGATTTCTTGCCGCTGCAACCGCGCTGAGTTTTTCAATCGCTCATAAAAAAGCCGCAACCCGGGTTGCGGCTTCTTGTTTTCGCCTGAGGTCAGTGAGCGAACAACGAGTTGCCCTTCTGCCCTGCCAGTTTCTCCGGCTTGATCAGGAACCGCGCCAGCGCCGGCAGCAGCCACAACGCGCCGAACATGTTCCAGAGCAGCATGAAGGTCAGCATCAAGCCCATGTCGGCCTGGAACTTGATGGCCGAGAAAATCCAGGTGCAGACGCCGATCGCCAGGCACAGGCCGGTGAACAATACGGCTTTACCGGTGGACTTCAGCGTTTGGTAGTACGCCTCCTGCAACGGCAGTCCGGCACGCAGGAAGCTTTCCAGACGGCTGTAGATGTAAATGCCGTAGTCCACGCCAATCCCCACACCCAATGCCACCACCGGCAAGGTCGCGACTTTCACCCCGATGCCCATGAAGGCCATCAGGGCATTGCCGAGTACCGAGGTCAGGACCAGCGGCAACACGATGCACAAGGTCGCCGCCCAGGACCGGAAGGTGATCATGCACATGGTCGCGACGCAGATGTAGACGAGGATCAGGATGGTCAGCTCGGATTCCTTGATCACTTCGTTGGTGGCCGCCTCGATACCGGCGTTACCCGCCGCGAGGATGAATTCCAGGCCTTCCTTGTTGTTCTCCTTGGCGAAGTCCTGAACGGCATGGACCGCACGATCCAGCGTTGCAGCCTTGTGATCGTTGAGGAACACCAGCACCGGCGCCAGGGAGCAACTGTTGTTGTACAAACCATCAGCCCGGGCGATGGAGTTGTTCAGCACGTCCGGGTTGCGCGACAGGGTTTCCCACTTCAGGTTGCCCTCGTTCATGCCCTTGATCATCTGCTTGGACACGGTCACCAGCGAGATCGCCGACTGCACGCCCTCGGTGTTCTGCATCTTCCACATCAGCTCGTCGATCGGCGCCATGGCTTCGTAGCGCGAGCAACCTTCGGACTTGGTCTTGACCATCACCACCAACACATCGGAACTGGTGGAGTAGTTGCTGATGATGAAGTTGTTGTCCTTGTTGTAGCGCGAATCCGGACGCAGCTCTGGAGCACCTTGATCGAGGTCGCCGATTTTCAGGTTCTGGCTGTACCAGAGGCCGCCACCGAAGGCCAACAGGGCCAGGGCAATCGACACCGGGGCGACTTTCGGGCTGGCAAAGTTCGACAGCAGGCGCCAGAACGGGTGTTCGCGGTGCGCGTCTTTCTTGCTGCGCTCGACAGCGCGCTTGCTGATGCCGGCGTAGGAAATCGCCACCGGAAGCAGGATCAGGTTGGTAAACACAATCACCGCCACGCCAATCGATGCGCCGATGGCCAGCTCGCGAATCACTCCGATGTCGATGATCAGCAGCGTAATGAAGCCCACCGCATCCGCAAGGATCGCGATCATCCCCGGCAGGAACAATTGGCGGAAGGTGCGCCGCGCCGCAGTCAACGCGTTGTCGGCTTCACTGGACTGCAACGCGATGCCGTTGATCTTCTGTACGCCGTGGGAAATACCAATGGCGAAGATCAGGAACGGCACCAGCATCGAGTACGGATCCAGCCCGAAGCCGAAGAAGTGCATCAGGCCGAGCTGCCAGACCACCGCCACCAGCGTCGTGGTCAACACCGCCACGGTGCTGCGCATGCAGTTGGTGAACCAGTACAACAGAATCAGGGTGATGACGAAGGCGACACCGAAGAACATCACCACCATCACCAGACCATCAATCAGATCGCCGACTTTCTTGGCGAAGCCGACGATGTGGATCTGCACGTTGGGGTTCTGTTTCTCGAACTTGTCGCGGATCTTCTCTTCCAGCTCATGGGAGAACTTGCGGTAGTCCAGGGCCAGTAACTTGCCCTGGTCCTGCGGATCCGGGTAGGACTCCAGCAGCGGGATATCGACGATGCTCGACTTGAAATCGTTGGCCACCAGACGCCCGACCTGCCCGGACTTGAGCACGTTGTTGCGCAGCAGATCGAGGCTTTCCTGGGAGCCGTTGTAGCTCTGCGGAATCACCTCACCACCGGCGAAGCCCTCCTCCGTCACCTCGGTCCAGCGTACGCTCGGACTCCACAGCGACTTGAGGCCCGAACGGTCGACGCCGGAGATATAGAAAACCTCGTCGTTGATCTGGCGCAGGGTCTCCATGTACTCCTTGGAGAAGATGTCGCCGTCGGTGGCTTCCACCGAGATCCGCACGGTATTGCCCAGGTTCGCCAGATCGTTGCGATGCTCCATCATCTTTTGAATGAACGGATGCTCGAGCGGAATCATTTTTTCGAAACTGGTGGATGGCCGGATCAGCGTCGCCTGCCAGAACAGGAAAATGCTCACCAGCAGGCAGATCACGATCACTGCCGGGCGGTTGTTGAAAATCAGGCGCTCAAGAAACGTCGCCTTGTCTTGGTGATGGCTGCTCAAGGATGTCATAGACCCGCCTTCTTATTATTTGCCCGGCTCATTTGGACGACCCGTTTTTTCCATTCTCGGCGCTGGCGCCGGTTGGCGAGGTGACGCGAACGCCGCCCTGTCCCGCCAGGACCAGATTGCCGTTGCCCGCTGCAGTCACCGCCGCGACGGATATGCGATCCGGGCGGTTGAACACGCTGAAGGTTTCGCCGTTATCTTCGCTGCGGATCACGCTGCCACCATTGCCGACGATCACGATGGAGCCGTCATCGAGCAAGGTTGCGCCGGACAGGCCGAACTCCAGTGCACCGCGGGCGGCTTTCAGCTCGACCGGTTCCCAGGTGCTGCCGAAGTCGGTGGAGCGGAACAGGTTGCCGCGCAGACCATAGGCCAGCAGCGTGTTGGCCTGAGCGGTGCCGATCACGCCGAAGAGCGAGCCTTCGTATGGGCCTTCAAGCTTTTCCCAGGTCTGGCCCCAGTCGGCGGAGCGGAACATGCTGCCCTGCTCACCGACGATGAACAGCCCGGCATCCTTGACTGCGGCAATGCCATTGAGGTGGTACTGGTCTTCGTTATCGAGGCGATCACTGGCGTCTTCCCAGTTCTTGCCGCCGTCGGTGGTGGCCAGCAGCGCGCCGTAAGCGCCCACGGCGAAGCCGATGCTGGCGTCCTGGAACCAGACGTCGAGCAGCGGCGATTCGCGTTTCATATCTTCAAACTGCTTGGTCCATGTGACGCCGCCGTCCTCGCTGGCGAGAATCTGTGCGTCATGGCCGACGGCCCAGCCGTGCTTGTCGTCGACAAAATAAACCGAGGTCAGCAGTTGCCGGGTCGGCACCTTGGCCTGGGTCCAGGTCGCGCCCTGGTCATCGGAATACAGGATGTGCCCGCGATCGCCGACCGCTACCAGGCGCTTGCCGGCGTGCACGACATCGAGCATCAGGCTTTTGCTGGCCTTGGCGGATTCAACGGAATAGACAACGTCAGATGCTGGCGCCGCGGCGGCCAGCACAGGTGCCGACAACATGGCACAGCCCAACAGCGAGAGCGCTGTAGCCAGCAACGCGAATTTGCGCAGTGCCGGCGGGCGGCAGGTACCCACACCCATGACAGGCTCACTCATAGACCTTCCCCCATTATTATTGTTAGGTCGTTCAACCTTTCAGGGCGCCGTTAGGGGTGCTCATCGGGATTGAATGGTTAGGAGCATAGTCCTGAAACCCGCAATCCAGAGCCCCTTCGGAAGCTGGCTTATCCTATCGGTGTTTGGAAAGGTCTGACAATCGACGCCACGTTATGTTTTGTTAACCTGGATGGGATGGGTTTGTTCTGAATGGTGGGGTATCAGGTTGGGTGATTGGGTTGGTGGTTGGTGTACATGTCCGTTGCTGCGGTAACGGCGGCTATTGGTTCCGCTCTTACAGCGGGTCACTTGGAGAAGCGCCAAGTAACCAAACGCTTTTGCCCCTTTCGTTCGGTGCCTCGCCAAGGCTCGGCATGCCCTCCTTCCGGTCCTGCTCCGTGGGCCCGCCGCCATCGGCCATCCATGGCCGGGGGCGGCTAACCCGGCATCCACGCCGGGTTGCCCTCTGCGCAGAACCTCCACTCGGCCTAACGAGGGGGCGACCGCCGCCACAGCACCGCGAGGCGGCCGACCGGCCGGCCTGTCATTTGAAGCGTACGCATTTCCCTGTGGGAGCTGGCTTGCCAGCGATGGTCGTTAACGATGACGCGTGCGGTCTGAATGAACGTGGTGTCTGGACCTCCTTCGCCGGCAAGCCAGCTCCCACAGGGGACTCGCGGTAGCTTTTGCTTTTCACCACTCATCAGGCCGAGCGTTAGCTCGCCTGCAGCTCTTGATCTTGATCCACCCGCCCCTTCGGGAGGCTGAGTGGAGGTGTTCATCCGGGGAGTGGCGCGCAGCGCCGTTCGACGCAGTCGAACACGCTGCATGTAGGTCGTCGCGAAGCAGACCGGAGGGCAGTGTCCCCGGATGAATACCGGAGCGAAGGAACGCCGAGCCTCAGCGAGGGGCCGGACGCTCGGGGCGAGCCTTTTTTTGCTTGCTTTTTTTTGGCGTTTGAAAAAAAAGTGAGTCGCCGTAAGGGCGAAACCCTAAGCGGCCGTTACCGCAGGAATGGATATGTACACCATCAAAAAACTCGTCGCCTGATACCCCGTCATCGCAGTTCAAGCCAGCTCCCACAAGGTCCAGGGTGAACCCTGTGGGAACGAACCAGACTCAAGCCAGGCTTTTGCTGACCACTTCAAACACATCGCTGGACAGCTGACCCGAAGCGCGAATCCGCTCCAGCTCGCCTTTCATCAATGCCTGACGAGCGTCGTCGTATTTGCGCCAGCGCGTCAGCGGCGCCAGTTGGCGCGAAGCAATCTGCGGGTTGAAGCCGTTCAGTTCGATCACCAGATCCGCGAGGAAGCGATAACCCGACCCGTCCGCCGCATGAAAGTTGATCAGGTTCTGCCCCGCAAACGCACCAACCAAGGCTCGCACCTTGTTCGGGTTCTTGAGGTTGAACGCCGGATGCTCCATCAACGCCTTGACCCGCTCCAGCCCACCCGGCAAGGTGCTGCCCGCCTGAACGCTGAACCACTGGTCCATGACCAACGGGTTGTCCTTGAAGTGCTCGGCAAAACTCGCCAGCGCCCGCGCCTTGTCTTCTTCGAACGATGAGTTGACCAGCACGGCCAACGCTGTGAGGCGCTCGGTCATATTGTCGCTGGTCTCGAACTGCTCAAGCGTCGCCGCCAGGACTTCAGGCTTACCGCTCAACATCAGGTAAGACAGCGCAATATTCTGCAAGGCGCGACGAGCAAAGTGCTCGGCCTCGGCCACGTACGGGGTTTGTTTCGACAGATCACGGTTGGCCTGGTAACGCAGCCACAGCGCTTCGAACAAGCCGTCCGCCAATTGCTTGCGGGCAAACTCACGGGCGATGTGGATAGCATCGACGTCAGCCACTTCGCTGATCTCGGTCAGATACGCTTCACCCGGCAACGACAGCATTTCGGCAACCATCGCCTGATCCAGCGTTTCGTCCGACAGCACGGTGCGCAACGCACAAACCAGACGCTGATCCATGACCAGCGTCTCGCCCTTCTGTTGCTGAGCGATCAGTTCCTGCAGCACGTGAACCGAGAGTTGCTGACCGGCATCCCAGCGATTGAAGCCGTCGCTGTCATGCTGCATCAGGAACATCAGCTGATCACGGTTGTACGGGAAGCTCAGTTTCACCGGCGCCGAGAAGCCGCGCAGCAACGAAGGCAAAGGCTGTTCAGCGATGTCGAGGAACGTGAAGGTCTGCTCGGCTTCGGTCACCGATATAACCCGCGAAGTTCCCTGTGCGCTGGCTTCGCCGGAAAGACGCAAGGCAATGGCCGCGCCTTTGGAGTCCAGCAGGCCCAACTCGACAGGAATCACGAACGGCAGTTTTTCAACCTTGTCCGGGGTTGGCGGGCAGCTCTGGCGGAAGGTCAGGCTGTAGGTCTTCGCGGCGGCGTCGTAGGACTCGCTCACTGCCAGACGCGGCGTGCCGGCCTGGCTGTACCAGCGTTTGAACTGGGTCAGGTCAACACCGTTGGCATCTTCCATGGCCTTGATGAAGTCGTCGCAGGTCACGGCCTGGCCGTCATGGCGCTCGAAGTACAGGTCGCTGCCTTTGCGGAACCCTTCGGCGCCGAGCAAGGTGTGGATCATGCCGACCACTTCCGAGCCCTTTTCATACACGGTCAGGGTGTAGAAGTTGGAGATCTCGATGAAGCTGTCCGGGCGAACGGCGTGAGCCATGGGACCGGCGTCTTCGGCGAACTGGTGGGTGCGCAGGTAAGCCACGTCCTGAATGCGTTTCACGGTTGCCGAGTTCATGTCGGCGGAGAAACCCGAATCACGGAACACCGTGAAGCCTTCCTTCAGCGACAACTGGAACCAGTCGCGGCAGGTCACGCGGTTGCCCGACCAGTTGTGGAAGTACTCGTGGGCCACGATCGCTTCCACGCGCTGGTGTGCGGCGTCGGTCGCCGTTTCGGCGCGAGCCAGCACGGCGCTGGAGTTGAAGATGTTGAGCCCCTTGTTCTCCATGGCGCCCATGTTGAAGTCGTTGACGGCAACGATCATGAAGATGTCCAGGTCGTACTCGCGACCGTAGACCTCTTCGTCCCAGCGCATGGACTTCTTCAGGCTGTTCATCGCGTGCTGGCACTTGTCGATGTTTTCTGGCTCGACATAGATGCGCAGCGCCACGGAGCGCTCGGTCATGGTGGTGAAGGTGTCTTCGACGCACCACAAATCACCGGCCACCAGCGCAAACAGGTACGCCGGTTTCATGAACGGGTCTTCCCACGTGGCCCAATGACGGCCGTCTTCGCCCGGACCGCTGGCAATCGGGTTGCCGTTGGACAGCAGCACCGGATAGCTGTGCTGCTCGGCGACCACCGTGGTGGTGAACTTGCTCATCACGTCCGGGCGGTCGAGGTAATAGGTGATCTTGCGAAAACCTTCGGCCTCGCACTGAGTGCAGAACATCGTGCCGGACTTGTACAGGCCTTCCAGCGCGGTGTTGGTTTCCGGGTGGATCCTGACGCTGGTGTCGACGGTGAACGTGGTGCTGGTCGGCTGCAGGGTCAGGTGATTCTCGGTCAGTTGGTAATCGGCATCGCTCAACTCGCGATCGGCCAGGGTCACCGACAACAACTCGAGTTGCTGACCATCGAGTACCAGGGGCGGCAGGCCCGGACCCCGCTCAGGATTGCGGCGCATCACCAGTTGCGCATGGACCAGGCTGTGGTCCTCGAACAACTCGAAGGTCAGGTGCGTTTCGTCGATCAGGTACTCGGGCGCCTGATAGTCTTTCAAATAGATCATCTTCGGTTGTTCGGTGCGCATGCTGGAGTCCTTACTGATGCACGGCGAGCTGATAAGCCGTGTACTTACGAATATTGATCACGCCGGTGTCGAAAATCAGGTACTGGCCCTTGATCCCCAGCAGCGTGCCTTCGGCAATCGGGTTTTTGTCCAGGTTGAAACTGACGATTTTGGCCGGGTATTGCTCAACCGGGTAGCGGATTTCGAGCGGCTCTATGTCGGCAATAGTCTGGATTGCCTGTAGGCCGAATCGTTCCTGTAAACCTTGCAAACCTTCGGCGCAGCTATCAAACAGCTGATCGCGAACCTCGGCCAGATCCACCGAAATCGCCTCGCCCTTGAGTAAAGCACGCCAGTTGGTCTTGTCCGCCACCTGACTGCGAAACAGGTCTTCGACAAAGCCCGACTGCTGGCGGGTCGAAACACGCATGATCGGCAACGCCTGACGGGCGCCCTGATCGATCCAGCGGGTCGGCAGCTGGGTGGCGCGGGTAATCCCGACTTTGATCCCGGACGAGTTCGACAGATACACGATGTGATCGGTCATGCAGAACTTCTCGCCCCACTCCGGTTCACGGCAGGTGCCGGCGTCGTAGTGGCAACGCTCCGGGCTCATGATGCAGAGGTCGCACTGCGCCAGTTTGGTCATGCACGGGTAGCAGTAACCCTGGCTGAAACTGGTTTTGGTCTTGCGCCCGCAATGGGAACAGAAGATCGCCCCCAGGTATTCCAGGCGAACCGTGCTGCCGATCAACGGATTGACCGGCACCTCGACCTCGCCCAGACGAAACGCGTACTGCACGTCGGACCCGTCCAGGCGAGCCGACATTTTACTGACTGCACCGCGGCCAATCTCGATCAATGGATGGCATCCGACTTGAACAGGATATTCGGTACGGTAATCGACTTGGAGCTGCACTCCTGCGGGCCCATGTAGCCAGTGCGCTCTTCTTCCGGCAGGTTCTGGATTTCCCAGGCGATCATCGCTTGCAGCGACAGTTCACGTTGCTCGGCGGTGAGTTTGCCACCGTCCGACCATTTACCGATTTCCACCGCCAGTTTCAGGCTCTGGTAGATATCCGGGGTGATGTTTTTGATCATTTCGTTAAAAGAGGACATCAAGGTCTCCGCGCTCTTTGATTCACATACGATTCTGGACGGCCAGTTTACGGCGGTTGTACAAACCGCCCAACAAACCGGTAAGGCATCCGACGAGCAACCCGCCGACGTGGGCGGCGTTGGCAATTTCACCGAAGCCGATCATCGAGACCAGCCCGGACAGGCACAGCAGCAGCCATATCAGCATCATGACCAGTACGCCGCGCGGCAGGCGATAAGCCCGGTTCGGCGACAGAATCTGGAAGATCCAGCAATGCCCGAGCAGGCCGTACAGCACACCGGACAACCCGCCAAACAAGGTGGGGCCGCTGAAAACGAACTGGGCGTAATTGGACACGAGGGCAAACAGCAAGGTCAGGCCGATCAGGTTGATGCCGCCCTGGCGCGACTCGATGCGCCGTCCCAGCTCCCAGTACCACATGCCGTTCATGGCCAGGTGCAGGAAACCGAAGTGGATCAGCATCGGCGTCACCAGACGCCACCACTGCCCCGCCGCCAGGCTGTCAGCCAGTGGCACAAAATGGATGTACTCGCCGACCACCCGGAAATCGAGGAAGGTCAGCCAGCGCAGGGTGTCGAGGTTTTCGCCCAGCAGCGTCACCGCGCCGACGATCAGGCTCAGCAACAGCACCAGTGCAGTTGCTTTGGCGTGACGCAATTGCTCGGTGAAACCGGGGCGCTTTGTGGTTTTCGCCACCGGAATGTCGAGTTGGTGATCGGGATCACCCGCCGGGAAACGCTCGTACAACGCACGAACGTCTTCACTGATACTGGCGGGCACCCACAGCACCTGCTCGCCCTGCTCTTCGCTGACCCTATGCGGCACCTGCATGCGTTGCAGCAGTATGACGAACCCGCTCAGATCCACCGCCAGCGGCAGGCGCAATACCGGAACGGCGCTCATCGCAAGGCCTCGGGGCGTTCGACATCGACCCAGACAAACTTGTGCGGATCGAGCCGGGTTTCCCCGTCCAGACGATAGGCAACCAGTTTGCCGTAGAGCACCGCGCTGTAATCCAGGCAGGCCAGGTTCGGGCGGATCGGCGCCGGTTTACCGCTGCGCCAGTAGTGGCCGACGAACAACAGGGGCTCGTCAATGCCATAGCGCAACAAGGTGTCTTTTTCGGTGGAGGACAGCGGCGTTCGGGCCACGGGTTCCGGCAAGGCGTCCGGCTGGAACACAATGTCGCCGTAGGTTTGCGGGTCGTCTTCCCAGAACTTGGTGCGGAAGAACGAGCGCGTCAGGCCATCGCCGCTGGTCATGGTCAAACCGTGAGGCAGGCGCATGTCGGTGCCGCGCAGCAAGCGGTCGAACACGGTGCAGGCAAAGCTGCCCGGCACGGCCGACGCCTGGAGGAAATGTTCATCGACGCAACCATCGGCAAACAGCGCGCGCAACGGTTCGATCAGGCCCGAATCCCAGCAGGCGTGTACCACGCGGAAGCGCCCGGCATCCAGAAACAGGGGTAATTCGTAGAACCATTGCTGGAAGTCATGCCAGTCGCCGGGGTGATCTTCAAACTGGGTCAGGGTTTCGCCCAGCAGACGCGCATGACGCGGGGTGTGCTCACGAACGAACTGCTTGCCGCTGCCCGGAGGTGCCGGCGTGCTCCAGCCCAGTGCGTTGAATTCGTGGTTGCCCATGATGCACAACGCCTGCCCAGCCTCGACCATATCGTGGACGATGTGCAGCGCCTCGCGAATCCTCGGGCCACGGTCGATGATGTCACCAACGAACACCGCCATGCGCGACGCATGCCGCCAGACACCACCTTGTTTGTGATAACCGAGCCGGTCGAGCAAGTGCTCAAGGGTCAGAGCGCATCCGTGCACGTCACCGATCAGGTCGTAACTTCGTGCGGGATCGAGCATCAGTCGCCTCCACCCCCCAACTTGCTGCCCCAGCCGAGCTTGGTCCGGCAGACTTCGTAGTAGTTGTGGTCGAGCGGGTGAATCAGCCGCAGCTTCTGCGCTTTCTTGCTGATGGTGATGGTGTCACCCGGCGCGCAGGTGAAGTGGTTCTGCCCGTCACAGGAGACTTGCGGGTAGATCTGCATATCCTTGGACACGACGATTTTCAGCTCACTGTTGCCATCGACCACAATTGGCCTGCCTGACAAGGTATGGGGGTACATCGGCACAATCACAATAGCGTCGAGCTTGGGATGCATGATCGGGCCACCCGCCGACAGTGCGTAAGCGGTCGAACCGGTCGGCGTGGCGACGATCAGGCCGTCGGCCTTCTGGCTGCAGACGAACTGTCCATCAATGTACAGCTCGAACTCGATCATCCGCGTCGATTTGCCGGGGTGCAGCACCACATCGTTCAGTGCATCGCCCTGCCCGATGGCCTCGGCGTGACGCCGGACCTCAGCCTGCAGCAGGAAGCGGTTTTCCACCAGATAGTGGCCGTCGAGCACTTCGGCGACTTTGACTTCGAGTTCGTCCGGGCGGATATCGGTGAGGAAACCCAGGCTGCCCCGGTTGATGCCGAGTACCGGAATATTGTGCCGGGCCAGTGCGCGCGCAGCGCCGAGCAGGCTACCGTCACCACCGACCACAATCACCATGTCACAGACTTCACCGAGCATCTTGCGCGACGAGGTTTGCAGGCCATGACCCGGCAGCACTTCGGCGATAGTGTCTTCGAGGATCACGTGCAGGTGACGATCGAGCAGAAACCGTTTCAGTCGGCGGACGGTGTCCAGCACCTGCGAACTGCCCAGGCGACCGATGATGCCGATATTACGAAATTGCTCCATGGGGCTCCTATTGGGACGCGGGGGCCTGCGACGGCGAAAAACACGATTATGGGCGAAAGCGCGGGATAGACAAAATCCTTTCAGCCACAAGGGTGTACTCATGTTTAGGGCTATGCTCGCAAGATGATCCTATTTCCCGATTTGCTGCAGTTACCCCACCAGTTGCGCCACCCGGAAGTGCGTGACCTGGCGTGGGTCATCCTTGCGCCGCCGATGCTGGAGGTTACGCCGTGGCCGCAACGCCATCCGCTGGCCGGTAGTGACTGGGTGCAGGCGCCGGAGCGGCTGGAGCATTGGCTGCGGCAACTGGATCGCGACAGTTATGACTTGCTGCACTGGCTGGCCCAGGCCCGGACCCGGCGCCTGGGTCTGTACTATGAACGGCTGTGGCAATACGCCGTGCGGCATGCGCCGGGCATCGATCTGATTGCCGCCAATATGCCGATCCGCCGCGAGGGGCATACGCTGGGCGAGCTGGACATGCTGCTGCGTGATCGCGACGGCGTGCATCACCTGGAACTGGCAATCAAGCTTTACCTGGGCCCGCAAGACGGCGATGGGCACGACACGGCACATTGGCTGGGCCCGGGTTGCCACGATCGGCTGGACCGTAAACTGGCTCACCTGAGTCAGCATCAGTTGCCCATTTCCGCCCGGCCCGAGAGCCGTGAAGTGCTGGCGGCGCTGGACATTCAGCAGTTCAGTGCGCATTTGTGGCTGGGCGGGTATTTGTTGTATCCGTGGCCGGGGCAGTCCCAACCACCGGACGGCGCACATCCGCAACATTTACGCGGAAGCTGGCTGCATCAAAAGGACTGGAAGGATTTTGTCGCACAGCGTCCGCTCGGGCGCTGGCAACCCCTGCCCCGCCATGCCTGGCTGGCGCCGGCGCATTATCCGGTGGAGCAGACCTGGAACACGGAACAACTGGAGGCGTGGCTCAGCGAGCTGGAGCCGCTGGCGCCGGCGCAGTTGCTGGTGCGTTTGATCGAGAATGCCGAGGGCGATTGGGAAGAGGCAGAGCGGTTGTTTCTGGTGGCGGATCTTTGGCCGAATGTGCCGGGCAATGGTTGAGATTCATGGTGAATGGACGGGTCTCATCGCGGGCAAGCCCGCGACAGGGCCAACCCGGTTTAAACGGACAACCGCACGGCCAGCGCCGCCAACGTCAGCAGCAACACCGGCACCGTCAACACAATCCCGACCCTGAAGTAATACCCCCATCCGATCCGGATACTCTTGCGCTCCAGCACATGCAGCCACAACAACGTCGCCAGGCTGCCGATCGGCGTAATCTTCGGCCCAAGGTCACTGCCGATGACGTTGGCGTAGATCATCGCTTCCTTCACCACGCCTGTTGCCTGGCTGGCATCAATCGACAGCAAACCAATCAGCACCGTCGGCAGATTGTTCATCATCGACGACAGGAGCGCGGTCAGCACACCGGTGCCCATCGCTGCGCCCCAAACGCCATAACCGGCAAAACCGTTCAGCCAGCCCGCCAGATACCCGGTGAGTCCGGCGTTGCGCAGCCCGTAGACCACCAGATACATGCCCAGCGAGAAAATCACGATCTGCCACGGTGCTTCTTTCATCACCTTGCGCGTGGAAATCTTGTGGCCCCGGGCCGCAATGGCCAGCAGCAACGCCGCGCACACCGCCGAAATGGCACTGATGGGAATGCCCAGCGGTTCCAGCGCAAAACAGCCAAGCAACAGGATCACCAAGACCACCCAACCCGCTAAAAAAGTCGCTTTGTCGTGGATGGCGCTGGCCGGATGCGCCAGTTGCTGCGGATCGTAATCCTTGGGAATGTCGCGTCGAAAGAACCACATCAGCACCGCCAGCGTCGCCGCGACGCTGACCAGATTGACCGGGATCATCACCGCCGCATAGCGATTGAAACTGATGTGAAAAAAGTCGGCGGAAACGATGTTCACCAGGTTCGACACCACCAATGGCAGGCTTGCGGTGTCGGCGATGAACCCGGCGCCCATCACGAACGCCAGCGTCGTTGCGGGTGAAAAACGCAACGCCAGTAACATGGAAATCACGATGGGCGTGAGGATCAGCGCCGCACCGTCATTGGCAAACAGCGCTGACACCAGCGCGCCGAGCAGCACCATGTAGGCAAACAGCTTGCGCCCACTGCCATGACCCCAGCGCGCGACATGCAACGCCGCCCAGGCAAAGAACCCTGCCTCGTCCAGCAACAGGCTGATGATGATCAGCGCGACAAAGGTGCCGGTGGCGTTCCAGATGATCTGCCACACCAGCGGGATATCGCTCAGGTGCACCACCCCGAAAATCAGCGCCAGCACCGCACCGAGTACCGCACTCCAGCCGACGCCGAGGCCTTTGGGTTGCCAGATCACCAGGGTAATGGTCAGCAGGAAAATCAACGACGCTATAAGCATGTAAAGCAGCCTTCAAAAGAAATCGGGGTTAGCAGCAGCGCACCGGGCGATCAGCCATGGCCTGCAAACGGGCGACGTCAGCAGCGAGCCATTCGCCGTGATCCGCCAATGCGCCTTGCAACAGTGTGATAACCCACGGCGATAGTTGCGGGTGCAGGCGATAAAACACCCATTGCCCCTGACGACGATCCGACAGCAGCCCGTTGCTGCGCAATTGCGCCAGATGACGCGAGATCTTCGGTTGGCTGAGGTCCAGCCCGGCAGGGCCTTGAAAACATCGACGGGACCACGGGAATAGGACATGTGGGAACACGCCTCCAGACAAACGAGGCGTGAATATATGGAATTTCGAATATTCGGTAAAGCGACGTTTCCGGCTACCGCATGTGGCGAGGGCTAGCTTGATCTCTCGCCACTGGCAGCAGGCGTTGCCAACAACCCTGTAGGAGCGAGCGGTACGGCGACCCGACTTGTCTCGCTCCTACAGGGTTGCCGGGCATTTGTCAGACCTTCTTGTGCTGTTCGACCCACTTCCCATAGGCATCGATGAATTTTTGCAAGAACGGCTTGAGCGACTCGGACAACTTACCCGTCTCGTCGAACGCTGTGCCGGCACCGCCGATGTACGCTTCCGGTTGCTGCATGCACGGCACATCGAGAAACACCATGGACTGGCGCAGGTGATGGTTGGCGCCAAACCCACCGACCGCCCCCGGTGAAACGCTGATCACCGCCCCAGGCTTGCCACCCCAGGCGCTCTTGCCATAGGGCCGCGAACCGACGTCGATCGCATTCTTCAAGGGCGCCGGCACCGAACGGTTGTATTCCGGCGTGACGAACAGCAACGCGTCGGATGAACTCACTTGTTGCCGGAAAGTGCTGTAGGCTGCCGGCGGTGAAGCACCATCGATGTCTTCGTTGTACAGCGGCAGGTCGCCAATTTCGACGATGTTCAGTTTGAGATTTGCAGGAGCCAGATCGGCCAGGGCCAACGCGACCTTGCGATTGATCGATTCCTTTCTCAAGCTGCCGACCAGAACGGCGATCGTATAGACGTTGCTCATGGAAGATTCTCGACTGTCCGATGGAAGAGCTTGTAGTTATAGATGACGATTCACTCAGCGGACGACTGAAAATACCGTCCCTGACTATTTTTTTCCTGTAGGAAAACTTACCTCGCCCAACCACGGTCTACAGAACCGCAAATTGAGTGATTTATCTCCAGAGGTTCTAAGCAGATGGCAGCAGTACTCGTCGGTCAGTTCCATGCAAGAGACGCAGAAGGCCGTGTCTATTCCGTGCATGAGTTCCAGGAATCCACCCCGTCGGCAGACGGTCTCGCCGGCTCCGTGCCTGTGACCACTTATAAGCTGGCCATTGGCGATCGCGTAAGAAAACTCGATGACAACCAGTTTTTGCTGGTGCAATCGGATGTCACCATCGTGCGTGAACCCGACACCTATGTCGACAAACTGCCGGAAACCAACGTAGCCTCATAACCTCGCGTTATGAGCAGAAGTCTTGTGCGCGGACTTGGGTTAGGATTCAGCCACTGACTCCCTCACCTGCTGAACATGGACTTCACGCATGCGTTTACGTCATATCGAAGTGATACAGGCGCTTCTGCAGACCGGTCACCTGGGCACCGCCGCCGAATGGTTGCAGTTGCCAGTGGCCGAGGTCGAAAGCATTCTGCGTGACGCTGAGAGTCAGCTGGGTTTCATGTTGTTTTCCAGCGTGCGTGGACGCTTGCAAGCCACGCGCGAGGCGCGGGAGTTACAGGTCGAAATCGCCCACGTCTACGAGGCGCTCGAACCGGTCCAGCGTCTGGCCAGCAGCCTCAAGCAGTATCAGGCCCCACCCCTTCGCATCATTTGCACGCCGCCTCTGGCTCAACAGTTGCTGCCCCAGAGCATCGCGGCCCTGCGTCGGCGTCTGCCCGACGTGCCTTGCAGCCTGTTGAGCCAACCCACCCGCGACATCGTCCGAAGCCTGCTGCTGCGCGAAAGCGATCTGGGCCTGAGCCTGCACGACCCCGATCACGCGGATATTCATTGTCAGGTCATTGCCCAGGGCAAACTGCAGCTGTTGGCCCCCCACGGCTGGCTGCAACCGAAGCAGAAGTACATTTCGCTGCAGGATCTGGCGGGCCAGTCGATGGTCGGCCTGGAAGGTCATGATCCGCTGAGCCCGGCGCTCGACAACAAACTGCACGGGCTACGCCCTGCCCCCGTCGTCCACACCCGGGTTCAGACACACCAGATGATGCGCAGCATGGTCGAGGCCGGTGAGGGTCTGGCGATTGTCGATCCGTTCACCGCACTCGGGGCGAAATCCGCGGGCCTGGACGCCTGCCCGCTGGCGCCCGCCGTACCGATCAGCGTCTACGCCCTGACCTTGAAGAACGGCGAGCCTTCACCGGCCGCTCAGGCCTTGCTGGATATCGTCACGGAACAAGCCGTGGCGATGTTGGCGAGCTGATCGGGTTTTCCAGCGGATTATCGAACAATCGATACCAGAACAACGCGATCTCGGCGGTGTTGGGGTCGATGCCGCGATAGCGCAGATGATCGATACCGCCAATCACATACCCGCATCGCTCATAGAGCCGGCAAGCCCCCAGGTTGTTGTTCTGGGTTTCGAGCATGATGCCCGGCAGTTTTTTCTTGCGACTCCAGAACTGCGCCACATCCAGCAACGCCTTGGCCACGCCATGGCGCCGCGCCGGCGCATGCACCGCCAGCTCGTCGATGTGGGCAAAGCCGTTCCAGTTGGTGCTGACCACCAGGTGGCCCACGGGCTCATCATCGAGATACGCCATGAAAATCGCACTGTCGGCGGCATCGCGGAAACTGCTGAATTCCTCGGGATCTATGCCATAGCACTTGCGGTAAGGGGTGATCGGTGTCACCGGCCACTGCTCCACCGGCTTGCCGATTTCGGCTGCGCCATAGGCCGCGACTTCAAAGCTGAAATCACTGCCCCAGATATAAGCGGCGAAACCATCGTCGGCAACGCGCACTGACAGCCCTGGGTATTTCGGATTCATGACCGGTTGCATACTGGGAAAGGTCCTCACTCCTTGATGCAATCGACGGTGTAATGCCGCCCATTGCCCTCGTCTTCGTGTTGCAAGCCGTGCACATCGGCGACAAACCCCGGGAAACTACTGTCGAACGTGCGGGCAAACGCCAGGTAATCGATGATCGAGCGGGTTGATTCGGTGAAACGTTCACCGGGCATGATCAACGGGATCCCCGGCGGGTACGGCACCAGCATGACGGCGGCGATGCGGCCGTCCAGCGCATCGATCGACACGGCCTCCACCTCGCCTCGCACCAGTTGATCATAGGCGTCGGCCGGTTTCAGGGCGATTTCCGGTAGCACCGTGTACATGCGCTTGAGATGTTTGGCGGTGGCATTGCTGCGGTAGCAGGCGTGCAATTGATCGCATAGATCGCGCAATCCCATGCCCTTATAGCGCGCACCGTCCTGCTGCGCCACGCACGGCAGGCAGGTCGAAAGGCTGACGTTGCCGTCATAGCTGCGCTTGAACTCCAGCAACTCGGTCAACAGCGTGCTCCATTTGCCCTTGGTGATACCCATGGAAAACAGCACCAGGAACGAATACAAACCGGTCTTCTCGACGACCAGCCCGCGCTCCCAGAGAAACTTGCTGACCACCGCCGCCGGAATCCCCCGCTCGCTTAACGCGCCGCCCGCCGTCAGGCCCGGCATCACCAGCGTGACTTTGATCGGATCGAGCAGCACATAGTCGTCGGTCACGCCGCCAAATCCGTGCCAGTCGGCATCTGGTTGCAGCAGCCAGTCTTCAGTGACCACACGTTCGATGCCTTCCACGGACGGCGGCTGCCAAATGGAAAACCACCAGTCATCGGCAGCAATGTGTTGCCGCAGGTTCGCCAGTGCCCGGCGAAAACTCAAGGCTTCGTCGAACATTTCCTGTAACAGGGAACGACCGGCCGGGCCTTCCATCATGGCCGATGCCACGTCCAGCGAAGCAATGATGCTGTACTGCGGCGACGTGGAGATGTGCATCATGAACGCTTCGTTGAAGCGGTCGCGGTCCAGTTGCCGGGCGCCGCCATCCTGAACATGAATCATCGAGGCCTGACTGAACGCCGCCAACAGTTTGTGCGTGGAATGGGTGGTGAACACCAGCGGGCTGTCTTCGCTGCGGGAAGTGCCCATGCCGTAACGCCCGGCGAAGAACTCGTGAAACGCCGCGTAGGCATACCAGGCCTCATCAAAATGCAGCACTTCGACGCTGTTGCCCAGGCTTTGCTTGATCAGTTCGGCGTTGTAACACAGGCCGTCGTAGGTGGAATTGGTCACCACCGCCAGTTTGACCTTGGGTGCGCGGCCCTTGGTCAGCGGGCTGGCGTCGATCTTGGCCTGGATCGACTCGCGGCTGAATTCGCTCAGCGGAATCGGGCCGATGATCCCCAGCTCGTTGCGCTCCGGGCACAGGTACAGCGGAATCGCGCCGGTCATGATGATCGAGTGCAGCACCGACTTGTGGCAATTGCGGTCCACCAGCACCAGGTCATCGCGGGCAACCATGGAATGCCAGACGATCTTGTTGGCGGTCGAGGTGCCATTGATCACGAAAAAAGTGTGATCGGCGCCGAAGTTGCGCGCCGCTCGTGCTTCCGCCTCGGCGAGCGGGCCGGTGTGATCGAGCAGCGAACCCAGTTCGGGCACCGACACCGACAAATCAGAACGCAGGGTGTTTTCCCCGAAAAACTGGTGGAACGCCTGCCCCACCGGGCTCTTGTGATACGCCACGCCACCACCATGGCCGGGCGTATGCCAGGAATAATTGGAGTCGGCGGTATGTTGCACCAACGCCTTGAAGAATGGTGGCAACAGGCCGTCCAGGTATTTACGTGCGGCTCGCGCGACCTGCCGCGCCAGAAACGGCACGGTGTCTTCGAACAGATAAAGAATGCCGCGCAATTGATTGAGCTCGTCCATCGCATCGGCCGGGGCGTTTTCCAGCGTCACTTGCTCGCCCAGCGCGAAGATCGGCAAGTCCGGCGCACGCACCCGCGCCAGGCTGATCAGTTCGGCCATGTTCTGTAGCAGATGAGAGTTGGCGCTGGGATCTTCAGCGGCAATCAACATGCACGAGAGACCGTGATGGGTCGACGCGACCAGCCGCCCCTCGGCGTAATCCACCGCCGAGACAATGCTGAAGCCTTCCTGCTCCAGCTCCCGGGCGATGCCACGCACGCGATCACCGGCGACGGTGTCGGCCTTGATGTCGCGATGGACGATCAGGACCGGGAATTTCAGATCTTTGTACATGGGGCTCAGTGTCCTGAGGCGGCAGGCCCTGGCCTGCCAATACCCTCAGGGTAGAGGGTCGAGGCGGATGTGGCGAGTGCAATGCCCCGAAATGGGTCATCGTGGGCGGCAGGCTTTATCAAGATCTATTGGAAGGGCCTACGCCTGAGCTTCAGCTTCAGCCTCAGCCAGTTGCACCCACAGCGCCGGAGCGCCGGCAGATTTGGCAATGGCTTCCATCCGCGCCACGTGCCGGGCCAGGTCATCTTCGCTGGCGCGAATGATCCGGGTCCGCTGACGGTCAGCCGGCAAGCGGCGGATTTCGGTGGCGGAGTTGTCCGCGCCTTCGCCGGAACCATTGCCATCGGACGCGTTGCCGGCCAGCGACAGGCTGGTCTGGCCGCCGGTCATGGTCAGGTAGACGTCGGCGAGAATCTCGGAGTCGAGCAAGGCGCCGTGAAGTTCACGGCCGGAGTTGTCGACGCCATAACGTTTGCACAAGGCGTCGAGGCTGTTGCGCTGCCCCGGGTGACGTTCCCGGGCCATCATCAGGGTGTCGAGGATCGAACAGTGTTGCGTGATGTCAGCACGATCGTGCTGACCCATGAGGGCGAATTCGTTGTTGATGAAACCAACGTCGAACGCGGCGTTATGGATGATCAGCTGCGCACCCTTGATGAATTCGAAAAACTCATCGGCCACTTCAGTGAAGCGTGGCTTGCCCACCAGGAATTCGTTGGTAATGCCGTGGACGCCAATGGCGCCTTCGTCACTTTCGCGGTCCGGTTGCAGGTAAACGTGGAAATGCCGGCCCGTCAGGCGCCGACCGATCAACTCGACACAACCGATTTCGATAATCCGGTGGCCGTCGGTCACCGGCATGCCGGTGGTTTCGGTATCGAGTACAACGGATCTGGTGGCCATCAGTGCTCAGCTCTCAACGGGTCAATCGTGCAAAAGCGGCGATGTTAACACGCTCGCCGGTTGAGCTCGAATCAAGCCTGCTTGTACCCACGCACTTCATCCACGCCACGATTGGCGAGTTGGTCGGCCCGTTCGTTGCCGTGATGCCCGATGTGCCCGCGCACCCATTTCCAGGTGACGTTGTGACGGTTGACCTGCTCATCCAGCAGCTTCCACAGGTCAGCGTTTTTCACCGGTTCTTTCGCCGCCGTTTTCCAGCCGCGTTTCTTCCAGTTGGCCATCCACTCGTTGATGCCTTTCATTACGTACTGGGAGTCGGTCACCAGCAGCACATCACAGGAACGCTTGAGTTCCTCCAGCCCGCGGATCGCGCCCATCAGTTCCATGCGGTTGTTGGTGGTATTGGCTTCGCCGCCCCAGAGTTCTTTTTCAACGCCCTTGCACACCAGCAATGCGCCCCAGCCGCCAGGGCCAGGGTTGCCTTTGCAGGCGCCGTCGGTGAAGAGTTCTACGCTATCGCTCATGCCAATCTATCCAGAAAATGCGGTGGCTCGCCGATCAGCGATCGACGATGCCCGAGGCCGGGGCAAACCCGGCCGGGAATAAAAACAGGGGTTACGGTTCGATATTGCGTCGGTTGACCTTGGCCATCGGCAGGGGGATCAGCTTGCCCATCGGTTCGCGACGTTCCTGACGAAGCGGCCGCAGGCCCACCACAATCTTGCGCGCCACCAATAAATAGAAGCCGCCGCCAGACAATTGCCAATCACCGGCCTTGCGCTCCCAGCCGGCCAGACGGGCTTGCCAGGCGGGGGACGCCAGCGGCGGACGATAGCACCCGAAGCGGCGTTTCTCCAGCGCGAAGCCCAGCAGGTTCAACCAGTCGCCGACCCGTGACGGTGAAATGCAACGGGCCTTGCGCAAGGCGTCATGGGCGAACACGTGACGCAACCCCCACGTGCTCCAGGGGTTGATCCCGACAATCAGCAAATGCCCGCCAGGGCGAACGCTGCTCGCCGCTTCACGCAGCAAACCGTGGGGTGAGAGGCAAAAATCCAGGCCATGCTGCAGCACCACCACATCGGCGGCATGCTCGCTCAACGGCCAGGCTTGTTCTTCACAGACGATTTCAACACCCGGCAACGGCGCGCCCAGCCGCACATTGCGCTGGACCTGCGGGGCGGACGGCGGTGTTTCGGCCGAAGGACCATAATGCACCAGATAGCCACCAAAGAAGCGCCCCAGCTCGTCTTCAAGCATGCGGCGTTCTTCGTCCAGCAGAAATTGTCCGAGGGGGCCGGACAGCCATTCACGGGCCGCGCTGATCAAGGCCAGCCAGTCAGGATCAGCCTGAGCGAACGCTTTATCGGTCATTGCATTCTCCAACGCGCCAGGAAGTTCTAAGATGCGCCATTGTTTTCCGCTTGGCGAATCCGACGATGATACAGATCACAGCCCTGCCCGCCTTCACCGATAACTACATCTGGTTGTTACAAGATACCGACACCCGGCGCTGCGCCGTGGTCGATCCGGGCGATGCCGCGCCCGTGCTGGACTGGCTTGCGGCCAATCCGGGCTGGGTGCTGAGTGACATTCTGATCACTCACCATCATCACGACCATGTCGGCGGCGTCGAGCAGCTGAAAAAAGCGACAGACGCGAAGGTCTACGGCCCGGCCAGCGAAACCATCCCGGCGCGGGACGTCGCGCTCAAGGACAACGATCGTATCAACGTGCTGGGTTGGGACTTCGATGTGATCACCGTTCCCGGTCATACCCTGGGGCACATCGCCTTCTACCATGAGGGAACGCTGTTTTGCGGTGACACCCTGTTCGCCGCCGGTTGCGGGCGCCTGTTCGAAGGCACGCCCGAGCAGATGCATGCGTCGCTGACGCGCCTCGCTTCGTTCCCAGAGGATACGCGGGTCTATTGCACCCATGAATACACCTTGAGCAATCTGCGCTTTGCCGCAGCGGTCGAGCCTGGCAACCCGCACACCGCCGAACGCCTGGCCAACGTCACCGCACAACGGGAAGCCGGAATCATCACACTGCCCTCTACGCTGGGCCTTGAAAAGCTGACAAACCCGTTTTTGCGCACTGGCGAAACATCCGTTAAAGAAAAAGTGGACGAACGGAACGGCGCTCATAACCGGGCTCCCAGTGCGGTTTTTGCGGCTCTGCGCGCTTGGAAAGATACGTTCTAAACAGCGTTGCCGTTGGTAGCAAAAATCTGAATGGTTGACCGCAGGGGGTGCGCTTTCTAGAATCCCCCGACATTTTTGCCCGGAACTTACTTCCAGCCAATGTCGTCATCTATTCGTAAAGCCATCAATTCAGACGCATTGACCCGCTTGGCTCAAGCCATAGCGGTGGCTGTGTCCGCCACATTGGCGGGCTGTTCCAGCCATGTGCCACAGACCGACGCGACCCACACCCCGAATATCGCCGCTCGAGCCAAACAGAAGCCCATCTGGCTCAGCGAAAAGCCGACCCCGCAAATCCCACAGGACGTCTGGGAGCGCATGCGCCAGGGCTTCCAGTTGCAGGAAGGCCTGGGCGTCAACCCGCGCATCGAGCAACAGCGCCTGTGGTTCGCCAGCAACCCGTCTTTCCTCGAAAACGCCGGCGAACGCGGCAGCCTCTACATTCACTACATCGTCGAACGGCTTGAAGAACGCAACATGCCGCTGGAACTGGCGCTGCTGCCAGTGATTGAAAGCGCCTACAACCCGATGGCCTATTCCCGGGCCAATGCAGTTGGCTTGTGGCAATTCATTCCTTCCACCGGACGTTATTTCAACCTGCGTCAAACCCGTTTCTATGATGGCCGTCGCGACATCACCGCTTCGACCACCGCCGCCATGGATTACCTGACCCGCCTGCACGACATGTTCAACGGCGACTGGCTGCTGGCCCTGGCAGCCTACAACGCCGGTGAAGGCACGGTCAGCCGGGCCATCGAGCGTAACGAAAAGCTCGGCCTGCCGACCGATTACTGGAACCTGCCGCTGCCGGCCGAAACCCAGGCCTATGTGCCGAAGCTGCTGGCCTTGTCGCAAGTGGTGCTGGCCCCGGAAGCCTACGGCGTGAACCTGAACCCGATCGCCAATGAACCGTACTTCCAGGTCGTCGAAATCAACCAGCGCATGGACCTGTCCAAGGTCGCCGCGGTGGCCAATATCGATGAAGACGAACTGTTCCAGCTCAACCCGGCCTTCAAGCAACGCACCACTATCGACGGTCCTCAGCATTTGCTGGTGCCGACGTCCAAGGCGCAGCTGCTGACCGCCAGCCTGTCGACCATGCGTCCCGAAGAATTGATCAGCAAGACGCCGCTCAAGCCGGTATTTGAAGGCGCAGACGACACCCAGCTCGCCAGCCTCAAACGCGCCTACCGGGTTAAACGGGGCGACAACCTTGGCACCATCGCCAAGGCCAACAAGGTCGAGGTCAAGGACCTGCAACGCTGGAACAAGCTGACCGGCAAGGACCTCAAGGTCGGCCAGACGCTGGTGATGCAGGACAAAACCAAGCGCAGCAACGGGCGCATCAACACCGTCGTGGCCGCCAATGCCAAGACGAAGACCAAGAAGCCGCAAACCCAATACAAGGTCCAGCAGGGTGATTCGCTCTACATGGTGGCCAAGCGTTTCAACGTTGAAATGCAACACCTCAAGCGCTGGAATCCGCGTGTCGGCCAAGCGCTGAAGCCGGGGCAGATGCTGACAGTTGCTTCGCCACACTAAAAAAGAGCCCCTGACTTCAGGGGCTTTTTTGTAGCCACTTGCGGGACTTTGTGGCGAGGGAGCTTGCTCCCGCTCGGCTGCGAAGCAGTCGTAAACCGAAATACGCGGAGTGCCAGAAATCACCGGGCTCCAGTTTTTGGGGTTGCTTCGCAACCCAACGGGAGCAAGCTCCCTCGCCACAGGTTCTGCGATCGGTCAGACCTTCACCTCACAATTAACCACCCATTAAATCCCCGTCTTTTTCCTGTCCATACAAGCTGTTACTGTACGGCCCACAAAGCCCAAGCCGCCTGGATCGGATCTCTGACTTGAAGCGTCCCCTCCTCCTTCTCCTGATCAGCCTGGCCTTGAGCTCTTCCGCAAGCGCGACGATCAGCGAAAGCCATGGTTATGCGCAGTTCGGCACGCTCAAGTACCCGGCCAGATTTACCCACTTCGACTGGGTCAACCCGCAAGCGCCCAAGGGCGGTACGTTGCGGGTGATGGCGTTTGGCACCTTCGATACGCTCAACCCCTACACATTCAAGGGCACGAGCCCGGTCTCCACTGCAAATTTCCTGCAATACGGCATCAACGAGCTGAATGAACCGCTGATGGTCGGCACTGGCCAATACGCACCGTCCGGCGACGAGCCGACGTCCAGTTATGGCCTGATCGCCCAATCGGTGGAATACAGCGAAGACCGCAGTTGGGTGGTGTTCAACCTGCGCCCCGAAGCACGGTTTCACGATGGCACGCCGATCACCGCGTACGACGTCGCGTTCTCCTATCGGCTGCTGCTCAAAGAAGGCCATCCGCAATACCGCACCAATCTTCAGGAAGTGTTGCGGGTCGACGTGCTCAACCCGCAGCGCATTCGTTTTGTTTTCAAGCGTGCAGGGAATCCGCTGTTGATCCTGCGCCTGGGCGAGTTGCCGGTGCTGCCGCAGCATTACTGGAAAGGTCGCGACTTCAAGGCCACCACCTTCGAGCCGCCGCTGGGCAGCGGTCCTTATCGCATCACCTCGGTCACGCCCGGACGCCAGATTGTGTTTGAACGGGTCAAGGATTACTGGGGCAAAGACCTGCCGGTCAATCGCGGCAAGTACAACGTCGACCGCATGGAAGTCGAGTTCTACCGCGACAGCGACGTCGCGTTCGAAGCCTTCAAGGCCGGCGAGTTCGATATCTATATCGAGCATCAGGCGAAGAACTGGGAAAACGGTTACAACTTCCCGTCCGTGCGACGGGGCGATGTCATCAAGGCGCAGATCCCCCATCAGATCCCGACCCAGAGCCAGGGCCTGTTCATGAACAGCCGGCGACCGGCGTTTTCCGACGCCAGGGTCCGTGAAGCGCTGGGGCTGATGTTCGACTTCGAGTGGACCAACCGCACGCTGTTCAGCGGGGCCTACAAGCGCGCCATGAGTTATTACCCCAACAGCGAGTTCTCGGCCACCGGTCTTCCGGTCGGTCATGAATGGTTGATGCTCAAGCCGTTCCGCGAGCAATTGCCCGCCAAGCTGCTCACCGAGCCGTTCAGCCTGCCGCAGACCCAAGGGCGCGGCATTCCACGGGAAACCATGCGCAAGGCCCTGAGCCTGCTCGCCGAAGCTGGCTGGAAGCTGGACGGCCAACACCTGCAGAACGCGGCCAAACAACCACTGCGCCTGGAAATCCTGCTGGTCAACCCGAACCTGGAACGCATCCTCCAGCCTTATGTCGAGAACCTCGCCAGCATCGGCATCGACGCCCGTCTGCGCACGGTGGACCGCGCCCAGTACAAGCAGCGCCTCGATCAGTTCGATTTCGACATGATCCTGATGACCCTCAACCAGACCCTCAGCCCTGGACTTGAGCAATGGCAGTATTTCCATTCCAGCCAGGTCGGGGTCAAGGGCAGCAAAAACTACGCGGGCATCGCCAATCCGGTGGTCGATCATTTACTTGAACAATTGCTCGCCGCCCAGACCCGCGATGAACAGGTTGCCGCCGGCAAAGCCCTGGACCGCGTGCTGTTGTGGCAGCACTACATCATTCCCAACTGGTACCTCAATTATCACCGCCTGGCCTACCGCAACCGGTTCGCCTTTGTCACCACGCCGCCCTACACCCTGGGCCTGAGCGCGTGGTGGCTGAAGTCTTCGGAGAAAGATCGATGAAACCCATACGTGCCCTGCTCTTGCAGGCCAGCGGCCTGTTGTTCGCCGGGCTGGCCTGTGCCGCCCCGCAACACGCCCTGACCCTGTACAACGAGCCGCCAAAATACCCGGCCGACTTCAAACATTTCGACTACGTGAACCCGGATGCGCCCAAGGGCGGAATTTTCCGTCAGGCCGGATTCGGTGGCTTCGACAGCCTTAACCCGTTTATCAGCAAAGGCGTGCCGGCCGACGATATCAGCCTCATCTACGACACCCTCGCCAAACAAGGCCTGGACGAGCCATTCACCGAATACGGACTGGTCGCCGGCAAGATCGAAAAGGCCCCGGACAACAGCTGGGTGCGTTTTTACCTGCGCCCCGAAGCGCGCTTCCACGATGGTCATCCGATCCGTGCCGACGATGTGGTGTTCAGCTTCCAGACCCTGATCAAGGATGGCGCGCCGCTGTACCGCGGTTACTACAGCGATGTCGAAGAAGCCGTCGCCGAAGACCCGCTCACCGTCCTGTTCAAGTTCAAGCACAACAACAACCGCGAACTGCCGCTGATCCTCGGCCAGTTGCCGGTATTGCCGAAACACTGGTGGGCGACCCGGGATTTCAACAAGGGCAACCTGGAAATGCCATTGGGCAGCGGTCCGTACAAGGTCAGCGAAGTGAAGGCCGGGCGTTCGATTCGCTACGAGCGGGTCAAGGATTACTGGGGCAAGGACCTGCCGGCCAACCGTGGTTTCTACAACTTCGACGTGATGACCACCGATTACTACCGCGACAACACCGTGGCCCTGGAAGCACTCAAGGCCGGTCAGTTCGATTTCTGGCTGGAAATGAGCGCAAAGAACTGGGCCAACGCCTACAACATCCCGGCGGTCGCCGAAGGTCGACTGAACAAGGAACAGATCCCCAACGGCAACCCGACCGGCATGCAGGGTTTTGTGTTCAACCTTCGCCGCCCGGTGTTCCAGGACGTGCGCGTGCGCCAGGCGCTGACGTTGCTGCTGGACTTCGAATGGACCAACAAGCAGCTGTTCAACGGTGCCTATGTGCGCACCCGCAGTTACTTCGAAAACTCGGAAATGGCAGCCACGGGCTTACCGGATGCCGATCAGTTGGCCATTCTCGACCCGTTCCGCGGCAAGATCCCCGAGCAAGTGTTCACCGAGGCGTTCCAGAACCCGGTGACCGATGCCAGCGGCATGATCCGCACACAGCAACGCAAGGCTTACCAGTTGCTGCAAGAAGCAGGCTGGCGGATCGTCGACGACAAAATGGTCGACGCCAATGGCAAGCCGGTGACCATCGAATTCCTGCTGGCGCAGACCGAGTTCGAGCGAGTGCTGCTGCCGTTCAAGCGCAACCTCAGCGATCTGGGTATCGACCTGGTGATCCGCCGGGTCGACGTCTCGCAGTACATCAACCGCGTGCGCTCACGGGACTTCGACATGATCGTCGGCAGCTTCCCGCAGTCCAATTCGCCGGGTAACGAACAGCGTGAATTCTGGATGTCTGCCGCCGCCGACAAACCCGGCAGCCGTAACTCCATGGGTTTGAAAGACCCAGTGGTGGACCAACTGGTGGAGCAACTGATCAACGCCGATTCGCGCAAAAGCCTGGTGGCCCACGCCCGCGCACTGGACCGCGTGCTGCAATGGGGCTATTACGTGATCCCCAACTGGCACATCAAGACCTGGCGTGTAGCTTACTGGAACCACATCGGTCATCCGAAAATCTCACCCAAGTATGACATCGGCACGGCCACCTGGTGGATCAAGCCCAACGTGGCACCGGCGATAGAAGTCGAAACCAAACTGCAAGCCGACCCTGCGGGCACGGAGTAATAGATGCTGGCGTATATTTTTCGGCGACTGCTGCTGATCATCCCGACCTTGTTCGGCATCCTGCTGATCAACTTCGTGATCATCCAGGCCGCTCCCGGTGGGCCGGTGGAACAGATGATCGCCAAGCTCGAAGGCTTCGAAGGCGCCACCAGCCGCATTGCCGGCGGCGGTGCCGAAGTGTCGGTGGCCGGCTCGGCCTATCGTGGCGCGCAAGGCCTGGACCCCGCACTGGTGAAAGAAATCGAGCACATGTACGGCTTCGACAAATCGGCGCCGGAACGTTTGTGGATCATGGTCAAGAACTACGCCACCCTGGATTTCGGCGACAGTTTTTTCCGCGACGCCAAGGTCATCGACCTGATCAAGGAAAAAATGCCCGTATCGATTTCCCTCGGGCTATGGAGCACGCTGATCATGTACCTGGTGTCGATCCCGCTGGGGATCGCCAAGGCGACGCGACATGGCAGCCACTTCGATGTCTGGACCAGTTCGGCGATCATCGTCGGCTACGCGATCCCGGCGTTCCTGTTTGCCATCCTGTTGATCGTTGTGTTCGCCGGCGGCAGCTATTTCGACTGGTTCCCGTTACGGGGACTGACCTCGAACAACTTCGATGAACTGAGCATGGGCGGCAAGGTGCTCGATTACTTCTGGCACCTGGCGTTGCCGGTCACCGCGCTGGTGATCGGCAACTTCGCGACCATGACCCTGTTGACCAAAAACAGCTTCCTCGACGAAATCAACAAGCAGTATGTGGTGACGGCAAAAGCCAAGGGCCTGACCAATCACCGCGTGCTCTACGGCCATGTTTTCCGTAACGCCATGCTGCTGGTGATCGCCGGTTTCCCGTCGGCCTTCATCGGGATCTTCTTCACCGGCTCCTTGCTGGTCGAGGTGATTTTCTCCCTCGACGGGCTGGGGCTGATGAGTTTCGAAGCCGCGATCAACCGCGATTACCCGGTGGTCTTCGGCACGCTGTTCATCTTCACGCTGCTCGGGCTGGTGGTGAAGCTGATCGGTGACCTGACCTACACCTTTGTCGATCCGCGCATCGATTTCGAAAGCCGGGAGCATTGAGATGAACCTGTCCCCTCTCAATCGTCGGCGTTTCGAACTGTTCAAGGCCAACAAGCGTGGCTGGTGGTCGCTGTGGCTGTTTCTCGTGCTGTTCGGCCTGAGCCTCGGTGCCGAGCTGATCGCCAACGACAAACCGCTGGTGGTGCATTACGACAACAGCTGGTATTTCCCGGCGATCAAGCGTTACCCGGAAACCGCGTTTGGCGGCGAGTTCCCACTGGAAGCCAACTACAAAAGCCCCTACATCCGCGAATTGCTCAAGGCCAAGGACGCCTGGGTCCTGTGGGCACCGATTCCCTATAGTTACCAAAGCATCAATTACGACCTGAAAGTCCCGGCTCCGGCGCCGCCGTCGGCCGACAACCTGCTGGGCACGGACGACCAGGGGCGCGATGTGTTGGCGCGAGTGATTTACGGGTTCCGGATTTCGGTGCTGTTTGCCCTGACGCTGACCATTCTCAGCTCGATCATCGGCGTGATCGCAGGTGCCTTGCAGGGTTTCTATGGCGGCTGGGTGGATTTGGCCGGGCAACGTTTCCTGGAGATCTGGTCCGGGTTGCCGGTGCTGTATCTGCTGATCATTCTCGCCAGTTTCGTCCAGCCAAATTTCTGGTGGCTACTGGGGATCATGCTGCTGTTCTCGTGGATGAGCCTGGTGGACGTGGTGCGTGCCGAGTTCCTGCGCGGGCGTAACCTTGAGTACGTGCGCGCCGCCCGGGCGCTGGGCATGCAGAATGGTGCGATCATGTTCCGCCACATCTTGCCTAACGCGATGGTTTCGACCATGACCTTCATGCCGTTCATCCTCACCGGCGCCATTGGTACCCTGACTGCCCTCGACTTTTTGGGCTTCGGCTTGCCGCCGGGCGCGCCGTCCCTGGGTGAGCTGGTGGCACAGGGCAAATCCAACCTGCAAGCGCCGTGGCTCGGCATGAGCGCGTTTGCGGTGCTGGCGTTGATGTTGAGTCTGCTGGTGTTCATCGGCGAGTCCGCTCGCGATGCCTTCGACCCGAGGAAGTGAAATGAATCAGGACAATCTGATCGAAGTGCGCGACCTGTCCGTCGAATTCGTCGTCGGCGATCGCTGTCAGCGTGTGGTCGAAGGCGTCAGTTTCGACATCAAGCGCGGTGAAACCCTGGCGCTGGTGGGTGAAAGCGGTTCCGGCAAATCGGTGACCGCGCACTCGATCCTGCGCTTGCTGCCCTACCCGCTCGCCCGGCATCCGTCCGGCACCATCGAGTATTCGGGGCAAGACCTGCTGAGCCTGAAAGAGAAAACCATCCGCCATATCCGTGGCAACCGGATTGCGATGATCTTTCAGGAGCCGATGACTTCGCTCAATCCATTGCACTCGATCGAAAAGCAGATCAACGAAGTCCTGGGCATCCACAAGGGTCTGATCGGCAAAGTCGCGACCAAACGCACGCTGGAGTTGCTGGAGATGGTCGGCATTCCGCAACCCGAGAAGCGCCTGAAAGCCCTGCCCCACGAATTGTCCGGTGGCCAGCGTCAGCGGGTAATGATCGCCATGGCCCTGGCCAACGAGCCGGAACTGCTGATCGCGGATGAACCGACCACCGCGCTGGACGTGACCGTTCAGCTGAAAATCCTCGAATTGCTCAAGGAATTGCAGGCCCGCCTGGGCATGGCGTTGCTACTGATCAGTCACGATTTGAACCTTGTACGAAGAATTGCGCATCGCGTATGTGTCATGCAGCGCGGTTGCATCGTCGAACAGGCATCGTGCGAAGAGTTGTTCCGCGCGCCGCAGCATCCGTACACTCGGGAACTGCTGGCAGCGGAGCCCAGCGGGACGCCGGCGACCAATGTCATCGGGCCGCCCTTGCTGCAGGTCGAGGACCTGAAAGTCTGGTTCCCGATCAAGAAAGGCTTGCTGAAAAAAACCGTCGACCACATCAAAGCGGTGGACGGGATCAATTTCAGCCTGCCTCAGGGCCAGACCCTGGGGATTGTGGGAGAAAGTGGTTCGGGCAAGTCGACCCTCGGGTTGGCGATTTTGCGGCTGATCGGCAGCAAAGGTGCGATCCGGTTTGAAGGCAAGCAGCTAGACTGCCTGACGCAGCAACAGGTTCGACCGCTGCGGCGGGAGATGCAGGTGGTGTTCCAGGACCCGTTCGGCAGCCTGAGCCCGCGGATGTGCGTGAGCCAGATCGTCGGCGAAGGCCTGCGGATTCACAAGATGGGCACCGAGGCGGAACAGGAACAAGCGATCATTGCGGCACTCAAGGAGGTAGGTCTGGATCCGGAAACCCGGCACCGCTACCCCCACGAATTTTCCGGCGGGCAGCGGCAGAGAATCGCCATTGCCCGGGCATTAGTGCTAAAACCGGCGCTGATATTGCTGGACGAGCCTACATCGGCCCTCGACCGGACAGTGCAGCGCCAAGTGGTGGAGCTTTTGCGTTCACTGCAAACCAAGTACAACCTGACGTATCTGTTTATCAGCCATGACCTGGCTGTCGTCAAAGCGCTGAGCCACCAGCTGATGGTGGTCAAGCATGGCCAAGTGGTCGAACAGGGAGACGCGCAAAGTATCTTTGCCGCCCCCCAACATCCGTATACACAGCAGTTGTTGGAAGCCGCTTTCCTGGCACCAGCCACTGCGCAATAACCTGAAAGAGAGGAGCAACACATGGGTTTTCTCGCCGGTAAGCGCGTACTGATCGTCGGTGTCGCCAGCAAGCTGTCCATCGCATCCGGCATCGCTGCCGCCATGCATCGCGAGGGCGCTGAGCTTGCCTTCACTTATCAGAACGACAAACTCAAGGGTCGTGTCGAAGAGTTCGCACAAAGCTGGGGTTCCAACCCTGACCTGTGCTTCCCGTGCGACGTGGCCAGCGATGAAGAAATCGCCAAGGTCTTCGAAGCACTGAGCAAGAAGTGGGACGGCCTGGACTGCATCGTGCACTCCGTCGGCTTCGCCCCGGGCGATCAACTGGACGGCGACTTCACCGAAGCCACCACCCGTGAAGGTTTCCGCATCGCTCACGACATCAGCGCCTACAGCTTCGTGGCCCTGGCCAAAGCGGGTCGCGAAATGATGAAAGGCCGCAATGGCAGCCTGCTGACCCTGTCGTACCTGGGCGCCGAGCGCACCATGCCGAACTACAACGTGATGGGCATGGCCAAGGCTTCGCTGGAAGCTGGCGTGCGTTACCTGGCCGGCTCCCTGGGCCCGGACGGCACCCGCGTCAACTGCGTATCGGCCGGCCCGATCCGCACCCTCGCCGCTTCCGGCATCAAGAACTTCCGCAAGATGCTGGCCGCCAACGAAGCGCAAACCCCGCTGCGTCGCAACGTCACCATCGACGAAGTCGGCAACGCCGGCGCCTTCCTCTGCTCGGACCTGGCGTCCGGCATCAGCGGCGAAATCATGTACGTGGACGGTGGTTTCAACACCACGGCCATGGGCAGCATCGAAGAGTAATCTTCGGTTCGGCCATTAAAAAACCCGCCTCCCGAGACGGGTTTTTTTGTGCCTGCGATTTCAGGGTTCATGCAAGCCCGCTTGTATGTTCAGACTTGAAGGGGTCCAGACACTTCGCGAACAGCTGCTGGATCGGTTGCATGCGCTGGCTGTAACGCTGCAACAGGACGATCTCGCGGTAGAAGGTCAGCTCGCCCAACCGGATAATCCTGACCTTCGCGCCATACTCCAGCCACAACCCGGCTTCGGGAAGCAGGGACACGCCCAATCCGCATTCAACCATTTTGACGATGGCTTCCAGTTCATCCAGTTCCAGGGCCACTTGCACGTCCATCTGCTGCTCACGCAGAAACCGCGTCACCAGGCGGCCACCGAATGAATTGCGGTCGTAACGCACATGGGGATGGCTCGCGAGGATCTGCAACGGGTCGTCACCCTCAAGCGCCCGCGGCACGATCAGCACAAACGGTTCCCTGCGGAGAACCTGGGCCGACAACTCCTTGGGTAAGTCAAACGGCGGTTTGATCAGAATGGCCAGATCCACTTCGCCGGTGTCGACCTGGCTCAACAGGTTCAGCGACACGCCGGGTACCAGTTTCGGCTCAAGCAACGGTGCTTGCTGGCGCAGGCGCAACAACGCCTGGGGCAGCAACCCGGTCTGGGCCGTGGCCACGGCGCCGATCTTCAACTCGCCGCGATACTCGCTGACATCGTCGCTGACCGCCATCCGGCTGAAGGTTTCCAGCATTTCCCTGGCCATCGGCAATGCCCGTTGCCCCGCCGCATTGAGAATCGCCTGCCGCCCGGTGCGGTCAAACAACCGAATGCCCAGCGCCTGCTCAAGGTTGCGCATCTGTGCGCTGACGGCCGACTGCGTCAGGCCGATGTGCATGCCGGCCGCAGCAAACGTTCCATAACGCGTCACGGCGATAAAGGTCTTCAGTTCACGCAGCATGGCAGTCTCGATTGATCGAAATTATTTGAGCTCGACGCAAAAACTATCGTCTTTCAATCGAAAAGCACAGCGCTAAACTGCCCTTCAACCACCGCCAATCTACGAGGCACCGCGATGCAACTCTCCCCTTTTCACCTGGCCATCCCCGTCTATGACCTTGCGGCCGCCCGGACTTTTTACCGTGACGTCTTCGGCCTGGAGGAAGGCCGCTCCAGCGACCATTGGGTCGACTTCAACTTCTTCGGCCACCAGCTGGTGATTCACCTGGCGCCGAAAAACGCCTCTCAGGAAGCGGCGCACACCAACGCTGTGGACGGGCACGATGTGCCGGTGCCGCATTTTGGCGTGGTGTTGGGGATGGACGAATGGGAGGGTCTTGCCGAACGGTTGAAAGCGCGTGAAACCCGATTTGTGATTGAGCCGGGGATTCGGTTTCAGGGGCTGGTGGGCGAGCAGGCGACAATGTTTCTGTTTGATCCCTGTGGCAATGCGCTGGAGTTCAAGGCGTTCAAGGATATCGGGCAATTGTTTGCCAAGTGAAACAAGGGTGATTTTGAGGGCCTCATCGCTGAATTGCCGGCCTACCGATGCAACGCCCTCTCAGCCTCAACCAGCATTTCATCAATCGAGGGGTGAAGACAGGCGTCATATTCAACCTGCCCAATGCTGAAACGAATGTCATAGCCACGACGCATCGTGGCATTGCGTTCGTCGAGGATTTCTTCGAGCCGCGCCTTGATCGCGGTCAGCTCCACAGCACTGGAACCCGTCAGCAACGCAACAAACTCATCATCGCCGAGCCGACCGATCACGTCGCTTTCGCGAAAGGCGATACGCAGTACGTCAGCGAAGGTTTTCAGCGCATCGTCACCCTCGGCACGACCGTACAGATAGTTGATGCGTTTGAAGTCATCGAGGTCGAAAAACAGCAAGGTGGCCGGAATCTCAAGGCGCTGACAGGTTTCCAGCCCCAATTGGGCCAGTGAAGTGAAGCCATGGCGATTAGAGAGCAGCGTCAGCTCATCCATGCTCGCCATGGTCACGCCTATCACTTCCTGCTCGGCCTGACGTGCCCTGTGACGCAGTACTTCGCGTGCCTGTTGCGGCGAAAGCGAAGGATCAGCGCTAGCGCCATGTTTGACCGGTTTGCCTGGGATCAGCATGACTTGCTCCAGTGGCGGATATGTACTTTAGAGTCGTCCCAACCCGCTTTGACTCCCGGGTACCAGACCGCCGGTCAACCATCGATCACCGGACAAGGCCCGCCAGCCTCGGCCCAGCGCTTGAATTGAGTCACGAAAATGTCGTGCGGCACCGGCACCGGCGCCCTTCCCTCACCCGGATTCCAGCCCCACAACACCAGTTTGTCGTCGCTGACATGCTTGATCAGCGCCGCGAAATCCCGATCACCGTTGCTGCCGCGATCCTTGATCATCGCGCACAACTTGTCGGCCGGCAGCCCGATCCAGGCCATTTTGTGCGCCGCGGGCGGCAGGCTCCAGTGCGGCGCACCCGGCGGTGCGTTCGGGCCGTAACTGGCGGGCGGGTTGCTGTCGGCGTGGCAGGTAGCGCAGGGCAAACCCGCCGCGCCCTTGCCGTCCATGCCCCGGACCACGTTCATCGCATGGGGAATGCCGGCGTCGAACTGCAACGGCGAATCACCGGGGATATGGCAGTTCTGGCAACGCGGGCTCTGGAAGACTTTTTGCACCGTATCGAAAGCCTTCACGGCTTCCTTGTCGTCAGCAAACAGGTCCGAGGCATAGATCGCAAGGCCCACCAGCACCACCGCGCCAAGCACAAGATGTCGTTTCATTTCACACCCCCGACAGTTGCAAGGGCAATTCCCGCAACCGTTGCCCGGTCAGGGCGAACACGGCGTTGGCCACCGCCGGCGCCGTCGGCGGTACACCCGCCTCGCCGATGCCACCGGGTTTGTCGGTGCTGGGCACGATGTGCACTTCAACCACTGGCATTTCATTGAGCCGCAACACCTGATAGTCGTGATAATTGGACTGTTGCACCTCGCCGTTCTTGAAGGTCAGCTTGCTGTGCAAGGTAAATCCCAGGCCGAAGGTGATGGCCGATTCCATTTGCGCCGCGATGCTCAGCGGGTTGACCGCAATCCCGCAGTCCACCGCACACACCACCCGGTGCACGCGGATCGCCAGATTGTCCTGGGACACCTCGGCGACCTGTGCGACGTAGCTGCCGAAAGACTCATGCACCGCAACACCCAATGCATGACCGTCCGGCAGCGGCGCTGTCCAGTTGGCTTTCTCGACCGCCAGATTCAACACCCCCAGATGCCGCGGATGCGCCTTGAGCAAGGTTCGTCGGTACTCCACCGGATCCTTGCCAGCCGCCTCGGCCAGCTCGTCGATCAGCGACTCCATCACGAACCCGGTGTGGGTGTGCCCGACCGAACGCAGCCACAACACGGTGATGCCGGTTTTCGGCGAATGCAGGTCTACCTGATGATTGGCGAGCCCGGCAAGGTAAGGACTGTCGGCAACGCCTTCGACCGACGTCTTGTCGATGCCGTCCTTGACCATGGTCGCCTCCAGCATGGTCCCGGCCATGATCGACTGCCCGACCATCACGTGCTTCCACGCCATCGGCATGCCGCCGGCATCCAGCCCGATGCGCGCCTGGTGCAGGAATGCCGAGCGGTAGTAGCCGCCGCGAATGTCGTCTTCGCGCGACCACACGGTTTTCACCGGTCCGCCGGCTGCCTTCGCGACCTCCACGGCCTCCGCGACAAAGTCTGACGTCGGGTTGGCCCGACGGCCGAAACCGCCGCCCAGAAACTCGGTATGAATCTCGACCTGTTCCGGTTTGAGCCCGGTGATTTTGCCGGCGATCATCTGATCCAGCGTCTGAAACTGCGTGCCGGTCCAGATCTCGCACTTGTCCTGGGTGATTTTGACCGTGCAGTTGAGCGGCTCCATCGGCGCATGAGCCAGGTACGGCACGCTGTACTCGACGTCGATGGCTTTTGCCGCTTTGGATAACGCGCCCTCGGCATCCCCCGCCTTGCTCGCCGGAGCCCCCGGCGTGGCCGCCAGTTTGCGGAAGCTCTCCAGCAGGTTCTGACTGTCGAGCCCGGCGTTCGGCCCCAAGTCCCAATCGACCTTGAGTGCATCACGCCCCAGCTTCGCCGCCCAATAATGGTCGGCAATCACCGCGACGCCACTCGGCACTTGCACCACTTTATGCACGCCCGGTATCGCCAGCGCTTCGGCGCCCTCAAAGGATTTGACGTGGCCACCCAATACCGGCGGACGCGCGACCATGGCGGTCATCAGACCATCGAACTGCACGTCCATGCCGAATTTGGCACGGCCGGTGATTTTCTCGGGTGTGTCGAGACGCTTGGTGGGTTTGCCGATGACCTTCCAGTCCTTGGCCTCCTTGAAGGTTATCGACGCGGGGGCCGGCACCGGCAACTGGCCCGCGTCATCGGCCAGTTCGCCGTACGTGGCGCGCTGGTCGCCCGCAATGACCACGCCCGACTCGGTACGAATGCTCGACGGCGCGACATTGAAGCGCTTGGCCGCAGCCTCGACCAGCATCAACCGCGCCGCCGCGCCGGCCTGACGATAGCGGTCGAACTCCATCCAGGTCGAAGTTGAACCGCCGGTGATCTGCATCCCGCCAAACCCGGCCAGGCCATAATCGGCGGCCGATGCGGGAGAGTGCTCGACGCGGATTTTCGACCAGTCGGCGTCGAGTTCTTCGGCGATCAGCATGGTCAGGCCGGTCCAGATGCCCTGGCCCATTTCCGAGTGGCCGAGCAGCACGGTGACGCTGTTGTCGTTACCGATGCGTAAAAATGCATTGGGCGCGAAGACGTTGCCCTGATTCTCGGCGCCCATGGCAAAACGGTGCGCGCCAGGGATGACGAACGCGACCACCAGTCCACCGCCCAACAACGCGCTGCCCTTTAGGAAGCCCCGACGCGATAACGGATTGATGCTGTTCATGGCTAGTCCCTCAACCGATCTCGGCGGCGCGTTTGACCGCGGCACGAATCCTTGGGTAAGTGCCGCAACGGCAGATGTTGCCGGAGAGCGCCTGGTCGATATCGCTGTCGGTGGGTTTGGGGATCTTCGCCAGCAACGCCGCCGCCGACATGATCTGCCCGGACTGGCAATAACCGCACTGGACCACGTCGAGTTCGGCCCAGGCTTGTTGCACCGGGTGCGAACCATCAGTGGAAAGGCCTTCGATGGTGAGAATTTTTTGCCCGTGGGCCACGGCCGTGGCGGGCGTGATGCAGGAACGCAGTGGCGCGCCGTCGACGTGCACGGTACAGGCGCCGCACTGGGCCATGCCGCAACCGAACTTGGTGCCGGTCAGGTGCGCGACGTCACGCAGGACCCAGAGCAACGGCATGTCCGCGGGGACGTCCAGCTCCTGATCCTTGCCATTGATGTTCAAGGTCAGCATGGTGATTTCCTCAGACTCACGGTGACGCCATTATTGTGATCGGTCGGCGTGATCCTTTCATCTAAGCGCAAAATGCCGGGCGAGACCGGTTCATCGACCACCGGTCACACAAAAGCCGCCTGAAATCGGCGGCCCTTGTATCAACCCTGTGGCGAGGGAGCTTGCTCCCGCTCGGCGGCGAAGCCGTCGCAAAACCTGCATGTCGGGTAGGCCTGGAGGAACACTCGGGGTCGCTTCGCAACCCAGCGGGAGCAAGCTCCCTCGCCACAAAAAGCGCCTCAGCTACCAAAGTGCTGATCAGTAATCGGTAGACACCGACACCTCACGCCAAACCTGCAACTCATCGGCAACAAAGCTGTTTTTCGCTTCAATCGCTGCGACGCAGTCACTGCCCAGTGGCAAGCGCAACGGCGCATGTTGCGCTTCCACCAGGGTGATCATGACCTGGGCGAGTTTGTCCGGATCACCTGGCTGGTTCAGGGTCACGGCCTTGGCGATCTTGCGCACTTCGCCTGCGGTGCTGTCGTAGTCGACAATCGAGGACGGCGACTCGACCAGCGAATTGCCTTCGAGGAATTCGGTGCGGAAGTACCCGGGCTCGACAACGGTCACCTTGACGCCCAGCGGTGCCAGCTCAGCGTGCAAGGCCTCGCTCAAGCCTTCGACGGCAAACTTGGTCGAGCAGTAGACGCCAAAGCCCGGCCCCGATCTGTAACCACCCACCGACGACAGGTTGATCACGTGCCCGCTGCGAGCGGCGCGCATGTGTGGCAGGACGGCGCGGGTCACGTTCAGCAGACCGAAAACGTTGGTTTCGTACACACGCCGTACTTCATCAGCGCTGGCTTCTTCCACCGCGCCGAGCAAACCGAAACCGGCGTTGTTGACCAGCACGTCGATGCGCCCGAAGTGGTCAATGGCCGCCTGGGCGACCGCAACGCCTTGTGCTTCGTCGGTCACATCCAGGCTGGCGGCGAGCAAACCGGGTTGTTCGCCAAAGCGCTGCGTGATGCTGCTGGCGTCACGTGCGGTGGCAACCACGGCGTCACCGTTGGCCAGCGCGGCGGCAGCGATTTTTGCGCCGATGCCACGGGAAGCGCCAGTGATGAGCCAGATACGTTTGAAGGAGTGGGAAGTGGTCATGAGCGTGTTTCCTTGTGTGCAGTGGGGGTAGGCACAAGGTACGCAGGAAGATTGCCCGGAAAAATGCCCTTGTGTTACAAGCACTATGAAACGCTCTTTCATAATGGCACCCACAATGAACCACGATCCGTTCGATGGCTTGACCGAGTTTCTGGCGGTGGCCGAGCACAAGAGCTTCACCCTGGCCGCCACCCGCCTGGCGGTAACACCCACGGCTGTCAGCCATGCGATCAAATTGCTCGAGCGCCGCACCGGCGTGTTGCTGTTCCAACGCACCACGCGCCGTGTGGCGTTGACCGAGGCTGGCGCCAGTCTGTTTGCCCGCTTGCGCCCTGCGGCCAGCGAGATCGACGAAGCGCTGTCAGTGCTCAGCGGGTTTCGTGATCAGCCGATGGGCACGCTGCGCATCACGGCTCCACGGTTGTCCGGGGCATTGTTGATGGAACCGTTGATTCCGCTGTTTCGCGAGGCGTATCCGCAAGTGACCCTCGACATTTCCCTCGACGACGCCACGGTGGACCTCATGGCCGGCGGCTTCGATGCCGGGATTCGGCTGGGTGAGTCCATCGAAAAAGACATGATCGCGGTGCGCCTCACCCCCGATCTGCAATGGTCGGTGGTAGGCGCTCCGGACTATTTTGTCAAGGCGGGTACACCGGCGAGTCCTGAAGACCTGACCCGCCATCAATGCATCGGCTTTCGCTTCTCGACCTCGGGCAGTGCGCACCGCTGGGAGTTTCGCCGCGAGGGGCGCGACTTTACGGTGGGCGTCGAGGGTGGCGTGATCGTCAATGACCGACGGCTGCTGGTGGCGGCGGCTCGCAGCGGTTCGGGCCTGGCCTACGCCTGCGATCTGGAGATCGCCGACGAGTTGGCGAACGGTCGACTGGAACGGGTGCTGGAGCCGTTCGTGCCGCTCAGTTCGGCGCTATACCTGTACTTTCCCAGCCGCACCCAGACTCAGCCGAAGCTGCGCGCCTTTATCGATCTGGCAACACGCTGGATCGCCGAACAGGGAGGGCTTGAACGCTCGGCTTAGGCGGCCACCAGGTCGCGACCCAGCCCTGCCAGCAATGGCATTTGCAGCGCAATCAAGGAAAGCCAAGGTTGAAAACCGGTGCAGCGGCGAGCTGGCGCATCAAGCCACCACCCTGACCTGACGAGTGCCCAACCGATGCTGGGCCAACAGGCGCATGACGTAGCCGATCTTGATCAGGGTCGGACCGATGATGGTCATGGCATGCATCGAAACCAGTAGCGCAATCGGCAAATGCCCGGCGTAAAGATAGGCGCCGTAGATCCCCGCGAGCAGCAGCGCCAGGCCCGCGCCCAGGACTTTGCTCGACAGATGCAGGACGTTCCGAGGATTGCTGAAGTAAGCGAACATTTTTTCGTACTCCTGAATCAAACCAGTTGTACGTTTGTTGTTTCAGGTTTCGTGCCAGGTTTTTTATGTTTAAAAATCAATGATATAAGACCTTTGAAGTCAAATTGACCCAATCAGAAAATAGTCAATGTGACTCCAGTTGATGTCATAGTGACTGCATGCAGACTGCCCCACCACAAAAGCGAACCAATATCATTTGCGCGCAACCCGTCCTTTTGCTTTAATCGCGACCAATTCTTATTCGCACCGAAGGCGCCCGTCGCCCATGGACACGTGCTCACGATGATGGTCGCCGACTCTTCCAGCATTCAGAACCTCTACGTCACTCATCACCGCTGGTTGCATGAGTTGCTGCGCCGTCGCTTGAGCAACGCGTTCGATGCCGCCGACCTAGCCCATGACACCTTCATCCGGGTGCTCAAGCGCCCGCAAGTGTTCGACTGCGAAACCCGCGAACGTTCCTACCTGGCCACCATCGCCCGGGGCTTGTGCATCGATCACTGGCGCCGTCGGCAACTCGAACAGGCGTGGCTGGAGACGCTGGCCTCGCGCCCGCAAGCCGTTCAACCGTCGCCGGAGCAACGGGCGATCATCGTCGAAACCCTGTACGAAGTGGACGCCATGCTGATGCGCCTGCCCACGCGGGTGCGCGACGCGTTCATCCTCGCCCAGTTGCACGGCCTGCCCTACCGCGCCATCGCCGAAGAAATCGGCGTGTGCGAGCGCATGGTGAAAAAGTACCTGGCGCAAGCGCTGATGCATTGCGCGATGCTCGAAGCCGAGCTTGACGGCCTGTTGATCGAGTAAGCGCATGCCCTCTGCCGCCTCCAACTCCATCAGCCATGCCAGCCTCGAACAGGCGGCGCAATGGTATGTGCAACTCAACGACCAGCAGGTCGGCGAACACGAGCGTCAGCGCTGGCAAGCCTGGCTGGCGCAAAGTGGCGACCATCAGGCGGCCTGGCGGTATGTCGAGCGTGTCGGCCAGCGCTTCGCCGCGTTGCAGGACGATCAGCCGCAGGCTGCCGGCCTGGTGCTGCGCAACACCGCGCGCTCGCCGATCACGCGTCGGCAAACGGTCAAGAGCCTGCTCATCCTCGCCTCGGGCGGGCTGTTGGGCTGGAACGCCTGGCGCGACACTTCGCTGCCGGATGCCTTGGGACGCTGGACGGCCGACCTTTCAACCGGCACCGGCGAAACCCGCGAAAGCCTGCTCAGCGACGGCAGCCGGGTCTGGCTCAACGCCTTGAGCGCCTTGAATGTGCGTTTCGACACCACGCAACGCCTGCTGCTGTTGAGTGCCGGGGAAGTGTTGATCGACACCGCCAAGGACAGCCGCCGACCGTTTCTGGTGCAAACCGCCCAGGGCCGGATGCGCGCACTCGGCACGCGTTTCAGTGTGCGTCAGGAAGAGCAACAGACATTGCTCAACGTCTACGAAGGCGCGGTCGAAGTCCGAACCACTGAGGGCCAGGTGCACGTGGTTGAGGCCGGACGCCAATTGGCGTTCACGCAAAGCCACCTCCCGCCCTCCTCCGAGGCTGCGGCCGGGCGCGAAGCCTGGCGTCGCGGTGTGTTGCTGGCGGATAACCTGCCGCTGGGCCAGTTGATCGAAGAGTTGAGCCGCTACCGTCATGGGCATCTGGCCTGCGACCCTGCCATCGCCGGGTTGCCGGTCATGGGTTCGTTCCCGCTCAAGGACACCGATCAGGCCCTGCACCTGCTGGAAGCAGCCTTACCGATACGCGTGGAGAAAACCCTGGCGTGGTGGGTCAGCGTCGGTCCGAAGGTGTGAGCCAGAAACTTTTGGCGCCGCAGTTCCCTTTTGCGCTTCTCGTTCGGTTAACCCTGTGAAGCCTTTCAATTGCCGTTCGATTTGATTCCAGGGAACACCCCTTTGCGCGACGCCTTCATTCGCACTCGCTCAGCCTTGCGACCGTTGGCCCTGGCCCTTCCGGTCGCGTTGCTCAGCCTTGTTTCGACGCACACTCAGGCCGAAACATCCGCCGCCAGTGAACAGTCAGGCAGCCACAAGCGTTACTACACAATCGCTGCCGGTTCGCTGGTGAGCGTACTGAACAGCTTCGCTGAACAAGCGGGGATTTTCCTCGCCGGTCATAACGATCTGGCCAGTGACAAGCGCAGTCCAGGCCTTGTTGGCGAGTTCACCGAGCAGCAGGGTTTGCAGCAGTTGCTACAGGGCAGCGGCTTGCAGGCTCAGCCTCAGGGCGACCGCGGTTATGTGCTCAAAGCTGCCCCAGAGGGTTCGCTGGAACTGGACGCCACCAACATTTCCGGCCAGGCACTGGGCGCCATTACCGAAGACACCCATTCCTACACCACCGGATCGGCCTCTTCGGCCACCGGCCTGCCACTGTCCTTGCGGGAAACGCCGCAGTCGGTGACGGTCATTACCCGTCAGCAACTGGACGATCAGGGCTCCACCAGCATCGCCGATGCCTTGCGTCGCGTGCCCGGCATCAGCGTGCAGAACTACGACAGCGAACGCTGGGAGTTTTCCAGCCGTGGCCTGCCGATCACCAACTTCCAGTACGACGGCGTCAACACCGACTACGACGGCGTCTACGATTACGGCACCACCAGCACCGACATGGCGACCTTCGACCGCGTCGAAATCATCAAGGGTGCCACCGGCCTGATGACCGGCTCGGGCGATCCCTCGGCCACCGTCAACCTGATCCGCAAGCGTCCCACCCAAGCGTTCAAGGCCTCGATCACCGGCGCCGTCGGTTCCTGGGACAACATTCGCAGTACCGGTGATATTGCTGGCCCGCTGACCGAGAGCGGCAACGTGCGCGGGCGATTCGTCGGTGTGTATCAAGATCGCAGCGCCTACCTGGACAACTACCGCAACACCCGCGATATCACCTACGGCATCCTCGAGGCAGACCTGACGCCGAGCACCCTCGTGACCTTCGGCATCGACCAGCAGAACACCCGCTCCCGTGGCGCCAGTTGGACCGGTTTCCCGATGTACAACAGCGACGGTTCGCGCACGCGTTTTTCCCGTTCGTTCAACCCGGCCACCGACTGGAGCCGGCGCGACTTCACCAACCAGACAATCTTCGCCTCGGTGGAGCAGCAACTGGCCAACGACTGGACGCTCAAAGTCAGCTACGACCGCAAGCACCGCCAGCACGACACCTTCCTCGCCTCGGCCAGCGGCGGCCATCCGGACCCGGTCAGCGGCAACGGCATGTTCATGTACATGGGCCAGTTCAAGGGCGATCAGGTACAAGACAACCTCGACGTCAACTTCACCGGCCCGTTCCGCCTGTTCGGTCGCGAGCACGCGCTGATCGCCGGCTTCATGTCGATGAACACCCGCCAGGACATCCCGGTACACGGCTCGATCTACCCGCCCGTCGACGGCAGCATCTACGACTGGCATGGCGAGTTCCCGAAACCGGACATTGCCAAGGTGGGCGACAACGACATTGTCCAGCGCCAGACCGGCGCCTACCTCGCCACGCGACTCAAGCCCAGCGACGATCTGGCGGTCATCTTCGGCACCCGCGTAAGTCAGTTCAAGGCCAACGATGACCTGGACTACAGCGACCCGAACTCCCCGGGCCTGCACGACCGTTACCACCAGACCGGCGTGGTCACACCGTACGCCGGACTGGTCTACGACCTCGATGACACGTACTCGGTGTACACCAGCTACACCAGCATCTATCAGCCGCAGATGAGCAAGGATGCCCAGCGCAAAATACTCGACCCGGTGCAAGGCGACAGCTACGAAGCGGGGATCAAGGCCGAATACGTTGGCGGCCGCTTGAACGCCAGTTTTGCCGTGTTCCGTATCGAGCAGGACAACCTGGCCGAGTACGTCAGTGGCGTCGATAGCGAGTCGGTGTACCGTGCAGTGCAAGGGGCGACCACCAAAGGCTTTGAGGTCGAACTGGCGGGCGAAGTGATGGATGGCTGGAACCTGTCAGCCGGCTACAGCTACAACCACACCCGCGATGCCAGGGGCGATTACGTCTACGGTTCGATCCTGCAAACCACCGCGCCGCAGCAGGTCGTTCGGGTATTCAGCACGTATCGCCTGTCGGGCGCACTGGAAAAACTCACCGTCGGTGGCGGTGTGAACTGGCAGAGCGAATTCTTCGGCAATGTGTTCCAGCCCAACCCCGACGACACGGTCAACTTCGGCCAGTCATCGACGCTCACCCAGCACAGCTACGCCCTGGTGGACGTCATGGCGCGCTACCGCTTCAACGATCACTTGAGCACGACGCTGAATGTGAAGAACCTGTTCGACAAGACCTACTACACCGGGCTCGGCAACTTCGGCACCGGGTTCTATGGCGAACCGCGCAGCCTGCAACTGACCACCCGCTGGGATTTCTGACCGGGCCGCGAGGGTGCAGATGAAAAAACTCGACATCACGGCGCTGCAACGAGCCTTTGACGGCAAGAGCTAATACACTCAGACGCTGACCTGCCAAGGACACTGACGATGAAGCCCACCGCTGCCAAAGACGCTGACAAGGCCCCGCGCTTCTGGCGCGACGACGCCCTGCCCTTCATCGAAGCCCGCTCCATCGCCGACGGCCGTGAGGTCTGCTACACCCGGCATGCTCACGAGCACTTTTCCATCGGTGCGATTACCGCCGGGCGCAGCACCTATGTCCATGAACAATCGGAGTGTGAGGTCAGCGCCGGCACGGTAGTGCTGATGAATCCCGGCGATGTCCACGCCTGCAACCCGATCGACGACCAGCCGTGGTCGTATCTGATGTTGTATGTCGATACGCCTTGGCTGACCGACTTGCAGCATCAGCTGGGGTTCAGCAGCGACCTGGCGTTTCGGCGGTTTTCCACCACCCATACGGGTGACGCCAGCCTGTTTACCGGCCTGAAGGCGTTGTATGAGGTGTTGGTCGACACGGAGCAAGATGTACTGAGCAAACACAGCGCCGCGGTCGAGTTTTTTACCGACGTGCAGCAACAGCTCAACCCCGGCGATCAACCGCTGCGCGAACCCAATTTCAAACTGGAGCGGGCGGCGGATTACATCCGTGACCACTGCACGCAACTGCTCAAGCTCGAAGACATTTGCGAAGCCGCGCAACTGTCGCCGTCGTACCTGATCCGCGCCTTCAAACAGCATTACGGCATGACGCCCCACGCTTTTCTGGTCAACCGGCGCATTCAGTTCGCCCAGGACCGACTGCGCAGCGGCCATCTGATCGCCGACGTCGCGCTGGAAGCGGGGTTCGCCGATCAGGCGCATTTTCAGCGGGCGTTCAAACAGCATTTGGCGGCGACGCCGGGGCAGTATCGCGGCTGAGATCGGCACGCCCACTGATCTGTGACGAGCCCCCCTGTGGTAAGAGGGAACATCTGTGGCGAGGGGATTTATCCCCGTTGGGCTGCGAAGCGGCCCCGGCATCCTTTCTGGAAGACCTCGCATTCAGGTTTTGCGACGGCTTCGCCGCCGAACGGGGATAAATCCCCTCACCACAAAAAACCCATCACCACAAAAGTTCGTCAGCGGGCTACTAAGGCAATAACAAGTAGATCGCACTCATCGCCAGCAACGCCGCCATGCTCCGATTGAACAACCGCATCCCTGCCGGGTTATTCAAGTAACCGCGCAAAAAAGTCCCGGCGTACGCCCAGCAGCCGACCGACAGGTAGCAGATCACCAGATACACCGCCGCAAACTGCCAGACCAATCGTGCCTCGCCGTCGGCGACAAACGCCCCCATGCCCGCAACGCAGGCCAGCCACGCTTTCGGGTTGAGCCACTGCATCACCGCGCCGTACAGCATCGACGGCGCCCGCGCCGAATCCTTGGCATCGAGTTGACCGTTATCCGCCGCCAGCTTCCACGCCATGAACAACAGAAACGCCACCCCGGCCAGTTGCACCACCCGCGTCAGCGCCGGCCACAGCTGCAACACCTCATGCAACCCCAGCCCCATCAGCACCAGCAGCAACACAAAACCCAGCGTCGCCCCCGCCACGTGCCGCTGGCTGGCGCGAAAACCGAACTGCGCGCCGGAACTCAACGCCACAATGTTCACCGGCCCCGGCGTGATCGACGCCACCAGCGCAAACGCCGCCATCGAAATAATCAGACTCATTGCGTACCTTCTTCAATTCAGTTGAACCAGGCCTCAAGGTAAAGAGCAGCCCGGCGCCCGTATTGAAGAAAACTGCCCACCCGCGTCACGCATACGCGCCGACCACCCGCTTCACTTTGATCAACGCCTGTCGCAGCGAATCCATGTCCACCGACCCCAGCGCCAGCCGGATCGCATGCGGCACATGGACCGAGGTCGCAAACGGCTCGGCGGTGGAGACGGCGACTTGCTCGTGCATCAATTCCACCGCGATCTGGTCCGCTCTGGCGTCCTCCGCCAACGGTAGCCACAGAAAGTACGAAAATGGATGAGTCATGCAGCGCAGCCCTTTGAGCAGCTCGGCGGCCATGGCTTGCCGGGCCTGGGCGTCCGCGCGCTTTTGCGCTTCCAGTTGGCTCACGGTCCCATCGTCAATCCAGGCGCAGGCAATCGCGGTCATCACGCCGGGGGTGTTCCAGGTCGTGGCCCGGATTGCACGCTCCAGAGCAGGCACCTTCTCGACCGGCGCAGCGATGAAGCCGACGCGCAGCCCCGTGGCGACATTCTTGGAGAACCCGGAAACGTAGACGGTCCGTTCCGGCGCCAAGTCGGCTAACGGTGCCGGGGCGTCTTCGACCAGAAAGGCGTAGGCGGCGTCTTCGATGATCAACAGGTCATGCTGACGCGCAATCGACACGAACTGCGTGCGCCATTGCATATCCATCACCCAGCCCAGCGGATTGTGCAGCGTCGGCATGGTGTAGACAGCCCGCACCGAGCGGCGCCGGCAAAGCGCTTGCAACGCCTCCAGATCAGGCCCGGTTTCCGTGGCCGGAATGGGCACGATTTCCAGGTGCAGCGATTCGGCCAGCACCTTGAAACCGGTGTAGGTCAACGCATCCGCGGCGATCACATCACCGGGTTTGAGCAACGCCATCATCGTCACCGCCAATCCGTGTTGAGCACCGCTGACGATCAACACCTGTTCCGCCTGGACGCTCAATCCACGTGAGCCCAGATGGTTCGCAATCGATGCCCGCTCATGCAGGCGCCCGGCATGGGGCTGATAGCGCAGATGGGATTCGAGGTCGCCGGATAACGCGAGCTGGCGCAGGGCCGTGCGCAACAGATCGGCCTGACCGGGCAATGACGGGTAGTTGAAGTTGAGGTCGGCCATGCCCACGGCCACCACGTGCTGGCTGACGCCCTGACCGTGCGGGAGCGACGTCTCCCTGACGAACGTGCCTCGTCCCGTTTCGCCGCTGACCAGGCCCATCGCCTCAAGCTCCGCGTACACGCGGCTGGCCGTGACGAGCGCCAATCCATGCTCAGCGGCGAGATGCCGATGGGTGGGCAGGCGCGTACCGGGCGGCAAATGTCCTGAACGGATGTCCGCGGCAAAGGTGTCGACCAACGACTTGTAGCGCAAGCGAGGCATAGGGGGGATGTATCCATGACAATTTTTTGATTGTCTTAATAGTCGGCCATACGATGCGCTCAAGGCAACCCGCCGTCTTAACCCTCTGTCGAGTGTGACCTCAATGGAACGCGTATCGAATCTGAACACCCAGCCTCGGGAAAACTTCACCAGCGGCTGGCTCAACGGGCTGATCGGCGTGGTGATCTTCAGCGGCTCGCTGCCCGCCACGCGGGTCGCGGTGCTGGAGTTCGATCCGGTGTTCCTGACCGTTGCCCGGGCCACCATCGCCGGCGTGCTTGCGCTGTGCCTGCTGTGGCTGTTCAAGGAAAAACGTCCGGCGCGCAGCCAGTTGCTGCCGCTGGTCATCGTGGCCATGGGCGTGGTGGTCGGGTTTCCACTGCTGACGGCGCTGGCCCTGCAATACGTGACCTCGGCGCACTCGATCGTCTTCGTGGGGTTGTTGCCGCTCGCGACCGCCGTGTTTGGCGTGGTGCGCGGTGGCGAGCGGCCTCGCCCGGTGTTCTGGTTTTTCTCGGTGCTAGGCAGTGTGCTGGTGGTGGGATTTGCCGTGTCCCAAGGCCTGACCGCCTCGCCGGAAGGCGACCTTCTGATGCTGGCGGCGATCCTGGCCTGCGGCCTCGGTTATGCCGAAGGGGCAAAGCTGTCCCGGACACTCGGCGGCTGGCAGGTGATTTCCTGGGCGCTGGTGTTGTCACTGCCGGTGATGGCGTTGTTGACCTTGTGGCTCAAGCCCGTTTCGTTCTCGGGGATCAGTGCGCCGGCGTGGTTCAGCCTGGGTTATGTGTCGCTGTTCAGCATGTTGATCGGTTTTGTGTTCTGGTATCGCGGGCTGGCGCAGGGCGGGATTGCGGCCGTGGGGCAACTGCAACTGCTGCAGCCATTTTTTGGCTTGGCGCTGGCGGCGACGTTGCTGCACGAGCACGTCAGCATTGGCATGCTGGCGGTCACGGTGGCGGTGATTCTCTGTGTGGCAGGCGCGAAGAAGTTTGCGAAGTAACCGGTCTGTTTTCGTTCGATTCTGGCTGTTTAACCGACTTGTTTAAGTGCGATCAGATTTACTTCCTGAAAGCTACATGACCTTGCGCCGTTGCCTACGGGTACGCCAGAATCCGCCGGCTTGTGCACCTTGGACCTGGGATTTATCGTTTTCCGGTCGCTGAAAAGAACAGCGATCGGGTTTGGTAGCCCGGGTTATACAAGGTGTATTGCATCACCATTCGGGGCGTTTTTTGTCTCGACTTTATGGTGGTCATGCACAGGGCGCCTTCGGGCGCGCCGGTTTCCTTGTGCCCGGTCTACCAACCTGCGTATGGCCACCACCTTCGTTTGGTAGCGAAGGTGATGGCTCCTGGTTTGTTGCTGCACAAGGAGTTGTACCTATGTTCAAAGTAACGCCCAACCCGCCAGACACCGATCCGGTTTCCCCGTACGAACCCGATTCAAAAAAACTCAACGACGCCGCCGAACGAGCCCTCGACTTTCATTTCCCGTCGGCTGCCGACCTCAAAGGCACCCCGCGCACCATCACAAAGATGTTCACCGTCAACCCTGAACTCGATACCGAAACCCTGCTGGCCCATGCGTGTGAGTCGCTGGCCTCGGCCAACGTCATGACCATGGACCTGGCGGACCACATGGACGGGCCGAGTCGCAACACCCTGTTGGGCATTGCACAAGTCATCATGCTCGGCGAGCTGGCGGTCAACCGGGCGCTGGATCAACTCGACCCGATCGAATAGCCACGGCCTCCCATGAATGTACGGTGCCTGCGGGTCAAGCCGCACGGCACCTGTGGCAAAGCATCAAACACCCGACCAGCCACATCGACTCGATGTTGCGCAGGGTCTTTCGCTCAAGAAAAACGCCGACAATTAATTACTCAATGTAATAAGTGAAATTCAATTCAGGGGCTCTATCCCTTTCAGCTCTAGTAATAAGATGGCCCCATCAAACCATCCCTACTGGAGAATCGCGTGAAAAAAACCATCATTGCCGCCCTGTTAGCCACTGCCGCTAACTATGCCAACGCCGGCACGGTATTGGTTGTACTGTCGGATCAGGCTCAACTGGACCTGAAAGACGGCAAAGTCATGCAAACAGGTTTTTTCCTGAACGAATTGATGCAGCCGGTGCAGACCTTCATCGAGGCGGGTCAAACCGTCGTATTTGCCACCCCTAGCGGCAAGGCGCCCACCGCGGACCAGAAATCCAATGATGTGAGCTTCTGGGGCGGCGATGAAAAGGCCCGCCAGGAAAGTCTCGCGCTGCTGGCCACGCTGAAGCTGACCTCCAAGAGCGGCTCGCCGGCAATCAGCTTCGCGCAGGTTCAGAAAATCGGCTACGACAAGTTCGATGCCGTATTCGTGCCTGGCGGCCATATCCCGATGCAGGACCTGCTGAAAGACAAGCAACTGGGCCAACTGCTGACCAACTTCCATGAAAAAGGCAAGATCACCGGCTTCACCTGCCATGGCACCATCGCCATGTTGTCGGCGATCCCGGACGCGCACGGTTTTGTCTCCGCGCTGGAATCGGGCAAACATCCGGCAGCGCCAGCCAATTGGATTTACAAGGGCTACAAAGTCACCGCCTTCACCGACGCGGAAGAGGAACAGGCCAAAGGTTTCCTCGGCGGCGGCCATATGAAACTGTTCCCGCAGGATGGCCTGACGGCAGCCGGCGCTAACTTCTCCGAAGCCAAGCCATGGAGCGAGAACGTGATCGAAGACCGCGAAGTCATTTCCGGCCAGAACCCACAGTCGGCCAAGGCAGTCGCCGTGGCCATGCTGGCGAAACTGAAGTAATCCCAAGCGGCCGTTCCGGGCAAGCCGGGCCGTAGGTGCTGGGGGCCGATCTGCTTTGGCTCCAGCACCACCGTCTATCCCGACACGCTGCAAGCTTATGTGTCGGGAGACGACGCCCGCCAACTTCGCGAGCGGAATCGACCCGGTGTTGAATCAAGGTTGCTTGCGAAAGAACAAGGTGATCTGGCCCACTTCCACCCCGAACTTGGTCATGAACGAGCGATTGATCATCGTGTTCTTGTCCATAAGGTACATCCAGTCGTCTAACTGAACCTGATACACCTTGCCATCCACCGGTAGGCTCAGCACATATTTCCAGCGCAGTGTATTGCCTGCCACCTCACCAAGCGCCTCGCCCACCACGTCGCCAGCGGTTCCGCGCCATTGACTGGAGCCAACCGGGGTTAACGTCCACACTCGTTTTTGCTTGGTACCGTCGCTGTACGTAAATGATTCGTCGAGTATCAGCCTGTCACCTTCGGAGTGGCCAATGATCTCCACGTGGAAGCGCTTGGCGACTACGCCGGAACGCTTTTGAAACATACCCCAGGCTTCAACCCGGCCCTCGAAAAATTCCCGCAACTCAAGCGTGGGCGTCTCCTGGCTGTAGGTTTGCACATCCACCCGGCTGCAACTTGCAAGGCCAATGCAAAGCAGCAGTAACCCTATCTTCAACATGTGCATTTCCTCAACGGTCTCAGGGTTTAGCGGCACCCAGCAATTGGGCGCGCAGCTCCGGGTTGCGGGTTCGGGGGTCAAGCCATATCGCAAAAAAGGCTTTGGCGAACGCAACATCTCTCACGACATGCCGAAGGTTCTCACCGACGTAAAAACGTGCGCCCTCTCCAGGCATATAAACGCCGGTGATGCGGTCACCGGCACGCACATCGACAAACGCCTGAAACATCTCCGACTCCCAACGGGCCATCAGCTCTGAATTCTGAGTGTTGGGCGACAGGCGACGGATTTCCTTGATGCTGGCCTCAACCAGATCATCGCGACTAATAGCGCGACTGTAGGTCAGCTCCAGCGCAAAAGGCACATCCGCAGCCGGCGTTTCACCGGCAATGAGGCGTGAACTCCAGAACTGCGCGCTGTAAATGGAAAACCCGAATACGCGCATCTCCCCGTAACCCAGCCGACGAGCATTGGGAATAGCCTCGCGCCAATCAGCCAATAGCTCAGCGCTCTGGAGCATCAGAACAAAACAGATAGCGTGGCGGATTAAGCGAACCGTCTGACTAGCCATGCAAAGCCCTCGATATGACTCAATAGGCGCCTTTAAAAGTTATACCAAATACTGATTTTGTACAGCTAATGTCTCAAACTCGACTGTGCCGACAAAAAACGGACACCTCCGCCCCGGTCAAATGACTCGATTTCCACGCATTCGAACGCCATCTGCGCCGAAAAAATGAGGCGAGTGCCAGGCACACTTTGACGAAAAGATTTCACCAATGTGTGGTGCCAGGGGTTGGCTTCGGCACGCGTTAATGTGCCGGCAGCGTCGTCTGGTGATCTGGAGGTCAGCAATATGTGCTGAAGTTGCCATCGTCAGTTGGTTTTTCAGGCCTATTTTGCACGAAACATATACAGACTTATCCGGCTCGTACAATAAAAAGCAGTGACCACTCACGCTTTACTTTGACGGTGAATGTCCGCTCTGAGCTCAAGAAATAAACTTCCTACGGCGGCACGCCATAGACGCTCGGCGGTGATTTGTTGACCTCTGCAATGGGCCGTTTTTGGCCATTGGCAATCGGCTGAAATCGACCCGATAGCAGCCTGTCACTCGGACCGGAACAAATTTCGGGTCAAGTTTCAGCGCGCGCGCCGAGCCACTCGCTACGTGTGATCTCCCAGACTTCGACCTGCATGGGCCCCGAGACAAAATGCCCGTTCCGCGTCCCGATCATCCGCATGCCTTCATGTTGGGATACCTTGCGCGAAGCGTGGTTGGCGACAGCCTTGGGCACCTGCATGACCGGACGTAATAATGTCGCGAACCAGTACGCGTTGACGACCTCGCAAGCTTCGCGCATATAGCCGTTGCCTTGCCACAGAGGCGCGAGCCAGAACCCCCTATGGTTACCTGGCTGGTCATACAGGCTGATGCTCCCGATGCTGCGCTCAGGTTGCGCGCGCGTGCGAATCATCCAGTGCCACTCTTGCCCTCTAGCCATGGCGGGAAGAGCGACAACGCGAACGTAAACCAGCGCACCATCCTGCGGGTACGGCCATGGCACACGGCTGTCAAGGTAGCGGACCACTTCCCATTGGGGAAACAGCTGTTGTATCGCGGCTGCATCAGTCATTTGCAGTGGCGTGAGGATAAGACGGCTGGTGTATAGCTTTGGGGGGCAATCCATAGCATAAGTCCTTGGTAAGAGTCGTTGCAGGTTTTGCCAATACTTTCCTAAAGCAATCGCGCCTTTGTCGAGTGTCTACACTTGGCCGAATTCTGCCCGTCGCGAGAGGCAGAAAACGACCCAAAGCGGCCCTATACTTACTCCTAACCGAAATGCGAATCCAAGCGTCCATGGCTGTGGTAGTTCATAAAATCCCGCATAGCCGCTGAAAGCTTTTCTTCAGATGCTATCTGCCAAAACCTCTTTTCCCCAAGGGTCGGCTCCATCCGCTGGATGAGACTCTCAGCTGCATTGTGTTGGCCTAAACGAAGCCAGTGCCTGAGTAGGTGTTCGTTTTCTTGCCAGGACAACTGCGCCGCTTGGACCAGTACAAGGGTGTACTTGTAGTTCATGGGCCATAAACGTTTTAAAAAATCGACCCTCTCAGCCCGTGGGAGGCTGACCAGCCAGTTTCTCACCTGCTTATCCATAGGATGGGTGCCGGTGCGCGATGCTAGCTGCTCGAGTGTGAATGGATAGTTGTCCATACGGCGCCGGGGTCCAGATTTAAGATAGACAGATTGTGTTCAAGCTTTACGAGTACGTACAGGTCTTTCATGTTCAGGCTGCTTCTGGCCGATCTCTGCCTTCCACGACCGGCTGAAACCGACCCTAGGTATTCATTCGGTTAATGGGCTGTTGAACAAGATGCGCCAACGTTGATCCAGCCCTCGACGAAGCTGTTAGCGCTACAGCCATTGGTAGGAAGCCCCGTTGACAAGCTGCCGTCGGGCCTTGTTCGAAAGCCATGGAAATCCAGACGCAAGACGAGCATCTGCAAGTGAGCAGCCATCGGCAAAGTCCTTGCTCGCAAGCCAGCCTCCTCTCTCTATTGCTGTACCCCAAGCGCGTCGCAGTTTTTCGAGGTCATTTGCGTCGAGTGATGGTGCAGATGATACAGACTCATAAAACTCCCAAGGCTGCTCCCAGCGATCAAACGCCTCTATTGCTGAAACCAGCTTGCGATACGAGTCCATAGCGGCACCTAAAGGTTAGCGAAGTGGGCATACGTGGGCGCCCGATTGAATGATCCGCTGCCGACCATTTCTCGCCAGCCTTGTCGCACAAATTACTGTTTCGCCATTAGCCTGTCCACGGGCCGCTTTTGGCCGATTGCTGCCCTTCGTAACAAGTCGTCATCGACCGAACATAAGGAGGAAGGAACCTATCAGACCCACCCTCCCACAACTCAGCAGCCACCTGCGAGCATCGTTACGTCCAGCAGTCGGTCTGATCAATGCCAGCCGCTCAACCGAAGTCGCCATTCAACCCCAAGCAATCTTGTCATTTGCCAAGGCTTAGGGCAGGGTCGATACCACTGAGATCTCTGCCAAGGAGTCACCCCATGTCAAAGCTCTATCCCAGTATCGATCCCGAAGGGCTGATCGAGTACTCGGTGGTCTACACCGACCGCTCGCTCAACCACATGTCGCAGTCATTTCAAGGCGTGATGAAGAACATTTCCAAGACCCTGAAACAGGTCTACAACGCCCAGGCGGTTGCGGTGGTCCCGGGCAGCGGCACATTCGGCATGGAAGCGGTGGCGCGACAGTTTGCCACCGACCAGCAATGCCTGGTGATACGCAACGGCTGGTTCAGTTATCGCTGGAGCCAGATCCTTGAGATGGGCCACATCCCGGCGGCCACCACGGTGCTGAAAGCCCGACCGGTCGACACGGGTCGCCAGGCGGCCTACGCCCCACCCCCTCTGGACGAAGTGCTGGCAGCCATTCAGGCGCAGAAGCCGCAGATTGTCTTCGCCCCCCACGTTGAAACCTCATCAGGGATTATCCTGCCCGACGAGTACCTGCGGGCCGTCGGCGACGCCGTGCATGCGGTGGGTGGCCTGTTCGTGCTGGACTGCATCGCCTCAGGCACGCTTTGGGTTGATATGCACAAGTGCGCAGTCGACCTGCTGATCAGCGCACCGCAGAAAGGCTGGAGCGCCTCCCCTTGCTGCGCCCTGGTGATGTTCAGTTCCCTGGCCCTCGAGCGCATCGAACAGACGCAGAGCAGCAGCTTCGCCTGCGACCTGAAAAAGTGGCTGCAGATCATGCAGGCCTACGAACAGGGCGGACATGCCTACCATGCGACCATGCCCAGCGATGCCCTGGCGCGATTTAACGAAGTGATGAAAGAGACGCAAGCCTACGGTTTCGACAAGGTCCGCGGTGAACAACAGGCTCTGGGTGATCGGGTGCGCGCAATGTTGACCGGCAAAGGCATCAAGAGCGTGGCGGCAGCCGGCTTTCAGGCCCCTGGCGTAGTGGTGAGCTACACCGATGATGCCGACATCAAGAGCGGTAAGAAATTTGCCAATCACGGCCTGCAGATCGCCGCCGGAGTGCCGTTGCAATGCGATGAGCCGGCCGACTTCCAGACCTTCCGCATCGGTCTTTTCGGACTCGAAAAGCTGCACAATATCGAGCGCACGGTCAGTACCCTCGAGCAGGCGCTGGACGAGGTGATGGCTAACTAAGCCCTCATTTTGCCCGCAGCACATGCCGAACGTGTGAATGCCAGGAAGGTATCCTGCCTGGGAGCGAGCTTGCTCGCGATGAATTCAGGAGCGCCGCGTGTAGCCAGAAAACACGCATTATCCTTAAGACCATCGCGAGCAAGCTCGCTCCTGCAGGGGGGTTAACCTGTGATGACAAGCATCAAAAATTTCCTGTCGATTTTCCGGTGGAGGCCTGAGGCCTCGCGCCCTATGCTCACCCCATGAACCTACAAAACGCGATGCTTCCGCCCCACGCCGAGATGGTTCGCGCCATGCTCGAACGAGACACCACCTACGAGGGGGTGTTTTTTACTGCGGTCAAAACCACCGGCATCTTCTGCCGCCCCAGCTGCACGGCGCGCAAACCGAAACCGGAGAACGTCGAGTTCTTCGCCCATGCCGATGACTGCCTGTCCGCCGGCTATCGCGCCTGCCTGCGTTGCAAACCGCTGGACGCGGCCGCCATTGCTCCGGACTGGGTGCAGAAGCTGCTCCAGTCGGTGGACGCCGATCCCGAGCTGCGCTGGAGCGATGCCCAGTTGCAGGCCGAGGGCATCGAGCCGCTGAAGCTGCGGCGCTGGTTCAAACAACATTTCGGCATGACCTTTCACGCCTGGCTGCGCACCCGACGCCTGGGCATGGCGCTGGGCGGGATCAGGCAGGGCGATTCCATCGACAGCGCGGCGTTCGATTCCGGTTACGAATCCCTGAGCGGCTTTCGCGACGCCTTTCAAAAATCCTTCCACATCACCCCCGGTCGTGCGGCCAATAGCGAGCCTTTGCTGTTCACGCGCCTGACCACGCCGCTGGGGCCGATGATCGCCATGGCCGAACGGCGCGGGCTGGTGTTGCTGGAGTTTCTTGACCGACCGGCGCTGACCCGGGAAGTCGAAGCCCTGCAGAACCGTCATGGTTATGCCGTGGCGCCGGGACACAACGCACACTTGCAGCAGATCGAAACAGAGCTGGCCCAGTATTTCGCCGGCAAACTGACCGAATTCAAGGTGCCGCTGCACTTGCCTGGCTCCGAGTTCTCCCGGCAGGTCTGGGCCGAACTGGCGAAAATCCCCTACGGCCAGACCAGCACCTACGGCACCATCGCTGCGCTGTTGGGCAAGCCCGGTGCCAGCCGCGCCGTGGGTTTGGCCAACGGGCACAACCGGATTTCGATTGTCTTGCCCTGCCACCGGGTGATCGGGGCGGACGGCTCATTGACGGGCTATGGTGGAGGACAACCGCGCAAGGCGTTTCTGCTCAGGCTGGAAAACGCGGCGGTGCAGGTCACACGACAACTTGCGTTCTGACGCTTCGGTGTTTTTCATGAAGAAGGACATTCGATGAACACGCTCGAACAGCCATTCCGCAGTGCTTAAACCTGGGGTGAACGCTTGACCGATCCTTACTTGCCAGCGACGGCGTTTCTCAGGGCCATTGATGATGACTGGGCGCGTCACATCGCGGCCATCGGACCCTGTCTGCACCAGCCGCATGCGGCGCGCGATCCGTATGAGTCGCTGGTGCGGGCGATTGCCTATCAACAACTGCACGCCAAAGCCGGGGATGCGATTGTCGGTCGGTTGCTGGCGCTGTTTCCTTCGACGGCGTTTCCGCGCCCTGATCAGATTCTGGCGACCGGGTTTGATCAGCTGCGCGGGTGCGGCTTTTCCGCGAGCAAGATTGCGACGATTCAGGGCATCGCTCAAGCGGCGCTGGACGGTGTGGTACCCGATTATGCAACGGCGTTGGCGATGGATGATGAGGCGTTGATCGAGCGGTTGATCACGTTGCGCGGGGTTGGCCGCTGGACGGTTGAGATGCTGCTGATCTACAGCCTGGAGCGGCCGGATATTTTGCCGGCCGATGACTTCGGGGTGCGTGAGGGGTATCGGCGGTTGAAGGGGCTGGAAGTGCAGCCGACGCGTAAACAGATGGTGGAGATCGGGTTGGGGTGGAGCCCTTATCGGACGGTGGCGGCGTGGTATTTGTGGCGGGTGACCAACAAGTAGACCGCGTTATCGTTCATCGCTAGCAGGCTAGCTCCCACAGGGGTCTCATGAACGCTGGAGATCCACTGTGGGAGCTAGCCTGCTAGCGATCGCGTCAGCCCATTCACCACACATTAACAGCCACCGGCACTGCGCTTGGGGCAATGGCCGAAGGATTTGAATCAGCCATCCAGGGCCTCACTGCCGTTCCACCGCAACTCAAGCTGGAGGCGCTGGCTCAGTTCGACACTGATGTGTTTTCCTCGGTCGACCTGACCACACGGTTCAAGCTCGACGATAACAGTACCCAGAGCCTTGAACTGCATGCCGACGCAAACCAGCGCCAGGTACGCATGAGCGGCGCGGCGCGGCGGGCGATTTCGACGTATCCGTGGAGCTGAAAAACGCCGCCATCCTCGGCGACAGCCATCAGAAATTGGTTGGCAGCCCGATGGAGATCAAGGGCTGACCCGAAAACCGATGCCGGTTGGGGAATTCGCTGCGTCAGTTTGTCGCAAGTTATGAATAATCCTTTGACGCGTATAATCGCTCCCCTCCGCTAAACCGGCATGCATCAAAGACGTCCTGTCCGAGGTTGATTATCCGTTCGGGCGCATCTAAAGGTCTGTAGAACATGAGCGTTTCGTTGACCCGTCGCCAGGTGGTTGCAGGTATGGGCTTGTTCAGCCTCGGCCTCCTCGCTGGCTGTGACAATAGCGTCAGCCTGTCGTACAAGTACGGCAAGGACCTGAGCGACAAGATCCTCGGACGGACATTCAAGCTGAAAGACTCAGAAGGCAACCTCACGACGCTCTCGAGCTTTCGTGGTTTGATGCCGATGATTTTCTTCGGCTTCACACAGTGCCCGGCGGTATGCCCCACCGCCCTGGCTCGCGCAGTGCAGATCAAGAAGCTGATGGGAAAAGACGGGGATATTCTCCAGGTCGTCTTCATCACGCTGGACCCGGAGCGGGATACGCCAGCGGTGTTGGATGCCTACGTCAAAACGTTTGATCCCTCATTTGTCGCGCTCCACGGGACACTCGAGGAAACGGCGGAAACGGCCAAGGAGTTCGGGGTGTTCTATGAGAAAATCCCGAGCGGCTCCACCTATACGCTCTCCCATACAGCGACCAGCTATGTGTATGACACAAGGGGCAGGTTGCGCGTCGGGCTTTCCCCTTCCCTTTCTGCACAAGAGTGTACGGAAGACTTGCTAACCGTTATGGAAGTCTGCTGATGAATTCGAATGCTATTAAAACCGCCATCAATGTGCGCGTTAAAACGGCTGTCCTGGGGCTTTTTCTGCTGGGAACGGCGCTTCAGGTTTCAGCCCAGACTCAAGTGGAAGACGCCTGGGTACGTGCCACCGTTGCCGGGCAACAAGCAACCGGCGCGTTCATGACGATCACCGCGAGCAGCGACAGCAAACTGCTAAGCGTGCAAACACCGGTCGCGAAAGTTGTGCAGATTCACGAGTCGACGATGAAAAACGACGTGATGAGCATGCACCCCGTCGAGTTCGTTGCCTTGCCCGCAGGGACAGCGGTCACCCTGAATCCTCATGGCTATCACGTGATGCTGATCGACCTGGTCGGCCAGGTCAAAGAAGGCGACACAGTGCCGCTGACCTTGACTGTCGAAAACGCCAATGGCGAGAAGGAGTCGATCAAGGTTGAGGCTCAGGCGCGAGCGCTGAATATGCCGGACCACAGCAAAATGCATTGATCGCTGGAAGTCACCGGACATCGGTGGCGTTCAGTGGGACCGCGTTATCGTTCATCGCTAGCAGGCTAGCCCCCACAGCTGTCTCATGAACACTGGAGATCCACTGTGGGAGCTAGCCTGCTAGCGATGAGGCCTGAATATTCACCATCAATCCACCGGCCCATCACCCTCCTTTATCCACCATGACATCCCCCGGAACCCGGCGCATGTTGATGCCTCAACCGGAGGGATTCGCCATGCTTGATGCACTCAAAAAGATCAATTCAACGTCCGCCTTCAACCGCTGGGCCGGTTTCGACGTCACTCGCGCCGAGCCCGGCGAGGTGGAACTGACCATGGCTTTTCGCGAGACTGACATGGCGCAATACGCTGGCTTCCTGCATGCCGGCCTGATCGGCGCGCTGCTCGATACCGCCTGTGGGTTTGCGGCCGGAACGGTCGCTGGCAATGTCCTGGCGGCGCATTTTTCGGTGAATTGCCTGGCGCCCGCCATCGGTGAAGTGTTCATTGCGCGCGGCCAGGTGGTGAAGGCCGGGAAGAAACAGGTGTTTGCCCGCGCCGAACTGTTCGCACAAACCGGAGATCAGTTGAAGCTGGTGGCAACCGGCGATGCGATCCTGGTGCCGATCCAGCAGTGAACCACCGGTTTTCGGGGCGGTCAGGGAAGTAACAGCCAATCTTTTGGAGGTTATTCCATGCAACTCGAAGGCTCGTGCCATTGCGGCGCCGTGTCGTTCAGTCTGAACAGCGCCCACCCCTACCCTTATCAACGTTGCTACTGCTCGATCTGCCGCAAGACCCAGGGCGGCGGCGGTTACTCGGTCAACATCGCCGGTGATGCCGCCAGCCTCAAGGTGCGCGGTCGCAAATCCATTGCGATCTATCACGCGCGACTCAAGGACGAAGGCGACAAACGCGCCCACCGCAGCACGGCAGAGCGGCACTTCTGCTCGGTCTGTGGCTCGGGGTTGTGGCTGTTCAGCCCTGAATGGCCAGAGCTGATCCACCCGTTCGCCTCGGCCATCGACACCGCGCTACCTGTGCCACCCGAATACACGCACGTGATGCTTGGCTCGAAAGCGCCGTGGGTGGAGGTTGCGCCGCATCACGGTGATCGGCAGTGCGAAACCTGGCCCGAGGAATCCATCGCGCAGTGGCATGAGCGCCTGGATGTGGTCCGCTAGCTCATTTTTTTGCACACGGCAGTTCCCCTTTGCGTTTTTCGTTCGGTTAACCCTCAGAAGCCTTTCACTTACCGAACGATTCGATACAAAGGGATTTCCATGTCGCACCCACTTGCCGCCCGTTTTCGTTTTGCCCTGTGCCCCCTGGCACTGGCCCTGCCAGCCGCTCTGCTGAGCCTTTCCTGCAACGCCCGCGCCGCCGAAACGGTGGAAAGCAAACCGGCGCCCAAAGACGACGGCGCGCTGCAACTGGGTGCGACGAGTATTTCTGCCGTAGGCTTGGGCGCGACCACCGAGGACACCCATTCCTACACCACGGGCTCAACGTCCTCGGCCACCGGCCTGGCCTTGTCGCCCCGTGAAACGCCGCAATCGGTCACCGTGGTCACCCGTCAGCAAATGGACGATCGCGGCGTGCAGAGTGTCAGCGACGCGTTGCGCAATGCCCCCGGCGTGTCGACGCAAAAATACGACAGTGACCGTACCGAGTTTTCCGCCCGCGGTTTTGCCATCACCAACTTCCAGTACGACGGGGTCAACCAGCCGTACGACGGTGTCTACGGTGAGAACCCGAACAACAGCGATGACGCGGCCAGCCTCGACCGCATCGAAATCGTCAAGGGTTCGACCGGCCTGATGACGGGTTCGGGCGACCCGTCCGCCACCGTCAACCTGATTCGCAAGAAGCCGACCAAGGAATTCAAGGCCTCGATCAGCGGCACCGTCGGTTCGTGGGACAGCTACCGCACCACCGGCGATATTTCCGGTCCGCTGAACGATACCGGCAGTGTGCGCGGCCGATTCGTCGGTTCGTACCAGGACAAGCATTCCTACATCGATCACTACAGCCAGAAGAAAGACCTGTTTTACGGCATCCTCGAAGCGGACCTGTCGGACGACACCCTGCTGACCTTCGGCATCGACAAGTCCAGCGCCACCCCACGCGGCACCTCCTGGACCGGCAACACGGTGTACTTCGCCGACGGCGGCCGCACCGACTTCTCGCGCAGCTTCAACCCGGGCGCCGACTGGAGCCGTCGTGATTTCGACACGGTCACCTACTTCACGTCGCTGGAGCAGGCCCTGGCCAATGACTGGAAACTCAAGGTCAATCTCAACCAGAAAACCACCGATCACGATACGCGCCTGGCCTCGGCCAGCGGCGGCGCACCGGACCGCGCCACCGGTGAAGGCATGTTCCTTTACTGGGGCCGCTGGGAAGGTCATCGCGTGCAAAACACGGCGGACGTGAACGTGTCCGGACCCTTCACCCTGGGCGGTCGCGAGCACGAACTGGTGGCCGGTTTCATGACGTCCCATGCCCGCCAGACCGGCGCGACATTCAACAGCGTTATCCCCGGTGCCGGAAATGTCCCTGGCAGCATTTATGACTGGAACGGCGACCTGCCGGAACAGGATTTCCCGAAAAACGGCAAGTACGAGCGCACCACCAGTCAGAACGGTGCTTACCTGGCCACGCGCCTGCGCCCGACCGACGACCTGTCGATCATCCTCGGCAGCCGCGTGAGCACCTTCAAGTACAACGAGGATTACAGCTACTACCCGGGCGCCGGCCAGACCGACACCCAGACCAGCTACAAGGAACACGGCGTCGTCACCCCTTACGCCGGTGTGATCTATGACCTGGATGACACGTATTCGGTCTACGCCAGCTACACCAACATCTATCAGCCGCAGACCTACAAGGACGCCGCCGGTTCGACCCTGAAGCCGGTTGAAGGCAACAGCTACGAGACCGGTCTGAAAGCGGCGTACCTCGAAGGCAAACTGAACGCCAGCCTGGCCTTCTTCCGCATCGAGCAGGAGAACATCGCCCAATACGTCACCACTGACACCACCGGGCAGGACGTTTACGAAGCCATCCCCGGCGCCACCACCAAAGGCGTGGAGCTGGAACTGGCGGGCGAATTGTCCGATGGCTGGAACCTGTCGGCCGGCTATACCTATGCCCGTACCCGCGACAAGGACGAGCAACGGATCTACGGTTTCCCGCTGGCCACCACCAAACCGGAACACGTCGTGCGTACGTTCACCACCTACCGCTTGCCTGGCGCACTGGACAAGGTCACCGTCGGTGGCGGCGTCAGCTGGCAGAGCGCGTTCTACGGCCAGAGCTTCAGCCCGACCGAGGGCAGCACCTCGCTCAAACAAGGCGGCTATACCCTCGTCGACCTGATGACCCGTTATCAGTACAACGAGCACCTGAGTTTCACCGCCAACGCCAACAACGTCTTCGACAAGAAGTACCTGACGGGCCTGGGCAACTTCGGTACGACGTTCTACGGCGAGCCGCGCAACCTGATGCTGACCACCAAGTGGGATTTCTAAGCTGAGGTCACTCTGAACTGTGGTGCGACACTGAGGCCAGGCACCGCCCCTGTGGCTAAACACTGACCCTGTGGCTAAACACTGCCCCTGTGGCGAGGGAGCTTGCTCCCGCTGGACTGCGCAGCAGGCCCATTTTTTGGCGCCGCTCCGCGCCCCAGCGAGAGCAAGCTCCCTCGCCACAACAAGCTCCCTGGCCACAGGTTGCTCGCTGTACGGTCAGCTCCGTTCACAGTCTTTGACAGTTTCCCGACAAAGCTGTCAAAGATTGCCCGCCGGCACCCGCCTAGCATGGGCGCATCCAATCTCCCCTCGGGTGCTCCCATGCTTCGTTCGCTGTCGCTGTCGCTCACTTCATTCTGTCTGTTCCTGCCCTCCCATTCCGTGCATGCCGAAGACTGGCATTACAGCCTGCGTGCCGGCGCGGCCAGTGCGCCGCGTTACAGCGGCAGCGATGAACGCGTCGTGGCGCCGCTGTTGGGTGGAAAAATCGTCAGCCCTTACGGTGTCTTTCTCGACACTCAAAAGGGTCTGGGCTGGGCCTTTGACGAGGATGACTACGGCCTCAGCGTGTACGTCGGCGCCAGCGATGTGCGCAAGGATCGCAAGACCGGGTTCAAAGGTTCGGACGAGCTGGACGGCATGGGCTCGATCAAGTCCCGCCCGGTGTTGGGGCTCGACGGCACGTATCACATGGGGCCGATCATTCTCGGCGCGAGTTTTGAACATGCGCTGGAAAAGGACGATGACGATGACGATGAGGACACGGGTTCAGCCTGGAATCGCTTGAAACTCAGCATCAGCGCGCCGTTTTACGAAGGTGAGCATGGCAAGGTCGTCGGCAGCCTCAACAGTCAGTTTGGCGACGGCGATTACATGCGCACCTGGTACGGCGTCAGCGCTGGTCAGGCGTCGCGCACTCAGTTTCGGGCGTATGACGCTCATGGCGGGCTGGTGAGTCGCGGGGCGGATTTGACCTGGTCGTTGCCGGTCAATGATCAATGGAATGTGTCGACGGTGCTGGCGGTGCAGTATCTGGCCAAAGAGGCCGCGGACAGCCCGATTGTCGAGCGGCGGATGCAGACATCCTTGGCTGGGCAGGTGGTGTACAGCTTTTGATTTGAGGTGATGCGGATGACGCCATCGCGAGCAGGCTCGCGATGGCGTACGCAAGAACGCCACAATTAATCCTGATGCGCCCACGTCATACGAAACGAAGCCCCACCCCACGGCGAATCCGCCACTTCCACCTGCCCGCCATGGGACTGCGACACCCGCCGGACCAGCGCCAGGCCCAAACCGAAACCACCCGTGCGGCGATCACGGCTGGCGTCCAGGCGCGAAAACGGCTCGAAGATTTTCTCCCGTCCGGCCATCGGCACGCCTGGCCCATCGTCATTGACCTGAACTTCGTAATGATCGCCGGTGCGCACCAACGACACTTCCACCCGCGCCTCGGCATAGCGAATGGCATTGCGCAGCAGGTTGATCACCGCCCGCGCCATGAAGCGTGGCTCGATGCGCACCTCATCGACACGACACTCGACAATCAGCAGCTGCACCCCGGCCGCCTCGGCCTCCAGCGCCACGCTGCCGACCACGCTGTCGAGCCAACTGTTGGCCTGGATATTTTCTCGCGTGATCACCGTGGCACCGCGCTCGAGGCTGGCGTAGGTCAGCAGTTCCGACACCATCTCCTCCAGCTCGCCGAGGTCGGCGTACATGTCGGCAATCAGCTCGCGGTTCCGGGTCGGGTCGGGTTGTTGCTTGAGCTGGTCAAGCTCGAACGACAGTCGCGCAATGGGCGTGCGCAACTCATGGGACACCGCGTTGGTCAGCTCGCGCTGATTGGCGATCAGGCCTTCGATACGCGCGGCCATCAGGTTGAAGTGTTCGGACAGGTCGCGGATGTTCGAGCGCTTTGACAGCTGGATACGCGACGACAAGTCGTTATCGCCGAAACGCTCGGCGGCCAGGCGCAGTTTTTCCAGATCTCGCCAGTGTGGACGCACCCAGAAAATCAACACCAGACCGATCATCACCGCAATCATCAGATAGGCCGTGGCAATGTAGAACGGCATCAGGCTCGGCTCGGCCGGCAGCTTGATGCTGAGCAGTTGGGCGCCGTCGTCAATGCGCGAGATGAACTGCGTGTACTTGTCGCGAAGTACCAGCTGGCCTTGGGCCAACTCGGCTTTCTCCTGATCGGTCAGGGCCAGTTGAGCGCTTTCGACCAGGCTCAGGCCCAAACCATAGTGAGGGCGCACGGCTTCCAGTTGGCGTTCCCGGGCCTCATTGTCGAGGCCGCGCAATTGCTCCACCAGCGACCAGGCCTGACCACGCACCGCCTCTCGGTTGTAACTTTGCATCTGACCGTCGAGCAGCGCATCGAACGTGCGCTCGACGGTTTGCAACCCCAGGACCAGGCCAACCGTCATCACCAGAAACAGCCCGAGAAATAACCGCAGCATTTACAGCTCCCACGCGAACGGATTGAACAGGTAACCCTTGCCCCAGATGGTCTTGATGCACACCGGTTCGCGGGGGTTGTCCTTGAGCTTGCCGCGCAACTTGCTGATGTAAACGTCGACGCTGCGGTTGAGCCCATCGAAAGCGATGCCGCGCATGCGATTGAGTATGTCATCGCGGGACAGAATCTTGCCGGCGGCGCTGGCCAGCAACCACAGCAACTCGAACTCCATGGTGGTCAACTCGATGCCCTCGCCCGCCAGCCGCACTTCGCGACAACTGCGGTCGATACTCAGATGGCCGAACTCCAGCGCGCAGCAAACGCTGCTGTCCGGCGTTTGCCGACGTTGCAACGCGCGCAGGCGAGCCAGCAACACCGGTGGCTTGATCGGCTTGATCACGTAGTCATCAGCGCCGGATTCCAGGCCGAGGATGTGATCGAGGTCGTCTTCCTTGGCGGTGAGGATGACGATCGGCGTGTCGGACACGCTGCGGATCTCGCGGCATACGTGCAGGCCGCTCTGGCCCGGCAGCATCAGGTCGAGTACAACGATTTTCGGTTTGAAGTCGAGGAAAGCCGCCAACGCGAGGTCACCGCGGTGCACCTGCAACACCTCAAAGCCATGTTGGGACAGGAAATGCGCGATCAGCCCGGAGAGCCTCTCATCGTCTTCCACCAGCAATACTTTGCCAAAACCCAGGTTATCCATAACGAACGCTTGCCAACCCTTGAGTGAAGTGGGCGGCATTATGGCGCCAATCGGTGACGGGACGGTGATGCCAGGCAGCAAAAACCGGCCTCTTGGGCCGGTTTTCAGTGATCTTTCATACTCTTAAGAGTTTTTAACAATTCACGTGCAAAGATTGCAGTCTCGTTCCACTCGACAGCGCCTACAGGAAATGCGCTCCAATGCAGGAGCTGTCGAGTGAAACGAGGCGGCGCTCTTTTGATCTTCACGCCGCAGCAGGGACGCCACTGTGAAAGCGGAATTCCACGTCCGGCGACTCGATCAGCTCCTGCTCGGCGGCACGAACCCGGTCAATCACCTGAGCGATATCCTTGGCGTCACCGTACTGATAAGCCAGTTTCAGATACCCCTGGAAATGTCGGGCCTCGCTTTTCAGCAAACCGAAGTAAAACTTGCCCAGCTCTTCGTCCAGATGCGGCACCAGCGCTTCGAAACGCTCGCAGCTGCGGGCTTCGATGAACGCGCCCACCACCAGGGTATCCACCAGTTTGACCGGTTCGTGACTGCGCACCACTTTGCGCAGGCCCGAGGCGTATCGCCCGGCGGACAACTGACGCAGCTCGATCTTGCGCTTTTTCATCAGGCGCATGACCTGTTCGTGATGCACCAGCTCTTCCCGAGCCAGACGCGACATCAGGTTGATCAGGTCGACGTGGGAGTGGTATTTAGCGATCAGGCTCAATGCCGTGCTGGCGGCCTTGAATTCGCAGTTCTTGTGGTCGATCAGCAAGGTTTCCTGATCGGCCAGCGCGGCCCGGACCCAGCCGTCAGGGGTGCGGCAGCCAAGGAACTCGTGAATTTCGGGAAGGATCATGGGGCTCACGGATAAAGGGTTCAAAACGAAGGGCGCCGATTATACCGGCCCGCCGCCAGACCACCAGTCACGACCGTTGATATGCATCAACTCCCCGGTTGCCTCGCAACAACTATAGTTGTGCAACGCCATGCTTTTTTAACCTCTGGAGATCCCGATCATGCAAGCCATTCGCAGCATTCTGGTGGTCATCGAGCCCCAACACTCGGAAAGCCTGGCGCTCAAACGGGCCAAGCTGATTGCCGGCGTGACCCAGGCGCATCTGCATCTGCTGGTCTGTGACCGCAAGCATGACCACAGCGGCATGCTCGGCGTGCTCAAGGCGGCGCTGCTTGAGGACGGCTACAGCGTCACTACAGAGCAGGCGTGGAACGAAAGCCTGCACGAAACCATTGTCGATGTGCAGCAGGCGGAAGGTTGCGGGTTGGTGATAAAACAGCATTATCCCGACAGCTCGTTGAAAAAAGCCCTGCTGACCCCGGCGGACTGGAAACTGCTGCGCTTTTGCCCGACGCCGGTGCTGCTGGTCAAAACCTCGAAGCCCTGGACGGGCGGCGTGATTCTGGCGGCGATCGACGTCGGCAATACCGATAACGAACACCGCCACCTGCACAACACCATCATCGATTACGGTTATGACATCGCCAGTCTGGCCAAGGCGCATCTGCATGTGGTCAGCGCCCATCCGTCACCGATGCTGTCGGCGGCCGACCCGACGTTGCAGCTGAGTGAAACGATCGAGGCGCGTTATCGTGACCAGTGCAAGGCGTTTCAGGCCGAATTCGACATTGATGATGAGCACCTGCATATCGCGGAAGGTCCGGCGGATGTGTTGATTCCGTACATGGTGCACAAACTGGGTGCGGCGGTGACGGTGATTGGCACCGTGGCGCGGTCCGGGTTGTCCGGGGCGTTGATCGGGAATACAGCGGAAGTGGTGCTGGATGCAGTGGAGAGTGATGTGCTGGTGCTGAAAACGCTGGAGATTGAGGACCATCTGCAGGAGATCGTGTCTCATCATTGAGACTTGCGGTGCATTTGTGGCGAGGGAGCTTGCTCCCGCCGGGTTGCGAAGCGACCCCAATTCGTACGGCGCAGTGTTATCAGGTAATACTCGCCAGCCGATTTGCGACTGCTGCGCAGTCGAGCGGGAGCGCCACAGGACTGAGAGTCAGCCGCCGAAGGCGTCCTTGAGGAAGCCCGGCGCAATGTAGCGCTGGTAATGCGCTTCAGAGAGCAAAAAGAATTCCCGATCAATCGCATCCCGCAGCTCAGGCAGGTTCCACTCGCGAAACTCCGGCAGCAGGACCATCCCGTAGGCGTCCAGATTGTTGATCACCCGCGCCCCGCGAGCGATCAGCTGATAGGCCCAGCAATATTCCGACTGATGCGGCACGAAGCGGATCTTGCGCTGTTCCAGCTGCATTCTCAGCAGCGCCGGATCAAAAATTTCTACCTTGCCGGCCATCACCTGGGACAACAGCTGTTCGAGACGCAGCCATACCGCGCGTTTTTCTTCCTCGTTGTAACCGTTCCAGTGGATCACTTCATGGTGGAAACGCTTGCAGCCACGGCAGACCAAGTCACCGTAAACAGTGGAACAGAGGCCGACGCAGGGGGTCTTGATGGTCTGATTTGGCATAGATAAGAAAAACACGGGAAAGCAGAACAGGCCGGCATGTTAGCCCTTTGTCTGACATTCATCACCCCTCAAAGTGAAAGGGCTGAGGGTCTCTTGGACTTTGGTGCCGGCCGCGTTGCGCGCCTACGTGCGCGAGGTGGCGTCGCGGGATTTGCCAAGGGAACAACCATCAGCGGCATCCCCCGCCTTGCCTTGCACACGCAGGCACACATCGCGACTCGCCACCAAAGTCCAATAGCCCCTCACTTACCTTTAAATTTTTTTTGCCGTAGAATCAGCCAGCCTTTTAAGGCGCCAATGTCCGTTAGAAGCTGTTTTCAAAGCGTCACGAGCACAGTCGTTCCTTCAGAGCGGTGTTGGCGAAGGGTTTTTCCAGCGGGGAAAAGCTCTACGCCAACCCTCATCAGCTCCCCGTTCTGCAGGCGTAAAACTTTGAAAGCAGCTTCTGTAAGGAATTGTCGGTAATTCTGGCTAAGTGGCCCACAACGCCACGCAGCGCATGAGTACGGCAATTTCGGGATGAGCGTCCCGGACACCCATTTGGGACCACTGATGAGGGTAATAACTGTGCTTGAAGCCTACCGCAAACATATCGAAGAGCGTGCAGCACTGGGTATCGTTCCCCAGCCGCTTAACGCCGAACAAACTGCAGGCCTGGTCGAGCTGCTGAAGAATCCCCCGGCTGGCGAAGAAGCTTTCCTCGTTGACCTGATCACCAATCGCATTCCACCTGGCGTGGACGAAGCGGCCTATGTAAAGGCCGGTTTCCTGTCTGCCCTGGCCAAAGGCGAAGCCACCTCCCCTCTGATCGACAAGAAGCGCGCTGTTGAACTGCTCGGCACCATGCAGGGCGGCTACAACATCGTGACCCTGGTTGACCTGCTCGACAGCGCCGAACTGGCTCCTGTTGCCGCCGCTCAACTCAAGCACACCCTGCTGATGTTCGATGCGTTCCACGACGTCGCGGAAAAAGCCCGTAACGGCAACGAACACGCCAAAGGCGTGATTCAGTCCTGGGCTGACGGCGAGTGGTTCCGCAACCGCCCGGTCCTGGCCGACAAGATCAGCCTGCGCGTGTTCAAGGTCACCGGCGAAACCAACACCGACGACCTGTCCCCTGCCCCGGACGCCTGGTCCCGCCCGGACATCCCGCTGCACGCCCTCGCCATGCTGAAAATGGCCCGTGACGGCATCGTTCCGGACGTCCAGGGCGTTACCGGCCCGATGAAGCAGATCGAAGAAATGCGCGGCCAAGGCTTCCCTATCGCTTACGTCGGTGACGTGGTCGGTACCGGTTCTTCGCGTAAATCCGCCACCAACTCGGTGCTGTGGTTCTTCGGCGACGACGTTCCTTACGTGCCGAACAAGCGTGCTGGCGGCTTCTGCTTCGGCAGCAAGATCGCTCCGATCTTCTACAACACCATGGAAGATGCCGGCGCACTGCCGATCGAATTCGACGTCACCAACATGAACATGGGCGACGTGATCGACCTGTATCCGCATGCTGGCAAAGTCTGCAAACACGGCACTGACGAAGTCCTGACCACCTTCGAAATGAAGACCCCGGTCCTGTTGGACGAAGTTCGTGCCGGCGGCCGTATCCCGCTGATCATCGGTCGCGGCCTGACCGACAAGGCGCGTGCCGAATTGGGCCTGGGCCCTACCGATCTGTTCAAACTGCCTGAAGCACCTGTCGACACCGGCAAGGGCTACACCCTGGCACAGAAAATGGTCGGCAAGGCGTGCGGTCTGCCAGAAGGCAAAGGCGTTCGTCCTGGCACCTACTGCGAACCGAAAATGACCACCGTCGGCTCTCAGGACACCACTGGTCCTATGACCCGTGACGAACTGAAAGACCTGGCGTGCCTGGGCTTCTCGACCGATCTGGTGATGCAGTCTTTCTGCCACACCGCGGCCTACCCTAAGCCGATCGACGTGACCACCCACCACACCCTGCCAGACTTCATCATGACCCGCGGCGGTGTTTCCCTGCGTCCGGGCGACGGCATCATCCACAGCTGGCTGAACCGCATGCTGCTGCCGGACACCGTCGGTACCGGTGGTGACTCGCACACCCGTTTCCCGATGGGCATTTCGTTCCCGGCCGGTTCCGGTCTGGTTGCGTTCGCCGCAGCCACCGGCGTCATGCCGCTGGACATGCCGGAATCGATCCTGGTGCGCTTCAAAGGCAAAATGCAACCGGGCGTCACCCTGCGTGACCTGGTTCACGCCATTCCTTACTTCGCGATTCAGGCTGGCCTGCTGACCGTTGAGAAGAAAGGCAAGAAGAACGCGTTCTCCGGCCGCATCCTGGAAATCGAAGGCCTGGACAACCTGAGCATCGAGCAGGCTTTCGAGCTGTCCGACGCCTCGGCCGAACGTTCGGCTGCCGGTTGCACCATCAAGCTGTCGAAAGAGTCGATCACCGAGTACCTGAACTCCAACATCACCCTGCTGCGCTGGATGATCGGCGAAGGCTACGGCGATGCGCGTACCCTGGAACGTCGTGCTCAAGCGATGGAAGCCTGGGTTGCCAACCCTGAGTTGATGGTTGCCGATGCTGACGCCGAATACGCCGAAGTCATCGAAATCGACCTGGCCGACATCAAAGAGCCTGTGCTCTGCGCGCCGAACGATCCGGACGACGCCCGTCTGCTGTCCAGCGTTGCTGGCGAGAAGATCGACGAAGTGTTCATCGGTTCGTGCATGACCAACATTGGTCACTTCCGCGCTGCCGGCAAGTTGCTGGATCAGGTCAAGGGTCAGCTTCCAACCCGTCTGTGGCTGTCGCCGCCGACCAAAATGGATGCTCACCAGCTGACCGAAGAAGGCTACTACGGCATCTACGGCAAGGCCGGCGCACGCATGGAAATGCCGGGCTGCTCGCTGTGCATGGGTAACCAGGCACGTGTAGAGCCGAACTCGACTGTGGTGTCGACGTCGACCCGTAACTTCCCGAACCGTCTGGGTGACGGCGCGAACGTTTACCTGGCTTCGGCTGAGTTGGCGTCCGTTGCTTCCATCCTGGGTCGCCTGCCGACCGTCGAGGAGTACATGGAATACGCTGGCAAGATCGACAGCATGGCGGCTGATGTCTACCGCTACCTGTCCTTCGACCAGATCGCCGAGTTCCGTGAGGCTGCTGCGAACGCCAATATCCCGGTCGTTCAAGCCTAACGTTACAACGCTGTAGAAAACGCCGCCCATCGTGAGATGTGCGGCGTTTTTTTATGGCTGGATGATTGGGGTTTTGTGTACATGTCCGCTCAAAAAAAACGGCCAACCCGCAATGCGGATCAGCCGTCATCAAATCAAACGAGCAGCACCAATCAGGCACTCAGCGAATAAATCAACGCCGAAATAGCCACCAAACCCACCGCCGTCACAAACACATTGGACGCCTGACCACGATAGCGCGCCATCGCCGGCACCTTGCGAATCGCGTACATCGGCATCAGGAACAGAATCGCCGCGATGATCGGGCCACCCAGGGTTTCAATCATCCCCAGAATGCTCGGGTTCAGCGTGGCCACGATCCAGCACACCACCAGCATGAACGCCGCGGTCATGCGATCCAGCGTCTTGGGTGCCGGACGCTTGCCGCTCTTCACAATCAGCCCCTTCAGGCCTTCACTGGCACCGATGTAGTGCCCCAGGAACGACTTGGAAATTGCCACGAACGCAATCAACGGCGCCGCGAAGGCGATGGTCGGGTTGCTGAAGTGATTAGCCAGGTACGACAGGATCGACAGGTTCTGCGCCTTCGCTTCCGCCAGTTGTGCCGGGGACAGGGTCAGCACGCAGCTGAACACGAAGAACAGCACCATCACCACCATCAACACGTGCGCGCGGGACAGAATCTGCGAGCTGCGCTCCTCGGCGTGATCACCGTAGCGACGCTTCTGGTCCACCGCGAACGCCGAGATGATCGGCGAATGGTTGAACGAGAACACCATCACCGGAATCGCCAGCCACAACGTGTTCAACAGCGCCGACGGCTCAGGCAGCGTCGATGCAGTGGTCAGGATGCCGCCATTCCAGTGCGGAACCAGGAACACTGCCAGGAACAGCAACGCCACGATAAACGGATACACCATCAGGCTCATGGCCTTGACGATCACCTGCTCACCGCAACGCACCACCGCCAGCAGGCCGAGGATCAGCACGAACGACAACACGGCGCGCGGTGGCGGCATGATGTGCAGTTGGTGCTCAAGGAAACTGCCGACGGTGTTGGTCAGGGCCACGCTGTAGATCAGCAGGATCGGAAAGATCGCGAAGAAGTACAGCAGGGTGATCAGCGCACCGGCCTTGATGCCGAAGTGTTCTTCCACCACTTCGGTGATGTCCGCCCCTTCTCGTCCGGACAATACGAAACGTGTCAGGCCACGGTGTGCGTAAAAAGTCATGGGGAATGCCAGCAGCGCCAGGAACAGCAACGGCCAGAAACCGCCCAAGCCTGCATTGATCGGCAAAAACAGCGTACCGGCCCCGATGGCCGTGCCAAACAGGCCGAGCATCCAGGTGGTGTCGTGGCGGTTCCAGCCTTCAAGGCTGACAGGTTTCGCCGCTACATAGCGTTCGTTGACGCTATTGGCCTGATCATTCATCCGGTGGGATCTCCACATTCCGGTCAGTTGCTACCCGGTCAGGACGAGTCGGAAAAATCCGACAGGCAGCGCCCTGGCCGAAACAGGGGCGCGATTGTCCGGGATTAATTAGCAGAAGCAAAGACTTAGGTGAGGAATGGTTGTACGGGTCAGATAATAGTGGACGACATAAACCCTGGGGGATTTGGACTGTCTTCGAGATTTGCTTGACTGCGTTTCATCGCCAGACAAAAAATCCTGCTTGATAAAGGTTGTTCGTCATGTATTTTTAACTGACCGATATTTCTTCCGGAGTAATGCCATGCCCCTGGTTCGTATCGACATCAAAAAGCATCAGGACCCCACCCACGCCAAACGCATCGGCCAGCTGATTTACGCCGCCATGCACAGCGCCATTGGCGTTCCGGAAAACGATAACTTCCAGATACTCGCCGAACACGATGAGCAGCACTTCATCTTCGATCCGCAATACCTGGGGATCGATCGCTCCGACCAACTGGTGGTGATTCAGATCACCCTGAGCGAAGGCCGAACCGTCGATCAGAAAAAACTGCTCTATAAAACCATCGCCGAGAGCCTGAACGCGGAGCTGGCGGTGCGGCTGGAGGATGTATTCATTAATCTGGTCGAAGTGAAAAAAGAGAACTGGTCGTTCGGCAACGGAATTGCCCAGTACGCCCTATGATCACCAGCCATTTAACATTGTGAGCCGCCAATGCCCCGTGTTTCCCGCAAGCAAGCCGAACTCAACCGCGAAATCATCGTCGAGGCGGCCACGCGCCTGTTTCGCGAACGGGGTCTGCATGGTATCAGCGTGATTGATGTGATGGGGGCGGCGGGCCTGACCCATGGCGGCTTCTATGGGCATTTCGAGTCCAGGGAAGCCCTGGCCCAGGAGGCCAGCGGCCGCGCATTCCAGCAATCGACAGACCGCTGGAAAGACTGGATCGCCGCCAACGAAGACAAGAACGTCGCCCGTCAGGCCTTGATCGGCCCCTACCTGTCGGCCGCCAGCCGCGACAACCCGGGCGATAGCTGCCCGGTGGTGGCGTTTGCCGGTGACATGTGCCACGAAGCCGCCGAAAGCGGCCTGCGCCAGACCTTTATGGAAGGCCTCGGCTCATTGCTCGACACCTTCACCCCCCTGATGGACACCGGCGACAACGCCAGTGATCGTCAACAGGCGCTGGTGCAATACGCCCTCATGGTCGGCGCGCTGACGCTCGCCCGCGCCACCCGTGGCGATGCTTTGTCCGATGAAATCCTGGAGGCTGCGCGCACCTTTCTGACGGCGCCATAACCTGCTGCTGCTGTTCCGCTATGATCATCTGGCAGTGTTGCGATCTTTGATCGTTGCCCATGCGTTTTGAAGCCAGCAATCTCTAGGGATATTCAAGCCACAGGAGCCCAGCATGCCCGCAACCGTTCTGGTACTGGTTGAAACGATCAATGATTACTTGCCGATTCTCGAACATCAGGGCTTTCACCTGATCTTGGCGCCTACCCCCGCCGAGCGGGCCGAGGCCATTTCGACCCACGGCGCGCGTATCGATGCGGTACTGACCCGAGGCCCGCTGGGCCTGTATGCCGATGAAATCGCCGCGCTGCCGGCACTCAAGATCATTTGCGTGATTGGTGCCGGTTACGAACATGTCGACCTGCAGGCCGCAGCCGACCGGGGCCTGACCGTGACCAACGGCGCCGGGGTCAACGCCTCGTCGGTGGCTGACCACGCGATGGCGATGCTGCTTTCAATGGTGCGCGACATCCCCCGTTGCGACGCCGCCGTGCGCCGAGGCGAGTGGCCGAAAATCATGCGCCCTTCCGTGGCCGGCAAACGCCTGGGCATCCTCGGCCTCGGTGCCGTCGGCATGGCCATCGCCAAACGCGCAGCCAACGGTTTTGACATGACCGTCAGTTACCACAACCGCCAGCACCGCAGCGACGTGCCGTACAGCTTCTGCTCGACACCGAGCGAACTGGCCCGCGCATCGGACTTCCTGGTGGTGGCCACGCCCGGCGGGCTCGGCACCCGCAGCCTGATTAACCGTTCGGTGCTGGACGCGTTGGGCCCCAACGGATTCCTCGTCAACATTGCCCGGGCCAGCGTGGTGGTGACCGCCGATCTGATCAGCGCCCTGGAGCAACGACGCATTGCCGGCGCAGCACTGGATGTCTTCGATCATGAACCGCAGGTGCCTGATGCGTTGAAGTCACTGAGTAACGTGATTCTCACGCCCCACGTTGCCGGGCTGTCACCCGAAGCAACCCGGGGCACCGTCGAGCTGGTCGGGCGTAACCTAATGGCCTTCTTTTCCGGCCAACCGGTACTCACTCCCATCGACCTGCCGGCGTCGGCATCGGTGACGCCGCCCGAAAACAAGGCGGTTCTGTAGGGCAATTCAAACAGGTGTATCAAAAGCAATGATTGCCCGGCAACACCCTCACCTATAAGGGCCGATCGTGGTTGTGGGTACGGGGTGTGCGCATTAGATTAGCCAATAGTTTCAGGCCTCCAGAATAAGCAGAAGGGATAAGCATGGCGCTTACTGACCAGTCCACCCGTATCCGCACCGGCGAAGAACTCGATGCCAGCCTGATCGATCCGTACCTCAAGGCCCACATTCCGGGCCTCAGCGGTTTGCCGCAGATCAGCCAGTTCCCCGGCGGTGCGTCGAACCTCACCTACTTGCTGGAATACCCCGAGCAGGAATTCGTCCTGCGTCGGCCGCCGTTCGGTCACAAGGCCAAGTCCGCCCATGACATGGGTCGCGAATTTCGCATCCTCAATCAACTGCGCGACGGTTTTCCCTACTGCCCGAAAGCCTACGTGCACTGCACCGACGAATCGGTGATCGGCGCCGAGTTCTATGTGATGGAACGGGTCAAGGGGATCATCCTGCGCGCCGAACTGCAACCGGAACTGGGCCTGGATTCGGCGAAAACCGAAGCCCTGTGCAAAAGCTTCATCGACAAGTTCGTCGAATTGCACCGGGTCGACTACAAGGCCTATGGCCTGGGCGACCTCGGCAAGCCCGAAGGTTATGTGGCGCGGCAGATCAAAGGCTGGAGCGACCGCTACGAGAAAGCCCTGACCCCGGACGCGCCGAAGTGGGAAGCCGTGAAGGCCTGGCTCAACGACAAGATGCCTGCCGATCACCCGACATCGAGCATCGTCCATAACGACTATCGCTTCGACAACGTGATCCTCGACCCGAACAACCCGATGCAGATCATCGGTGTGCTCGACTGGGAACTCACCACCCTCGGCGACCCGCTGATGGACCTGGGCAACACCCTCGCCTACTGGATCGAAGCCGACGACCCGGCGCCGGTGCAACTGATGCGTCGCCAGCCAAGCCACGCACCGGGCATGCTGACCCGCCGCGAGTTCGTCGACTACTACGCCCAGCGTTCGGGCATCCAGATCGACAACTTCGACTTCTACTACACCTACGGCCTGTTCCGCCTGGCCGGCATCGTGCAGCAGATCTACTACCGTTTTTTCCATGGTCAGACCCAGGACAAACGCTTCGCGCAGTTCATTCACATGAACAAACTGCTGGAGCAGATGAGCCTGCAGGTCATCCAGAAATCCAGCCTCTGATCCAGGCCATCCAATAAGACTTCTCACAAGGGAATCCCATGTCCAAGACTCAGTTGTTCGACCTCGACGGCAAGATCGCTTTCGTCTCCGGCGCCAGCCGTGGCATCGGCGAAGCCATCGCCAAACTGCTGGCCCAGCAAGGCGCCCATGTGATTGTCTCGAGCCGCAAACTCGAGGGCTGCCAGCACGTCGCCGATGCAATCATCGCTGCCGGCGGCAAAGCCACCGCCGTGGCCTGCCACATCGGTGAGATGGAACAGATCAGCCAGGTCTTCGCCGGCATCCGCGAACAGTTCGGCCGTTTGGACATCCTGGTCAACAACGCCGCGACCAACCCGCAGTTCTGCAACGTACTGGACACCGACCTCGGCGCCTTCCAGAAAACCGTCGACGTGAACATCCGCGGCTACTTCTTCATGTCGGTAGAAGCCGGCAAGCTGATGCGCGACAACGGCGGCGGCAGCATCATCAACGTGGCTTCGATCAACGGCATCTCGCCGGGGATCTTCCAGGGCATCTATTCGGTGACCAAGGCTGCGGTGATCAACATGACCAAAGTGTTCGCCAAGGAATGTGCGCAGTTCGGGATTCGTTGCAATGCCCTGTTGCCGGGGCTGACCGACACCAAGTTTGCGTCGGCGCTGGTAAAGAACGAGGCGATTTTGAACACGGCATTGGCGCAGATTCCACTGAAACGCGTGGCGGATCCGAGTGAAATGGCGGGGGCGGTGTTGTATCTGGCGAGTGATGCGTCGAGTTATACGACGGGGGTTTCGCTGAATGTGGATGGGGGGTTCTTGTCTTGATTTGATGGTAGGCAGCGCGCCTGGCAATTGATGCGGTCAGAATCTTGCATTGAGAAAAGGAGCTCCAAATGACAGGAGCTCCTTGCCCTTCTTACGCATTAGCAGGAAAAAGTAATAACAGTAACCGAATCATGGAAACACGACCTGTTGCTTCGGTCGTTTTTGCCAAAAGTTCAATGACATGCCTTTCTTTAGGATAATACTTGATCGCCACGGAGCTTCCGGCCCCCCCGGTTGCGTTAGTTGTTCCAAAACCGACTGGGTGATCAGGTGTAATGAACTCGACGTTAACGCCCGCAACCGGAACCCCTTCCTGCGTAGTCACTTGTACCGCAGGCTGAACGCCCCACCCTGCTCCGGGAATCAATTCCGCAGCGAGTACTTCTGTCGGTGGATAAGGCATAAGTATGTCAAGAAATTTGAAGCGCATATTGTAGGTTCCAGCCTTCAACGACACTGGAGTTTCCAAAGCAGTCAAAGATGCCCCTTCCCACTCCGCTTTCACTGAAAACTCGGCATCCACGCCGAGGCACCTCAGCTCCCAAGTGGCCCCTTCTGTCGGATGGACCGCCTGAGAGACACCCGGGGCAGGTGTCATTGTCACCCCGTCAGGCGCCTCAATGCCCCAATCGAGCTTGACTTTGTTATCGGGAGCGCCGCTCTTCGGTATGAGTGTAATGGTATGCCGCCCATATCGTGTCGCATGCGCCTTATCGCCAGGTTTCAATGAACTACCATCGAACTGAACCGTAAAGTAATCCGGCACACCGCCCTCCAACAAATGACAGACCGGAACAACGAGTTCACTGGTCATGTTGTTGCCCGCCAGACTCAGTTGAAACTTTCCGACCCCTCTTAAACCGGTCATAGTCCAGCGGTGGGTAGTTTGCTCCTCGCCATAATCAGGTTCACTCGGCAAGCTTCCCTCTTCCAACCCTTCTACTATTCTGCACTTCAGTTTTACGGGATGTCCCGGCAATGGACTGTCGGTTTTATACCTTAGCGTAAGGACCTGGGGTTGCAGATGCTTGAAGTCGATACCCTCTGGAGGAACAATGTTGCCACCAATCAGTACATCGGCCTCATCCGCCAGATTGCGCGACATCACCCAGAACGGAAGCTCCCAAGGCAACACCACATCCGTACTGAAAAGAACCAACATGCCAAGACCGCTTAGCCCATCGTCCGGTGTGACCGTCCAGTTGAACGTTTCGCCGACCGGGCTGACATCGCTTTCAAAAGGCGGGTTTGATACAAGGTTCAAGCCTCCAGACTCACCCACCCCCAGACGCAACACCTTCGCAATCTCGGGCGCAACTTCGACTCTTAAAGCGTTTGCTCTTCCGCGAGTCAGCCCAATGGGATCGCCCCACATCACTTCCCTGTCATTGACGTACAACTTCGCGTCTTCCCAAGGACTTGTCTCATAAACCTTGATCTCAAAAGACTCACTCACCGTTTTATCGTCATACGGGCTGTAGAATTCTGCCGTGATCGTCTGCTCACCCAATGTTTGAACCGTATGGGTGAACTGGCTTACGCCCGACGTCGATGTCGGTACTGTCGTTGTCGTCCCACCAATCGACCACTTGACCTCAATATTTTCCAGCGCCTGTTTTGTGTAGAACGATCCGACCGTGATTTGGGCCTTTACTGTGTCTCCTATCACCGGCGCACTGATTGGGCTGCGGCTGTCCAGAACCTCACGACGATAGTGCCCCAACCGCATCGAGATTTTGTAAGGCACGGCGGTAAATTCACTTTGAATCGAGTACTCGAAGTCGTGATCGATGCCATCGGCCGGACAGCGGAGCTTCCATTCCGAGCCCTCAGGTTCAAGTTTCTGAAGTTCGCCATATCCAGGGTCGGCGAAGATCAAAGGCGAATCAGCGGAAGCGTGATTGAGGCTCACTCCCTGACTGACCCAAGGGCTATCCTCAGCGCCTTCAATTCTGAGCGTATGACTATCGGAGCCATAGCAGAGGTATACGGCTCTTTCGGCTGAACTGGACCTGATCTGGATGGTCATGGCATTTCCTCGAACATCGACAATGGTTGAAAAAGGCCATTCGACTATTCAAGAAAAAACAGGGCAGGGTAACTGTCAAAACTGACAGACTAATAGAACAAAACGCGATAACAACAGTAAATTTCCTTTCCCTTAACCTTTCAACGCCGAAGCCCCGGTAGTCGACATTGTCAGGATCAAGCATTGAAAAAAGGAGCTCAGAACGACCGGAGCTCCTTGGGTTTACTGACACTTTACTTTCGGAATTTGGCGTTACAGGAAAGACTTCACTCGCCAACCTGATAAATCGGCAGGTCGATCGCCTTCTCCATCCCCTCGCCGGACAGGCTCAGTTGAAACCTTCCGCTCCCCTGTAAACCGGTCAAGAGCCATAGATAGTTAGAAGTTATCGGCCGGTCAAAGCCAGGTTCACACTTCAGGTCTCCAGGGTTAAACCCCTCCAGGCCAGCGCAATGCAGTTGTAGAGCATGCCCCCCCAATGGGCTACCTGGTTTAAGCCTGAGCGTAAGAAAATAGGTGACGTCATGAACGAACTTCATACCCTCAACAGGTTCTTTACCGTCAATAAGGACATCAACCTCATCTTCCAGATTACGCGATAGTAATTTGCCAGGCAGGTTAACCAGATAGTTACCTTCTGCTCCAAATCCGGTACCTCCGTTCCCGCCCCGAAGAGTTATCACGAGGGTTCCGCTTCGGTTTGACCCGGTGACGTCCCATTCATATTTTCCTGTTTGCTTCACGCCAAACTCCGGCATACTTCTAATATCGCCAGGAAGAAGTGGAGAATTGGCTTTACCCGTCAACCACATTTGAACTTCATTGATGAGGCTGCCAGGATTGGGCTCGAAGGTAATGGAAACAGGTTGATCCCGAAAAAAAACATAGCCATCAGCGGCAATGTCTTCACCTCCAACTTTGATCCTCCCCTCATCTTCCAACTCCGTTGCCAGCAACAGACAGTGCAAGGTGAGCGGCTTAGGGATACCCTCTTCCTCGAATATTAATTCAAACCGCCCACCTGTATTTTTATATCCGTTAACATACCATTCATTCCCACCCGAAAAAATCTCCACATCAGCCGGTACCAGTGGCGGAAAGACGCGTTTACTCATCCGCAACGCTTCCCAGTTAAAGTCAACGCCGGTTTTGTTAACCAGATTTAATTTGATACCGGTATTTTTCCTTATCAGCATTTTTTCAGCAGGTAGAGGATCATCCCAAAGCGTGAAACCCCAGTCATCGCCCACATAGTCCGAGCGCACCACACATGGAACCCGCCATTCCGTAATCACGTCCTTGCTCGAAAAAACCAAGAAGATATTGCCACTCTTGCCATCTTCTACCGACGTAACCTTCCAGCGGAATGCATTGCCGACCGGATCGGCAGGGGTGCCGAACTCCGGGGAAGCGGTGATGGCCAGGTCGCGGGAATCCTCTTTCGTGAGAGATATCTGTCCAGTAAAGGACGAGGGGACTTCCACCCTTATATCGTGTACCTGCCCACGCCACAGCATAATGGGCCCCTCGATCAGTTTGTCGTTGAAGAACAACTTGGCGTCTTCCCAACCATTTGGCCGAGCTGATACAGATTTGATTTCATTGGTCATGACGGTACTCTCAGATATCGAATTGGCCGCTCGAGTATTGAGGAAAAACATTGACTGGGTAACTGTCATAACTGACAGTAAATTTAGACAAAGTTGCGATAAACCAGGCAAAACTCAACACTGCCCCAGATTTCTGTTGGCTGCCAATGGCCACACTAGCGGCTAGACTGTTTGATCCAGTTCCAATATTAAGAGCCATGACAAAATTTCAATTGCGGAGAGCAAGGATCGGCCTGTTGACAACAAGCAATTAAGTACGCCTATATAAGGCGATAGCACTCTCGAAAGTGCTATCGCCAACGACCATGGCTGTTATAACTCAGGAGCCCAACCTCAGCGCTACTTTTCTGTCGTTCGATGAATATTTCGTGACGTTCTTCCAACACCTGGAATGATTATTTTTAGGAATCCCGAACATCGAGTAACAATGTTGCAGTCCGCGCCGTGCCGTCCGGCAATTCCACTTCTGCAGTGATCCTTCTGACGCCTACGGTTCTGTACGAGCCATTTTTCGCCACGAAGTTTCCGTTGGCTGTCGTTGTACCGGCATACCGGCCCCACTCCGGAAGTACAATCTCTGCAGGGGCATTGGCAATCGGAACATTACCGGACAGTCGGAGTTTTATACTCACAAGATATATGTCTGTCGTCTTCACTTTCACTGACTCGGGGGGTAGCGGTGCGTCTACGCCAAATACCGAGAACTTTAATGTGGCCTCTGAATAATCAGGTTTTGACAATCGGTTAATTGCTGTAAAAAGCACCGACTTCTCTTCTTCGCTGAACAGCTTCAGCTTGAACGTCCCCACCTTGTTCTGCGCACCTGTGAGCCTCCATTGGTGCGCTCGGGTGAATTCGCCAAAAGACGGTTGACTGGAAAAATCACCTGTTCCAATTCCCTCGACAGGCACGAAGGCAGCGGCCAATGGGACGCCATTCAACACATCTGAATTCTTGTAACTCAACGTGAGTGTCTTTGGCTGCCCCCCAGTAAAATCCGCCCCGCTAGACGGTAGCGCCACGCCGTCCAGCAAAACCGTTACCTCATCGTCCAAATCCGGCGACAACAGTTTGTTGGCATCAATTTTTATGTTGCCCCTCCCGAAACCATGGCCTGCGAGCTCAAAATGAAACGTGCCGCTTCTGTCCGAAGCGAAGGTGATGGTCCAGGAATGCAACCCGGTAAAGGTTTCCGCCGGGGGGTTGCTGGTCACGAGCGGCGACCGCCCGAGCCACAACCCGACCCCATAACCCGCAATCGGGCTGCCTGCCTTGGGGACAAGCGTCAGCGTGTGTACCCCGCCCCTGAAATAAAGCGTCCCGGGCTCCGCATCTTTTCCGTCTATCTGAACCGTTGCCTCATCCGCCAGATTGCGCGACAACACCTTGCTGACAGGAGTCGAGACGCCTGCGGTAAAGCCCGCCCCCGTCAAATCCAGCTTGAACGTACCGCTGTTGTTGGAAGCCACAATCGTCCACGAATGCGGCCCGGCCAAAGTGACCACCAGGTCGCCATCCTGCAATCCGCTGAGCAAGGTGGCCGTCAATTCCAGAGGCCAGCCTTGCACGGGGCTGCCCGGCTTATAGGTCAGGGTGACGGTCTGAGGTTCGTCCCTGAACAGCACGACACCCTGGGTCGGATAAGGGGCACCGTTCACCTGTACACCGTCCACTTCGTCCAGCAGGTTGGTTGACATCACGCGGCAAGAGAGCACCCAAGGCACCTCCACTTCCTTGCTGATCAGCACCAGCGTGATACGGCCACTGGCACCATCGCCCGGTGTAATCGCCCATGCGAATTCGCCTTCCACCCAATCGCCAAATCCCGGCGATGAAACAAGATCCAGCTCGTCATCTTCAGCCAATTCCAACCTTATCTGCTTCGCGACATCCGCTGACACCTCCACCTTTACTTGATTTGGCTGGCCGCGGAGCAAGAAAAACTCCTCCCCTTCCTGGAACTCCTGGCCGTTGATAAATAACCTGGCGTTATCCCAGAAGCGTTGTAACGTTGATCCGGCGTGGCGTTCGAAGGTCATGGCGTTATCCCGTTAGTCAGCAGTCGCATTAAAAAAGACTGCTCGACTATCGGAAAAAATGCAGGTTTATGGAACTGTCATATTTGACAGCAAAGTTAGAACAAATCGCGATTAATACACGAATTGACGAGCGTATCGGTGCCATAAAATAGATTGCATTGCTCGTTTTGTAGAATGAGCAAAAGACAACCTTGGCTGCCTTTTTTTTCAAGCGACGGGTAATGATTCAAAATTCGCGAAGCAAAAATTTTTTATCGTCTGGACAAATCAGCAAGCCATGCAGCTACAGCGTGTGCTGATTTCACCTGACTTGTGATGACTCATAGCACCGCCTCGACATCCAGGGTGGGATTAAGAAATACCGACCACTCAACTATCGAGACAGTGCATGAATTATGGAACTGTCAGAGTTGACAGTTCGGCTAGAACCAATTGCGATCAAAAGCCAATTTTTCATAAACAACACGCCGCTACTGAGTCACACACCGAGTCAACGTAGTCACTCGTGTGACCTCACCCTCCGCCCTTACATCACCCAGTACATCGGTTTTTTCGGACGTTTCACACGTGCGTTGAGGCATCGGAGGTGGAGCGGCGGGCGGCGGTGGCGGAGGACTGGCACAACCGCCGAGTATCGTTATGCAAAAGGCGAGCGACAATGATGCAAACGTGCATTTCCCAAGACTGTTCATAAACTGACCCGCGATAAGTGATCGACATATTCCGCGACAAACAGCAAACACTACAAAAGTGTGGACCGGTCACGGCAAACAAACGTTCACTTTTCTTATAGGCGCATGGTTGAGATCGCTTGGCTTTTTCATAGCAAGGATCTAACCGGCACGCGCTATCGGACAGGGTCGGGGCGATGCAGCGTGTTGCTCTCAAGTTCATAACGCAGTTCTTCAATCAGTGCCTCTACCGCTTCCAAAGTCGCAAGCGGGACCCTCAAGCCACTGACTACCAAGTCAACCTGCCCGGAAACCGGGTGATAGAGTTTCACCGTCAACGAATGATCCCCCGTCAGCGTGCACTCACAAGCCAGCGGCGAAAAACTGCGCTCCAGTTGCAGACGTAATTGCGCCAGGGAAATCATTGCAATTCACCTTGGCGGCGGCGCATCAAACAGTGCGCTGTGAACGTGACCATGTGACGGTTCCTTTTCATGTATCGAAGGGGTTCGCGAAGACTCGTATCGCACCCTTACAGCTTAAGAACCGCCAAGCCCGGTCAGAACATCCATTTGCACTGGCTAATCTAGTGCAATTGCACCTTACCTTTGCCGCTTCGGTCGGCGTTCGCTGGAGAACAATCCGCGCTCGCGCGCCCAGACAATCGCTTCACTGCGACTGTGCACGTCCAGCTTGGAATACACCGTCGAAACATGGTTGCGCACGGTGTTGGGGGCCAGTTTCAGGCGCGCTGCGATTTCCTTGTCAGCCAGGCCTTCGCAGATCAGGCCAAGCACATCGCGTTCACGGGCGGTGAGGTCAGTGAAGGAGACGCTGGGCAATTTCGGCGAGTTGACGCTTTTCACGTTGGCCAGTTTTTCGATCAGCGTACGGCTGAACCAGGACGCGTCTTTCATCACCTCTTCAATCGCGGCCACCAATTCCAGCTCGGTGCGTTTGCGTTCGGTGATGTTCATCAACACCAGCAGGTAGCAAGGGCTGTCCTGAATGTTCACGGTGTCGGCGGAAATCGCGCAATCGATCAGTTCGGTATCTTTTTTACGTACGCTGACATCGATGCGATCCAGGCTGCCGGTTTTCTCCAGTGCCGCAAACAGACGAGTGCGTGCGCCGGTGTCATGGATGAAATCGATCTCGGCGATGGTCTTGCCGAGCACTTCTTCACTCGGATAAGCGAGGGTTTCGAGGAACGCCTCGTTGACGTCCAGCACCACTTGATCACTGGCGTTGCACACCAGGATCGGCACCGGTGTCAGGCGGAAAGCCTTGGCAAACCGTTCCTCGCTCTGGCGAAGGGCAACCTCGGCCTTATGCCGGGGTTCCATGTCGACGAAGGAAAACAACATGCAGTCTTCGTCGTTAAGCTCAAGCGGCTGGCCCGCGACGATCACCTGCTTGCTGCCGCCTTCAGGCAATTTCAGCTCGGCCTGCATCTGGGGAATAGTGGCGTGTTCACGCAAGCGCTCGATTGCCAGGTCTTTCTTTTCGGCGCCTTCAAGAATGTCCAGCTCATAGGTCGACACACCGATGACCTGATCGCGGCTGTAGCCGGTCATTTCAAGGAAGCCGGCATTGACCTTGATGTAGCGCAGATCGCTGAGGCGGCAAATCACCGCCGGGGCCGGGTTGGCATTGAAGGTCTTTTCGAAACGCTGCTCGGCGCTGGCCCACTCGGTGACATCGTCCATGATCAGCACCAGCAACTCCGGTTCGCCGCCGCTGTCGGTCAGGACCAGGCTGCGTACGTTGTGGACCCAGGTACGCGCTTCATCGTCGAGCGGAGTCACTTCCACCAATACATCGCTGAACGTATCACCACGGGCCACGCGATTGATCGGGTAGTTGTCGGCCGGCACCGGATGATTGTTGCGATAACGCAAGGCGAAGCGTTTCGCGTACTCCTTGGCATTGGCGCCCAGTTCGCTGATCCGTCTGACACCGTGCATGGTCAGCGCGGCTTCATTGGCCCAGAGGAGGGTCTGATCGAGCTCCAGCAGGATCACGCCGTCGGACAGACCGGCGATGATCTGCTGCAATTGACGGCGATTGGTTTCAGTGGTCAGGACGTCTTGGCTCATTGGATCTCCACAATCGCGGGAGCGCCAACGTGCGGCGCTCTGTGAAGATTACGACCTCAGGGGTTTGTGATCGTGCGTTACTTCTACTCCTTGGCTGAATCTGTGGAACTCTCAATTGCTTCTGAATGCTCCAACTTGCCAGATACGGTTTCAGTCATGACATCTGCTGTGGGCGAAAAGTCAAAACTAGTAGCTAACGGCACACCTTCAGCCTCAAACCGTGCGGTTACCGGCACTACTTTATCGAATTTATCGAAACTAAAATTCCACTTCAATTCTAAGTGACCCATCGTCTGAGGCTCGGCAGGCGTAACATCGGGAACTCCATGCTCCCCCGTCAATGTCATTGTTATTTTTTTACCAAACAATCTGTTCCCAACGGGCCAAAGCTGGATGCCATTTCGGTAGTCAGTTTGAGTAAGGCGCAAAATACCCTTATGAGCAAAAAATCCATTATTGGTTGGCGTAAAAACGTAAAACCTTGAACTTGAATACCAAGGGTGATCGGCCGCATAGGATTCGCAGTGAAATGCCAACGTTTGATTAAAGTCCCGGCTGTACAGTACCAAAGTGAAACGCTCTACCGTACTTCCAGGTGTTATCGTCCACTTTAACTTACCAGCCACCGGTTTCACCCACGTATCGGTACCCGGCTCTAAATAGATGGGTTGTCCATCAGAGACTACCCCCAGACGAAACTCCCCCAACGAGCCGGGCATATTAATGCTCAACTTATTTGCGAAAGAACTTTGCAGCAGCAGAGGCGCGCCACGCGTTAGTCTGTTCTGGTTGATCTCCATGAATAGATTATCGTACGGGTCATTTCTTGATTCAGCATCTACGACAGTTCCCATAATGCAATCTCCCTCTAATTGATTCACACACCAGCCTATGCGCGACTACTATTAGAGAAAATAAACTACAGCGCCACTGTCAAATATGACAGTTGCTTAGAATCAAATTCGAATAAACAGCCTTTTTAATAGCCAAAATAGAATCACAACACCTACGTCGTAGCGAAGCTTGCTCACGAAGAGTCCATCATATGCAACATCTTCGCCGCCTGATCCGACGTCTTCGCGAGCAAGCTCGGCTCCTGGGGTTGCGTGCACCTGAAAACACGAACGTCGGATCTTCATGCCGCGATTTGCCCTCCGGCAATCGCCGCCGACGCCGCCAGCATCGCCCGTAACAACACCGCACACCCTGCCGCCAGGTCGTCCGGTGCGGCGTTTTCGATTTCGTTGTGGCTGATACCACCCTCGCACGGTACGAAGATCATCCCGGCCGGGCCGAGTTCGGCGAGGAAGATGGCGTCGTGCCCTGCTCCGCTGACGATATCCATGTGCGACAAGCCAAGCCCTTGGGCCGCGCCGCGTACCGCTTCGACGCAGCCTTTGTCGAAGTACAGCGGCGGGAAGTCGGCGGTCGGTGTCAGTTCGAAGGTCAGGCCGTGCTCTTCGCAGGTGGCTTCGATCACTTCGCGGACTTCGGCGATCATCGAATCCAGGCGTGCCGGTTCCAGATGCCGGAAATCCAGGGTCATGCGTACTTCGCCGGGGATGACGTTGCGCGAGCCAGGATAGGCTTGCAGGCAACCGACAGTGCCGCAGGCGTGGGGTTGATGGCCGAGGGCGGCGCGATTGACGGCGCCGACAATGACGGACGCACCGACCAATGCGTCTTTGCGCAGGTGCATCGGGGTGGGTCCGGCGTGGGCTTCGACGCCGCGCAGTTTCAGGTCGAACCATTTCTGGCCGAGGGCGCCCATGACCACGCCGATGGTTTTGCGTTCGTCCTCAAGGATCGGCCCCTGTTCGATGTGGGCTTCGAAATAGGCGCCGACGGCGTGACCGCTGACCTTGCGCGGGCCGGCATAGCCAATCGCGTTCAGTGCTTCGCCGACGGTAATGCCTTCGGCGTCGACCTTGGCCAGGGTTTCTTCAAGGGTGAATTTTTCCGCGAACACGCCGGAGCCCATCATGCACGGGGCGAAACGCGAGCCTTCCTCGTTGGTCCAGACCACCACCTCCAGCGGCGCTTCGGTTTCCACGCCGAGGTCGTTGAGCGTACGCAAGACTTCGACGCCGGCGAGCACACCGAAGCAGCCGTCGAACTTGCCGCCGGTGGGTTGAGTGTCGATGTGACTGCCGGTCATCACCGGTGGCAGGTTGGGATTGCGCCCGGGGCGCCTGGCGAAGATGTTGCCGACGGCGTCGATACTGACGGTGCAGCCGGCCTCCTCGCACCACTTGACGAAGATGTCCCGGGCCTGGCGGTCGAGGTCGGTCAGGGCCAGGCGACAGACGCCGCCCTTGACTGTGGCGCCGAGTCTGGCCAGGTCCATGAGCGACTGCCACAGGCGGTCGCGGTTGATGTGCTGATGGGTGGATTGCAGAACGTCTACGGCCGCGTTCATGGTGATCTCCTCAGGAAGTTGTCATAGGTGTATGCCTGTACCTACACCGCAGTTTTCGCAACAGACGGACTGGGCCGAACAGAGCACAACCCGTAATAAATCAACCCACCCAGCGCCGAACCCGTGAACCAGCCATAGCTGTAGAACCAGCTGAAGGCATCGCTGCCCAGCGACAGCAGCGTCAACACCACCGGCACACCAAACGCGATAAACCCGCACCAGTTCCACGCCGGATAGACGTCATCGCGATAAAGCCCGGCCAGGTCCAGTTGCTGTTTCTTGATCAGGAAATAATCCACCACCATGATCCCGGCGATGGGGCCGAGCAGACTGGAATAGCCCAGCAGCCAGTTCGAATAGACCGTTTCCAGGCTCACATCGGAAACGATCAGCCCGAGCTTCTTCAGCAGCTCATGCGCCATCAGCACCAGGCCAACCACCCCCGTGAGCATTACCGCCTTGGTGCGGTTGATCACCTTCGGCGCGATGTTCTGGAAGTCGTTGGTCGGCGAAACAATGTTGGCGGCGGTATTGGTGGAGAGCGTGGCGATGATGATCAGCGCCATGGCCAGCGCGACCCAGACCGGGCTCTGGATGTGCCCGATCAGCGTCACCGGGTCGGACACGGTCACGCCCACCAGCTTGACCGACGCGGCCGTCATCACCACGCCCAGTGAAGCGAACAGGAACATGGTCAGCGGCAGGCCGATGATCTGCCCGACGATCTGGTCCTTCTGACTTTTGGCGTAGCGGCTGAAGTCCGGAATGTTCAGTGACAACGTGGCCCAGAACCCGACCATCGCAGTCAGCCCGGCGGCGAAGTAACTGACCACGCTCGCCCCTTCCGGACGCTTGGCCGGGATCGCCATCAATTCGCTCATCGATACGTTCGGCATGGCCCACACCAGCAGCCCGACACCGACCAGCACCAACAGCGGCGCGGACAGCGTTTCCAGCCATTTGATCGACTCGGCGCCGCGAATCACCACCCACAGGTTCAAGGCCCAGAACACCATGAAACCGATGACCTCACCCGTGGCGCCAAGGGATTTCCAGCCCTCGAACACCGAGCCCAGGAACAGGTGAATCGCCAGCCCGCCAAACATCGTCTGGATGCCGAACCAGCCACACGCCACCAAGGCGCGAATCAGACAGGGAATGTTGGAGCCCAGAATGCCAAAGGATGAACGCAGCAGGACGGGAAACGGGATGCCGTATTTGGTGCCGGGGAACGCGTTCAGCGTCAGCGGAATCAACACAATGATGTTGGCAAACAGAATCGCCAGCAGCGCCTCACCGACGCTCAGGCCGAAGTAAGCGGTCAGCACCCCGCCGAGGGTATAGGTCGGCACGCAGATCGCCATGCCGACCCACAGCGCGGTGATGTGCCATTTGTTCCAGGTTCGCTCGCGCACCTTGGTCGGTGCCATATCGTGGTTGTAACGGGGACTGTCGAGGACATCGCTGCCGGCTTCGAGCTCGAACAAGCCGTCGCGCTCGGTCACTTGCGATCTGATCTGTTGCATGGCCGCTCCACTGTTCTTTGAATTATTTTTTGCTCAACAAGGGGCTGGTGGCATCAATAAACGTGCCGGGCACCCCGATTGCGCATCGGGCAGTTCCATAAAAGCTTCGTAAAGCACTGATGTTTATCAGCTTTATTTATATATCTGGTGAGTCCTCGGTGACTTGCCTGTTTCCTCAGGCTAAAAGGCCAGGCCAGTGGTCCGAACCGTCAGGACTCAATCTGGTGCGTCGATCATTTTTTCAAAGTTGCGCATCAACCATAGACCATCCTCAAGCGGCTGATTTCACATAAGAAATCTTGACCATTTTTGGAACCTGTCAAGTGCGTCAAAATGGTGAGAGGCCTCACCATTTTGGTGATTAATCGTTTTAGTACTTATATTTCAAATACTTAAATCAGTTATATGCTTATAAAAATTATTCTTGCTGATTCCACGAACTCATACTAGTTTCTATTCCTGACAGTGTTGACAGGAATACTCCTGTCTACGCCTGCTTCATATAAAACATTTAGAACCGGCACCAGTCGGTCATTGCCTGCGAGGAACTCGGAATGTCTCTGTTGATCCGTGGCGCCACCGTTATTACCCATGATGAAAGTTATCGCGCCGACGTCTATTGCGCCGACGGCGTGATCAAAGCCATCGGTGACAATCTTGATGTTCCGGCAGGCGCCGAAGTGCTCGACGGCAGCGGCCAATACCTGATGCCCGGCGGCATCGATCCGCATACGCACATGCAGCTGCCTTTCATGGGCACTGTGGCCAGTGAGGACTTTTTCAGCGGTACGGCGGCAGGCCTTGCCGGGGGCACCACGTCGATCATCGACTTCGTGATTCCCAACCCGCAGCAATCGCTGATGGAAGCCTTTCATCAGTGGCGCGGATGGGCCGAGAAGTCGGCCTCCGATTACGGTTTCCACGTTGCGATCACCTGGTGGAGCGAGCAGGTCCGCGAGGAAATGGCCGAGCTGGTCAGCCATCACGGCGTCAACAGCTTCAAGCATTTCATGGCTTACAAGAACGCGATCATGGCGGCCGATGACACCTTGGTAGCGAGTTTCGAACGCTGCCTGGAACTGGGCGCGGTGCCGACGGTGCATGCGGAAAACGGCGAGCTGGTTTATCACCTGCAACGCAAGCTGATGGCCCAGGGCATCACCGGCCCTGAAGCGCATCCGCTGTCGCGCCCGTCGCAGGTCGAAGGTGAAGCGGCGAGCCGGGCCATCCGCATCGCCGAAACCCTGGGCACGCCGCTGTATCTGGTTCACGTGTCGACCAAGGAAGCCCTCGACGAAATCACCTACGCCCGCAGCAAGGGCCAGCAAGTCTACGGTGAAGTGCTCGCAGGTCATCTGCTGCTGGACGACAGCGTCTATCAACACCCGGACTGGCAGACCGCCGCCGGCTACGTGATGAGCCCGCCGTTCCGTCCACGCGGCCATCAGGAAGCACTTTGGCATGGTCTGCAATCCGGCAACCTGCACACCACCGCCACCGACCATTGCTGCTTCTGCGCCGAGCAAAAAGCCGCGGGGCGTGACGATTTCAGCAAGATCCCGAACGGCACCGCGGGTATCGAAGACCGCATGGCGGTGCTCTGGGATGAAGGGGTGAACACCGGGCGTTTTTCGATGCAGCAATTTGTCGCGCTGACCTCCACCAACACCGCGAAGATCTTCAACCTCTATCCACGTAAAGGTGCGATTCGCGTCGGTGCCGATGCGGATCTGGTGCTGTGGGATCCCGAAGGCACACGAACAATTTCGGCGAAGACCCATCACCAGCAAGTCGACTTCAACATCTTCGAAGGCAAGACCGTGCGCGGCGTGCCGAGCCATACGATCAGCCAGGGTCGCGTGGTCTGGGCCGATGGGGATTTACGCGCCGAGCGTGGGGCCGGGCGGTATGTCGAGCGGCCGGCGTATCCGGCGGTGTTTGATTTGTTGAGCAAGCGGGCTGAGTTGAATCAGCCGGTTGCTGTGAAACGCTGAGATCGAGACCTTCGACCTCATCGCCAGCAGGCTGGCTCCCACAGGGTAAACGCATTCCAAATGTGGGAGCCAGCCTGCTGGCGATGAGGCCCGTTCAGACACCGCACAAACCAATGCCCACCAGAGGCATCACCTCAATAACCGTGAGGCCCACACCGTGATCAAGACCCTGACCCACCTCCCGCATCCCTATGAGAATGCGGCCGCCCTCGCCGGCCATTTCACCGATCTGGCGCCGCCGCTCAACGACCGCCAGGCGCATCTGGAAGCCTCGCGCTGTCTGTATTGCTACGACGCGCCGTGCGTGAATGCCTGTCCGAGTGAGATCGACATTCCCTCGTTCATCCGCAATATCCATCAGGACAACGTGCAAGGCGCCGCACAGAAAATCCTCTCGGCGAACATCCTCGGCGGCAGTTGCGCCCGGGTCTGTCCGACGGAAATCCTTTGCCAGCAAGCCTGCGTGCGCAACAACGCCCATGAATGCGCGCCGGTGCTGATCGGCCTTTTGCAACGCTACGCCGTGGACAACGCGCACTTCAGCGAACACCCCTTCCGTCGCGCCGCAGCCACCGACAAGCGCATCGCCGTGGTCGGTGCCGGCCCGGCCGGTTTGTCCTGCGCTCATCGCAGCGCCATGCACGGGCATGACGTGGTGATTTTCGAAGCCAGGGAAAAGGCTGGCGGCCTCAACGAATACGGGATCGCCAAGTACAAACTGGTGGACGACTACGCACAGAAGGAGCTGGATTTCCTGCTGCAAATCGGTGGCATCGAAATCCGTCACGGACAAAAACTCGGCGAGAACCTGACCCTCAGCGAGCTGCATCAACAATTCGACGCCGTGTTCCTCGGACTTGGCCTCAACGCCAGCAAACAGCTTGGGCTGGCCCGCGAAGATGCACCGGGCTTGCTCGCCGCCACCGAATACATCCGTGAGTTGCGCCAGGCCGATGATCTGACACAACTGCCTTTGGCCAACCGCTGCATCGTCCTCGGTGCCGGCAACACCGCCATCGACATGGCCGTGCAAATGGCCCGCCTCGGCGCGCATGACGTGAATCTGGTGTATCGCCGCGGCGTCGAGGACATGGGCGCCACTCACCACGAACAAGACATCGCCAAAGCCAATCAGGTGCGCTTGCTGACCTGGGCGCAACCCGAAGAAGTGCTGCTCGACGATCGAGGCAACGTGCGCGGCATGCGCTTTGCTCGCACGCACCTGGTGGAAGGTCGCCTGCAAACCACCGGCGAGACCTTCGAACTGGCGGCCGATGCGATTTTCAAAGCCATCGGCCAGGCCTTCGACTCGAGCGCTCTTGGCGATCCGCTGGCTCGCGAACTCAAGCGTTCGGGCGATCGGATTCAAGTCGATGAACACCTGCGCACCAGCATTCCGGGCGTGTATGCCGGCGGTGACTGCACCAGCCTCGATCAGGACCTCACCGTGCAAGCGGTGCAGCACGGCAAACTGGCGGCCGAGGCCATCAACGCTCAACTGATGCTCAACGTGGAGGCTGCGTAAATGGCCGATCTTTCGATTGTCTTCGCCGGCATCAAAAGCCCCAACCCGTTCTGGCTGGCCTCCGCGCCACCGACCGACAAAGCCTACAACGTGGTCCGCGCCTTCGAAGCCGGTTGGGGGGGCGTGGTCTGGAAAACCCTGGGTGAAGACCCGGCGGCGGTCAACGTGTCCTCGCGCTACTCGGCGCACTTCGGGGCCAACCGTGAAGTGTTGGGTTTCAACAACATTGAGCTGATTACCGACCGTTCGCTGGAGATCAACCTGCGGGAAATCACCCAGGTCAAAAAAGACTGGCCGGATCGGGCGTTGATTGTGTCGCTGATGGTGCCCTGCGTCGAAGAATCGTGGAAATACATCCTGCCGCTGGTGGAAGCCACCGGTGCCGATGGCATCGAACTGAATTTCGGTTGTCCGCACGGCATGCCGGAACGGGGCATGGGCGCGGCGGTCGGTCAGGTGCCGGAGTATGTCGAGCAGGTCACGCGCTGGTGCAAGACGTATTGCTCGCTGCCGGTGATCGTCAAGCTGACGCCGAACATCACCGACATCCGCGTCGCCGCCCGTGCGGCCCATCGCGGTGGTGCCGACGCGGTGTCGCTGATCAACACCATCAACTCGATCACCAGCGTCAACCTTGAGCGCATGGTCGCCAACCCCACCGTCGGCAGCCAAAGCACCCACGGCGGTTATTGCGGTTCGGCGGTGAAGCCGATTGCGCTGAACATGGTCGCCGAGATTGCCCGCGATCCGCAGACGCAAGGCTTGCCGATTTCCGGCATCGGCGGCATTGGCAACTGGCGCGATGCGGCGGAATTCATCGCGCTGGGCAGCGGCTCGGTGCAGGTGTGCACGGCGGCGATGCTGCATGGTTTCCGGATTGTCGAGGAAATGAAGGACGGTTTGTCACGCTGGATGGACAGTCAGGGTTACGCCAGCGTGTCGGAATTTTCCGGGCGCGCGGTGGGCAATACCACTGACTGGAAGTACCTGGACATCAACTATCAGGTCATTGCGAAGATTGACCAGGAAGCGTGTATCGGCTGCGGGCGTTGCCATATTGCCTGCGAAGACACGTCCCATCAGGCCGTGGCCAGTCTCAAGCAGGCGGACGGTACGCATAAATATGAAGTCATCGACGAGGAGTGCGTGGGCTGCAATTTGTGCCAGATCACTTGCCCGGTACAGGACTGCATAGAGATGGTGCCGATGGAGAACGGGAAGCCGTTTCTGGACTGGAATCATGATCCGAGGAATCCGTATCACGTTGCGGTCTGAAATCTTCGGCGCCTGAACTGACGCCATCGCGAGCAGGCTCGCTCCTACATTTGAAATGCATTCCAATGTGAGAGCGAGCCTGCTCGCGATGAGGCCGGCAGCACCACTCGAGATTTTAAGGCTCCAGACCGATCCCCCGCAAAATCACACTCGTCACCGTCTGCACCGCCCGCTCGAACTGCATGTCCGACAGCGGCTGATGATCGTTCAGGATATTCACCTGATGATCAAAGTCAGCGTAATGCTGGGTCGAGGCCCAGATCATGTACAGCAGGCTTGAAGGCTCCACCGGCAAGATGCGTTTGTCGTCCACCCACTGGCGAATTTTCGCCTCTTTCATCTTGGCCCAGTCGTACAGGCTGACGTCCAGTTTCTCACCCAACGTCGGTGCGCCGTGGATGATTTCATTGGCCCAGACTTTCGAGCCGTAAGGCCGGCTGCGGGAGTGGTTCATCTTGGCGCGGATGTAGCTGCTGAGCACCACGCGCGGATCATCGAACATCTCGAAACACAGGGCGTCCTGCTTCCACACCTCCAGCAAATCGAACAGCACGGCGCTGTACAACTCGGTCTTGGTGCTGAAGTAGTAATGCAGGTTGGAACGCGGCAGTTGCACTTCGGCGGCGATGTCGGCCATGGCGGTGCCGCCGAAGCCTTTTTCGGCAAAGACCTTTTCGGCCCCGAGCAGGATTTTTTCGACGTTACTGCGGCGAATCTCGATCTTGTGATTGCCCATGGGGGCTCCCTGGCAACAGCGTTGCTCAAGACTAGCATCCGCTCTACCTCGCGGCGACAGCGGAAAACGAAACTTCGTACCACCACCCGCTCACGCTCGCAGTTAACTGTCGCCCTTCTTCGAACCTGCCTCTGAGATCTCCGCGATGCTTTTCAAGAAATCCCTCTCCATCGCCGTCCTCCTCGGCTCGCTGCTCGCCGCCTCGTCGGTATTTGCCACGCCCATCTGAAAGGCCAGACCCCGGCCGCTGACAGCGCCGTGAGTGCACCGTCGGACTTGCGTCGGTCGACACCCATAAAAGCGAAGGCGCGTACAGCTTCAAGGTTGGCGGGTCACTCATGACGAGCGCGCTGGTGCTGTGCCGTTTCCTGCATCTTGCGGTTGGTGCTGTTCAATCGGTTGCAGATCAAGGATTGCGGAATGGTTGGTGGGGATGGGCGCAGTGGCTGCGGTCTCCCTCCTGGGCACCATGCCTCCCATGATTTCTAGCTGACAGCACAATCCCCAAGTCATCGTATAACTTCCGATTGACAACCCGCTAAACCCTCGCAAATAATCGCCCTAATGTTGTACGACGACGTATGACAACAATAAAAACAACAAGAAACATCGGGAGCGTCACAGTGAGCAAGCACGTCCGTAATTCCTTCGCCTGCACCCCTCGCCCAACCTTAGTACGCCGCTATACCCTGAGCCTGATCGGTTGCAGCAGCCTGGCCGTACTCGCCATGCCCATGACCAGCAACGCCGAAGGATTCGTCGATGACGCCAAGGCCACGCTGAACCTGCGCAACGCCTACTTCAATCGCAACTACACCAACCCGGCCTACCCTCAAGGCAAGGCTGAAGAGTGGACGCAAAGCTTCATCCTCGACGCCAAATCCGGCTTCACTCCGGGCCCGGTCGGCTTCGGCGTGGATGTGCTCGGCTTGTACTCGCAGAAACTCGACGGCGGCAAAGGCACGGGTGGCACCCAGTTGCTGCCGATTCACGATGACGGCCGCCCGGCGGACAATTTCGGCCGGATGGGCGTGGCGCTGAAAGGCAAAGTCTCGAAGACCGAATTGAAAGTCGGGGAATGGATGCCGGTGCTGCCGATCCTGCGCTCTGACGATGGTCGCTCTCTGCCGCAAACCTTTCGTGGCGGCCAGGTGACGTCCACCGAGATCAGCGGCCTGACGCTCTACGGCGGCCAGTTCCGCCAGAACAGCCCGCGTAACGATGCGAGCATGGAAGACATGTTCATGAACGGCAAATCGGCGGCCTTTACCTCGGACCGCTTCAACTTCGGCGGCGGTGAATATGCGTTCAACGAAAAACGTACCCAGGTCGGTGTCTGGTACGCGGAACTCAGCGATATCTATCAGCAGCAGTATTTCAACCTGAGCCACAGCCAGCCAATCGGCGACTGGACCCTGGGCGCCAACCTCGGTTACTTCATCGGCAAGGAAGACGGCAGCGCCCTGGCCGGCGACCTCGACAACAAAACCGCGTTCGCCATGCTCTCGGCCAAGTACGGTGGCAGCACGTTCTATGTCGGCCTGCAGAAACTCAGCGGCGACGATGTCTGGATGCGCGTCAACGGCACCAGCGGCGGCACCCTGGCCAACGACAGCTACAACTCCAGCTACGACAATGCCAAGGAGAAATCCTGGCAGCTGCGTCATGACTACAACTTCGTGGCGCTCGGCATTCCCGGCCTGACGATGATGAACCGCTACATCAGCGGCGATAACGTGCACACAGGGGTGATTACCGATGGCAAGGAATGGGGTCGCGAATCGGAACTGGCCTACACCGTCCAGAGCGGCCCGCTGAAAAACCTCAACGTCAAATGGCGCAACGCGAGCATCCGCAAAGACTTCAGCACCAATGAATTCGATGAGAACCGGATTTTCGTCAGCTATCCGATTTCGTTGCTGTAAAACCTTTAGAAGCCTGGACAACTCTGTGGCGAGGGAGCTTGCTCCCGCTCGGCTGCGAAGCAGTCGCAAAACCGGACAATCCAGTCTTGCTGAAGGATTGCAGGGGCCGCTTCGCGCCCCAGCGGGAGCGAGCTCCCTCGCCACAGATGGGCGCTTGACAACCCTCCGTCCATTTCCACCAAAGTCGCGTTGACAAGACCCGGAAAGCCTAACGATACTCCGACCAAGTCATACGACAACCTACAACAATTCTGACAACAATAATTTGCGTCCAGGAACTGCCATGACCACTACGCCCAACGCCCCTTTCAATCGCCTGCTGCTGACCGGTGCCGCCGGTGGCCTCGGTAAAGTCCTGCGCGAAAGCCTGCGGCCTTACGCCAACGTGATTCGCCTGTCGGACATCGCTGACATCGCCCCCGCCATCGATGATCGCGAAGAAGTCGTGACCTGCGACCTCGCGGACAAGCAAGCCGTGCATCAACTGGTGGAAGGCGTGGATGCGATCCTGCACTTCGGCGGCGTTTCGACGGAACATTCGTTCGAAGACATCCTCGGCGCCAACATCTGCGGTGTATTCCACATCTATGAAGCCGCACGCCGCCATGGCGTGAAGCGGGTGATTTTCGCCAGTTCCAACCACGTCATCGGTTTCTACAAACAGGATGAAGTGATCGACGCCCACTCCCCTCGCCGCCCGGACAGCTACTACGGCTTGTCCAAGTCCTACGGTGAGGACATGGCCAGTTTCTACTTCGATCGCTATGGCATCGAGACCGTCAGCATCCGCATCGGCTCTTCGTTTCCGGAACCGCAAAACCGCCGGATGATGAGCACCTGGCTGAGTTTCGGCGACCTGACCCATTTGATCGAACGCGCCCTGTACGCTCCTGGTGTCGGCCACACCGTGGTCTACGGCGCCTCCGACAACAAGAAGGTCTGGTGGGATAACCGCTATGCTACCGCCCTGGGTTACGTACCAAAGGACACGTCTGAAGTGTTCCGCGACAAAGTCGAAGCCCAGCCGATGCCGGCCGCAGATGACCCGGCCATGGTTTATCAGGGTGGTGCCTTCGTCACGTCCGGCCCGTTCGGCGACTGACCCCATTCGTTTCACTTGATCTCCACAACAAAAAACCAAGGGAATGAGTCGCCATGCAAGCCGAATTGATTGTCGATGCCCGAAACGGGGTCGGTGAAAGCCCGGTCTGGGTTCCTGAGGAAAACGCCCTGTACTGGGTCGACATTCCCGCCGGGGGCCTGCAACGCTGGAGCGCCGAAACCGGCCGTGTCGAGGCCTGGACCGCACCGGAAATGCTCGCCTGCATCGTGCGAAGCCCTGACGGCGGTTGGGTCGCCGGGATGGAAAGCGGATTCTTTCGCCTTCACACGCACAACGATGGCAGCCTTGACAGTGAATTGCTGGCGCACGTCGACCATTCCCGCACCGACATGCGCCTCAATGATGGTCGTTGTGACCGTCAGGGGCGTTTCTGGGCCGGCAGCATGGTGCTAAACATGGGCGCCAATGCGGCCGACGGCGCGTTGTATCGCTACAGTGCCGGACAGCGCGGGCCGCTCGGCGCGCAACTGGGTGGATTCATCGTGCCCAATGGCCTCGGCTTCAGCCCGGATGGCCGCACGATGTACCTGTCGGACTCGCATCCCTCGGTCCAGCAGATCTGGGCTTTCGACTACGACATCGACAGCGGCACGCCGTCCAGCCGGCGGCTGTTCGTCGATATGCATCAGTTCCCTGGCCGCCCCGACGGCGCCGCAGTAGACGCCGATGGCTGCTACTGGATCTGCGCCAACGACGCTGGGCTGATTCACCGTTTTACTCCCGACGGTCGTCTTGATCGTTCCCTCGCCGTACCCGTGAAAAAACCAACCATGTGCGCCTTCGGTGGCAGTCGACTGGACACGCTGTTCGTGACCTCGATCCGCCCCGGTGACGACCACGACCCACAGTCACTGGCCGGGGGCGTGTTCGCCCTTGAACCCGGTGTAAAGGGATTGCCGGAACCCGTTTTCAACCACTGACTGAAACGCTCGTATCGCTGGTGAACATGACGCCAACCTTGCTCGAACTCAACGACGGACTCACCCTCCTCACCCTCGCCCCCGAACTCGGTGCGAGCATCGTCAACTGGACCGTGCGCAGTTCGGGTCAGCCGCTGTTGCGCCACAGCGACGCTCACGCGCTCAACACCGGCCTGCCGGGCAAGCTCGGATGTTTTCCGCTGGTGCCATGGTCGAACCGCATTTCCGACGGTGGTTTTGATCGCCCGGATGGCTGGCTCGCGCTCGAGCCCAACAGCCTCACTGATCCGCTGCCGATTCATGGCAGCGCCTGGCAGCAGCCGTGGCAGGTGGTTTTGCAAACGCAGGATGAAGTCGTGCTGCAACTCGACAGCACCACACCGTTCGCGTATCGCGCCCGGCAGCGTATCCATCTGAGCAACGGCAAACTGAGCATCGAATTGCACGTCTCGCATCTGGCCGAACGCGCTGCGTGGCATGGCTTGGGATTGCACCCGTATCTGCCGCGCACCGCTGGCACGCGGTTGCAGGCAAAAGCCGGGCAAGTCTGGTTATGCGACGCGGCCAAACTGCCCACACGGCTCAGCACATTGCCGGCCGACTGGGACTTTCAGCAACTCAAGGCCTTGCCCGGCACGCTGGTCGACAACGGATTCTGCCAATGGGATGGCCACTGCCTGATCCAGCAACCCGACCTCGGTTATGAACTGGAATGCCAGGCCAGCGGCAGCGATTACTACTTGCTCTACTGCCCGGTGGACCTGGCGTTTTTCTGCATCGAACCGGTGAGCCATCCGGTCAATGCGCACCACTTGCCCGGCCGGCCGGGATTGGTGTTGCTGGAGCAGGATCAGTCCGCTGAACTGGCTTTCAGCATGCAGTACCGCGCCTACCCCAATAGCTGACTCAGCACTGCGCGCAACTTGCCGGGTTTCACCGGTTTGTTCAGCAGCGGCGCGTCGAGTCGTTGCAACGAGCGTCGGCACTGGTCCGTGCGGTCGGCGGTGATGATCACCGCCGGAATGGTCTGGCTGAAATGCTCGCGTAGATGCCGGACCACCTCACACCCCACCACCCCGTGATCGAGGTGGTAGTCCGCCAGGATCAGTTCCGGCGCCTGGCCCTGCAACGCGGCCAGTGCCGAGGTTTCGTCGGTGGCGACGACCACTTCGCAGCCCCACTGCCCGAGCAATGCGCTCATGCTTTGCAGAATGCTCACCTCATTGTCCAGCACCAGCAACCGCCGGCCCGGCAACGGATTTCCGGTCCCCGACTGGGGCGCCGCGAGGCTGATGGGTAACGGAATCTCATGGGAGATCGGCACCTCAATGCTGAACATCGAGCCGCGTCCCGGCAGCGAATGCACCTGGATCCGGTAGTCGAGGATCTTGGCGATGCGCTCGACGATGGCCAGCCCCAGCCCCACACCTTTGCGGTCGGCGGCGCGGCCGACGTCCAGTTGATTGAACTCGAGGAAAATCGAGTCGAGGCGATCCGCCGGTATCCCGCGCCCGGTGTCCCAGACTTCCAGGCGCAGCCTGTCACCCCGCCGCCGGGCCCCGAGCAGAATGCTGCCTTCGTCGGTGTAGCGGCAGGCGTTACTGAGGAAGTTGCGCAGGATACGGGTCATCAGCCGCAGGTCGGTGCGAATGGCGAAATCGCCCATGTGCACGCGCAAACGCAACCCGGCCGCATCGGCCACTGACCGGAACTCGGACGCCAGCGGCCCGAGCAATTCATCGAGGCGGTACAACGCGACATCCGGTTTGACCGCGGCCTGATCGAGCCGGGAGATGTCGAGCAAATCGGTAAGCAAGTCTTCCGCCCCTTCCAGGGCCTGATGCGTGCGCTCGACCAGCACCTGTTCGACGTCCGGCAGTTTGCGTTCACGCAAGGTCGAAATCAGCAAACGCGCGGCATTGAGCGGTTGCAGCAGGTCGTGACTGGCGGCGGCGAGGTATTTGTCCTTGCTGCGATTGGCGGCCTCGGCGGCGTCCCGGGCATCGCGCAAAGCCTCGGCGATCTGTTTACGCTGGGTGATCTGTTGCTGCAGGTTGCGATTGGCTTCGAGCAATTCGTCGGTGCGCGCAGTGACGCGCTGCTCCAGTTCGTCATTGAGCTGTTGCAGCCGTTGCTGCGCCTGTTTGCGTTCAGTGATGTCGGCGACAAAACCCTCCACCAGCGCCTCTTGATCAGGCTTGAGCAGCAGGTTCATCAGCACATCGAGGCTGCTGCCATCCTTGCGCCGCAACTGGGTTTCATAACCGTGCAGACTGCCCTGATGCCGGAGGATCTCACCGATGTTTTCCAGTTCCCGCGCACCGCCGACAAACAGGTTACTTGCCAGATCCGCCAGGGAAAACAGCACGTCCTGAGGGTTTTCATAGCCGAGCATCCGCGCCAGCGCCGGGTTGGCGGCGCGCATACCTTCGAGCAGGCTGGCCTGGAAGATCCCGTGCACCGCATTTTCGAACAGCCACTTGTAACGATTACGCTCGGCTTCGAGCTCGTCGAGGCGCGCGGCGAGTTCCGGGTAATGGCTCTTGCGCGCCGAGTGACTGCCTAATCCGAGTAACCCCGCCAGCGCCCGTTGTTGCTCGTCAGAGGGCTTCGCCATAGACGACCTCGACATCGCGCTGACTGGATTCGCGTGGGTTGGTCAGGATGCACGGGTCATGCATGGCGTGTTGCGACAGGAACGGGATGTCCGCCGTGCTGACGCCATGCAAACCAAGGGTTTCATGGAAGCCAATCGCATGTTTCAACGCGATCAGATGCTCAACCAGACGCCCGCAGATCTGCCGGTGATTGAGGCCACGGCAATCAATGCCGAACGTCTCGGCAATCACCTTGAACCGTTCCGGCGCGGAGCTGTAATTGAAGGCCACCACGTGCTCCACCAGTACCGCGTTGCACAGCCCATGGGGCAAGTCGAGGAAGCCGCCAAGGCTGTGGGACATGGCATGCACCGCGCCGAGGATCGCGTTGGAGAACGCCAGCCCGGCCTGCATGCTGCCGAGCATGATTTTTTCACGCAGGGCGATATCGCTCGGGTTGGCGATCATCTGCACCAGGTTGCCGTTGATCAGGCGCATCGCTTCCAGCGCATGCGGGTCGGTCAAGGGGCCGTGACCGGTGGACACAAAGGCTTCGATGGCGTGCACCAACGCGTCGATGCCGGTACAGGCCGACAGGAACGGGTCCATGCTCAGGGTGGTTTCCGGGTCGATCAGCGACACGTCCGGCACCACCGCTTTGCTGACGATGGAGAACTTCATGCGTTCTTGCTGGTTGGAGATGATCACGAATTGCGAGACGTCCGCCGAGGTGCCGGCGGTGGTCGGGATCAGGATCAGCGGCGGGCTGGGCACGCGGATGGTGTCCACCCCTTCGAACTCGAGGATGCTGCGCCCGTGAGCGACAACAATGCCGATGCCTTTGCCGCAATCCATCGGGCTGCCGCCACCGACGGCGACGATCACGTCACAGTGGTTTTCCCGGTACAACTCGGCGCCGAGCATGACTTCCTCGACCCGTGGGTTGGGCGAAACATCGCTGTAGAGGAAGTAATCGATGCCCAGGGCTTGCAGGCTGGCCTCGACATCCGCGACCCAACCGGCGGCGATCACGCCAGGATCGCTGACCACCAGGACCTTGCGGGCACCAAAGGTCTTGGCGTAGTTGCCGACGTTGTGCCGGCAACCGGCACCAAAGATGATTTCAGGTGAAACGAATTTACGCAGCTGGCTGAGACTCTGGCTCATTGGAAAGCCTGTTTTTTTATTGTTTTGAAAGGTAAACCCACACTACCCCATCCGGCTGCGAATGCAATCAGACCAATGGGTACACCGCAGATCCCTGTGGGAGCGAGCCTGCTCGCGATGGGGGCGGCACATTTAACATCTGTATTGCCTGACAAACCGCTATCGCTAGCAGGCTAGCTCCCACAGGGATTTGTGTCGCTGTATTCATCCGCGATAGATCAAGCGCGAGGCCTTTTCATTGCGCAACGTCAGGTGTTCCATGCCCTGCCCCGGTGCATCGGCTTCCTCGCGAGCCTTGAGGATCACGCCGTGGTGCGGCGACTTGCTGCACACCGGGTCGGCATTGGCGGCGTCACCGGTCAACATGAACGCCTGGCAGCGGCAGCCGCCGAGATCCTTGTGCTTTTCATCACAGGAGCGGCACGGCTCCTTCATCCAGTCATCACCACGAAAGCGGTTGAAGCCGAAAGAATCAGTCCAGATGTGCTCGATGCTGTGTTCACGCACATTCGGAAACGTCACCGGCAACTGCCGGGCGCTGTGACAGGGCAACGCCGTGCCGTCCGGGGTGATGTCGAGAAACAGATTGGCCCAGCCGTTCATGCAGGTCTTGGGCCGTTCTTCGTAGTAATCCGGGGTGACGAAGATCAGCTTGCACGGATGGCCCTGCGCCTCAAGCCGCTCACGGTATTCGTTGGTGATGCGTTCGGCGCGCTGCAATTGCTCGCGGGTCGGCAACAGGCCCACGCGGTTGAGCTCGGCCCAGCCATAGAACTGACACGTGGCCAGTTCGACGAAATCCGCTTCCAGCTCAAGACACAGGTCGATGATCTTCGCGATCTCGTCGATGTTGTGCCGATGGGTGACGAAGTTCAGCACCATCGGATAACCCTGGGCTTTCACCGCGCGCGCCATGGCAAGCTTCTGCGCGAAAGCCTTGCGCGAGCCGGCGAGCATGTTGTTGACCGCTTCGTCGGCGGCCTGGAAGCTGATCTGGATATGGTCGAGCCCGGCGACTTTGAAATCATGGACTTTCTGCTCGGTCAAACCGATGCCCGAGGTGATCAGGTTGGTGTAGTAACCCATGTCCCGTGCGGCTTTTATCAGCTCCGCCAGGTCCTGGCGCACCAACGGCTCGCCACCGGAAAAGCCCAGTTGCGCAGCGCCCATTTCGCGGGCCTCGCGGAACACGCGAATCCATTCTTCGGTACTCAACTCCGCGCCTTGCTGGGCGAAATCCAGTGGATTGGAGCAATACGGGCATTGCAGCGGACAACGATAAGTCAGCTCCGCCAACAGCCACAGCGGCGGTCCCGGGCGCGAATCATTCGATCCAGAATTGAGCATGGGCCACCTCCAGAAACGCCAGCACGTCCTCGTCGATCCCCGGCACACCGGGAAAACTCGCGGAGAGTAAATCAATGATCGCCGCCACACTGCGTTGACCGTCCAGCAGATCGAGAATCTGCCCGGCGCTGGCGTTGAGTTTGATCATGCCTTCGGGGTACAGCAGCACATGGCAGTCCTGACGCGGCTCCCACTGCAAGCGGAAACCCTGGCGCAACGTCGGCGCCTGCGCACGGTTGATCAGGCTCACAGCGCAATCCCCCGATGCCAGACGCGTTCGGTCGTCACCGTGTGATACGGCGGGCGTTGCAGCTCGTAAGCCATGCTCATGGCATCGAGCATGCTCCACAGCACGTCGAGCTTGAACTGAAGGATTTCCAGCATCCGCTGCTGGCCTTCGACGGTGACGTAATGCGCCAGGGTGATGCGCAAACCGTGCTCGACATCACGCCGCGCCTGACTCAGGCGCGTGCGGAAATAGTCGTAGCCGGCGACGTCAATCCACGGGTAATGCGTGGGCCAGGCATCGAGCCGCGACTGGTGGATCTGCGGCGCGAACAGCTCGGTCAGCGAACTGCTGGCCGCTTCCTGCCAGCAGGCGCGCCGGGCGAAATTGACGTAGGCGTCCACGGCGAAACGTACGCCGGGCAATACCAGTTCCTGGGACAGGATCTGTTCGCGATCCAGGCCCACCGCTTCACCGAGGCGCAGCCAGGCTTCGATGCCGCCTCCGCTGCCGGGCGCGCCGTCGTGGTCGAGAATCCGCTGCAGCCATTCGCGGCGCACGTCGCGGTCCGGGCAGTTGGCCAGGATGGCGGCATCCTTGAGCGGAATGTTGATCTGGTAGTAAAAGCGATTGGCGACCCAGCCCTGGATCTGCTCGCGAGTGGCGCGTCCGGCGTACATGGCTTGGTGGAAAGGATGATGGATGTGGTAGTACGCACCTTTGGCGCGCAGGGCGGCTTCGAATTCGGTGGGGGTCATTGGGGTGTCAGTCATTGCGGTTCTCCGGGAATATGCGGTGTCTGGTCTGGCCCCATCGCGAGCAGGCTCGCTCCCACAAGGGATCTGCGGTGTACACAAACCTGCTCGCGATGAGGCCATCAGCTACAGCTCAATACTCATGCCATCGAACGCGACCTCAACGCCCCGCCGCTCCAGCAACGCCCGCTCAGCCGAGTCTTCATCGAGGATCGGATTGGTGTTGTTGATGTGGATCAGCACCTTGCGCTGGCGGCTGAAACCCTCCAGCACTTCAAGCATGCCGCCCGGTCCGCTTTGCGGCAGGTGGCCCATTTCACTGCCCAGGCTCTGGCCGACTTCACACACGCGCATCTCGTCATCGCGCCACAACGTACCGTCCAGCAACAAACAATCGGCACGTTGCATCCAGCTCAGCACCTCAGCGTCGATCTGGCCCAGGCCCGGGGCATAGAACAGCGACCCGCCCGTGCGCAGGTCTTCGATGAACAGGCCAATGGTGTCGCCCGGTTGCGGATTGCCGCGATTGGGCGAATACGGCGGCGCGTTGCTGACCAATGGAATCGCCCGAAACTGCAAATGGCTGCACGCCGCGATAGTGAACGGCTCGCGGTCAAGCCCCACGGGTTGCCACTGCAAGCCGCCGTTCCAATGCTTGAGCATGGTGAACAACGGGAAACCGCTGCTCAGGTCTTCATGAACCCGCTCGGTGCACCAGACCGAATGCGGGCAACCTTCGCGCAGGCTCAACAGGCCGGTGCAATGGTCGATCTGGCTGTCCATCAGGACCACGCCGGCAATCGCCGTGTCGCGCAAGCGGCGGGCCGGTTGCAACGGCGCGAAACTCTCGAGTTGCGCGCGAATGTCCGGGGACGCATTGCACAGCACCCAATCCACACCGTTTTCGCTCAGGGCAATGGAAGACTGCGTGCGTCGTTGCGCGCGCAGGCTGCCATTGCGCATACCGGCGCACTGGCGGCAGTTGCAGTTCCACTGCGGAAAACCACCGCCAGCGGCGGAACCGAGAACCCGAATGTACATGGGCGATGCTCCAGAAGGCAGGCCCGGCCAACGCAGCGGCTGGCCGGGTGGACGATCAACGGTTGGCGAAATACATCGTCACTTCGAAGCCAATGCGCAGATCGGTAAACGCGGGTTTAGTCCACATGGGTCATTCCTCTTCTTGTGCCGGACGATTCCGGTAAAGCCATTAATGCACGGGGCGGCAGGCGCCCGAATGCTACTTTCGAAGGAGGTTGTGGGGTGCGTTGGTAGGGGGTATGGCGGGGAGTTCAAGCACACACAAACCAATGTGGGAGCGAGCCTGCTCGCGATGGCGGCGTGACAGTCAACATCAATGTTGAATGTACTGGCCTCATCGCGAGCAAGCCCGCTCCCACAGGGGGATTGTGGTGTTCTTGCGGGGGTTAGAAGAACCCGAGCGGATTGATGTCGTAGCTCACCAGCAGGTTTTTGGTCTGCTGATAGTGATCGAGCATCATCTTGTGGTTTTCACGGCCGACACCGGATTTCTTGTAGCCACCGAACGCAGCGTGCGCCGGGTACAGGTGGTAGCAATTGGTCCAGACACGCCCGGCCTTGATCGCCCGGCCCATACGGTACGCACGGTTGATGTCGCGGGTCCACAGGCCGGCGCCGAGGCCAAATTCGCTGTCGTTGGCAATCGCCAGGGCTTCGGCTTCGTCCTTGAACGTGGTGATGCCCACCACCGGACCAAAGATTTCTTCCTGGAACACGCGCATCTTGTTGTGCCCCTTGAGCAGGGTCGGCTGGATGTAGTAACCGGTCGACAAGTCGCCTTCGAGCCGCTCGGCCGCGCCGCCGGTGAGCAGTTCGGCGCCCTCCTCCTGGGCGATTTTCAGGTACGAGAGGATCTTGTCGTATTGCTGCTCCGACGCCTGGGCGCCGACCATGGTTTCGGTGTCCAGCGGGTTGCCGCGCTTGATCTTGACGATCTTTTTCATCACCACTTTCATGAAGTCGTCGTAGATCGATTCCTGCACCAGCGCTCGCGATGGGCAGGTGCAGACTTCGCCCTGGTTGAAGAAGGCGAGCACCAGGCCTTCGGCGGCTTTCTCGATGAACTGCGGCTCGGCGTTCATGATGTCTTCGAAGAAGATGTTCGGCGACTTGCCGCCCAGTTCGACGGTGCTTGGAATGATGTTCTCGGCCGCACATTTCATGATGTGCGCACCAATCGGGGTGGAACCGGTGAAGGCGATCTTGGCGATGCGCTTGCTGGTGGCCAGCGCCTCACCGGCTTCGCGACCGAAACCTTGCACGATGTTCAACACACCGGCCGGCAGCAGGTCGGCGATCAGTTCGGCGAAGATCATGATCGACAACGGCGTTTGCTCGGCCGGTTTGAGCACGACACAGTTACCGGCCGCCAGGGCCGGGGCGAGTTTCCACGCGGCCATCAGCAGCGGGAAGTTCCACGGAATGATTTGCCCGACCACGCCCAGCGGTTCGTGGAAATGATAGGCGGTGGTCAGCTCGTTGATCTCGGCGGCGCCGCCTTCCTGCGCGCGAATGCAGCCGGCGAAGTAGCGGAAATGGTCGGCGGCCAGCGGCACGTCGGCATTCAGGGTTTCGCGCACGGCCTTGCCGTTGTCCCAGGTTTCGGTGACGGCGAGGATTTCCAGATTCTGCTCGATGCGATCAGCGATTTTCAGCAGCACCAACGAGCGGTCCTGCGCTGAGGTTTTGCCCCAGGCATCGGCAGCGGCGTGAGCGGCGTCGAGGGCCTTGTCAATGTCGGCGGCGCTGGAGCGCGGGAACTCGGCGATCACTTCACCGGTGACCGGCGAGGTGTTGGTGAAGTATTCGCCATTGACTGGCGCGACGAACTCGCCACCGATGAAGTTGCCGTAGCGCGCCTTGAACGTGACGACGGCGCCTGGTGTTCCGGGTTGTGCGTAGATCATGGTGAGCCTCTGTCTGGGTCGATGCCTGTCGGGCAAACAGGCGATGAACCGATAGTAGAGAGCCCCGCGTGCCGAACGAATGCGCCGTTGGCAGGGGGGTTCTCGTTATTTGGTAGTAGTCGCCGCCGGGTCAGCAGGCTTTTGTGGCGAGGGCGCTTGCTCCCGCTGGAGTGCGAAGCGCTCCCGAACCCAGACGGATTTACGACTGCTTCGCAGCCGAGCGGGAGCGAGCTCCCTCGCCACAGGTACGTCATTACCCCAGGGTTGTGGTGGTTGGGTCAGTGTTTGGCGACCAGGTCTTTCGGCAACTTGAACGTCCAGAGCATGCCGCCCTGGTTGAAGTCCTTGATGCGCTTGGCCACTTCACCACCCCACAGCGGAACAGCACCGCCCCAACCGGACAGCACCGAGACGTACTGCTCGCCATCCATTTCCCAGGTCACGGGCGAACCCAGCACGCCGGAGCCGGTCTGGAATTCCCAGACTTTCTCGCCGGTCTTGGCGTTGAATGCCTGGAGGAAACCTTCCGGCGTGCCGGTGAATACCAGGTTGCCCTTGGTGGTCAGCACCCCGCCCCACAGCGGCGCGAAGTTCTTGTGACGCCAGACTTCCTTGCCGGTTTTCGGGTCGATGGCGCGCAGCACGCCGATGTAGTCTTCGTTCAACGGCTTGATGGTGAAACCGGCACCGAGGAACGCCGCGCCTTTCTTGTAGGCAATGCCTTCGTTCCAGATGTCCATGCCCCATTCGTTGGACGGTACGTAGAACAGCCCGGTGTCCTTGTTGTAGGCCATCGGCATCCAGTTTTTCGCGCCGAGGAACGCCGGTGCGACGAACACCGAACTGCCTTTGGCTTCAGTGCCCGGTGCGCCAGGACGGCTGGCCTCGTTGTAGATCGGCCGGCCCTCTTTATCGAGCCCGGTGGCCCAGGTGATCTTGTCCACGAACGGGAAGCCGCGAATGAATTTGCCGTTGGTGCGGTCCAGCACGTAGAAGAAACCGTTACGGTCGGCAGTTGCCGCCGCTTTGATTTCCTTACCGCCTTCGGTGTAGTTGAACGAGACCAGCTCGTTCACGCCGTCATAGTCCCAACCGTCGTGGGGCGTGCTCTGGAAGTGCCATTTGATCGTGCCGTCGTCAGGGTTCAGCGCCAGACGTGACGAGGAATAAAGGTTGTCGCCAGGACGCAGGTGCGAGTTCCACGGCGCAGGGTTGCCGGTGCCGAACAGCAACAGATTGGTTTCCGGGTCGTAGTAACCGCCGAGCCAAGGTGCCGCGCCGCCGGTTTTCCACAGATCGCCCGGCCAGGTCTTGCCCGCTTCGCCACCGGAAATGCCGTTCTCCACGGCTTTGCCGTCCTTGTAGACATAACCCATGTGCCCTTCGACGGTCGGGCGACTCCACAGCAAGTCGCCGTTTTTCGGGTCATAGGCTTCAATCTTGCCGACCACCCCGAACTCGCCACCGGCCACACCGGTAATCAGCTTGCCGTTGATCACCAGCGGCGCTGCGCTGATGGAATAGCCTTCCTTGTGGTCGGCGACTTTCTTGCTCCAGACGACTTTGCCGGTGTCTTTGTTCAGCGCCACGAGTTTGGCGTCGAGGGTGCCGAAGAACACCAGGTCGCCGTACAGCGCCACGCCCCGGTTGATCACGTCGCAGCACGGGCGGATGTCATCGGGCAGGCGCGCATCGTATTGCCAGAGCTTCTTGCCGGTGCGCGCGTCCACCGCAAACACCCGCGAGTAGGAACCGGTCATGTACATCACGCCGTCCTTGATCATCGGCTGTGCTTGCTGACCGCGTTGTTTTTCGCCGCCGAAGGAGAAGGCCCAGACCGGCCGCAAATCCTTCACGTTGTTGACGTTGAGGGTGTCGAGCGGGCTGTAGCGCTGACCCTGGACGCCCAGACCGTTGGTGACGATCTGCTCCGGGTTCTTGGGGTCCTGGAGAATGTCCTGGTCGGTGACGGCGGCCAATGCCGTGCCGGACAACAGCATGGCACTGAGCAACAGGCTCAAGACGAAGGGTTGGCGACGTGCGGGTTGGGTCATGACGGCTGCCTCTGCGGTTTTTGTTATACCCGGGAAATTTTCCCGGTCTGGTGCAGATTCTTGGGCGCCGCCGCCCTTGCAACAATTGCCCGCAGTGCGGAGATTGCTAGTTCCTTAGTAGCGGGTCGGAGGAGATGAACACCGGTTTTTGTGATCGACACCAGTTCCCTGTGTGCGAGCCTGCTCGCGATGAGGGCCTGACAGTCGATATCTTTATTGACTGCTACACCGCTATCGCGAGCAGGCTCGCTCCCACAGGGTTGCGTGTTTTCACTTGGTTGCGGCGGAATCGACTCGGGGCATTTGTGCACGCTCGTAGCGCGGGTAGAGATGACTGACGCTGCGAATCAGCTCATAGCGACTCAGGCTGATACTGGCGAACCGTTCAGGGATGGGACTGCGGATCATCTCGCCCATGTCGCTGCCATTGGCCGCGCCATCACGCATCAGTTGATCGAGCCAGCCCAGGTAATCGCGCATTTGCTCGAAGGGTTTTGCGTCCGTGGCGACCGGGCCGTGGCCGGGGACGATGAGCGTCCACGGCAAGCCTTGCAGCGTCGCAATGTCCGCCAGCCACACCGACAAACCCGGACTGTTGGGCGTGGTCAGCGCCCGTTGATAAAACACCAGATCCCCGGCAAACAGCACGCCGGTTGTCTGGTCGAGAATAGCCAGATCAGCGCCCGTGTGCCCACCCAGGCTCAGCAGACGCAGATCGTGATTCCCAAAAGTTCGCACGCCCGGCGTCAGCGTCTCGGTCGGCAACACCACTTCGGTGCCACGCATCCAGTCGCCCACCAGTCGGTACATGTTCTCGGCCATGGCATCGCCCTGCTGTTTCAACAGCTCGACTGTACCGCCCAACGCGCCAATCGGTACGTCGCTGAAGGCCTGATTGCCCAGCACATGATCGGGATGATGATGGGTCAGCAGCACCTGGATCACCGGTTTGTCGGTGGTCGCGGCAATCGCTTTGCGCATCGCTTCGCCGTATCGCCTGGACGGCCCGGTGTCGACCACCACCACGCCGCGTTCGGTGACGATGAACGCGGTGTTGACGATGTTGCCACCGTTGTCCTTGGCGAAATTGTCGGTGCTGCCTTCCAGCAGCCAGGTGTCTGCGGCGATCTGCCGGGGCTTGAGTGAATAGTCGAGATCAGCCAACGCAGGAAGGCTCAGGCTCATTAACAACAGCAGCATCCAGCGCATCACGCGCTCCTTTGAGTCAGGGTATGGCCGCATCAAACTGGTTGCCGCTGTTGTCGCGCAGCAACAAGCGCGTCTGCCCTGCCCCTTCAATGTCGAACGCCAGGCTGGGGTTTTCGCTGACGGCGGGAAACAGTTCGAGGCGGGCCAGCAACCGGTCGTTGTGATCGCGCAACTCGGCATGGTTGATGAAGAATTCCGGGATACCGCTGACCATGCCGTTGTCCATCGGATGCGCCACCTGCAAGCGCAAGCGGCTGTATTCGCCACGCGGGTAGCGCCCGCCGATGACTTCGCCAATGTGTTCTTCCCAACCCGGCTGGGTGCGCACCACGCTGGGCGCCGTGCAGCCGCCGCCCGCCGCATCGATCAGGGTCGAGCCGACATGCCACAATCCATCGCGGGTCAGCACCGCTGCACGCAACGGCGTGGCTTGTTCGACACGAATGCGGATCGACAGCCACGGCAGCACGCGATCCAGCGGTTGAAAATCGACAATTTTCGGCAACGGATTAAGCTCGGCCCAGGCAAGGATTTTTACCACCTCGCCCTTGAACGCCCGGGCGTCGATTTCCAGCGGCACTTGCCGGGCATCTTCGGCGAACGGCGGCGCCATCAGCTTGACCCGCTCGTCGAACACGAACGGCGCATCGCCAAGCATTTGCTTGTGATAGAAGGCCCACATCACCGACGGCACCGGGTCTTTACCCGGTTCGATGACTGCCGCGTGCGCGGCGAAGGGTAGCCAGCAGGCCAACAGGCAAAACGCGCTCCAGTTCACTGTTGATACATCTCCGGCACGTCATAGCGCAGGCCGTAACGGGCATAAATGGCTTTGACCGAGCCTTCACGGATCAGGGTTTCCAGGGTTTCTTCCACGGCATAGGCCAATTGACGATTGCTTTCGTGCACCGCCATGCCGATTTCCCAGAGTTGCTTGCCCATGTTCGGATAGGCGTTTTCCGCCAGCGCGAGTTGCGGGTCCGCCGCCTCGTGAACCTGCCAGTCGATCTCGCCGCGCATCGCCATGACCGCGTCGACTTCACCGGCCTTCATGGCCGCGAACGCCTGTGGCACACCGGGATAGTGGCGGGTTTTGCCGGCGAGCATGCCGCTGAACACCGAGGTCAGGTAGAACGACGGCACGCTGTCGACCTCGACGCCAATCGGGTGGTGCTCGAACACCGCGACGCTGCCCACCGACTCCAGCCGGCGGCGGTCATACGCGACCTGCCATTGCTCGTTCTGGTACGGACCGAACATCACCACATGGCCGTTTTCCAGCTCGCCCAGTTCGTTGCGCTTGCGCGCGTAATCCTGGTCATAGGGCACGCGCATCATCAGGTCGGCCAGTTGCAGATCGTGCAACTGGCTGGCGCGCCAGATGTAGTCGCGCAGGTCGTCGTCGAGCTTCTCGCCGGCAGGCGCCCAGATCAGTTTCAAGTGAACGCCAAGGGCTTTGGCCAAGGCCTCGGCCAGTTCGACATCCACACCACGGGGCTGGCCGGCGTCTTCGAAACTGTAGGGAGCAAAGTCTTTGTAGACCGCCACCTTCAGCTCCCCGGCAGCGATCATTTCGTCATAGGTACGAATCTGCGCCTGCACCACCTGGCAGCACAGCAGCACAGCGCTGATCAACACAGCGAGCAGGCGCATGCATTACTCCTCGACGTGAACGCTGTCCAGGTAAGTGCGCACAGCCCACAGGGCTTCCTGACTCAGGTAATCAGCCATCTTCGGCATGTACACCCGGCCATCCCTCACGGCGCCGTGGCGGACCCGTTCGACGAACCATTCATCACCGGCCTCGCCGACGTCGAGCATGCGCAAATCAGGGGCGATGCCGCCAGATTTCGCTTCCAGACCATGACAGGCCGCGCAGTTCTGGTTGTAGGCCGATGAGCCGATTTCGACGGCTTTATCGTGCTCGGCTGTCGTACGGTAAGGGTTTACTGCCGCCCAGCCATCGCCATCAACCTGCACGCCGGCGTCCTTGATCGGGGTCAGTCCCTTGGTTTCGACGGCTTGTGGCACCACGTTGCCGTGGGCCCAGACCGAACCTGCACTGATAAAGCCGGCCAGCAGTCCGGCAACGAGCAAGGCGTTGCGTTTTGTTGTCATTGTTATGCCCTCAGGATTGCACGCAAAACCTCTTGGCAGAGGCTATGGCAACCATCTTAGGAAGCGTTTCACGCAAGCCCCATGCTGCTTTGGTGGCCGCCGTCCAGTACCTTGGTAGTAGGGCTTGTGGCGCACACCCAAATCAGGTGCCGCATGGGAAATATTCCCGGCAACAGCGGGACTTTTTCCGTATTCGCCACCCCGTCGTACACACCACCCTGTGCAGGCCAAAACCTCCACTGGGAACTGCAACCATGACAATAAGATCGCTACCCGCCCTTTCCCCTTTGACCCTCGCCGTGCAAGCCTTTTTGCTGGTGAGCAGCCTGACCCTGAGCGCTGCCGGCCAAGCCGCGACCGAACCCGCGAAGCCGACACACAACGTGAGCTGGGAAGACATTGCCAACGATCACCTGACCACCAAGGATGTTCTGCAATACGGTATGGGCACCAACGCCCAGCGCTGGAGCCCGTTGGCCCAAGTCAACGACAAGAACGTATTCAAACTGACGCCCGCCTGGTCCTATTCATTCGGCGATGAGAAGCAGCGCGGCCAGGAATCCCAGGCGATCGTCAGTGACGGCGTGGTGTACGTCACCGGTTCGTACTCGCGGGTATTTGCCCTCGATGCCAAGACCGGCAAGCGCCTGTGGACCTACAACCATCGCCTGCCGGACAACATTCGTCCGTGCTGCGATGTGGTCAATCGCGGGGCGGCGATCTATGGCGACAAAATCTACTTCGGCACCCTCGACGCGCGCCTGATCGCGCTGGACAAGAACACCGGCAAAGTGGTGTGGAACAAGAAATTCGGCGACCACGCCGCCGGCTACACCATGACTGGCGCCCCGGTGCTGATCAAGGACAAGACCAGCGGCAAGGTACTGCTGATTCATGGCAGTTCCGGCGATGAGTTCGGCGTGGTCGGGCAACTGTTTGCCCGCGACCCGGACACCGGCGAAGAAGTGTGGATGCGGCCTTTCGTCGAAGGCCACATGGGTCGTTTGAACGGCAAGGACAGTACCCCGACCGGTGACGTCAAGGCGCCGTCCTGGCCGAACGATCCGACCACCGAAACCGGCAAGGTCGAAGCCTGGAGCCACGGCGGCGGCGCCCCTTGGCAGAGCGCCAGTTTCGATCCGGAAACCAACACCATCATCGTCGGCGCCGGCAACCCTGGCCCGTGGAATACCTGGGCGCGCACCTCCAAGGATGGCAACCCGCACGATTACGACAGCCTCTACACCTCGGGCCAGGTCGGCGTCGACCCGAGCACCGGCGAGGTGAAATGGTTCTACCAGCACACCCCGAACGATGCCTGGGATTTCTCCGGCAACAACGAGCTGGTGCTGTTCGACTACAAGGACAAGGACGGCAAAGCGGTCAAGGCCACCGGCCACGCCGACCGCAACGGTTTCTTCTACGTCGTCGACCGCAACAACGGCAAATTGCAGAACGCCTTCCCCTTCGTCGACAACATCACCTGGGCCAGCCACATCGACCTGAAGACCGGGCGGCCGGTCGAGAACGAAGGCCAGCGTCCGGCGAAACCGCTGCCGGGCGAAACCAAAGGCAAACCGGTTGAAGTGTCGCCGCCGTTCCTCGGTGGCAAGAACTGGAACCCGATGGCTTACAGCCAGGACACCGGGCTGTTCTACATTCCGGGCAACCAGTGGAAAGAGGAATACTGGACCGAAGAGGTCAACTACAAGAAAGGCTCGGCGTATCTGGGCATGGGTTTCCGCATCAAGCGTATGTACGACGATCACGTCGGCACCTTGCGCGCGATGAACCCGACCACCGGCAAAGTGGTGTGGGAGCACAAGGAACCCCTGCCATTGTGGGCCGGCGTGCTGGCGACCAAGGGCAACCTGGTGTTCACCGGCACCGGCGATGGTTTCTTCAAGGCCTTCGACGCGAAAACCGGCAAGGAGCTGTGGAAGTTCCAGACCGGCAGCGGCATCGTCTCGCCGCCGATCACCTGGGAACAGGACGGCGAGCAGTACATCGGCGTGACCGTCGGGTATGGCGGTGCGGTGCCGTTGTGGGGCGGCGACATGGCCGAGCTGACCAAACCGGTGGCTCAGGGCGGGTCGTTCTGGGTGTTCAAGATTCCGAGCTGGGATAGCAAGGTGGCGAAGAAGTAACACGCCTCCCCCCTGTAGTCACAGGGGGCTTGCCTGTATTCAGCAAGCCCTTCTGTGGCGAGGGAGCTTGCTCCCGCTGGGTCGCGAAGCGGCCCCTCCATACTTCAGCAATACCGGGTTGTCTGGGTTTGCGACTGCTTCGCAGTCGAGCGGGAGCAAGCTTCCTCGCCACAGGAACCTGCCTGGCCACAGTTTTGTGTATCCCGCCGCCTCTCCATTCCGAGGACCTGCCATGAACTATCTACCTTTGATACTGTTGCTGACTGCACTTCCGGCTTACGCCACCGATGACGGCGAAGACACCCCGTTGATCATCAACGGCTGCACCATCGCCGAACACAGCCCCTGCCCCGGCGCCAATCTTAAAGGCGCCAACCTGAGCAATCAGGACCTGCGCAACATGAACCTCAGCGGCGCTGACCTGCGCGATGCCGACTTGCGTCACGCCCGCCTCGACCTCGCCAATCTGGAAAAAGCCCAGCTGCAAGGCGCCAACCTGACCCGGGCCAGCCTGCAACAGAGCAACCTGCGTCTCGCCGATTTCACCGGCGCGACGCTGATGGCGATTCAGGGTTGGGGAATGTTCGCCCAAGGCGCGCAATTCGAAGACGCCAACCTCAGCGGCGCCTATCTGCAATTCGCCCGGCTCTCCGGGGCCAGATTGCACAACGCCAACCTGCGGGCGGCCGACCTGGAGATGACCTGGCTGAGCAAGGCTGATCTCAAAGGCGCGGATCTTAGCGATGCCAATTTGCAGGAGTCCAAGTTTGGCGAAAGCAACCTGGAGCAGGCGAACCTCAATGGCTCGCGCCAGCATTATGCGAATTTTCAGGATGCGAATATGGAGGGTTGCAGCGGCTGCCCGACGACGTGGAATAAGTGAGACCCGAATCGACAATGCAACACAGACCTCCTGAGAGAGCGAGCCTGCTCGCGATGACGGTATGGCAGCCAATATCAATGTTGAATGTTACGCCCTCATCGCGAGCAGGCTCGCTTCCACAGGGTCTTGCCGTGGATTGAATCATCTCGCCACCCGCACCACCCCCATATCAATCCCCAAATGCACCAGCTCGGCGTGGGAACTGACCTGCAATTTGCTCTTGAGCAAGGTCAGGTGATTGGAGACAGTCTTGCTGCTGATGCTCAACTGCTCGGCAATCAACCGGGCCGGGGTGCCTTTGGCGAGCATCACGAAAATCTCCAGTTCACGCTGGGTCATGCTCTGCAAACGCGGATCACTGGCGTCCTGCTGCGGATGACAGACCAGTTGAGTGGCCAGCGGTTGTTCGATGTACGCGTGGCCGGCGAGGATGCGCCGCACAGCCTCGATCAATACATCCGGCGCCGAGCTTTTGGTCAGGTAGCCCGAGGCGCCCGCGTCCAGCGCCTGGCGCACCAACGGCAGCTCATCGTGCATGCTGAAAAACAGCACGCGCAATTGCGGCAGGCGCTGTCGCAGGCGGCGCGTGGTTTCCAGCCCGCTGATCCCCGGCAAGCCGAAATCCATGATCACCAGATTCGGCACGGCTTCCTGAACCTTGGTCAGCGCCTCTTCACCCGTTGCGGCTTCACGCACTTCCATCGCCGGCAACAACGCGCGCAACAAACTCGCGTAGCCCTGACGGACCACCGCATGGTCATCCACCAGCAGAATATTCATGACGCCTCCAAAGGCATGCTCAAGGCCAGCGCCCAACCGGCGCCGGGGTGGCTGATGATGCGTAGCTCGCCGCCCAGACTGCGGGCGCGCTCGAACATCGAATACAAACCGACGCCCGGTCGCTGTGGCGGGTGCGCACCGCAACCGTTGTCACGCACCAGCAAGCGCAACCGCCCGCCACGGTGGTGCAGGCGCACCCGCACTTCACTGGCACCGGCGTGGCGGGCGACGTTGGTCAAGGCTTCTTGCAACAGGCGGTAGAGATGGGTCTTGTCCGGTGCGGACAACGACGGCAAGTGCGCGCTGACCCGTAACCGGCAATCGATCCCTTGTCGGGCTTGCCAGTGTTCCACCAGCAACCCGAGGGCTTCGGCCAGTGGCAGGTGTTGCAACACCACCGGGTAGAGGTCGTGAACCAACGCTCTGAAACCGTGTTGAAGGTGTTCGCAGTTGTGCTCCAGCTCACGCACCGTGCGCTCAACGGTGTCGGGTTGATCGGCGACCAACCGCAACAGACAGGCCTGAGCCCGAATCCCCGCCAGGTATTGACCGAGGTCGTCGTGCAGGGTCTGCGCCAGATGGGTGCGTTCCTGTTCCTGCACCGCCAGCAAGGTCTGGGTCAGTTGCGTGTTGTCGGCGCATGCCTGTTCCAGCGCTTCGGTCATGCGGTTGAAATGCGTCGCCAGTTGCTGCGCTTCCGGCAGTCCTTGCGCACGCAATCGCACCTTGAGCTGGCCGCCGGAGACCTGCCGCAACGCGCGCAGCAACTCGTCGAGCAGGCCCATGCCCCGGCGCACGGCCCAGCGAATGGTCAACAGACTCAACAACAACGCCAGACCGCACAGGCTCAGTAATTGCTGGAGGGAATCCCAGACTTCATCGATTTCATCCCGTGGGTCGACCGCGATCTGCACGCGTCGGCCATCCTGCAAATCCAGGACCCGCGCGTGGTGTCGGGCCTCGGCAAACAGCAATCGCCCGAGCCAGGCGTCGAGCCCGTCCTGCGTCGGCAGTTGTACCGCCTCGCCCGGTTCGAGCCAGCGCACCCGTACGTGACGCAGACTTTGCGTCAGCCGTGGTTGCAGGCTGACGGGATCACGCTCGGCAGTTTCGCTCAAGTATTCGACCACCGCCTCGGCGGATTGCAGCTCACGCTCCACATCCGCCAGCGCCTGGTGCACCAGCAAGCCCATGCACGCAAAGGTGACCAGGGCGAAGAATCCGCAGACCCAGAGGTTGATCCGCCATAGCGCTGACATGCCTAGCGCCCCGGTGTCGCGGGCAAAACCTGCAGCGACGCGGGGCGCGGGCTGTGGAGCTTGTCGACGCCGATCAGACTCAGGATCAGCAGTAACGGCAGGAGCAGCGCTTTGAGAATACGCATGGTCGATCTCCTCCAGAGTGATGGCCGTTGTTGTCCATGCTAAAACCGCGCCGCCCTCGGCGAGTTACTACCTTGGTACTGCCTCACTGGTACTTTCTGCATATTTCATCCTGTCCTCAGGCTTCCTATGCTGGCGCTAACCCTCGTGGAGTGCCTTATGCGCCAGCTTGCCCCTTACGCCCTGATCTACGTGCTGGCGATTGCCTGCGCCGCCGGGCTGGCGACCCAGAGCCAGGCGGCCGACGCGCCCTTGCAGGTGCAGATCGGCTACCTGGGTTATCGCCCTGATCCGGGACCGTTGCTGTCCAACGTGATTCCCGAGCCGGTCGATGCCGGAGGGCGTGGCGCCGAGCTGGCGATCACCGACAGCAACAGCACCGGGCGCTTTCTCAACCACAGTTACAGCCTGTCCAGCGCCAACGTCGACAGTCCCGAGGCCTTGCTTGAAGCCGCCAAGACTCAGCACGCGCAAGGTCTGCGCCTGTTTGTGGTGAACGCGCCAGTGGCCAGCCTTCGCCAACTCAGCGCCGCACTGCCCGACAGTTTGCTGTTCAACGCCGGCAGCCCGGATGACAGCCTGCGCACCACCGACTGCTTGCCGAACGTGCTGCACACGCTGCCGAGCCGGGCGATGCTGGCCGATGCGCTGGCGCAGTTTCTGGTGGTGCGCAAATGGCAACGGGCGCTGCTGATCGTCGGCCCGACCGCTGACGATCAAGCCTATGCCGCCGCCCTGCGCCGCTCGGCGAAGCGCTTCGGCGTGCAACTGGTCGCAGAAAAAGCCTGGAGTTTCGATAACGACCAGCGCCGCAGCGCCCAGGCCGACATGCCGCTGTTCACCCAGACTGCCGAGTACGACGTGGTGCTGGTGGCCGATGAACGCGGCGACTTCGGCGAATACGTGCCCTACCAGACCTGGTATCCGCGCCCGGTGGCCGGCACTCAAGGCCTGACCCCGGTGGGTTGGCACAAGACCGTGGAAACCTACGGCGCCGCCCAATTGCAAAAGCGCTTCGAAGCCATGGCCGGGCGCTGGATGAACGACCGCGACTTTGCCGCGTGGATGGCCGTGCGCAGCATCGCCAGTGCAGTGAGCAAATTGCGTCAGACCGATCCGATGGCGATCCGCACGCTGGAAATCAGCGATCAATTGCCACTGGATGGTTTCAAGGGTCGCAAGCTCAGTTATCGCCCGTGGAACGGCCAGTTGCGCCAGCCGATCCCCATCGTCCAGCCCCGGGCGCTGGTCAGCACCTCGCCGCAGGACGGCTTTCTGCACCCTTTCAACGAAATGGACAGCCTCGGTTACGACAAGCCCGAAGTCAGCTGCCGCTTTCCCTGATCTTCCACAACAACGACAACAATAAGGAATCTGCCATGCGCCGCACCCTGCTTTCATGCGCCCTGCTGCTCGCTGCCGGGCATGCCGTGGCCAGCACCGCCTGGGTCTCGAACGAGAAAGACAACAGCCTCAGCCTGATCGACATGCAGACCTTGCAAGTCACCGACACCCTGCCGGTCGGCCAGCGCCCGCGCGGTCTGTTGCTGTCCCACGACAGCAAGCTGCTGTACATCTGCGCCAGCGATTCGGACCGGGTTCAGGTAATGGACGTCGCCACGCGCAAGATCATCAAGGAACTGCCTTCAGGCAAGGACCCCGAGCAATTCGCCCTGCACCCGAACAATCGCTGGCTCTACGTTTCCAACGAGGACGATGCTTTGGTGACAGTGATCGACACCGAGACTTCCAAGGTGCTGGGCCAGATCAACGTCGGCGTCGAACCCGAAGGCATGGCGGTCAGCCCCGACGGCAAATGGGCGGTAAACACCAGCGAAACCACCAACATGCTGCACTGGATCGACACCAGCACCCAGACCCTGGCCGACAGCACGCTGGTGGATCAGCGACCGCGTTTCGTCGAGTTCGCGCCCGATGGCAAACAACTTTGGGCCTCGGCTGAAATCGGCGGCACCGTGACCATTCTCGACGTCGCGACCCGCCAGGTGCTCAAGACCTTGAGCTTCCAGATCAAAGGCGTGCACCCGGACAAGGTGCAGCCGGTGGGCATCAAACTCAGCGCCGACGGCAAGTACGGTTTCGTCGCGCTTGGCCCGGCCAATCATGTGGCGGTGATCGATGCCAAAACCTTCGAGATCCTCGATTATCTGCTGGTCGGCCGCCGCGTCTGGCAGATGGCGTTTACCCCGGATCAGAAGCAATTGCTGGCAACCAATGGTGTCAGCGGCGATGTGTCGGTGATCGATGTCGACAGCCTCAAAGTGAGCAAATCGGTGAAGGTCGGGCGTTATCCGTGGGGCGTGGTGGTGACGCCATGAACGCGCTGGAAGTCAGCGACCTGAGCTTTGCCTATGGCGCGCGCGAGGCGTTGCGCCAGGTGAGTTTCTGCCTGGAGCCGGGGCGTTTCGCGGCGCTGCTGGGGCCCAACGGGGCAGGAAAATCGACCCTGATCGCACTGCTCACCCGGCTCTACGATTTGCAGCGTGGCGATATCCGCGTCGGCGGTTGTTCACTGCGTAACGCGCTGCGCCCGGCGCTGAGACAACTGGGTGTGGTGTTTCAGCAAAGTACCCTGGACCTGGACCTCAGCGTCGAGCAGAACCTGCGGTATCACGCCGCGCTGCATGGGATGTCGCGCCGCCAGACCAGCCTGCGGGTCGACGCCGAACTGGCGCGGCAAACGCTGACCGAACGCCGGCGCGAGCGGGTGCGCGAACTCAATGGCGGACATCGTCGCCGGGTGGAAATCGCCCGCGCGCTGCTGCATGAGCCACGTCTGTTATTGCTCGACGAGGCCAGCGTCGGCCTCGATCCGGCCAGTCGCCTGGCGCTCAATCAACACATCCGCAATTTGTGCCGCGAGCAACACATCAGTGTGCTCTGGACCACCCATTTACTGGATGAAGTACAGCCCAGCGATGATTTGCTGATTCTTCACCAAGGGCATTTGGTGGCCAGCGGACAAGCCGATGCACTGAGCCTGGAACACGGCGGCGACCTCGGCTCCGCCTTCGCTCGCCTGACCACCTCCGGAGCCGCCCGATGAATGCTTACTGGCAATGTTTCAGCGGCATCGTGCTGCGCGAATGGCTGCGTTTTGTGTTGCAGCGCACGCGGTTTCTCAGTGCGCTTGTCCGGCCGTTGCTGTGGCTACTGGTGTTCGCCGCCGGTTTTCGCGCGGCCCTGGGCATTGCCATTATCGAGCCCTACGACACGTACATCCCGTATGAGGTCTACATCATCCCTGGCCTGGCCTGCATGATTCTGCTGTTCAATGGCATGCAAGGTTCATTGTCGATGGTCTATGACCGGGAAATGGGCAGCATGCGCGTACTGCTAACCAGCCCCTTGCCCCGGACCTTTCTGCTGTGCAGCAAATTGTTGGCGACGTCGTTGATTTCGCTGTTGCAGGTGTACGCCTTTCTGGCGATTGCCTGGGTGTACGGCGTGCAGCCACCGGCCATGGGACTGTTGATCGCCCTGCCGGCGTTGTTGCTGGTCGCGTTGATGCTCAGCGCGCTGGGGTTGTTGCTGTCGAACGCCATCCGCCAGTTGGAGAACTTCGCCGGGGTGATGAACTTCGTGATCTTCCCGCTTTTTTTCCTGTCCTCGGCGCTGTATCCGCTGTGGAAGATGCGTGAGTCCAGCGAGTGGTTGTATTGGCTGTGCGCCGTGAACCCGTTCACCCATGCAGTGGAGCTGGTGCGGTTTGCGCTGTATGAACGCTTCAATCCGTTGGCGCTGATAGTGTGCGCGGGGTTTACGCTGGTGTTCGCGCTGCTGGCGGTACTGACCTTCAACCCGCAGCATGCAGCCTTGCGCAAAGCCAACTGACAAAACCGTCGCTCCCACAGGGGATTCGTGTTGAACACGGGGGAAAATTACTACTTTAGTACTGGTTTTCCTGTCTATCGTCGCATTCCCAACGCACCGAGACTGGCATGTAATGGGTTCATAACTATAAGGATTGAACCCCATGCCGCGTGCCCGACGTCGTCTGCTACGCCCTTCTCTCGCTGCGCTGTCGCTGGGCCTGCTGCTGGGCGCGGCACAGGCCGAAACACCGCTGTTCTCCGCCGAAGGCTATCGCATCGGCCTTTACCGCAGTCCGACCCCGAATCAACTGCAAGGCGCGTCCATCATCGATACGCCGGCCCTGCAAACCCTGCTCACCCAGACACCACGTCCGGTGCTGATCGACGTCTATCGCCGTCAGTGGCTGCAAGGTCGCTTCATCGAAGACCAGCCCCATGAGAACCTGCCCGGCAGTCATTGGCTGGCCAATACCGGCGATGGCGACCTGACGCCCGACTGGCAGGGCTATTTTGCGCGTAACCTGAACACATTGACCGCGGGCGACCTTGCGCGACCGCTGGTCTTCTACTGCCGCTCCGACTGCTGGTTGAGCTGGAACGCGGTCAAACGTGCCGCCGCCTTGGGCTATAAGACTCTGTATTGGTATCGCGACGGCCTGGATGCGTGGCAAGCGGCAAACCTGCCCGTGGCGCCCGCCCGGCCCGAACCCTTTCCGTGACCTTTACGCGTGCGTGTTGTTGCCACACCATAATCAAAATAATGAGGTGAAAGGCTATGTACAAAATTCTGATTGCCGACGATCACCCGCTGTTTCGCGAAGCGATTCATAACGTCATCAGCGACGGGTTCCCGGGCAGCGAGGTCATGGAAACCGCCGACCTCGACAGCGCCCTGGCGCTGACTCAGGAACATGACGACCTGGACCTGATTTTGCTCGACCTGAACATGCCCGGCATGCACGGCCTCAATGGCCTGATCAACCTGCGCAACGAGGCGCCGACCATTCCGGTGGTGATCGTGTCCGCCGAGCAGGACAAGCAGATCGTGCTGCAAGCCATCACCTATGGTGCGGTGGGCTTCATCACCAAATCCTCGCCGCGGGTGCAAATGACCGAGGCGATCCAGCAGATTCTCAACGGCAATGTCTACCTGCCGCCGGACATCATCCGCACGCAGAAAAGCGGCACCCACCGCCGGATGAACGATAACCCGAGTTTCCCTCCGGAACTGCTCCAGGCCCTGACGCGCAAACAGTTGCTGGTGCTGGAACGCATGACCAAGGGCGAGTCGAACAAACAGATCGCCTACACCCTGGAAATCGCCGAAACCACGGTCAAGGCCCACGTCTCGGCGATCCTGCGCAAACTCAACGTGCACAACCGGGTGCAGGCGATCCTGAGTGCCGGGGATATTGATTTCGGGTCTTATCTGCGGCGTTGAATGTCGGGATTACCAATCTCTGTGGCGAGGGAGCTTGCTCCCGCCGGGTCGCGAAGCGGCCCCCTGCAAACGTCCCAATAAGCCGAGTGGCCTGATTTACAACGGCTTCGCAGTCGAACAGGAGCAAGCTCCCTCGCCACAGATTCAGTGTCCGGAGGGAGTTAACGGGACAGGCCGAGCAAATGACTCATCGCCGTCTTCAGCTTCATCGGCCGCACCGGTTTGTGCATCAAGGTGTGCCCCAGCTCGCGAATCTGCAATTTGAGCTCATTGCTGTAGTTGGCGGTGATCATCATCGCCGGAATGGCTGAACCGCGCCGGGCGTTGATCCGGGCCACCGCATCCACGCCGTTCTGCTCGTCATCCAAGTGATAGTCGGCGATCAGCAAGTCCGCTTCTTCATGGTAGTTATCCACCTGCCGCGCCAGGTCCTGCTCCGACAGCGCCGTCACCACCAGGCACCCCCACCCTTCAAGCAAGGTGCGCATGCCGGCGCAAATCGCCGCGTCGTTGTCCAGCACCCACACCCGCGCGCCACGCAGACGCTCGAGCATCGGCTCACTCATCTGCAGGCTCGGCGGCGCCATGGGTGCCGTGGCGCTCAGCGGTACTTCGACGGAAAACATCGAACCCTTGCCCGGCCACGAACGCACGTGAATGCGGTGCCCGAGAATCCCGGCAATTTTCTCGACAATCGCCAGCCCCAGGCCCAAACCACGATCCTGATCCGGACGCTGCACATCGCCACGCTTGAACTCCTGGAAAATCTCTTCCAGACGGTTATCCGCAATGCCCATTCCGCTGTCCCAGACTTCGATCGTCAGCCGCTGATGATGACGCCGACAACCGAGCACCACCCGGCCGCTGTAGGTGTAGCGAATCGCGTTGCTCAACAGGTTGCGCAGGATCCGCGCGAGCAATTGAATGTCGCTGCGCACCAGCGCCGAACACGCGATGAAATGCAGCTCAAGCCCCTCACTGCGGGCCACTTGGGTGTACTCGGCGGCGAGATTTTCCAACAACTCGCTCAAGGCGAACGGCGCAATGTCGGCCTTGATCACCCCGGCATCGAGTTTGGAAATATCCACCAGGGTGCCCAACAGGTTTTCCACGTCCTCCAGGGAATTACTGACATTGCGCACCAGAATCTCGTTGGCCACCGGTTCCCGGCGTTCGAGCAAGGCACTGGTAAACAGTCGCGCTGCATTCAGTGGCTGCAACAAGTCATGGCTGACGGCGGCGAGAAATTTGGTTTTCGACAGGTTGGCCTGTTCGGCTTCGAGCTTGGCTTCGCGCAGGCGTGATTCAACGCGCCGACGCTCATCGATCTCGCGCAGCAACTGGTCATTGAGGTTCGTCAGTTCCGCCGTGCGCTCACGTACCCGCAGCTCAAGGTTCTGATAGGCCTGGTGCAGCGCCTCGGCGGTGCGGCGGCGCTCGGTGATATCGCGGATCAACACGAAAATCCCCACCACCTCTCCGGTGGCCAGCCGATTCGGCACATAGGAGCGCAGCATGTAGCGCTCCTGATTGTTGATGTTGGTTTCGGCGAACTCGAACGTTACGCTTTCACCGGCCAATGCCCGGGCCACGTAGGCTTCCAGCCGCTGATAATGTTGCTCGCTGTGCACCTCGCGCAGGCTCTGCCCGAGCATCACGCCGCGCGGCCAGCAGTACCATTCTTCGTAGACCTTGTTGGTGAACTCGTAGACCAGATCGGCATTGAGGTAGGCGATCAGTGCCGGTACGTGGTCGGTGATCAGGCGAATCCAGCGCTCGCTTTCACTCAGCGCTTCGGCGTGCTGGTAGCGTTCGGTGATGTCGGTGAAGGTGTTGACGAAGCCGCCGGTGGGCAACGGATGGGTGCGGATTTCCAAGACCCGGCCATCGTAAAGGCGCTGCTCGCATTCCTGCACCGGGCGCCCGTTGCCGTCTCGACTGGCCGGGGTCAACAGGTTCAACTCGCTGTCGGCGATCACTTCGGCGAACGGCCGATGCGCTGCCACCGGCGCAAGGCCGCTGAGTTCAAGGAAGCGCCGGTTCCACAACTCCAGAATGCCGTCGGCGTTGACCATCGCCACGCCTTGGGACAGGTTGTCGACCGCCCGTTGCAGCAAATGGGATTTCTGCGCCACCGCCTGCTCGCGGCGCACCGTTTCGCTGAGTTTGACGTCGGTAATGTCGGTGAACAGGATCACCCGCCCGCCCTCTTGCGTCGGCCGTTCGCTGACTTGCAGCCAGCGACCGTCCTGCAAACGGAACAGCAGATTTTCGTCCGCCTGCCCGCGCGGTTCTTCGGTGAACAGGCCGGTGGACAGCATCAGCCGCTTGACCTCAGCCAGGCGCATGCCGGCGTTGATCCGCACCCGACTGTTGCCCCAGAACGCCTTGAAGCGGCTGTTGAACAGCACGATTCGCTGGTCGGCATCGAACAGTACAAAAGCGTCGGAAATGCTCTCGATGGCGTCGATCAGGTGTTGATGCGCGGTTTCTGCACGCAAGCGCGCTTCGCTGAGCAAATGATTGCCCGACTTGAGTTCGGCCATGGCCTGGTTCAAGGCGTCGGTGCGCTCACGCACCTGTTCGGCCAGCACCACCGAATGCTGGAACGCCGCGTACGGGTCGTTGCCGCGGGTGATACCGGATTCGATCCGTTCGATCAGCGCGCCATTGATGCGCTGCAGTTTCTGGTTTTCGTGTCGCAGGCTGGCGACTTGCGCCTGAAGCTCAACGATGTCCAGGGGACCGGCCTCGGGCAATGGCAACCCCGGTGAAGGTCTGGTTGATGTGCATGCCATTGAACTGTTCTCCGTAGGTGTTGAAACCCATCACCCGCTGGTCCCGCAAAAACGTACCGATCTGCTCGAGGCTGCCGCCGTCTTCCAGTTCCAGACGCCTGAGAAAACAATCGCAGCCGATGGTCAACAACAGGTCACCGAGGCGGTCCTGCAAACCCTCGAACAGATTTTGCAGGTTCGGCAGCATCGGGCCCGGCGTCATGACCGTGAGGACGATGCCGTTTTCCACCGCGCAGTAGAAACTCAGGCTCAGGTCCGGATGAACCTGCTGGATTGCCCGTACGTAGTACTGATCGTTGATCCGCACCGCCAGCGGGTGGGCGGCGAAGACCCGGTGATCGAGCTCGGCGACGGGCACGCCGATGTGCCGGGCGTACTCCTCGGCGGCGGGTTCGGCATTCAGTTCGAACACCCGGCGCGAAGCACTGTCGGCGCCAGTGACCACCAGTTTTTCCGCCCGCGGCAGGATGTGGTGGGTGGTGAAGACTTCGAAATCCAGCCAGGTGTTGACCAGCACCACCACCGCCGCGCCACTGTGAAACTCGCCATTAAAATAGACGTGGGTATGGGTCAGGTAATTGTCGTCGCCGGCCGAACCACCGAAATGCGGGATGTCGCCCAACGCTGCGCTCAGCGCTGCGAGGACCATTTCTTCACGGCTGGACAAACCATCCAGCAGGGTCAGGGCAAAACTGTTGCCCTTGATCGGCGCCAGGGTGTTGCTGCGACAGCCACTGACCAGACGCTCGACCATTTGCTGGGCGTCGATCAGGCTGAATCGCTCCATCTCGTCGATCAGTTCGGCGTCGATGGAAAAATGCCGATGGTCGAACCCCACTGCCGTCACGCAGTTGCGACCGTAGCCCAGCGGGGTGATTTCACCGGCGCTGGTGCAGCCGACCAGGCGAATACCGCCGAAGCTTTGTTGCAAGGCCTGACCCAGCGCCTGCAAGTCGTACTCGGCGGAACAGAAAAACAACACGAACCCCAAATGCGGATGCAACAGTTGCCGCGCCAGTTCTTGAGCCACCTGTTCGGCATCGGTCGACTGGGACATTGCACTGACGACACCTTCGCTCTGGACCTGCTGCATCGTCGCCTCCCGCAGGTGCGCATGTATGAGGTTGGAGTGTACGAAGGCCAGGGGCTGCCACGTATGCTACTTGGGTAGCGGTCAGGCGGTTCGATGGGATGAGAGTCGGACATCAAAGGCTGGTCGCTGAAACATTTGTGGCGAGGGAGCTTGCTCCCGCTGGACTGCGAAGCAGGCCCGGAACCGGCCGATGCGCGACCAGAACCAGGGTCGCTTCGCGCCCCAGCGGGAGCAAGCTCCCTCACCACAGATGATCTACATCGCCAGCGGTTACCAGGTCAGCACCGCCCCCACTGCAAAGGTGTCGGTGTCTTCGTTCTGCGCGCTGGTGTCGTGACCGTTGATTTCGAACTGGTTGTACTCGGCCACCAGCTTCAGGTTGTCGTTGACGTCATGGAACAGCGCAATGCCACGAGTCTCGTAGTCTGCGCCGCTGCCGACCACGCCGTTGCCATCGTCCTTGGTCTTGCCGTAGGACAAGGCCAGGCGGTTTTTCCCCAGTTTGTAGGAGCCCTGCAACAGGTAACCGTCACTGTCGACGTTGCGCAACGTCGGTTCGCCGGCGTTATTGGTGAAGAACGGGTTGATGCCCTTGGCCTGGAAGCCGGAACCGGTCAGCGACAACCCGCCCATTTTCGCTTGAACGCCATAGCCGACGCCTTTGGAGGTGACGGACTGCACCGTGGAGTCGGTGTTGTCCGACGTCTGGTAGCTGCCGTTGACCCAGCTGTAAATCTTCGCTCCGGCGACGTCGAACTGATAGGTGATCTCGCTCTCGGTCCGCGGGTTCTCCTGATACGCCTTGCCCGTCGGGCTGCTGTCGTTGGTGTCCACCGGGTCCATGATCCCCACCGCCACCCGCAAGCCGTCCATCACCGGGGTGCGATAGGTGATCTGCGAGGTCGGGAACGGGTACGGATAACCGCTGCCGATGTTGCCGAACGACACCCCGCCACCATCCACCAGCCCCAGGGTATCGCTGACCTGACCGTAACCGGCGAGCAATTCATCGAGCAGGATGTTGGAACGGGCAAACAGGCCGAAGTCCTTGCCGATCAGCACTTCACCCCATTCAGGGTTGGCCACCGTGCCGTAGAACTGCCGCACATCGATAGCCGTGTCGGTGCCGTTGGTTTCGCTGTCGTTGATCGTCACCCAGAACGACGCCCGGGCGCCGAGCTTGAGATCATCGACCTGCTTGCCCATGTTGAAGCCCAGGTAGTTGGGCAGAAAGCCCATTTTGACCCGCGCCTGTCGACGATCGTATTGATCACCGGCACGGTCCACATCACTGTTCACGTAAAACGCGTTGATATAGCCGTCGGTGGAAAATGTGGTCTGGTCCTTGTCGTACAGCATGATCTCGGCTTCGGCCATTGAGCTCAAACCGAGGGTCGACAGGCCGGCGATCAAGGCTGGCAAGTAACGATGCTTGAAATTCTTATTGTTGTGCATGACGCGCTCCGCAGCGGGGGACTGGATGTCGGAGGCGATTATCGAAAGCTGACCGGCGGCGTCATACGCTGCCTTGGAGGGGGTATTGAAGTGCTTTGGCGTGGCGGGTGGAGTGCAGCAAATTCGGCGTAAGACCGGGCCACGACGAGGGCCCGGAACTTAGGGTGTAAGACCGTTAGACACCCGCTCTGAACAGCATGTAGGCCGCGACCACGACGCAGACGCTGGCGAAGCCGACCTGCAGGACCCTGGCCGGGACTCGAGCGCACAGCTGTCGGCCAATGATCATGCCGACCACGCTTGCGATGATGAATGCCACGCCCAGGCCATCGATCCGCACCCCGGCATGAAACGCACCGATCATGCCGATGGCGGAAATCAGGCTGATCACCATCAGGGACGTCGCCACAATCCCGCGCATCTGCACATCGGTCAGTTGCTTGAACGCCGGGACGATCAGGAACCCGCCGCCGACCCCGAGCAGACCGGAAACCACACCGGTCACCGCGCCCAATGCCGCGAGAGTCGCGGTGCACTTTGCCGTCCAGGAAAAGCGTCCGGTCTGTTGATCGAGCATGCAGTTTTTCTGGCCCCAGTTGGCGTGCCCGTGGTCGCTCGGGCCTTCGTCCTGGCGCTCGCGGCGCAGCATCCGCCAGGCCACCATGACCATCAGCAGGCTGAACAGAATCATCAGGATCTTTTCCGGCAACTGATGGGCGAAGTAGATGCCGACCGGAGAAAAAATCGCCCCCAGCAATGCAATCAACAGCGCTGCGCGATAACGCACCAAACCATGGCGCAACCCGTCAATCGCCCCGACCGCCGCCGCGCTTCCCACCGCAAACAAGGCGACGGGTGCCGCCTGAGTCATGGTCAGACCCAACCCCAGCACCAGGGCCGGAACCGCAAGAATGCCGCCACCGGCACCGGTCAAGCCGAGGACCAGGCCCATGACCACACCAAAAAAACTTGCCAGCAACATAGAACGCTCGTAATCCATGACAAAAGCCGGGAACGCCCGGTATCGATGACTGACAGGATAGAACCCGCGCAGCTTTTTACATCAATTGAATTGTTGTAGGGCTGGTCAGCGCAGGGAAATTGACACTACCCTCAAGGCTTGTCCCAAAAGAAACGGCCACCATGCCCGCCTTGATTGAAGCCTTCCTCGACCCAGCCTCGTCGACCTACAGTTACGTGATCTACGAAGCCGACGGCGGCCCGTGTGCGATCGTCGACCCGGTGCTCGACTACGACCCGGCCGCCGGACGCACCGCCACCACCCAGGCCGATAAAATCATCGCTTTCGTGGGTGAACATCAGTTGCAGGTGCAATGGCTGCTGGAAACTCACGCCCATGCCGATCACTTGTCCGCCGCGCCGTATCTGCGCCGGAAGCTGGGCGGCAGAATTGCGATTGGCCAGTCGATCAGTAAGGTTCAGGGGGTGTTCAAAAGCCTGTTCAATCTTGAACCGGAATTTGCGGTGGACGGTTCGCAGTTCGATCATCTGTTCGCCCCGGACGAATCGTTCATGATCGGAAACCTCAAGGCCAAGGCCCTGCATGTGCCCGGTCATACCCCGGCGGACATGGCCTATCTGATCGGCAACAGCATCATTCTGGTGGGCGATACCTTGTTCATGCCGGATGTAGGCACCGCGCGCTGCGACTTCCCCGGCGGCAATGCCAGCCAGTTGTTTGCCTCGATCCAGAAGTTGCTGGCGTTTCCGGCCAGCGTGCGGCTCTACGTTTGTCACGACTATCCGCCTGAAACGCGCGAGCCCCAATGCCAGACCACGGTCGGCGAGCAGCGCAAGAGCAACATCCACGTTCACGACGGCATCGACGAAGCCGCGTTCGTTGCGATGCGCACCCAGCGGGATGCGGGGTTGGGCATGCCGACGCTGTTGCTGCCGGCGATTCAGGTGAACGTGCGGGCGGGGCATTTTCCGCCGGCTGAAGAGAATGGCGTCATATACCTGAAGATCCCGATCAACAAGCTCTGAAAATCACAATCAAAGAATCGCAGGCTCCTGCAGGATTCGGTGTCACGGCGTATACCGTCAATGTAGGAGCGGCGAAGCCTGCGATCCTTTGATTTTCAATTGGCCAGTGTCAACCCATTCGCCGGCAACGGCAGCGCGGTTTTATAACGCACCTGCTTCAGCGCAAAGCTCGAACGGATGTTGGCCACGCCGGGAACCTTGGTGAGGAAGTCCATCATGAAGCGTTCCAGCGACTGAATGGTCGGCACCAGCACCCGGATCAGATAATCCGGATCGCCTGCCATCAAATAGCACTCCATCACTTCCGGGCGATCCGAGATCGCTTCCTCGAAATGCTGCAACGCCTCCTCCACCTGTTTTTCCAGGCTGACGTGAATGAACACGTTCACATGCAACCCCAGCAGATCGGCGTCCAGCAGCGTCACTTGCTCGCGAATCAGGCCCAATTCTTCCATCGCCTTGACCCGGTTGAAGCACGGCGTCGGCGACAGGTTCACCGAGCGAGCAAGGTCAGCGTTGGTGATGCGGGCGTTCTCCTGGAGGCTGTTGAGAATGCCGATGTCGGTACGGTCCAGTTTGCGCATGAGACAAAACCACCTGTTTTTTATGTTTATGCAGATTTTTTATCCTCAAATGATCTCAAGCGCAACGAAACAGAGAGAAATATTCTTCTTGGCCGGGCCTATGATTGTTGTAGGACAAGATTTCCTCCACAGAGGAATGACGGTCAGCTCACTACAAGAAATTCACAAGATCGAGCGTAGAAGCCATGAACCAAGCGTACGAACCGCTGCGCCTGCACGTTCCCGAACCTTCGGGCCGCCCAGGCTGCAAAACCGACTTCTCCTACCTGCGTCTGACCGACGCTGGCACGGTGCGCAAACCCGCCATTGACGTAGAACCCGCCGACACCGCCGACCTGGCCAAGGGTTTGATTCGCGTGCTCGACGATCAGGGCAATGCCCTCGGTCCATGGGCCGAAGGCGTCCCGGTCGAGATCCTGCGTAAAGGCATGCGCGCCATGCTCAAGACGCGGATCTATGACAACCGCATGGTTGTCGCTCAACGCCAGAAAAAAATGTCGTTCTACATGCAGAGCCTTGGCGAAGAAGCCATCGGCAGCGGCCAGGCCCTGGCCCTGAATGTCGATGACATGTGCTTCCCGACCTACCGTCAGCAAAGCATCCTGATGGCGCGTGAAGTGCCGCTGGTAGACCTGATCTGCCAACTGTTGTCCAACGAGCGCGATCCGCTCAAAGGCCGTCAGTTGCCGATCATGTATTCGGTCAAGGATTTCGGCTTCTTCACCATTTCCGGCAACCTCGCCACCCAATTCGTACAAGCCGTAGGCTGGGGCATGGCCTCGGCGATCAAGGGCGACACCAAAATCGCCTCGGCCTGGATCGGCGACGGCGCCACGGCTGAATCCGATTTCCACACCGCCCTCACCTTCGCTCACGTTTACCGTGCGCCGGTGATCCTCAACGTGGTCAACAACCAGTGGGCGATCTCCACCTTCCAGGCGATTGCCGGCGGTGAAGCGACCACGTTTGCCGGTCGTGGCGTCGGTTGCGGCATTGCCTCCCTGCGGGTCGATGGCAACGATTTTGTCGCGGTCTACGCCGCCTCTGCCTGGGCCGCCGAACGCGCCCGCCGCAACCTCGGCCCGACCATGATCGAATGGGTCACCTACCGTGCCGGCCCGCACTCGACATCCGATGATCCGTCCAAATACCGTCCTGCCGACGACTGGAGCTACTTCCCGTTGGGCGATCCGATTACGCGCCTCAAGCAGCACCTGGTGAAAATCGGCCACTGGTCCGAAGAGGAACACATTGCCGTCAGCGCCGAACTGGAAGCTGAAGTGATCGCCGCGCAGAAAGAAGCCGAGCAGTACGGCACCCTCGCCGGCGGCCAGATTCCGAGCGCCGCGACCATGTTCGAAGACGTCTACAAAGAGATGCCGGAGCACTTGAAGCGCCAGCGTCAAGAGTTGGGGATCTGACATGAACGATCACAACAATAAAATCGAGTTGGAAACCGCCATGACCACGACCACCATGACCATGATCCAGGCCCTGCGCTCGGCCATGGATGTGATGCTTGAGCGTGACGACAACGTCGTGGTGTTCGGCCAGGACGTGGGCTATTTCGGTGGCGTGTTCCGTTGCACCGAAGGCTTGCAGAACAAGTACGGCACCTCCCGCGTATTCGACGCACCGATCTCCGAAAGCGGCATCGTCGGTGTTGCCGTGGGCATGGGCGCTTACGGTTTGCGCCCGGTGGCCGAAATCCAGTTCGCCGATTACGTCTACCCGGCGTCAGACCAGATCATTTCCGAAGCCGCCCGCCTGCGTTATCGCTCGGCCGGCGAGTTCACCGCACCGATGACCCTGCGCATGCCGTGCGGCGGCGGCATCTACGGTGGCCAGACCCACAGCCAGAGTATCGAGGCGATGTTCACTCAGGTCTGCGGCTTGCGCACGGTCATGCCGTCCAACCCGTACGACGCCAAAGGCTTGCTGATCGCCTCCATCGAAAACGATGACCCGGTGATCTTCCTTGAGCCGAAACGCCTGTACAACGGCCCGTTCGATGGCCACCACGAACGTCCCGTCACCCCGTGGTCGAAACACCCGGCTGCGCAAGTGCCGGACGGTTACTACACCGTGCCGCTGGACGCGGCTGCCATCACCCGACCAGGCAAGGACGTGACCATCCTGACTTACGGCACCACGGTCTACGTATCGCAAGTCGCCGCGGAAGAAACCGGGATCGACGCTGAAGTCATCGACCTGCGCAGCCTGTGGCCACTGGACCTGGAAACCATCGTCAAGTCGGTGAAGAAAACCGGCCGTTGCGTGGTCGTTCACGAAGCCACCCGTACTTGCGGCTTCGGCGCCGAACTGGTCGCCCTGGTGCAAGAGCATTGCTTCCATCACCTGGAAGCGCCGATCGAACGCGTCACCGGCTGGGACACCCCCTACCCGCACGCGCAAGAGTGGGCGTATTTCCCTGGTCCGTCCCGGGTGGGCGCGGCGTTGAAACGGGTCATGGAGGTCTGAATGGGCACGCACGTTATTAAAATGCCGGACATTGGCGAAGGCATTGCAGAAGTTGAACTGTCGGTGTGGCACGTCAAGGTCGGCGACATGGTCGTCGAAGATCAGGTGCTGGCCGATGTAATGACCGACAAGGCGATGGTCGACATTCCTTCGCCGGTGCACGGCAAGGTGATCGCGCTGGGCGGTGTGCCCGGCGAAGTCATGGCGGTGGGCAGCGTCCTGATCAGCATTGAAGTCGAAGGCGCGGGCAATGTTAAAGAGTCGGCTCAGCCTGTGGCTGCTGCCGTGAAAGAAGCACCGGCGCCGAAAGTCGAAGCCGTTGTGGAAAGCAAACCAGCCCCTGCTGCGGCGCCACGAGCAGCCGTATGCCAAGGCCCGATGGTGGCTCGCGAAGCCGATGAACGCCCGTTGGCGTCCCCGGCCGTACGCAAACATGCCCTTGATCTCGGCATCCAGTTGCGTCTGGTGCGTGGCACCGGCCCTGCCGGTCGCGTGCTGCACGAAGACCTCGAGGCCTATCTGGCGCAAGGTCAGTCGAATGCATCGACCGCCACTGCCGCATACGCACAGCGCAACGACGAAGAACAAATCCCGGTCATCGGCATGCGTCGCAAGATTGCCCAGCGCATGCAGGACGCCACGCAACGCGCTGCCCACTTCAGTTATGTCGAAGAAATCGATGTCACGGCCGTGGAAGAGTTGCGCGCACACCTGAATGAAAAACACGGCGCGACCCGGGGCAAGTTGACACTGCTGCCGTTCCTCGTCCGTGCGCTGGTCGTCGCCCTGCGCGACTTCCCGCAGATCAACGCCCGTTACGACGACGAAGCCCAGGTCATCACCCGCCTCGGCGCGGTGCATGTGGGCATCGCCACCCAGGCCGACATCGGCTTGATGGTGCCGGTGGTGCGTCACGCTGAAGCTCGCAGTTTGTGGGACAACGCTCAGGAAATCTCCCGTTTGGCCACCGCCGCGCGCACTGGCAAGGCCGCTCGCGATGAACTGTCCGGCTCGAGCATTACCCTGACCAGTCTCGGCGCGTTGGGCGGGATCGTCAGTACGCCAGTGCTGAACCTGCCGGAAGTGGCAATCGTCGGCGTCAACAAAATCGTCGAACGCCCGATGGTCGTCAAAGGCCAGATCGTGATCCGCAAGATGATGAACCTCTCCAGTTCCTTCGATCATCGCGTGGTCGATGGCATGGACGCGGCGCAATTCATCCAGGCCGTGCGTGGCCTGCTCGAACAACCCGCCACCCTGTTCGTGGAGTAAGACATGCAGACTTTGAACACCACGTTGCTGATCGTCGGCGGCGGCCCTGGCGGTTATGTGACGGCAATTCGTGCTGGCCAGCTGGGCATTTCAACCATATTGGTGGAAGGCGAATCGCTGGGCGGGACGTGCCTGAACATCGGCTGTATTCCATCGAAAGCCTTGATTCACGTTGCCGAACAATTCCATCAGACTCAGCACCACAGCAAAAACTCGGCATTGGGCATCAGCGTTTCCGCGCCGACCCTCGACATCAGCAAGAGTGTCGAGTGGAAGGATGGCATCGTTGATCGCCTGACCACCGGCGTCTCGGCGCTGCTGAAGAAAAACAAGGTTCAGGTCATTCAGGGCTGGGCGAAAGTGATCGACGGCAAGACCGTTGAAGTCGGCGACACACGGATTCAGTGCGAGCACCTGGTGCTGGCCACCGGATCGAAAAGCGTGAACCTGCCGATGCTACCGATTGGCGGGCCGATCATTTCCTCCACCGAAGCCCTGGCGCCGACTGCTGTACCGAAACGCCTGGTCGTGGTCGGCGGCGGTTACATCGGCCTGGAGCTGGGGATTGCCTATCGCAAGCTCGGTGCCGACGTCAGCGTGGTCGAGGCGCAGGATCGTATCCTGCCGGCCTACGACGCCGAACTGACCCAGCCTGTTCACGATGAACTGAAAAAACTTGGCGTGAAGCTTTACTTGAAACATAGCGTCCAAGGCTTTGATTCTTCTAGCAATACTCTGCAAGTTCTTGAACCGGGTGGCGACACGATGAACCTGGAAACCGATCAGGTGCTAGTGGCTGTGGGCCGCAAACCGAACACTCAGGGTTGGAACCTCGAAGCGCTGAATCTGGACATGAATGGCTCGGCGATCAAGATCGATAACCGCTGCCAGACCAGCATGCGTAACGTTTACGCCATCGGCGACCTGAGCGGCGAACCGATGCTTGCACACCGGGCCATGGCTCAGGGCGAGATGGTCGCCGAGTTGATCAGCGGTAAAACCCGCGAATTCAACCCGACCGCTATTGCCGCCGTGTGCTTCACCGACCCGGAACTGGTGGTAGTCGGCAAGACCCCGGACGACGTCAAGGCGGCGGGCCTGGACTGCATCGTTTCGAGCTTCCCGTTCGCGGCCAATGGCCGGGCGATGACGCTGGAGTCGAAAAGCGGCTTCGTGCGAGTCGTCGCTCGTCGGGACAATCATGTGATTGTCGGTTGGCAGGCGGTCGGTGTGGGTGTTTCGGAATTGTCGACCGCGTTTGGCCAGAGCCTGGAAATGGGCGCCCGGCTGGAAGACATTGCGGGCACGATTCACGCGCATCCAACCTTGGGTGAAGCGGTGCAGGAAGCCGCGTTGCGTGCTTTGGGGCATGCGCTGCACCTGTGATTCAGAGAAAAGGATGGCGGCAGAGATGGCCCCATCGCCAGCAGGCTAGCTCCCACGTTTGGAATGCGTTCTCCTGTGGGAGCTAACCTGCTGGCGATTTCTTGAGGCCAACCCGATTTATCTGCCTGTCATCCGATAGTCCGGGCTGCGAAACAGGCCCGGAATGAAGTATTGTTGTCCCCATCCAAAAAACGTCAGAAGCCTTGAACCGTTTCGGCGGTTGTTAAGTGATAGAGGGTGTCATGGGTAACGAAAGCATCAATTGGGACAAGCTGGGTTTTGATTACATCAAGACAGACAAGCGCTATCTGTCGCACTGGCGTAATGGCGAGTGGGACAAAGGCACCCTGACCGAAGACAATGTGCTGCACATCAGCGAAGGCTCCACTGCCCTTCACTATGGCCAGCAGTGCTTCGAAGGCCTGAAGGCCTATCGTTGCAAGGACGGCTCGATCAACCTGTTCCGCCCGGACCAGAACGCCGCACGCATGCAACGCAGCTGCGCCCGCCTGCTGATGCCACAGGTGTCCACCGAGCAGTTCATCGAAGCCTGCAAGGACGTGGTCCGTGCCAACGAGCGTTTCATCCCGCCTTACGGCACCGGCGGCGCGCTGTACCTGCGTCCGTTCGTGATCGGCGTGGGTGACAACATCGGCGTGCGTACCGCACCGGAATTCATCTTCTCGATCTTCTGCATCCCGGTCGGCGCTTACTTCAAGGGTGGCCTGACCCCGCACAACTTCCTGATCTCCAGCTACGACCGTGCCGCTCCACAAGGCACCGGCGCGGCCAAGGTCGGTGGCAACTACGCCGCCAGCCTGATGCCAGGTTCCCAGGCCAAGAAAGCGCATTTCGCCGACTGCATTTACCTGGACCCGATGACCCACACCAAGATCGAGGAAGTCGGTTCGGCCAACTTCTTCGGGATCACCTACGACAACAAGTTCGTGACCCCGAACTCGCCGTCGGTCCTGCCGGGCATCACCCGCCTGTCGTTGATCGAGCTGGCCAAGACGCGTCTGGGCCTGGAAGTGGTTGAAGGCGACGTGTTCATCGACAAGCTGTCCGACTTCAAGGAAGCCGGCGCTTGCGGCACGGCTGCCGTGATCACCCCGATCGGCGGCATCAGCTACAACGACCACCTGCATGTGTTCCACAGCGAAACAGAGGTCGGCCCGGTTACCCAGAAGCTCTACAAAGAGCTGACGGGCGTACAGACTGGCGAGATCGAAGCGCCAGCAGGCTGGATCGTCAAGGTTTGATCCAGCGCTTCAGGCACTAAAGAAGCCCACCCCTCGCGAATGCGTCGGGTGGGTTTTTTGTTGGCCGGCCGTCTTTCAGCGCCGGTCACTTGCAGGCGAATCACCTTGCGCCCCCACCTGTCCGGAATCCTTTTCGATCCGCGCAAACAACCACTCGACAAACACTCGTGCCTGCGCCGTCACATCCGGCGCAACACCGTAGTAATAACGCGGCAACGGCATCCGCAACTCGGGCAATGGGCAAATCAGGCGACCGCTCGAAAGGTGGGCGCCCAGCAAAGAGGTCGGGCACAAGGCGATGCCCTGCCCATCCACGGCGGCCTCAAGCACCAGGTGCATGTGATCAAACTGCCGGGTGAGCTGAGCGGCTGACTGGGTTTGACCAAAGTGCAGGGCCCAATTGTGCCAGTCTTCGCGACGCGCCTTGGCGGTCAGTAACGTGTGCCGCCCCAGGGACGCGAGGTCCTCAAGGGCCTGGCGCTGGATGAGCGAGGGTGCCGCGACCAGCAACAGCTCGTCTTCGAAGAGGGCTTGCGCCTCAATCGCCGGGGCCCAATCGTCACGACCACGGCGTATGACGATGTCAAACCCGTCGCGTGCATGATCCGGTGCCTGGGTCTGGGTGATCACCTGCGGCGTGATGTCCGGGTGCTGCGCAATGAAATCCTCCAGCCTGGGCATCAGCCAGAGCATGGCAAAGGAGGGACGGACATTGATCTTCACGGTCGGCAGCGACGCATGGTGTTTGAGCGCAGCGGCGGCGTTGGCGATCTGCGCCAGCCCGGCACTGACTTGTTCATAAAAGCGCTGACCGGCTGGCGTCAGCACCGATTGGCGGATACGCCGCTCGAACAGCAGCACCCCCAAGTGTTCCTCAAGCAATTTGATATGTCGGCTGACGGCACTGTGACTGACATGCAGCTCCTCGGCCGCCAGGCTGAAACTCTGATAACGAGCAGCAACAGCGAAAGCGCGCACAGCATTAAGCGGTGGTAGTTGATTAATCATGCGTCTAATTTAGTCACCTATGCGCTGCATTTAAAGAGTTTGTCACGCCCACGTCGTCGCGCCAATCTGCCTGCACCACCTGACGGAGCAAGACATGAACAGCTACGGACTCTTTCTACTGTTTGCCACCCTGACCATTTTGAGCCCAGGACCTGGCGTGGTGCTGACCCTTTCCAACGCGGTGCGCCACGGATGGACAGGGGCGGTGCCGGGCATTCTGGGGATCGCGTCGGGGGCGTTTGTCGTAGCCACCATCAGCGCCACGAGTGTCGGCCTGATCCTCGGCACCTCCGCCAATGCCTTTACCGTATTGAAATACGCAGGGGCCATCTATTTGTTGTACCTGGGTTACAAAAGCTGGCGCTCGGATCGTTTCAGTATGCAGCTTGAAACGCGCCCCTCAAGTCCGGGCTATCGCTTCCTTGAAGCGGCTTCCATCCAGTTCTTGAACCCCAAAGCTGTGTTTTTCTTTCTGGCGGTGTTCCCGCAATTCATCGACACCTCGGCGCACTTCTCCACCCAGTTCTTCAAGCTCGTCGCCTCCTACGCCGTACTGGTTGTTCTGGTGCATGGCAGCTATGCCTTGCTCGCCAATGCCGCCAAAGGCTGGTTATCGAGCGCGAAAGGTTCCTGGCTGGCGGCGAAAGTCTCGGGCGTGACCTTCGCCGGTTTCGGCGTACTGATGGCCTCGGCCAATCGTTAAGGCACAGAACTGGCGATCGCGCGGCGCTTGGGCTCGGTGGACGCAGGCTGTGCTGTCGTGACCTGAACCGGCAGTTCAACGGCAAACCGGCTGCTGAATTCCTTTCGCCCCGTTGCCGTCAACGTCAGCGCGCGGCTGTCCAGATCCTGAGTCACCCATTTGCGCTGGATCGCCGTCTGCAGCAACGCCGCCCCCAGTGAACCGCCCAGATGCGGCCGGCGCATGCTCCAGTCCAGGCAGGGACAGGCGAACCGCCGCCTCAGGGTGCTCAGGTCCTTGACCTCAATGCCCAATCCTTCAAACAGCGCTTCGCCGCTGTCGCTCAGCCGATAGGCCTGCTCATCGGTGTCCAGCAACCAGCCGTTTTCCAGCAGCCGGTCATGCAACAACACCGCCAGCGTGCCGGCCATATGGTCGTAGCACGTGCGGGCAAATTGCAGGCGGTCCGGCGTGCGCGGGTTGAAGGTCGGCGCCGTGTTCTGGCCGATCACCATCAATGCTTCCAGTGCCTGGGCCACGCGCTTGTCCGCCAGGTTGTAGTAGCGATGGCGCCCCTGAACATGCAGGCGCACCAGCGCCAACTCCTTGAGCTTGGCCAGGTGCGCGCTGGCGGTGGAAGCGCTGACCTCGGCAATCGCCGCCAGCTCGGTGCTGGTGCGGGCGTGGCCGTCCATCAATGAGCAGAGGATCCTGGTCCGCGCCGGTTCCGCAATCGCGGCGGCCACTTGAGAAACGCCGATGTCGTGTTGTTCTACGTTCATATTTCGCTCCCGGACGAATCAAGGGCCATTCGGACTGGAGATAGTAGCAACACTTTTTCAACCACGAACAAGGCTGCGCCCCATGGACCCGATCATCGCTTTGACTCACGCCGATCCTTATCCTTATTACGCGCAATTGCGCGCTCAAGGTGGGCTGGTTTTTCACGAAGGACTAAAGCTGTGGGTCGCCAGCAGCGCCAAGGCTGTGGCGGCGGTGCTCGCGCATGCTGACTGTCATGTGCGGCCGGCTCATGAGCCGGTGCCCAAGGCCATTGCCAGCGGTGTGGCCGGCAAGGTCTTCAGTCAGTTGATGCGGATGAATGAAGGCGAACGCCAGCGCTGCCCGAGGTCGGCCATTCAACCAGGGCTGGCGATGATCGACAGGGATGAGATCACTGCGCTGGTCGGCGCGCGATTGATCAGTGCGGATGCCGATGGGCTGCACAAGGCGATGTTCCGTGGCCCGGTGTGCGTGGTGGCGGCCCTGCTGGGGTTCACGCCTGCGCAGGGCCGGATCGTCAGTGAGCTGACCGCGGAGTTCGTCGCGTGCCTGTCGCCCCTCAGCGATCAGGCACAACTGGACGATGCCCATGCGGCGGCGGAACAGTTGAGCGGTTATTTCGTTGAATTGCTGGATGACCCGGACCATCAAAGCGCCTTGCTCGCCGGTATTCGCCAGCGGTTTGCGGCGGGTTCCGCCGACAGCGATGCAATGATCGCCAATCTCATCGGCCTGCTCTCCCAGACCTATGAGGCTACCGCCGGGCTGATCGGTAACGCGTTGTTGGCGTTGATTCGAAACCCACAGTGGCTGAGTGATTCGATCAGCATTGACGACCTGGTAGCTGAGGCCCAGCGTTTCGATCCATCGGTTCAGAACACCCGCCGGTTTGTCGCCGCCCCCTGTGAAATCGAAGGTGTGAGCCTGCAGCCCGGCGATGTGATTCTGGTGCTGCTGGCTTCGGCCAATCGTGACCTGCAGCTCAATGATCAGCCTGATACCTTCATGTTCGAGCGTCCGCAGCGTCACAGCTTCACTTTCGGTTCGGGACGTCATCAATGCCCGGGCCAGACGCTCGCCCTGAACATCGCCAGCGCCACATTGGCGCAGATCCTGGCCTTGAAACCCTTGCTGGGCCGATTGACCTGGCACTACCGCCCTTCCCTGAATGGTCGAATTCCACTGTTCGCATGAAGGGCCAATTAGTTACATCAGGTTAAAGGTGAAATGACTGGCGATGCGTTTATCACGACGGACTTTCTCCATAGAGTCAGGCTGATAACAGTCAGCGAGGCGCCATCGATGCAAACCCAACTGGACAAGTCCCTGAGTGCTTTTGCGCGAGCAGACCTCCTGCAAGGTCCAACGCCCATTCAGCGCGCCGAACGTCTCGAACAGCTGTTGGGCCTGCAGACCCGGGGAATCCGCCTGTTTCTCAAGCGCGACGATCACATGTTGCTGGGCGGTGGCGGCAACAAGCTGCGCAAACTCGAATTCCACATCGGTGCCGCGCAGCAGACCGGCATCGATACGGTCATTACCGTGGGCGGTGTGCAGTCCAACCATGCGCGACTGACCGCGGCGGTCTGCGCGCGTCTGGGAATCGATTGCGAATTAATCCTCACCCGCTCGGTGCCCAAATCCGAGGTGGATTACGAACTCAACGGCAACGTGCTGCTCGACCAATTGTTTGGTGCACAGCTGCAAGTGCTGGCCGCAGGCACCGACTCACTCGCCCGGGCCGAGGCGCGAGCGGCGCAACTTCGGGAATCGGGGCGCAAGGTGCTGGTGATATCCATGGGCGGCTCAACCCCGCTGGGCAGTCTCGGCTATGCGCGTTGCGCAGCGGAAATCGCGGAGCAGGAGACGGCGCTCGGCCTAACCTTCACCCAGGTCGTGGTGCCCAACGGCAGCGCCGGCACCCACGCCGGGCTCGCGACCGGTTTCCAGTTGCTGGGCCGAGGCACATCCCTCGTCAAGTCTTACTCGGTGTTATCGGATCGCGACTCGTCAGCGACCCGGACCCTGAAACTGACCCGGGACACCCTGGCTTTACTGGGCAGCAACGCCCTCGTACCGCCCGAGGACATCGTGATTGACGGCAGTCAGCTGGGCGATGGTTACGGTCTGCCGACCCAGGCCATGCAAGACGCCGTACGCCTGATGGCGCGCGCGGAAGGTCTGTTGATCGACCCGGTGTATTCCGGCAAAGCGTTTGCGGGCCTGTTGGCCGATCTGAAACAAGGTCGTTTCCGTGACGGCGACAACGTGCTGTTCGTGATGACCGGCGGGACGCCTGGGTTGTATGCCTATCGGGAAACGTTTCAGGATAAAAAGCCGATCCTCAAGAAACAGGAAGAGTCTTAATGACTGCAAAAGCAGTCACTAAGACTCTTCAATGACTTAGTCAAAATAACAACACCCTCCGTGCAAACCGCAATCTGCAAGGCTTTTGGCATTGGCCCGTTTTTTGAAGACGTTCTCGCGCGCTCGATTGGCCTGCGAACGCACCAACCAAAAAACAGGCTGCCCATGAGTAAAAGGATTGCTGCATGCACAATGAATTTCAGAATCGCCTGGCGGTCGTCACCGGCGCGAGCTCCGGCATTGGCCTGGCCGTCACCGAACGCCTGCTGGAACAGGGCGCTCGCGTCTTGGCAATGTCACGCCAGCTCGGTGGACTGGCGGGATTGGCGGAACGCTTCAGCGACCAGTTGGCCTGGGTCGATGGGGATGTGACCCGCCAGGAGGATCTCGACCGGTTAGCCGAGCGCGCCAAAGTCCTGGGACCGGTGGATTTCGTGGTCCCCAACGCTGGCATCGCGCAACTGGCCGATGGCCTTGATGTTTCAGCTTTCGACCGGCAATGGGCAGTGAACGGTGCAGGGGCGCTGAATACCCTGGCGTGCCTGCGCAGCCACCTGGCCGATTCCGCTTCAGTGGTATTCATTGGCACGTTCCTGGTCGGAATCACCTTTCCCGGCCTGGCCGCTTACATCGCCTCCAAGGCAGCACTGATCGCCCATGCACGAACCCTGGCGGTTGAGCTGGCCCCCTTCGGAATCCGCATCAACACCGTCTCGCCCGGCCCAACGGCGACGCCGATCTGGTCGACCTTGGGGCTCAAGACCGAAGAGCTGGGTGACGTTGCCACCGCGGTCAACCTGAGGCTGCTCGATGGAAAATTCCTCGAAGCCGCTGCGGTGGCGGACGTGATCCTGTTCCAGCTGAGTCGCGGTGCTCGCAGCGTGCATGGGCAGGACTGGATTGTCGACAGTGGTTACACGCTGCGATAAGGCGTTTCAGCTGATGTGGGATCAATCATCCCGCGTCAGCACTTCCAGCAATTCAATCTCGAAAACCAGGTTCGAATTCGGCGTGATCTTGCCCATGGTGCGCTCGCCATAGGCGAGGTGCGCCGGCACCAGCAACTTGCGCTTGCCGCCGACCTGCATGCCCATGATCCTCTGATCGTTTCGGCCCAGCGTATAGCGACAAGCTGAGATTGAGCGAGGAGCTTCATTTGTAACAACAGCTCGAACTTCAGAACCGTCTTACATCAATAAAATACCGTTTGATATAGCGTCCGCATCGCTTTCAGAAGATGAATCAAGGACGCTCATGGCTCGCAATACAGACATACCGAGGGTTCAGAATCCACCTTCAGGCGACGGACACCATGTCACAAGCCGCTACATGACTGCCACAGAACTAGCAGCGCGCGAAACCAGACAAAAAACTTATGACGATATGTTGTCCCGACAACAGGCATATGAAGACCACCTCATAAGACGGCCTCAACAAAAGGGCCAGCTCAGTTCCAAGGGATGTGTGTTCGCCAAAAGCTGCAACCTTCCCGACGGCGTAATCAACCACGACAACCCAGCAGGGTTTGTCCCTGTGGAGAGGCTGGCCGATTACGGAAAGTTCTCCCTGCTGGGCGGGCGCGAAAGGGACACACAGGGAAACATCCCTCTAAAAAAAATCAGTGGCAGTGCATTACCTGCTGCACTGGGAACACTTCTCCTAGGCGGGGTTGGTGCTGCCAGCACCGGAACAAGTGCTGCTGGTGGAGCAGTTGTCGTTACGGGAGGCGTTGCTGTTGGAGCATTGACTGGGGTGGTGGCTCTGCTTTGGCCCTCAAGTCTGGGGGACAGTTCCCTTTACACAGAAGAACAGCTCAAGTCGCTCGACGAAGGCCGGACCCGTGTCCGACTGCATCTCGAACAACAGGCCGATGGCACCTTAAGGGGATACGGATACAACACCCAGAAGCGTAGCGATTGGGAAATGATTCCTGTAGTGCGATTCGTAGCTCATGGCTCTCAGCAAGTGGCTGAATTCGGCAACGGGACAAGACTGATATGGACTCCAGCCATCGACCCGACCAACACGTCAGGAATCCCAGCTTTAGAAGGTGCCCCACAAGCTCCGAACATCTGGATTTATCCGCCTACTGAACAGGCAGACAGCATCATCGTAAACCCGATCTATCCTCCCGAGTACCGTGACTTCATCCTGGTATTTCCTGCCGACTCCGGTATCAAACCTCTTTATATTGTCTTAAGTCTGGAGTTTGGTGCGGCTAGTTACCATGGCAAGACGGACACTCCGGTCAAAAGTAAGGGCCCCACGAATGGACAGGAAGCACTGGAGAACTCGGTTCAGGTGAAACCTACATCCCCACGCAGGATTGGCGTTGATCCGGACACAAATGAGTTCGTAGTCTTTGATCGTACGGGAGGAGACGTTTATCACGGCCACGTCAGACCATGGGATAAACTCCACCAAAATATGAAAAATGCGCTGATCAAAGCTAAGAAGACAGACAACAAGGGCAATACTCTGGGGAAAAACAAGTGAGCCTTCTTTATCAAGATCCATCAATGAGCCACGATGAAGCGACGAACCTCCTTACCAGCGACGTAAATGCAAATGTTATTGCGGCATTGCTTTCCATTGGTCTGAATGAAGAAGACAGAATATGGGCTCAGAACACTTGCCTTAAACACCTCACGAGTGAGGTGGAATCGGTTGCAGCGTCCGCTGTCACCGCACTCGGCCATCTAGCCCGCAGGCATGGCGAGCTAGATAGGAAACCGGTGCTTCTAGCACTCGAAAACGTCAAGAACAAATTTCCCGCCCTGGAAGGCATCGTTGCGGATACCCTCGACGATATCGACGCATTCACCTGAGTCGCCAAAAGAAAGTTTTGTCGTTTCAGCTAATACGGCAATCAATCATCCCGCGTCAGCACTTCCAGCAATTCAATCTCGAAAACCAGGTTCGAATTCGGCGTGATCTTGCCCAGGGTGCGCTCGCCATAGGCCAGGTGCGCCGGCACCAGCAACTTGCGCTTGCCGCCGACCTGCATGCCCATGATCCCTTGATCCCAGCCCTTGATAACCCTCCCGGTGCCAATCACACACTGGAAAGGCTTGCCTCGGCTGTAGGAAGAATCGAATTCGGTACCGTCTTCCAGCCAGCCACGATACTGGGTGGTGATCAGTGCACCTTTGACGGCGGCTTTGCCATCGCCCGGCTCAATATCGATGATTTGCAGTTCGTCGTTCATGCTTCTACTCGTTTACGGTCGCCCGGTCCGGGGCGCGGACGAAGGTTTTCGCAGAATTCTGCACAGAAGGCAATCCATGGAACCGAAGCCCTTGGCTTCCGCTCACATGAGTATCGACCTCGTGCTCAGCAAAGGACGCTCAGATGACCGATCAACGATCACCGCGCAGTTTCATTCCGCCCTACATTCTCAATCGAATCATCGCCCACGGTTCCGAGCGTCAGCGCTCCAGCGCGATGATCACCTTGACCCACGTGCGCACGCTTCGGCACACGCCGGGTTTGTCGGTGCCTTCTTCCGCTGCGGCGATCCTGCCCACTTCGGCTCAACCCGGTCAGGTCCAGCGCAGCATTCATGATGCGCAAGGCAAAATGCTGCTGCCGGGAATGCCCGCGCGCCTTGAAGGCCAGCCCGCGACGGGCGACGCAGCGGTTGACGAGGCTTATGATGCAATGGGTGCCAGTCACGATTTTTTCTGGAAGGTGCTGGGGCGCGACTCCATCGACAATCAGGGTTTTGCGCTGATCGGAAGTGTGCATTACGGCCAGAATTACGAAAACGCATTCTGGAACGGCGCACAAATGGTCTTCGGGGACGGCGACGGCGAGATCTTCGAGCGCTTCACCCGCTCGCTGGATGTGATCGGCCACGAACTGAGCCACGGCGTGATCGAAAGCGAAGCCGGCCTGGTCTATGCCAACCAGTCCGGGGCATTGAATGAGTCGATATCGGATGTTTTCGGGGTGCTGATCAAGCAACGCGTGCTGGGTCAGACAGCCGCAGAGGCGGACTGGCTGATCGGCGCTGACTTGCTGACGCCTCGCATCAAGGGCGTCGGTTTGCGTTCAATGGCTCATCCGGGCACGGCTTACGACGACCCGCTGCTCGGCCAGGACCCGCAACCGGATCACATGCGCAAGTTCGTCATCACTCAGGAAGACAATGGCGGTGTGCACATCAATTCCGGCATCCCTAATCGAGCGTTTTATCTGGTGGCCGAAACCTTGGGCGGATTTGCGTGGGAGAAGGCCGGGCGCATCTGGTACGACACGCTGTGCGACAAACGTCTGCCCGGCGAAGCGTCGTTCGAGCAGTTCGCGCAACTGACCGTTGCCCACGCTCGCAACCGCTTCGGCACCGACGAAGCCCGAGCGGTAAAACACGGATGGGCCGAAGTAGGTGTTAAACCGAGTCAGGAGGGTTCATGAAAACGCTGCCAGCATTGGGCGATGAAACCGTCGTTCGTCTGTCCCGTCAGGGTGGTTTCGCGAGGGTCCACGCCTTGACCCGCCCCCGTGAAATCGAGTTCACGCACTGCGATCTCGATCAGCGCGCGCGTATCTGCACGTTGCTGGAGGGTTGCCTGCCACTGGCCCGGGAGTCTTGCGGTCAGGGCGATCAACGCTTCTATCAAATCGAAGTGCGCTCGCGCGTCAATGATCAGGGTGGTGGTTGGGTGCTGAATGTTCCCGAGGATCAGGCACCGGGGGAACTGGTGCAGTTGTGGGACAAAGGTGTACTTCTTCAGGGGGGACCGTGCAATTGAGCAAGCGCTTGAACTAACATAAACACACCTTTTCGTGTGATGGCACGCCATGATGGCAAACCCTGAATGAATTTTGTCTGGACCAGCGCAGCCCTCGGCTCATTAGTAGTTGCCCTGATCATCCTGCTGATCTGCCGCGAACGCTCGCAGCAAAAGCAGTTGGCCGAGTACCGTGCGTTGATTACCAACCTGTCCGAACGACAAACCATCCACCAGGATGGCGACGCCGAACGCTTCAAACGCAGCCAGTATTTCGCCAGGATCGGCACCTGGGACTGGGATGTCGACACCGACCGGCTCTACTGGTCGGAAGCGATCTACGGCATGTTCGGCTTCAAGATCGGCGAAGTGACGCCCTCCTACGCCTTGTTTTGCGCCTGCGTGCACCCCGACGACCGGGTCAGGGTGCGGGCCGGTGAGCTGCGTTGCCTGGAAACCGGCGAGAATCATGACGAGGAATACCGGGTGATCTGGCCCGACGGCACCGTTCGCTGGCTACGCGAGACCGGCAACGTGGTGAAGAACGATCACGATGAAACGATCAAGATGATGGGCGTGGTCCGTGACATCACCGAGGAAAAAGCTTCCGCCAGTTACTTGCAGCACCTGGCCCACTTCGATCCGTTGACCGGCCTGCCCAATCGATTGGTGCTCGAAGAACGCCTGTCCCAAGCACTGGAGCAGGCGCGAATCACTGCCACGCGAGTAGCCCTGGTGTTCGTCGACCTCAATGGTTTCAAGGCCATCAACGACCATTACGGCCATGCCGCCGGTGACCGCGTACTCGTCACCACCGCCACGCGCCTGAAGAAGATCCTGCGCGCAACCGACACCGTCGCCCGCATCGGCGGCGACGAATTCGTGGTCATCCTCCAGGGCCTGCCTCAAGGTGGCTGCCTGCAAGACGAAGCCCGACGTATCTGCCAGAAAATTTTCGTCGAACTCTCACCGCCAGTGACCATCGGCAACGACCATCGCCACATCGGCACCAGCCTGGGCGTCGCGGTGTTTCCGGACCATGCGCCGAGCATGGACCGGTTGATTCATATTGCCGACCTGGCGATGTATGAGGCAAAACGCAGCGGGAATAACCAGTATCGGCTGGGTGAGCAGACGTTGAGTCATAGTCGGGTTGAGTGAAACTGTTCAGTCGTAACCTTGGCCATAGGCAACGTCGTTGAAAACGAGTCGCTCCAGACGTCCAGTCAACGACATCGCCGTGGAGCTTTACCGCGAGCCTGGACAATGACAATCAACCGTCCATGCCCAATTGTTGCTGGCGGCCTAACGCTCCACCGGCGTGATATCCATGATCGTCCCGTTGGTGATCATCACCATCATGTACTTGTCATTGATCTGCACACACTGCGCCTGTTCCTTCGGGGCTTTCAGGCCCTTCGCCTTCCAGTTGCCGATGGCCTTCTCGCTGCGCTGGTAAACATCCGGGGCGCGGTCGCCGACCACCAGCTCGCGGGTGTTGTTGACGCCGGGCTGGACGGTTTTTTGCGGTTCATCGGCTTGAACGATCGAGCTGATGCCGGCGATGCCTGCGACGAGGGCGAGGCTGGCGATAAGGGTCTTGCTGTTCATGGATGAAGCTCCAGTAATGTCGTGGTCTCTGAACTCCGACTGCGGCAGCACAGAAACATTCCTTGTGGTTGCGTGACAGAGGCAACGACGCACCATTCATACAATCATTGCCATCCGGGCTGACGCCTGCCGTCGCAGCCTTTATCCTTGTGCCCCCCGCCGTACCGAGTTCTGGAGTTTCCCAATGCCCCATGAAGGCAACCTGTTGCAAGCCGCTGTCGTGTTTCTGTTCGCGGCGGTGCTCACCGTTCCTTTGGCCAAGCGCCTGCAACTGGGGGCGGTGCTGGGCTATCTGTTTGCTGGCGTGATTATCGGGCCGTCGGTGCTGGGCCTGATCGGCAATCCGCAAAGTGTCAGTCATATTTCCGAACTCGGCGTGGTGTTGCTGCTGTTCATCATTGGCCTTGAACTGTCGCCTCGGCGCTTGTGGGTGATGCGCAAGTCAGTGTTTGGCGTCGGCCTGGCGCAGGTGCTGCTGACCGGGTCGGTGATTGGCGTGTTGGCGCTGTTCGTGTTTGGCCAGCCGTTGAACAGCGCGATTGTGCTGGGCCTGGGCCTGGCTTTGTCGTCCACTGCGTTTGGTTTGCAAAGCCTGGCTGAACGCAAGGAACTGACCAGTCCGCATGGGCGCCTGGCCTTTGCAATTCTGTTGTTCCAGGACATCGCCGCGATCCCGTTGATTGCCATGGTGCCGCTGCTGGCGGGCGGCGATCACACCAGCAGTGCGGCCGAGGATTTGAATCACGGTTTGCGGGTATTGGGCAGCATTGCGGTGGTGGTCATTGGTGGTCGCTATCTGCTGCGACCCGTGTTCCGCGTGGTGGCCAGGACCGGTTTACCGGAAGTCTCCACCGCCACCGCGTTGCTGGTGGTGATTGGCACGGCGTGGCTGATGGACCTGGTGGGCGTGTCGATGGCGCTGGGCGCGTTCCTCGCCGGTTTGCTGCTGGCGGACTCCGAGTATCGCCACGAGCTGGAAGCACAGATCGAACCCTTCAAGGGTTTGCTGCTGGGACTGTTTTTCATCAGCGTCGGCATGGGCGCGAACCTGAGTTTGCTGCTCAGCGCGCCGATCACGGTGCTGGCGCTGACACTGCTGCTGATCGCCATCAAGCTGCCGCTGCTGTTTGTGGTGGGTCGACTGGCCGGTGGCCTGGGCAAGGTCAGTGCGATTCGCCTCGGCATCGTGCTCGCCGCCGGTGGTGAATTCGCGTTCGTGGTGTTCAAGATCGGACGGGATCAGGGCTTGTTCGAGCCGCGCCTGTACGATTTGCTGGTGCTGACGATCACGCTGTCCATGGCCGTGACGCCGTTGTTGCTGCTGCTCTGCGCGCGACTGGTCACACCGAAGGTGCAACCTGTGGTGGTGCCGGAAAAATTCCGCGAGATCGACACCGACGAACCCCGCGTGGTGATCGCCGGCATGGGCCGGATGGGACAGATCGTCGCCCGTATCCTGCGTGCGCAAAATATCAAGTTCGTGGCCCTCGACACTTCGGTGGAAACCATCGAACTGTCGCGCAGCTTTGGCGGCGTACCGGTGTTCTATGGCGACCCGATGCGCCCGGAAATCCTCAGCGCGGCCAAGGTCGAGCAGGCAGAGTACTTCATCATCGCCACCGATGATCCGGACACCAACATCAAGACCGCCGAGGTGGTGCACCGGCTGTATCCACACATCAAGATCATCGCCCGCGCCCGTAACCGCCAGCATGTGCACCGGTTGGTGGACCTGGGGGCCGAGGCGATTCGGGAAACCTATTATTCGAGTCTGGAAATGAGCCGGCGCACCTTGGTAGGACTGGGGCTGACCCAGGCTCAGGCCGATGCGCGGATCAAGCGCTTCAAGCATCACGATGAACAGGTGCTGGAAGCGCAGCATGCGGTGTATGACGATGCGGCGAAGGTGTTGCAGACTGCGCAGGAAGCCAGGGCGGAACTGGCGAAGCTGTTTGAGTCCGATCAGCTGGAAGAAGAATCCAGTAAGAGTTGAAGTGAATGTGAGGGCCTCATCGCGTGCAAGCCCGCCCCCCACACTAGAGCGCATCTGGCATGCTCATTCGATCAACTGTGGGAGCAGGCTTGCTCGCGAAGAACGATAACGCGGTATATCCGAATAAAAAACGACTTCAAGGAATCCACAATGGCCGCTGCCCCACCCGCCCCCGCCCTCAAGGAAATCTTCAACGCCGAGCGCCTCAAGCACATCGCCACGGAGATGACGGCGGTCTACCCCGCGTTCAACGCCAGGGCCTTCCTGAAAATGGCCAACGACGGGCTCGCCGAGTTGTCGATCATGCAGCGCATGGCCCGGGTCAGCGAGTGCCTGCACGCTGTCCTGCCGTTGAGTTATGAAGCGTCGCTGGACGTGCTGCGCGCCCTCGCCCCGCGCCTGAACAGCGGTTTCGTCAGCATCTCGCTGCCGCATTACGTCGCGACCTATGGCGGCCACGCGTTCGAGCAGTCCATGGACGCGCTCAAATACTTCACCACCTTCGGCTCCGCTGAATTCGCGATCCGCTATTTCCTGCGCAGCGACTTCGAGCGCGCGCTGGCGGTGATGCACGAGTGGTCGCTGGACGAAAACGAACACGTCCGGCGTCTGGCCAGCGAAGGCTGCCGCCCGCGTCTGCCGTGGTCATTTCGACTGGAACAGATCCAGGCTGACCCGACCCTCGCCGCCGCCATCCTCGACAACCTCAAGGCCGACGACAGCCTTTATGTGCGCAAGTCGGTGGCCAACCACTTGAACGACATCACCAAGGACCATCCCGAGTGGGTGCTGGACCTGATCGAAGGCTGGTCGCTGGACAACAGGCACACCGCGTGGATTGCCAGGCACGCCCTTCGCAGCCTGATCAAACAAGGTAACTCGCGGGCACTGGCGATCATTGGCGCGGGCGGCAAACCCGAGGTCGAGATCATGGACGTGAACGTCGAACCGGCGGTGATTGCATTGGGGGAGAAAATCACCTTGTCCTTTACCGTTAAATCCACAGTCGAGAACAGCCAGCGACTGGTGATCGACTACACCATCGATTACGTCAAAGCCAATGGCAGCACTTCAGCGAAGGTGTTCAAACTCAAAGCGCTGACATTGCCCGGCCACACCACCGCCGTGCTCAGCCGTGGTCAGCACATCAAGGAACTCACCACCCGCAAACATTACGCGGGCCAACATGCAGTACACGTGATGGTGAACGGCGAGCGCCTGGCCAGCACGGCCTTCGAAATCCTCCCCTGAAACCCGGCGCCTACAAAGGGTTCTGGCCCAGCAGTAAAGTTTGTTCCTGCTCACACAACTCCACCACATAATCCCACAACACCCGCAGCCGCACGGATTTGTGCAGCTCGCGGCGGGTGCTGATCCAATAGCTGCGCTGGATGCTTTCATCCGGCAACAACGGCACCAGCTGCGGATCGGCACTGGCCATGTAGCACGGCAACACCGCGATCCCCAGGCCTGATCGCGCCGCCTGTTGCTGGGCGATGACGCTGGTGCTGTGGAAGACCACCTGCGGGTTGCGGCAGAAGCTGTTGAGGAACATCAGTTCCTGGCTGAACAGCAAATCGTCGACATAACCGATCCACGCATGGCGACCGAGGTCTTCGCGGCTGCGCAGCGGTGGTGCGCTGTCGAGATACGCCTGGCTGGCGTACAGCGCCAGGCGATAGTCGGTGAGCTTGCGCGTGACCAGCATGTCGGCGGACGGGCGTTCCAGGTGGATGCTGATCTCGGCTTCGCGGTTGAGAATGCTGACAAACCGTGGCACCGCCACCAGTTCCACTTCGAGCCCCGGATAGCGTTCGAACAGCCCGTTCATGCGACTGGCGAGGAACATGATGCCCAGCCCTTCCGTCACGCCGACGCGAATCTTGCCCAAGGGCGCCGTCGATTGGGTGATCTCCTCCTGAGCCAGCAGCGCAACGTTTTCCATCGCCTCGGCGTGTTTGAGCAGCGCTTCGCCGGCCGGGGTCATCTCGTAGCCCTGGGCATGCTGGACGAACAGCGCCGAGCCAAGGCTCTTTTCGATGGCCTCGATATGCCGGGCCACCGTGGCGTGGGTAGTGTTCAAACGGCGGGCGGCAGTGAGCAAACGCCCGCTGCGCTGCAATTCGAGAAAAAACCGCAGGTCATTCCAATCGAACATGAACCGTCCTTAGGGCTGCGCTGTTTGAAAACGCACAGCGGCTGCGCAAAAACTAACATTCTTTTGACGAAAGCTAACAACTAGGATGACCGACAACAAGAACAACAATAAGAGGTCAGGGATGCAGACTTCCCTTGAAGAATTCGACTACATCGTAGTCGGAGCCGGGCCGGCCGGTTGTTTGCTGGCCAATCGGTTATCGGCCAATCCGCAACACCGCGTGCTGCTGCTTGAAGCCGGCGGCCGCGATAACTACGCGTGGATTCACATCCCCGTGGGTTACCTGTTCTGCATCGGCAACCCGCGCACCGACTGGTGCTTCAAGACCGAAGCGCAACCTGGCCTGCAAGGTCGCGCCCTGAGTTACCCCCGTGGCAAGGTGCTCGGCGGCTGTTCCTCTATCAACGGCATGATCTACATGCGTGGCCAGGCTGGCGACTATGACCGCTGGGCCGCCGACGGCAATCCCGGCTGGAGCTGGAACGACGTCCTGCCGCTGTTCAAGAAAAGCGAAAATCACTTTGCCGGCGACTCTGAATTCCACGGTGCCGCCGGGGAATGGCGGATCGAGCGCCAGCGACTGTCATGGCCGATTCTCGATGCGTTTCGCAGCGCAGCCGAACAAAGCGGCATCGCCAGCATCGACGACTTCAACCAGGGCGACAACGAAGGTTGCGGCTACTTCCAGGTCAATCAGAAAGCCGGCATTCGCTGGAACGCGGCCAAGGCATTTCTCAAACCGGTCCGTCTCCGTCCCAACCTCACCGTACTGACCGACGTCGAAGTCGACCGCGTGCTCCTGGAAAACGGCCGCGCCTCGGCGGTCAGCACGCGCTGGCAAGGCCAGGTAAAAACGTTCAAGGCACGCAAGGAAATCATCCTTTGCGCTGGCGCTGTCGGTTCACCGAGCATCCTGCAACGCTCCGGCATCGGCCCTCGCCCACTCCTGGAAAAACTGGGGATCGGCGTGATGCATGAGCTGCCCGGCGTGGGCGGCAATCTGCAGGATCACCTGCAACTGCGGCTGATCTATAAACTGGAAAATGCCCGGACCCTGAACCAGATCGCCGGCAGCGTCTGGGGCAAAATGGGCATGGGGTTGCGTTACCTGTATGACCGCAGCGGGCCGCTGTCCATGGCGCCAAGTCAGCTCGGTGCGTTTGCCCGGTCAGGGCCGGAACAGACCTCGGCGAACCTCGAATACCACGTGCAACCCTTGTCGCTGGAACGTTTCGGCGAGCCATTGCACGCCTTCCCCGCCTTCACCGCGTCGGTCTGCGATTTGCGCCCGCAGAGCCGTGGTCGAATCGACATTCGTTCGGCGAATCCCCAGGAAGCACCGCTGATCCAACCTAATTATTTGAGCCACCCGGAAGACTTGCGCGTCGCGGCTGACGCGATACGCCTGACCCGGCGCATCGTTTCCGCCCCCGCCCTGCAAGCATTCAAGCCGGTGGAATACCTGCCCGGTGACCGCTTGCAGACTGAAGAAGAACTGCACGAAGCCGCCGCCCGCATCGGCACGACGATTTTCCATCCGGTCGGCACCTGCCGCATGGGCGACGACGCCGACGCGGTGGTCGATGCGCAGCTCAAAGTCCATGGCATCCCCGGCCTGCGCATTGCCGATGCGTCGATCATGCCGCGCATCACCTCGGGCAACACCTGTTCGCCTACGCTGATGATTGCCGAAAAAGCCGCGCAACTCATTCTTAACCCCAATACAAGGAGCAACAGCCAGGAAAGGGAACTGGTCACGAACGTCTGAATGCCAAACTCGGTCAATGTAGGCGCTGGCGAAGCCTGCGATCTTTTGGCGCCCATGGCGCGCCAGAGCATCAAGGTCAAAAGATCACAGCCTGCGGCAGCTGCTACAGGGATCGGGTAAATCAGCAAGATCGATGCAGGTAGCGTCGAATTGACAGTAGCGGCACCCGCCCACAAGGCAGGCGCCGACAGTGGAACAACAAAAACAATCACTGTGAGGGATACCGATATGTCAGAACATGTACAGCCCCTGGACATCACACGCAGCGTCGACACGAGCCGCGACACCCGCAAAGTCATTTTCGCTTCGTCACTCGGGACGGTGTTCGAGTGGTACGACTTCTTCCTCTACGGTGCCCTCGCGGCGGTCATCAGCAAACAATTCTTCGCCGGGGTCAACGACACCACCGCGTTCATCTTTGCGCTGATGGCGTTCGCCGCCGGCTTCATCGTGCGCCCCTTCGGTGCGCTGGTGTTCGGTCGGTTGGGGGACATGATCGGGCGTAAATACACCTTCCTCGCGACCATCATCCTCATGGGTGTGGCGACGTTCTGCGTCGGGCTGCTGCCGACCTACGCCAGCATCGGCATCGCCGCGCCGATCATTCTGGTGGTGTTGCGTATGCTTCAGGGGCTGGCCCTGGGCGGTGAATACGGCGGCGCTGCGACCTATGTCGCGGAACACGCGCCCATCGGCAAACGCGGCTTCCACACCAGCTGGATTCAGTCCACTGCAACCCTCGGCTTGCTGCTGTCGCTGCTCGTGGTGCTGGGTTGCCGTTATTTCACCGGTGACCAGTTCGAAGTCTGGGGCTGGCGGATTCCGTTTCTGTTTTCGATCGTGCTGTTGGGCATCTCGACCTGGATTCGCCTGAGCCTGCACGAATCTCCTGCGTTCGTGAAAATGAAAGAGGAAGGCAAACTCTGCAAGTCGCCGCTGCGTGATTCCTTCGGTAAATGGGAAAACCTCAAAGTCGTGCTGATCGCCCTGTTCAGCATCAACGCCGGGCAAGCAGTGACGTTTTATGCGGCGCAGTTTTATGTGCTGTTCTTCCTCACCCAGTTCCTGAAAATGGATCCGGCACTGGCCAACAGCCTTTTGATCGTCAGCGTGATCATCGGCGCGCCGTTCTTCATTTTCTTTGGCTGGCTGTCGGACAAGGTCGGGCGCAAACCGGTGTTGATGATCGGCCTGTTGCTGGCCACCGCGCTGTACTTCCCGATCTTCAAGTCCATCGCTCACTACGCCAACCCGGCCATCGACCAAGCCAGTCGCCAGGCGCCGATCACCGTACTGGCCGACCCGGCCACGTGCACCTTCCAGTTCGATCCGGTGGGCAAGGCGAAATTTGACAGCCCTTGCGACAAGGTCAAAACCTTCCTGGTGAAACAGGGCTTGCCCTACACCAGTGAAGCAGCCCCGACCGGCAGCGACGTGCAGGTCAGCGTTGGTGAGGTAAAAATCGATGGCTACGACGAAGCGGCCCTGCGCGGCGCAGTGACATTGGCGGGGTATCCGTCACAAGCGGATACGCAACAGGTCAACAAGCCGATGATCGTGGCGCTGATGGTGGTGCTGATCATCATCTCCGCCATGTGCTACGGCCCGCTGGCGGCGCTGATGGTCGAACTGTTCCCGACGCGCATCCGCTACACCTCGATGTCCCTGCCTTATCACATCGGTAATGGCTGGTTTGGCGGGTTTCTGCCGACGGTGTCGTTCGCGTTGGTGGTGTATACCGGTGACATTTTCTACGGGCTTTGGTACCCGGTAGTGATTACTGCGGTGAGCCTGGTGGTGGGGATGATTTGTTTGCGTGAGACCAAGAATGTGGATCTGGATACCAACTGACACCTGACTTGATGAATTGATTGGTAGGCCAGCCTGCTAGCGATGGTCGTTAACGATAACGCGCTGTCTGAATGAACGCGCTGTCTGGACGTCCATCGCTGGCAAGCCAGCTCCCACAGGGTTCCGCTGACATCCGCGAGTTCAAATCGGTATCCACTTCCTCAAGTGAACAGAATTACCGCAATCGCGAGCCGTTTTCGCTACTCTGACCCGAAGCATCCATCGCCCCGCCACTCACCCGACCGAGGCACCATGATCATTTCATCCGCATCCGACTACCGCGAGGCAGCCCGCCGCAAACTTCCCCGCTTCCTGTTCGACTACATCGACGGCGGCGCTTATGCCGAGCACACACTGAGGGCCAACAGCGCCGACCTGACGGGTATCAGCCTGCGTCAGCGCATCCTGAAAAACGTCGAAACCCTGAGCCTTGAAACCACCCTCTTCGACCAGCCCCTTGCGATGCCGATCATCCTCGCACCGGTCGGCCTGACAGGCATGTTCGCCCGTCGTGGCGAAGTGCAAGCGGTCAAGGCCGCACAAAACAAAGGCATCCCCCTGTGCCTGTCAACGGTCTCGGTGTGCTCGATCGAAGAAGTGGCGACCCAAACCCAACAATCCATCTGGTTTCAGCTGTATGTACTGAAAGACAGAGGCTTCATGAAAAATGCCCTGGAGCGGGCCAAGGCCGCCGGGGTGAAAAACCTGGTGTTCACCGTCGATATGCCCACGCCCGGCGCGCGCTACCGGGACGCACACTCGGGGATGTCCGGGCCTTTTGCGTCTTCGCGAAGAATCCTGCAAGCCATGACCAAACCCGACTGGGCCTTCAACGTCGGCCTGATGGGTCGTCCGCATGACTTGGGCAACATCTCGAAGTACCTCGGCAAAGCCGTCACCCTCGAAGACTACATGGGCTGGCTGGCCAACAACTTCGACCCGTCGATCAGCTGGAGCGATCTGGAATGGATACGGGATTTCTGGCAAGGCCCGATGATCATCAAAGGCATCCTCGACCCTCAGGATGCCCGGGACGCAGTCAGCTTTGGCGCGGACGGCATTGTGGTGTCGAACCACGGCGGGCGGCAGCTGGACGGCGTGCTCTCCACCACCAAGGCATTACCGCCGATCATGCAAGCGGTGGGCAATGACCTGACGGTGCTGGTCGACTCGGGAATCCGCTCGGGGCTCGATGTCGTGAGGATGCTGGCGCTGGGCGCGAAAGGCGTGTTGCTGGGGCGTTCCATGGCGTACGCGCTGGCCGCCGACGGTCAACGCGGGGTGGAAAACATGCTGGACATTTTCGCCAAAGAGATGCGCGTGGCGATGACGTTAACCGGGGTCACTTCGATTGGTCAGATTGATGAATCGACGCTGGTGCAGGCGGTTCGGTGAGCTGATCGCAATCATTAAAAAGCCGCGCAATGGCGCGGCTTTTCCAGGGAGGCGAGCGTCAGAAACTCGCTTTGACCGACACCATGAAGTTGCGTGGGTCGCCGTAATAGTTGCCGAAGCTCTCGGTACCGATGGTGGTGTAATAACGCTTGTCGAACAGGTTGTTGCCGTTCAACGCCACCGACCAGGTGTCGTCGATGCGGTAGCCGATCCGACCGTTCCAGATCGCATAACCTGACTGAGTGATCTTGTCGCCAGTGGCCGGAGAGACGCGGAAATTATCGCTTTGCGCGTTGACGCCGGCCCCCAGGGTGAACCGCTCAAGAGCACCGCCCAGCGCGTAATCACCCCACATGCGCAACACGTGTCTCGGCACATAACTGTTGAACGCGGCGCCGTTCAGGCTGGTGTCGATGTCGTCGAGGGTCTTGGTCTGGGTGTAGGTGTAACCCGCGAGCAATTGCAATCGTTCGATCACTTCACCGCTGATCTCGGCCTCGAAACCCTGGGCGCGCACTTTTCCCGCGTTGACATAGCAGTAGCCATCCGATGACGGGCAAGAGGAATTGAAGTCCGTCTGCGCCTGGTCCTTCTGGATGGTGCGGAAAAGGTTGAACGAGCTGTTCAGGCGACCATCGAACCAGGCGCCCTTGATCCCCAATTCATAACTCTGCCCCACCAGCGGTTTGAGGGCCGAACCGTCTTCCGAACGAAAGTTGCCTTGAGGGGTAAAGATATCCGAGTAGCTGGCGTAAGCCGTCAGGTGCTCGTTCAGGTCCAGCAGCACGCCGGCAAATGGCGTGACCTGGCCTGTCTCCGTGGTGCTGGCGTGTTCCGAGGTGCCTGTATTGATGAAGTCGTAGTCGGTTTCCGAGTTGTACCAGCTCACACGACCGCCGACGACGAGGGTCAACGGATCTGCCAGTTTCAGGCGCAACGTCGAGTAAACGCCTTTCTGTTTGGTCACGGAATTGACCGGCCCGCCGCGAGACGAGTTGTCGATGAAGTAGCTGTCGTCCGGTTCAGGAACATGCTTGTCGGGGTTGAACACATTCTGCCGCTGCGGCAGAAACGCCACTGAGTAGAAGTCGTCTTTTTTCGCACGGCTGGCGTTGAAACCTGCCACCAATTCGTGTTGTTGGCCGAACGCGTCGAACTTGCCGTCCACGTAGGCATCCAGGCCGTAATCGACCTGGTCGTAGTCATACATACTGCCGAGCATACCCGTGGTGTTGGTGCCGGGAGTCACCGCGCCTGAGGCAAACGCGTATTTGATGTCCTGGGTGTTTTTGGTGTAAACGCTTGCGACCTTCAAGGACCAGTCTTCGTTGATTTGATGTTTCAGATCGCTGAAGACGGTGGTGCGCTGGCTGCGCCAGGTGTTCCAGGAAGGGTCGAGGCAGCTGGAGCGGCTGAGCTTCAGGTCACTGCGATCCCGGTAACGCGGCAGACCGCCCCAGCAGGGATTGGCGTCGACGTCTTCATAGGCAACGCCCAGCCCGAGTGTCGTGTCGGGGCTGACATCAAAATCGAGGGCACCGTAATACACCTGATCCTTGCGACTGGCGTCGTCCACAAAGTAATGCCGGCTCTGCTCGGCGACTACCGCCCGGCCGCGCACTGTGCCGGAGTCGTTCAGCGGTCCGCCGGTGTCGACCTGTCCGCGATAATTGTCCCAACTGCCACCGGACAGCGTGATGTCCGTATGCGGCGCGGTCTGGCCGCGCTTGCGCACGAAATTCACCCCGCCGGCCGTGCCACCCGAACCCTTCATCATGCCCGCGGCACCACGAAGGATTTCGACCCGGTCGTAATACGCCATGTCACCACTGAAACTGTCGGCCTGAACATAAAGGTTGCCCATATCCAGCGGCACGCCGTCGTACTGGTACTGGCCCGACATACGGAAGCCGCGCGAATAGAAATATTTGCCGCCCATGGTCGAGTCGTAGACAGTAATGCCCGGCGTCTTTTCCATGACCTGTTCGATGGTGTTGAGGTTCTGGTCGTCAAGCATCTTGCGGGTCATCACCGTGACCGATTGCGGCGTTTCCTTGAGCGAGTGCTCGCCCTTGCCGATGGTCACCGCGCCCGTGGTGTACGAGCCGCTGTACTCGGTGGTCGCGCCCAGCATCTGCCCGTTGATGTTGGTCGCCCCCAGTTCCAGTGCCGAGCCGGTGGCCGGTACTGGCCGCAGCACGTAAGTGCCGTTGGCCTGGGGTTCGGCTTGCAGACCGCTGCCGCCCAGAATTCGCGCGAATCCTTCACTCACACCGAACGCCCCCTTGAGTCCGGGGGACTTCAGCCCTTCGGTTTGTCGCGCATCAAAGGAAATGGCGGCGCCCGCCGCACTGGCGAAATGACTGAGGACTTCGGTCAGACTGCCGCCAGCAATGTCGAAGGATTGAACCGAAGTTTGCTGTTGCGCCGCCATCGCCGCGACCGGCCATACGCACATCGACGTTGCCGCGATCAATCCGACGTTCACTGCAATCGCCAGACGACCTGACGTGTAGACCCGAGACATGCTTACCCTCCCCCAAAGATCATCAATAAAACTCACTGAGGGATGAGCCGAACGATGTGAATGAAAAGTGCAAAAGACTGAAATTATTTTTTGTCGCCTCAGCCGGAAACATTGACCCAATAGCGACTGAATCGGCTGATACGCAGGGAAAAACCGCTTTCCAGCGCAGCCAGCGCCAGGTCCGTGTTATCGATGGGGAACGCCCCGGACACCTTCAGATGGGCAATGCGCGGATCACAGCGCAGCACGCCAGTGCGATAGCGCGACAGGTCGGCCAGCAACTCGGCCAACGGACGATTGATGGCGATGATGCTGCCCTGCTGCCAGGCGCCCGTCGAAGCATCATTGCGCCGTACCGTCCCCAGTGAAGCAGGATTGAAACTCAGGGACTGGCCAGCTTCGAGGCGCACCTTCGGGCCAACGCCAGATGAAGTCACTTCCACCGCCTTCTCAAGCACGGCCACCTCGCCGTCCCGATGCCCGGACCGGACGATAAACCGTGTCCCCAGCGCCAGCACCTCGCCATGGCGAGTGACCACCTTGAACGGTCGCTGCGAAGGATCGACAGCGGTCGTGACAAGCATCTCGCCCCACAACAGTTCCAGCACCCGTTGGTGCCCATCGAAACGCAGGTTGACCGACGTGTCGGTATTCAGCAGCAATGAACTGCCATCCGCCAGGCGGAACTCCCGGCGCTCACCCACGGCAGTGCGGAAATCGGCGAACAGGTTCTGGCTTGTTTCACTGCGCCATCCCAACCAACCCAGCGAACCGGCCGAGGCCAGTACCACGACACTACGCAACACCTGCCGACGCGAGCTGTCAGCGCCGCGCAAGGCCGGTGAGGCCAAAGCGCCAGGCACGCGACTCATTTGCTCGCCGACGGCGGCCATGCGCTGCCAGGCTTGAGTGTGCACAGGGTCGGCGAGCAGCCATTCGTTCCATGCCGCGCGATCGGTGTCGGTCGCGACACCTGACTGTAGGCGTGCATACCACTGAGCCGCGACACTGATCGCCTTCAATTCGGCGGGTGAAAGGCTCATGCCAGCTGCAACTGGATTTGCATCAGACAGCAATGCTCCATGGCCTTGGCCATGTGATTGTTGATGGTGCGCACGCTGACGCCCAGGCGCTGGGCAATCTGCGGGTAGGTCAGGCCTTCGAACTGAGACAGAATGAACGCCTGTTTGACCTTCGGCCCCAACCCTTGCAGCAAACGATCGATTTCCATCAGGGCTTGCAGCAGGATCGCCTGCTCTTCCAGCGAAGGTTGTTGCCCTTCGGGCATGGCCGCCAAGGCTTCCAGATACGACTGTTCCAGCGAACGCCGGCGGAACAGGTCAATCAACAAGCCCTTGGCGATCATCGACAGGTACGGCCGCGGCTCGCGTATCTCCAGCGCGTTGCGCGCCTTGATCACCCGGACGAAGGTGTCCTGCGCCAGATCCGCCGCATCGAAGGCGTTACCCAAGCGCTTGCGCAGCCAGCCATTAAGCCAACCGTGGTGGTCGCAATACAGATCATTGACGGCGCTGCGCAGGGACAAATCGTTGGCGGACATGACAATGGAATAATTCGCGACTGATAATGAATCGCATTGTCATCGGTACAGGAGGTGATTGGCAATAGCTGTATTGGCCAAACCCCGCCTCACCCGTAGGTGTGACGGGGTTGTCAGCCGTAGAAGCTCTATCTTCGCTGAAGCGCCCCTCATTCAATGTTTTCGAGAATCTCGAACTTCACTTGATCGGGATAGAAGGCCACATGATTCTTGATTTGTTCTACCGACACTTTGGGGTTTTCATAACTCCATGCCGCATTGGCCCCCTCATGCCCCGTAATCTGCAGGCTGAAATAGCTCGCGTCGCCCTTGTAAGGGCAATAGCTGGTGTGATCGGTGCGGGCAAAATATTGCTCGTCGATGTCCTCCCGCGGGACGTAATACACCGGAGGGTAATTGGCCTCCAGCAGCACCAGCGCGCGGGTGGACGCGGCCACCTGAATATCGTGAAACTTCACCAGCAGGGTGCCTGGTTGCTCGGCAATGGTGATGACAGGACTGGGACCGGAGCTTTTCATGAATTGCGTTCCTCGGGATGATGATAAACCTGTAGGAGCGTGCGAGCGGCGGTCCGACTTGCTCGCGATGGGGCGCGCAGCGGCCCCAAAACGTGAGAACACAGCTTCAGGTATAACCCAGATTTTGCCATCACGACGGCTTCGCAGCCGAACGGGATCAAGTGCTTTATCCGTCCGTGGACCGGCTCACCGCTTCCCACGCCTCGATTTCACGCGTCATCGCCTCCAGCCGCTCGCGCACCAGCTGCAGCGCATCGCTACCGAGCAACAGGTGCGCAGGTGGCGCCTCACTGTCAATCAACGTCAACATGGCTCGCGCGGCTTTCACCGGATCGCCCAACTGTTTGCCGCTCTTGTTCTGCCGCGCGCTACGGATCGGGTCGAAAGTGGCATCGTATTCGGCAATGCTGCGTTCGGATCGGCGCATTGAACGCCCGGCCCAATCAGTGCGAAACGATCCCGGTGCAACGGCCGTGACCGCGATGCCGAATGGCTTGAGTTCCTTGCTCAAGGTGTCGGAAATCCCCTCCAGTGCAAATTTGCTCCCGCAGTAATAGGCAATGCCAGGCATCGTGATGAAACCGCCCATGGACGTGATGTTGATGATGTGCCCTGCCCGGCGCTGGCGAAAAAAGGGCACGAAAGCCTTGGTCACCGCCACCGCGCCGAACACATTCACCTCAAACTGCTGGCGCATTTCTTCAAGGGCCGACTCTTCGAAAATACCTTCGTGACCATAGCCAGCGTTATTGACCAATACATGCACCGGGCCGAGGCTGGCTTCGACCTCGGCCACCACCGCGTCGATCCGCGCGAAGTCAGTGACATCCAGGCATCGACCGAAAGCCTGTTTCGAGGCATGCGCCTCGAACTCAACCCGCGCCGATTCGCTGCGCACAGTGCCGATCACCCGATGCCCCGCCGCAAGTGCCTCGTTGGCCAACGCCTTGCCGAAACCGCTGCTGACGCCGGTGATGAAGAGGGTCTTTTTTGTACTCATGGTCACATTCCACCCAGGTAGTGCTGCCGCACAGCGCGACAGTCAGGCTCGACACCATGGTAGAAGTGCACACGCGCGGACTGAACGCCCATTGCTGCGAGTTATTTGCCTAATCCTATGAGTTGATTGCTTTGTGCGAACGGCAGGGTCACATTCAAGCCCAATGAACACTCATCAGGACCGAACCGTGAGCCCATCAGCCGTAGATCAAAACGATTGCCAGCAACGGATGATCGACCTGCTCAGCCGACTCGCTCCGGACGAAGGCTACAACCTCACCGCGCTGGCGGATGTGCGTTTGCTGCGCTCAAACCGTCCGCTGCATCGCACCCCGGTGCTTTACGATCCGGGCATCGTCATCGTCTGCCAGGGGCGCAAACGCGGCTATTGGGGGGAAACGACCTACCTCTACGATGCCCGGCATTATCTGGCGGTGACCGTGCCGGTTCCCTTCACCATGGAAACCGACGCCAGCGAGGACGAACCGCTGCTGGCGATCTATCTGCATCTGGACTTCAACCTCGTCGCCGAACTGATGTTGCAACTCGACGACCAACCGTCGGCCGCGCCCCAAGGCATGTTCGCCTCGCCCATGGAACCGCGCCTGAGCCAATCGGTCCTGAGGCTGCTGGAGGCGCTTGACTCGCCGCTGGACAGTCGCCTGCTCGGACCGGCGCTGGTGCGCGAGGTTTATTACCGGATTCTTGCCGGCGCTCAGGGCGGTTCGATGCGCGCCGCCCTCAGCGCCAAAGGCCGATTTGGCCGTATATCCCTGGCCCTGCGAAAAATCCACGCCAGCCTCGGCGAACGGTTGGAGGTGGAAGACCTGGCCAGGGAGGCCAACATGAGCGTGCCGACCTTCCACGCGCATTTCAAAGCGATCACCCACACCTCGCCGATGCAGTACCTGAAGACCACGCGCCTGCATCAGGCCCGCCTGTTGATGGCGCGCAACGGCTGCAGCGTCGCGTCGGCCGCTTCGCAAGTCGGCTATGAAAGCGGTTCGCAGTTCAGTCGCGAATTCAAAAGGCTGTTCGGTCGTACGCCCACCGATGAGGTGACGCGAATGAAAGGCTCGTTCGCCCTGCCGCCTCTGGAGAACGCGCAGTTTGTGTCCTCCCATTGAGCGCCTCGATCTGCAGATCGTTGCAATGTCTGGACATGCACAAGCTGTACATCCATACAGATAAAGATTGCTCCATCGCTCATCAGCCGCCATTCTGTGCACCTTCCGGCAGCTGATGAACGATGGTGGTTATGCGGTTGTACCTCTGTGAAAAACCTTCCCAGGCCAAAGACATTGCGGCCGTGCTCGGCGCTCGGCGTCGCGGCGACGGCTGCTGGCTGGGAACGGACGTCACGGTAACCTGGTGCATCGGCCATCTGCTGGAAACCGCGCCGCCGGATGCCTACGACGCACGTTACAAGCGCTGGGTGTTGGCGGATCTGCCGATCATTCCGGACAAATGGAAAATGACCGTCAAACCGCGCACCGCCAGTCAATACAAGGCCGTCAAACGCTTGCTTGGCGAGGCCGATGAGCTGGTGATCGCCACCGATGCCGACCGTGAGGGCGAAATGATCGCCCGGGAACTGGTGGAGCATTGCCGTTATCGCGGGCCGATCCAGCGATTGTGGCTGTCGGCGCTGGACGATGCGTCGATCCGCAAGGCGTTGGCTGCACTGAAACCGGGAGCGGAGACGTTCAGTCTCTATCATTCGGCATTGGGCCGTTCACGGGCCGACTGGCTGATCGGGATGAACATGAGCCGGTTGTTCACGCTGCTGGGGCGCCAGTCCGGCTACCAGGGCGTGTTGCCGGTCGGTCGGGTGCAAACGCCGACCCTGCGGCTGGTCGTGGATCGCGACCGCAGCATTGCCGATTTCGTCCCCGTGGCTTACTGGGCCATCGACGTGCAGCTGCTGCACGATGGCACCGCGTTCACCGCACAGTGGCGCGCGGCCTCCGACGCTTGCGACGATCAGGATCGCTGCCTCGACCAGGCGCTCGCGCAACAAGCGGCGGCGGCGATTGGCAATGCGGCGAGTGCCCGGGTGATCAAGCTGCGTACCGAGCGGATGCGAGAAGTGGCGCCGCTGCCGTTCGATCTGGGCACCTTGCAGGAAGTCTGCTCGAAGAAGCTTGGCCTCGGCGCCCAGGAAACGCTCGACATCGCCCAGGCGCTTTACGAAACCCACAAGGTCATTACCTATCCGCGCAGTGATTGCGGCTACCTGCCTGTCAGTCAACACAGCGAAGCGCCAGGTATTCTGGCAGCGTTGAGGCAAGCTGATCCGGCCCTCAACGCCTTGCAGGACTACCTGGAACCCCAGCGCCGCTCACGGGCGTGGAACGATGCGAAAGTCAGCGCTCACCACGGCATCATCCCCACTGCCGCGGCAAAAAACCTTGATCGGCTGGCGGGCAAGCAGCGTGCGGTCTATACCCTGATCCGTGCACGTTATCTGGCGCAGTTTCTGCCCAATCATGAATACGACCGGACCCAGGCCGACTTCGACTGCGCCGGTCAAGCCTTGCGCGCCGTCGGCAAGCAGATCATCGAGCCTGGCTGGAAACGCGCCCTGCCCGAGGCCCTCGCCCCGGCCAAGGGCCGCGAAGCGCCAGCGCCACAAACCTTGCCGACATTGGCCGAAGGACGTGAGTGCACGGTGGCCGACGTGAAGCTCAAGGACCTCTGGACCCAGCCGCCCAAACCCTTCACCGAAGGTGACTTGATCAAAGCGATGAAGAACGTCGCCAAACTGGTGGAAGACCCACTGCTCAAGCAGAAACTCAAGGACACCACCGGGATCGGCACCGAAGCCACCCGCGCCTCGATCATCCAGGGCCTGCTCGACCGCGGTTACCTGATCAAGAACGGGAAGGCACTGGCCGCGACGCCGGCCGCCTTCAGCCTGATCGACGCGGTGCCACGTGCCATTGCCGATCCGGGCACCACGGCGATCTGGGAACAGGCGCTGGACATGGTGCAAAGCGGCGAAATGAGCCTGGAAGAGTTCGTCACCAAACAAGCCGCGTGGATGAGCAAGCAGGTGGCCCGCTGCGCCGGCCTCAGCCTGACCATCAGCGGCCCGGCAAGCCCGGCCGGGCGCGGTGGCGCGCCATGGAAAAACAAACGCAAACCGGCCAAGCGCAAACCCGCGACGGCTGGCAAGCGCGCAGCAAAACCGGCGAGCAAGGCGTGATCGGGCAATGGTCTACTGTTCATCAGATCCGCTGACATCAGGAGCGAGCCCGCATGCCCTCGATTGAACTGCACGCCGCACAGCGCGATGAACTGGAAACCATTGAAAACCTGATGCAGTTCTACCTGCACGACTTCAGTGAATGGCTGCCGCTGAAACTCGGCGCGAATGGTTTCTTCAACCTCCAGGACCAACAGGATTACTGGCGAAACCCTGCCACCCGCCCCTTTTTGATCAAGGTCGATGGGGAACTGGCCGGTTTCGTGACCGTGGATGACCGCACCCATCTTCCCGGCGCCGAGCACAACATCGGCTACCTGTTCGTCAGCCGCCGCTTTCGTGGCCAAGGTGTCGCGACGTTTGTCGCATCCACCCTCTTGAGCCAGCTCCCCGGTCAATGGCAGATTTTCCACATCGACGCCAATCAGCCCGCGCGTTTGTTCTGGGCGAGTGTGATTGACGATCTCACCGGCGGCACGTACACACGGCATCAGCAGCCGGTAGACGATTTCCCCTGCACCTTTTATCGCTTCCAAAGCTCACCGCTATCGTCCTGAGTGACGTTCTCCAGTTCCGCTTTCTCATTCCAAACAGCTTTGTCCGACAATATGTAGTGCTTGAAAATAATCACTACAAAACCGTTGACGCCTCCGATTTGCCCTTGCATGATGCAGACATCTCCCCGATCGGGAGTACGGCAACATGTTTGAGCAAGCTCGTCTGACCGCCGAGCTGTTTTTCCCGGATACACGCTGCCCACAAGGCAGATTGAAGAAGCTGACCTGGCCCGAACGTCCAGTACAAGGACGAGAAGCGCTGGCGATCAATCCTCATGAAGCTTGTGGCCGACCCTGAAAACGTCGGTAGTGGCCCGAAGGTTATCGCTGCTTCTCTTCGTTGTGACGCTATTGCGTAGCAGTTATTCAACACGACTACATGCAACAGACGCGGGACCCCGTCATTTCGGCGGCCGACCGCTGACGTCCTGGTTTCGGTGCCAGGGATCAACTAACCGATGGGCTACCTGTATTAGCGAATCAACTTTGAAAGATCACCAAATGGTCAAGGGGCTTTATATGAATCTGAACAATCAACCCACCATCGATGAACTGGCTCGTATGTTCGCTGCGCAAAAAGACAGCCACGACAGCCATATCCTGTGGATCAGCAAATCGGGCCAGGTGCATATCGACTGCCTGTCGCCGCATGCCCATGAAGCCGAGTTCGACCAGAACAACCAGAATCTGCTGGCCCGATTGAAGATGTACCGTCGCGGTCAGGGCTATGTCGGCAAAAAAGCCGCAGCCGACAAAGACTTCATCGGTAATGTTCTGCAAACGCTGAAACAGGCCTGGGCCTCGATGCAGAACCAGAATGAAGTTCGGGTGATTGACCGGTTCTACTGATAATTCAACGCAATAAAAAGGCCCCGCTCGAATGATGATCGAGCGGGGCCTTTTTGTTTGTCTCCACTGTGCCAAACAAAGCTATCGTTAAAGGTATCCGCTGTTGGTCCCTGGAGACTTGCGATGAAAAACAACCTGAAATTCCTGCTGTTGCTGCTGATGACGAGCGCTGTTCAGGCAAACAGCGTCAACGGAGTCCCGTCATTCGCAGTGGAGTGCCCTGGCAAGATCCTCGTCCAGGCGGATCAGGACGGGCCGGTGATGATCAACGGCAAGGAAGCCGAAACCAAAGCCATCAATGATCGCCGCTTCGAAGCCAAGAGCTCCGGCATCACACTGTCCATCGTCCTGGCCGATGACGATTCGGTGGTCGTGTCTTCCACCGGCAAGGCGCCCAATGGAGTGTGCCAGTCAGTCGATGACTGACGTCGACGACTCGGCTTTCCCAGAACCAACTCCATAACGGCAATTCCTTCACGTTATGCAGCGTCCGTTTGCCCGCCTCCAACGCCACCAGCCCCCACCTCGCACACCCGATGCAGGCCTCGCCCGCGTCAGTCGGCCTGACCGTGCGCGAGGTGCGATCGAACAGGCTACCCCCCAGTGTTTCCTCCAGTCGGCGAATCTGTTGCGACAAGGTTGGCTGTGACACGTGCAGTGCCGCGGCAGCACGGGTGAAACCGCCGCAGGATTGAACCTATAGGCAGGCCTTATGCGCAGCATTGCATATCGGTCTTGGACGCTATGAATCAACCAGCAGAAGATGGCTTCACACCCAAGCAACACCACGCCGACAGGAGATACCCGATGCAACAGTCCCACGCTTACAACGACCCGAGTCTGACCCTGACCACGTCGATCCTGTCCCGACCGACCCGACCATCTACCGCTTCTACGAGATGATCCAGATTTACGGCACCACCCTGAAAGCCCTGGTTCATGGACAATTCGGCGACGGCATCATCAGCGCGATCAACTTCAAGCTCGGCCGGAAGCCGCGGCCAAAGTGATCGGCGAAAAACTCGGCCTCGCCTACGTCACCGCCGCCCTGCTCTATCACTTGCTCCGACAGTCGTGTCGTGCGGAATTGCTGACCCAGCAAGAGCCCGGCGAACTGTTCGTAATCCGTAACGCCGGCAACATTGTGCCCTCCTACAGCCCGCATCCAGGCGGTGTATCGGCCACGGTCGAATACGCGGTTGCCGTGCTGGGCGTCACCGACATCGTGATCTGTGGCCATTCGGACTGCGGCGCCATGACCGCCGTCGCCTCGTGCAAATGCATGGACCACCTGCCCGCCGTCAGCGGCTGGTTGCAACACGCCGAGTCGGCGAAAGTGATCAATGAATCGCGCCCTCACGCCAATGACGCGGCGAAGGTGAGTTCGATGGTGCGGGAGAATGTGATCGCTCAACTGGCCAACATCCAGACCCACCCGAGCGTGCGACTGGCTCAGGAAAAAGGCCTGCTGAACCTGCATGGCTGTGTCTACGACATTGAAACCGGTTCGATCGATGCGCTGGATGCCCACAGCCGCACGTTCGTGTCGCTGGTCGAACACCCGACTACCTGCGCGGTGCACGGCAAAGCGATGGAAGCGGCTTGATCCAGGTCGGCAGCCGATGCAGCGCGCCCGGTTCACGGGAGCGCTGCATCCAGTTTCATTTGTCGTCAGGCTTGCCTGACGCTGGTGACCGGATCTCCGGGCTGTCCTCGGCGCTTGGCGGTGTTGGAACGCTTCCGGGCGTGAACACGTGAGTCAGCAATTCCCTGGCATCGATTTCATTGACGCCATTCACCGTGCGGGCCAGCGCAACGACCTGCTCACATTGTTTATGGGTGTTGACGCGACCACTTAACACCACCGTTCCTGCAAGTGTTTTGACATGGACTTGCAGACTAAGGGCAGGATCGGCCAGCGCCAGGGCCGACTTCACCCGAGCGGTCAGCCACGCGTCATGCGCGATTATTCCCAATTGATGAGAGTAATGCTCCAAGGAATGATGTTTCATGGCGAACCCTCTTTCGAAACGCAGACGCAGACACCTAAATTATAGTGCGGCCTGCGTCTGTGGTCGGGGTTCTCAGCGTTTGACCGACAGATCCACCTGCGTCATGCGACTGCGAATCGTGAACACACCATCCCCCGAGAGAATCGCGCTGCGGGCAAACAGGCGGCCGCTCTCCCAGTTCGAAAGCCCCAGTTCCGGCTTGTTCAGCGCGTATTGTCCGTCGACCCAGCGGGTGATGCCGTTGCCGACAAAAGGCGCGTTGACCGCATTGTAGAAACGCTCATGGGCCTCGGCATCTTCACTGATCAACGACACGGTGAACTGCGGGCTGTAGCGGTTGAACAAGGCGATGGCGCTGTCCAGGTCGTCGACGATCTTCAGGCTGACTTCCGGGGTTTCTTCCCACTCCCACTCGCGGCCCAACTGGTCCTCGGGCAGCGGCTCGGCCAATGCTTCAGTTTGATAACCTTCAGCGCGGCAGACGTCGACCTTCGCGGTCCTCCAATCGTAAGGCAGGTATGTCTCGCTGCCCTCGACGATGTGCAACTTGCAACCCTCGTCCCGAGCGGCGCCAGCCTGTTTCAAGGCCTGCAGAAACAGCGGCACCAGTTCGGCGGCGCGGTCGCGGTGGATCAGGCAGACGTTCAGGGTGTTGCAGACCTTGCGGTCCAGGGAATTGCGCACGACGGCGGCAAAACGCTGGGCGTCGGCCTCCTTGTCGGCGATCAGCCAGGCGCCACCGGTGCCATGCAGGCTGACGGCCGTGCCGGCCTGCTGCGCGATGCTGCCCAATTGGCTGACGGCACGCCCCGAACCACGGGCCACCGCCAGCGACAGGCGTCGGTCGGCGAACATCGCCCAACCGGCGGCGTGATTGACACTTTCCACCAGCGACACCGCACCCACCGGCAAACCGGCGTCGCTCAACGCCGGGTTCAACGCATGGGTGACAATGGCTTTCGCCGTGCCCAAGGCGTCGCTGCCAATGCGCAGCACCGCAGTGTTGCCGGTACGCAACACGCCAGCGGCGTCGGCGAAGACATTCGGCCGTCCTTCGAAGACGAAGGCGACGATACCCAGCGGCGAAACCACCTGCTCGACTTTCCAGCCGTCATGCTCGACGCAACTGATCACTTTGCCACGCGTGGCTGACGCATCGCGCCAGGCCCTGAGGCCCGCGATCATGTCGCGGCGCATGCGTTCATCGGCCAGCAACCGCGTGGTCGAGCGTCCACGAGACTTGGCCCACTCGATGTCGGCGAGGTTGGCCGCCTCGATCAAGTCCCAGCAGCCCTGATCTTCAAGGCGCCGGGCAAAGAAATCAAAGAACTCACTGATCGCCTGGTCCGACACGGCGGACATTGCCGTAAACGCCGCTTCGGCCCGCTCGATCGCTACTGCCGCCGCTTTCTGGTCCGCGACGGGAATCAGCAGCAACTCGCCGCTGACCTGCTCCACCAGCAGGTGGTCCCCGGGCTGAAAGCGCAAGGCCAGTTCGGGGCTGACCACGGTGACGCGGTTACCAGCGAAAGGAATTGGCGTGCCAGCGATTAGACGTTCGAGCGCAAGAGACATGAAGCGGTTTCACCATGCAAGGGGCGGCTGGAAAATGTATAGCAAAACGCCGGAAGCGTCATTAACCCCGCCCGCTCGAATTTCTCAAAACACCGACCAGCCAATTCGCTGGCTCAGCAGTTCCAGTGCGGCCATGCCCGCGAGCGAGTTGCCGGCCGTGTTCAGTTCCGGCGACCAGACGCACACCGTGAACTGCCCCGGCACCACGGCGACGATCCCGCCGCCCACGCCGCTCTTGCCAGGCAGGCCGACGCGATAGGCGAAGTTGCCTGCCTCGTCGTAGAGGCCGCTGGTGGCCATGATCGAGTTGACTTGCTGGGTCTGGCGGGCGCTGAGGATCTGTTCGCCGCTGTGTTTGCAGAAACCGTCGTTGGCCAGGAAGCAGAACGCCCGGGCCAGGTCCACGCAGCTCATGCGCAGGGCGCAATGGCTGAAATAGCTGCGCAATACCGCTTCGACATCGTTATGAAAGTTACCGAAGGATTGCATCAGGTAGGCCATGGCGGCGTTGCGCGCACGGTGCTGGTATTCGGACTCGGCGACCTTGCCGTCCACCATCACCTGCGGGTTGCCCGACAAACGCCGGACGAAATCGCGCATCGATAACGCCGGGGCGGCAAAACGCGACTGGTTGATGTCGCAGATCACCAGCGCACCAGCGTTGATGAACGGATTGCGCGGGCGTCCGCGCTCGAACTCCAGTTGCACCAGCGAGTTGAACGGCTGGCCGGAAGGTTCGTGGCCCAGACGCTGCCAGATGGCTTCGCCGGAATGATCGATGGCCTGCACCAGGCTGAACACCTTGGAAATGCTCTGCACTGAGAACGGCGTATGGGCGTCACCGGCACAAAACAGTTCGCCGTCGTTGCCATACACGGCAATGCCCAACTGGTTGGCCGGCACGGTGCCGAGGGCGGGAATGTAGTCAGCCACCTTGCCCTGACCAATCAGGGGACGAACTGCGTCAAGGATCTCGTTCAACAGCGCTTGCATGCCGGGTTCCGAAGTCTTGCCCCATGGGATTGCGGGGACACTGACGCTAGACGCTGGCGGTCAGCGGCGAATCACAGATTGCCTGAACACAATCTCATAACAACACTGCTCCCCGTGGGGCTTGCTCGCTCCCACAGGGGATTTGCATTGCCTGTGTATCAGCATGTATACAGCCCCGTTTTTGACACACCCCGTCCATAAAACCCCGCACCCGCGACACATCGCAGATACACCCGATTGATGAAATGTGCCTGTCGATTGGCTCAGCCGATCAAAGCGCTCAACTCACTCAATGCTATGGGGTATCACCATGTTCAAGCTCTCGACTTCTTCCCTGACCCTCGGCCTGATCATTGCGGGCGGCCTGGCCCTGTCCAACGTCGCGTCGGCTTCCGAGTCCGAAGCGTTCAGCATGAAACAGCTGGCCCACGGCTACAGCCAGGCCCAGGCCGACACCGCGGAAAAACCGGCTGAAGGCAAATGCGGCGAAGGCAAGTGCGGCGCCAGCGAGTAACCCCTGCGCAGGGCCGTCGGGCCCCGCATCCCTGACTGAACGGAGACCAAGTCCATGAACGCTGCAATCTCGTCGGCCGTAAAAGGCCTGCACCTGAACCTTGACCGTGCCGGTAGCTGGCTCGCCCCTCTGACCTTGCGGTTGTTCATCGCCTGGGAATTCTTCGAGTCGGGCCTGGAAAAGTGGAACGGCGAAAACTGGTTCGCCGACATTCAGGACCGCTTCCCGTTTCCCTTCGACCATGTGCCGGCCACGCTGAACTGGGAACTGTCGATGTGGGCCGAACTGATCTGCGCCCTCGCCATCCTTGTCGGACTGGGTACGCGGATCTCCGCCATTGTGTTGATCGTGGTGACTGTCGTTGCGACCGCTGCCGTTCACTGGCCAGCCGATTGGTCTACATTGAGTGAGCTTGCCCAGGGTTACTCCATCAGCAACAAGGGCTACGGCAACTTCAAATTGCCGCTGATCTACCTCGCCGCCCTGATGCCACTGCTGCTCTCGGGTGCCGGCAAACTCAGCCTCGATGCGTTGCTGGCCCGATTCTTCTGGCGTCGCAACAATCGCTGAAATGTTAATGTGGCAAGCTGTACCTCCCACCTCACTTGCGTAGACAGGAGCCACCATGAGCGTGACCACCCAATGGATCGAGATCGACAGCGCCGAAGGTAAATTCGGCGCCTACCTGGCCATTCCGCATACCCGGAAAGGCCCTGGGATCGTGCTGATCCAAGAGATCTTCGGCGTCAACGAACACATTCGCTCCGTCGCCGAACAGTACGCCGCCGACGGCTACCTGGTGATCGCGCCGGACCTGTTCTGGCGCAGCGGCCACCGTATCGAACTGACCTACGACGAAGCCGGCTGGAAACGTGCGATCGAGTTGATGAACGCCACCGACGTCGACAAGGCGCAGAAGGACATCGAACTGGCCATCGACGCCCTGAAAGCCCAGCCGGGCCTGGACGGCGGGATCGCTTCCATCGGCTACTGCTTTGGCGGCCTGCTCTCGTACCACACCGCCGCCAACGGGCTGGTGGACGTGGCCATTGCCTATTACGGCGGCGGCATCCAGAACCAACTGGACCGTGCCGACGAAATCGAAGTGCCGCTGCTGATGCACTTCGGTGAACAGGACAGCCACATTCCGCTGGAAGCCGTCGAGAAAATCGCCGAGCGCTTCGACAACAACGATAACGTGGAAATCGTCGTGTACCCGGAAGCCGAACATGGCTTCAACTGCTCGCACCGTGACAGCTACAACCAGCGTGCAGCGGCCGAGGCCCATGGCAATACGCTGATCTTTTTGGGTATGGAACTGTAAGGCCCACACCCGCGAAAAAGGCACCTTCATACGACGATGAAGGTGCCTTTTTTTTGCAACGATGCTTACTGGCTCACGTCTTCCGTTTGGGCAGCCACCGCCAGCTGCGGTTGAGCGTTACGTTCATGCACATGGCGATGGGGCGTGCGGTCGATGTTAAGGCTCAGGATTTCCGGTCGGCTGTAGTGACCGCGGCCATCCATCTGGCGTTTACGGATTTCGATCTGGAACAAGTCGATGTCAGCGATGACTTCGCCTTCGCCTTCGGTCAGTGCGCCGACAACCTCACCTTGCGGATCGATGATCGCGGTGTAGCAGCCGCCGGAGATCGGACCGATCTCGCAACCGGTGTCAGCCATGATTTGCGCCTGCTGTTCCGGGTACAACCAGGCCGTCGAATTCACCACGAAGCACGCCGATTCCAGCGCGTGCATGCGGATGCTGACCTCCATCTGGCGAGTGAACAGCGGGCCGGCAAATGAACCGGGGTACATCGAGGCGTGAATCTGTTCACCGTCTTCGATCAAGGCGTAACGCGCCAGCGGGTTGTAATGCTCCCAGCAAGCCAGTTGGCCGATGCGGCCGACGGCGCTGTCGGTGGCCCGCAGGCCGGAGCCGTCGCCCATGCCCCAGATCATCCGTTCGTGATAGGTCGGCGAAATCTTGCGCCGCGCCTGAATCAGGGTGCCGTCCGCATCGAACAGCAACTGAGTGTTGTAGAGAGTGCTGCCATCGCGTTCATTGACGCCGATGGACACGACCATGTTGGCGTCCTTCGCGGCTTTGCCGATCGCATCGGTAGTCGCGGAAGGGACAACGACGGCCTGGTCCAGCAGTTTGTAGTGCTCGGCGCCCATTTTGAATGGGGCCTGCACGAAGGAAAAATACGGGTAGTACGGCACGATGGTTTCCGGGAAAACGGCGAATTGCACGCCCTTCTCGCCGAGTTCTAGGATTTTGTTGACGACCTTTTCTACAGTGCCTTCACGGCTGTAGAGCACAGGAGCGATCTGAACGGCGGCGGCTTTGACGATGGTCATGACGGTAATCTCGTTGGGGAATGGGTTTCAACGAGGACCAGATTACGGTAATAATATTTTGTCTTGAATGTCGAATACACCACCTTTCAGGACAATCCGTGCCCATTGGATTTTGCGACTGCTGCGCAGCCGAGCGGGACGGTGCGGCGTTCCGACAAGCTCCCTCGCCACAGTAGAGCGCTCGGCCATCGGCCTGGGATCAACTGCGATTGGCACGCTGGATGACTTGCGGTGGTTGGCCGAACGCACGAATAAAAGCCCGGCGCATACGCTCACGATCACCAAAACCGGTCTCTGTCGCCACCACATCGATGGCATGCCGGCCGGTTTCCATCATCAGGCGCGCGGCTTCCACTCGCAGGTTCTCGATAGCCTTGGCCGGTGACTGACCCGTTTCGGCATGAAACACACGACTGAACTGTCGCGGGCTAAGGTTGGCCGCGCTGGCCAGCGCCTCGACCGATAGCTCGGACTTCAGGTTCTGCTTGGCGTAGATCAACGCGGACTGGATGCGGTCAGTCTTGGGCTCGAGTTCGAGCATCACCGAAAACTGCGACTGCCCGCCCGCGCGCCGGTGATACACCACCAATTGCCGGGCCACGCGCCGCGCCACGTCGGCGCCCAGATCCTTTTCAACCAGCGCCAGCGCCAAATCGACACACGCGCTCATGCCCGCCGCGGTCCAGACGTTACCGTCGTTGATGAAAATCCGGTCTTCTTCCACCCTCACTTTCGGGTACGCCCGCTGCAATGCCGGCGCATGACACCAGTGCGTGGTCGCACGCCGGCCATCGAGCAGGCCGGCTTCGGCCAATGCGATGGCCCCGGTGCAAATGGACCCCAGGCGTCGAGAGGTCCGACTGGCGCTGCGCAAAAACTCCACCATACCGGGCGAGACAGGACGGATCAGGTTGTCGCCCATCACCAGCAGCGTGTCGAAGGGGGCATGGTGGAACGCCGTGGTCTCCACGCCGAAACCCGCCGAGGTCCGCACGGTACCGCCGTGCTCGGACAGCAAGGTGATGTCGTACATCGGAGTGTCGACGGCACCGTTGGCCATTTCGAAAGCCGCACACATGGCCAGGCCCAGCACCTGGAAACCAGGGTAAACGATGAGGCCGATGTTGTGCACGGTGGCAGACTCCTTTGACCTTAAAGGTGGCATGACGGGTTTACGGTCAGCCGAGTCTGCACTGTACTCCTGAATCAGTCGCTAGTGCCTGGTCATCAACCCGTGCAGCACACCGAACCGCAAGCCGGGCTCGGAAGGTGTCATGTGCGAGACGCCAAAGACTTTGAACGCCGCCAGCATCAGCACCAGTCCGCCCGGCAGGATGCTCAGGCGATGACTCTGCAGACCGGCCAGCCTGAGCTGTTCGACGTGCCCTGCTTCCAGCAGGCGCAACGAAAGACGCAACAGGCCGCTGTAGGTGATTCCGCTGTGGCCATCGTCGTTCAAACCGTTGGCCTTGAGGACTTTGGCCAGCATGCGTGCGGTGCCTGAAGAACCGATGACCTGCTGCCAGCCCAGCGTGCGATAACGGCGCGCGACGCGTTCGAACTGCAGAGTCGCGACACGCTCGGCCTCCAGCAGTGCCGGGGCCGAGATGCGGCCGCCTTGAAAATAGCGCGCGCCAAAGGTGCCGCTGCCGATGGCGATGCTCTCGGTCAACAGCGGTTGAGCGCCCTGCCCCAGAATCAATTCCGTGGAACCGCCGCCGATATCGATGACCAGTCGCTTGCGCTCGGTGCCGGGCACCGTATGGGCCACGCCGGCGTACACCAGCCGGGCTTCTTCATGCCCGGAAATCACATCAATACGAAAACCCAGGTGCCTTTCCGCGCTGGCCAGAAACAGCTGCGCATTGTCAGCTTCGCGCACCGCACTGGTGGCCACCGCCCGCACACGACCGGGCTCGAAGCCACGCAATTTTTTGCCAAATCGCGCGAGCGCCTGCCATCCACGATCCAGCGCCATTTCGTCCAGCGCGCCACCCTGAAACCCCTCCGCCAACCGAACGGGCTCACGCAGGGTCTTCACTTCCTGGATCACCAGTTGCTGGTTCCGCCTGACCGACTGGCCGATCATCAAACGAAACGCGTTGGAGCCCAGGTCAATGGCCGCAAACAGGGAGGCGTCTCCTTTCATTGAGGTATTCCTTGCGCAATTCATCTGTCAGCAGAAGCCGCTCCGCTGAACACTCAAGACGGTTTGCAAGGATGTTGACATGGGTTCGATGACACCCAGATGACACGCTCCGGGGCGAACGAAAAACTCTCCTATTTCGCATCGCCATCATGGGGCTTGTAGAAGCGGAACAATCCAATATCCGCCGTTTTGATGTACTCCTTGGCCCAATCCGGTTTCACGGTGCGGTCGTGGAAGTACAAGGCTCCGCTTGTGCGATCCGGCAGCTGTTTATTCAGCGCCTTGCGCGCGATTTCCTTGGCGAGTGCGTAAGGCACCTCTTCCTGGACCGAATCGGAGCGGCCGTCACACCACCAGGAAAACTGGCAGCTTTTGGTTTCGGAGCCCTGCTTGACCACACCGCACACGGTGTCCGGAAAACCTTTGTGACCCAGGCGATTCATGACGACGTTGGCGACCGCTTCCATGTCGACAGCGTCCTTGCCTTTGGCTTCCCAATAGATCGAACGGGCCAGGCAAGTGATCGCATCGTCCAGCGGCGCGACGCCTGCGGGATCCACGGACTGGACCTCGGACTGGGTAATGGCTTCGGATTTTGGGGCCGGCGCAGGGCTGGGGTTATCCGCCGCTTTTTGCTCCAGTACCTCGGCCTTGTTCTCGGCCGCTTGCTGTTTTTGCTCCTGATCCGTGGCGAAAGCCAGGCCGGCAAACAGGGTAATTGCGAGGCAGGTGGCAATCCAATGGAAGCACATCGTCGAAAGACTCGGTTGGCGGTTTCGGATAAGTGTAGTAGTGAAATGACAGCAATCACCTCCCCGGCATTTTGGAAAAATCCATTGCCTGCAGGGGGGCCACTTCGCGCATCATGGGCGCAGTCAGATCCAAGGGAGATTTCCATGCGTGTCCTGTCATCCGCTTTGCGTCTTGCCACGTTGTCGTTGGGCTTGCTGTTCGCCGCGAAGGCGCTGGCGGCTGACGAGAAACAACTGATCGATTCGATCAACGACTACCGCAGCCAGGTGCAGCGTTGCGCGGGTGAGGTATCGGCGGAACTGCCGCCGCTGGCGGGTGATCCACGGCTGGCGTTGTCCGCCACCAGCGTCGTCAATTTGCAACAGGCCATGGTCGCCGCGAATTATCCGATGAAGAATGTGCAGGCGATCAGCCTGTCCGGGCCGCGTGATGCGGCATCGGCGATGAAAGCGATCCAGGAGAGCTTTTGCCAGATCGTGCTGGACCCGCAATTCGTCGACATTGGTGTGAGCCGCCAGGACCGTGAATGGCGCATTGTGCTGGCCCGTCCACTGTTGAGCGCACGGCTGAGCGACTGGCAGGCCGAAGGCCAGAAATTGCTGGCCGAGCTCAATGTCGCACGCGGTCGGCCGCGCCAGTGCGGCACGCAATCCTTCGCTGCCGCCACGCCGCTGACCTGGAACGCTATCCTGGCAACGGCGGCCGAGACCCATTCGCGGTCGATGGCCAACAACAACTATTTCGATCACAAGGACCGCGATGGCCGCACGCCCGGTGATCGGGCAGAGCTGGCGGGTTACAGCGGCCAGCAGATCGGCGAGAACATCGCCGCCGGACAAGACGCCGTGCGCAAGGTAGTCGATGGCTGGGTCGCCAGCCCCGGACATTGCGCCAACCTGATGAACCCGCAATTCCAGGAGTTGGGTGCGGCGTATGCGGTGGACCCGAAAAGTGATTCGGGAATCTACTGGACGGCGATGTTCGGTACGCCGTAAGGCACCTCCCATACAAACGCAAAAACCCGGAGTGGGTGTGGCATCGACGCTATGTAGCCGATGCCCACCCTGCACAGCAGCTCGACCGTATTTGTTGAAGCAGGCCGGGTTCACCAGGCAACCGGTCCCCTCCCGGAATTCGTCATAGAGCCCATCGATCACCCGGTCATAAATAGTGATTGGACGCCCCCCTCAAGTTGCTCTTAGCCTGCGACTCACACATCCGTTAATGACGGAATACCCATTAGAAGTGCGACCCGAATCGCCAAGCGAGGCTGTCATGTCAGAGCGAGTCTTGATCGATGGGTTCTCCCGGCGTGTGGACTATCTGCGAATGTCTGTCACGGATCGCTGTGATTTCCGATGCGTGTACTGCATGGCCGAAGACATGCAGTTTCTGCCACGCCAACGGATCCTGACCCTGGAAGAAATCTACGAAGTCGCTGAAAGCTTCGTGGCGCTGGGAACGCGCAAAATCCGCCTGACCGGCGGCGAGCCGCTGATTCGCCCGGGCGTGGTGCAACTGTGCCAACGCATCGCCGCCCTGCCCGGCCTGCGCGAATTGTGCATGACCACCAACGGTTCGCAGTTGAGCAAACTGGCCAAGCCGTTGTTCGACGCCGGGGTCAAGCGACTGAACATCAGCCTCGACTGCCTGGACCCGCAGCGCTTTCGCGAACTGACGCGCACCGGCGACCTGGCGCAGGTCATCAAGGGCATCGACGCCGCCAATGCAGCCGGGTTTCGCAACACCAAGCTCAACTGCGTGGTCATGAAGGGTCGCAACGATCACGAGATCAACGACCTGGTGAGCTTCGCCATCGACCGCCAGCTCGATATTTCATTCATCGAAGAAATGCCCTTGGGCACCATCCATGAGCACAGCCGCGCGGAATCGTTTTATTCCAGCGCCCAGGTCCGTGAACGAATTGCCGAACGCTACACGTTGATTGACTCCGCCGAGTCGACCCAAGGCCCTTCCCGCTACTGGCGCCTGGCCGAGGCGCCGCAGATCCGACTGGGGTTCATTTCTCCTCACAGCCACAACTTTTGCGGCACCTGCAACCGGGTGCGGCTGACCGTCGAAGGTCGACTGCTGCTGTGCCTGGGCAACGAGCATTCCGTCGATCTAAAGGCCGTGTTGCGCGCCCATCCAGGCCAGCCCGAGCGCCTGGAGAACGCTATTATCGAGGCGATGAAGCTCAAGCCCTATCGGCACAATTTTGAAGTGAACGATGATGTTCAGGTGGTTCGCTTCATGAACATGACAGGCGGCTGAAGACCATGATTGTCAGGCCCAAACCCAATCTGATCGGCGTGCTGACTTCACTCAAGGGTTCGATCGCCAAACGCATTGCCTGGCGCAGCCTGATGGTGACATTGCTCGCCTCGGCCATCGTGCTGATCGAAACCCTGCACCCCAGTTACTTCTCCAAGGTCAGTGCAACGCCGTTCACCCTGCTGGGCTTGTCGTTGTCGATCTTCATGAGCTTTCGCAACAACGCCTGGGCCATTGTCAGCTACACGTTTTTCGGTCTGGACGCGATTGGCGATGAGCTGGAAGACCCGCTCGGTCGCGACGAAAATGACCTGCCCACCGATGCCTTGGTGCGTATCATCGAACGTGAAGTGCTGTCGGCGCTGGGGGTGACGCAGCTTCCTCCGGTTCTGGAGCCCGTTGATTTTGTGCTTGAGTGATCGAGACGGGGCGACTTGGCCATCGTCAGCAGTCGGGCGATGGCTTCCGCCAGTCACTGGCGGCGGAGAATGGTGGGCGTTGCGTCGTTTTCAGTCCTGCGCCTGAACCACCTCAATCCCCAGTTTCCGATAATCCCCGACATCGCCCGACGCCACATGACGCTCGGTGATCAGCGTATGAATGCGGTTGCATGGCGCGACCACGAACGGTTCCACCGCGCCCAGTTTGTCCGCTGTGGTGACGGCGATCACTTGCGAAGCACTGTCAATCAGCGCCTGCTTCACCGGCACCTCGTCGAAATGCAGTGAGCTGATGCCGACTTCCGGATGAATCGCGCAGACCCCGGTGAACAGCACGTCGGCCTTGATGCCCTGCAGCAGGCGCACGGTCTCGTGACCACTGACCGACATCGTCGCCAGGTTGAGTTGTCCGCCGGCCAGAATCACTTTGATGCCTTTGTATTCGGCGAGGATAATCGCGGTCATCGGCGAGGTCGTGATCGCCGTGATGGAAATGTCCGTCGGCAACGAACGCGCGATCTGCAGCGTGGTGGAGCCGGAATCGAACATCACGATCTGGCCATTCTCCACCCGGTCCGCGGCGAGCTGCGCCAGGCGGGTTTTCACCTCATCGGTTTCGCTGACACGGGTGAAATAATCCTTGCCCGTATCCTTGGGCCGAGGCAGCGCCCCACCGTGTACGCGCTGCACCAGACCGGCCGTGGCCAGTTCCGACAGATCGCGGCGGATGGTGTCTTCGGAGACTGCGAAATGCTGGCTCAACTCGGAGGCCATGACCTTGCCGTCACGCTCGAGGATCAGGAGGATTTTTTGCCGGCGCAGCTGGGGAAGTTCGGCCGCCGAATGATCGTGCATGTTTTCGCCTGAATTTGCGGGTTTGTGCGAGATTAGCCAAACCCAGGCGCAAACACAATCGGCGCGGCGATGGGCAACCGTCAGTTACTCGCGACTTGAGCCACAGTGCCCGAACTCACCAGTGCCGCCAGGGAGGCATCGAACTGTTTCAGGGCGCTCACTTGCAGCTCGGTTTGCTGGTCGATCTGCGCGGCGATTTCCGGCGCTGCCTTGCCCTGTACCCACACCGAAGGCATTTGCTGTGCGCGAGCGCCTTCGGCCTTGCCAATGTATTGCAGGTTCGAGTCGTAGAATTTCGCCATGAAACGCGCTTCAACCTGATTGTTGCGCTTCGACACCAGACGGCTGTAAGTGTCCAGCATCACCACCACGTCCGGGTGCGCTTGCACCAGTGCGTCGAGGTTGTCGTAGACGGTCACCGTGGCAAATTTTTTGTGCAACGAACCCATCAGCCAGTTGATTGCCAATTTCGGATCGGAGCTTTTCACGAAGGCATTGCTGATACGCGAATCCAGCGCCGGGTTCTTCGCGCCGTTCAGCGCAACCGAGTGGTACTGCTCAAGGTATTCGAGGGTGTTGACGGTGTTTTCGCTGTAGAGCACACCCACCGTTTGGGCAGGCTTCAGGCTGGCGGCGCTGTCGGCGACCGGCAAGAAATGGCAGGTCTGTTCAGCGGCATAGGCCGGTGCGGTGGCGGCAACGCTGCCGGTCAATACAGCGACAAGGGCCAGCCAGGTAGAGATTCTCATCGCGCAGATTCCTTCGGAGGCGAATTCGGTATGTAGCTATCCTCCTCCGTTGCCGGAAAAACAGAACTTGCGTTTATTGATGGTGGTTATTGATTAAACGAATGGTTGGGCGTGGTGGTGACGGACTTCAGGCCGGCTATCAGGCCGCCTCGCTTTGGCCTTTGATCTTGATCTGCCCCGTCGGAAGGCCGAGCGCAGGTTCTGCGCAGTGGGCAACCCGGCATGGATGCCGGGTTAGCCGCCCCCGGCCATGGATGGCCGATGGCGGCGGGCCCACGGAGCAGGACCGGAGCGAGGGCATGCCGAGCTTTAGCGAGGCACCGTACGTCAGGGGCGCAAGCGCTTGGTTACTTGGCGCTCTTCCAAGTAACCCGCCGTAAGGGCGGAACCATTAGTGGCCGTCACCGCAGCAACGGATATTCACCCAATCCCAATCCCAATCTCTATTCAAGCCACCCGCTCAACCGCATCCACACTGGCTTTCTTCTTCCCCCTGTTCCACCGCATCAAGACAATCCGAACCACCTTGTTCCACACATAACCAACCCCGACACCACCAACGAGAGCGACTACAACCGACAACGCCGGCACATCAACAATGTGACGCGCCAGGGACTGAAACTGAAAATGCGTCAAATAGATATACAGCGTTGATGCGGCAATTAACGCCAGGCCCCGCGCAATGAAGCCAGGCACAGGAATGGACTTGACCCAGATCACCACGAGCACGGCAGGCAAGGCGATATCGACATATCCGTTTATGTCCATGTTGTGCGGCCCATAGATGAGCAGAAGATCCTGCCCGCCCAGCACAATGACGGCCACCGCACTGACGATCCATTTCTTGATGCTCGAGTTGGCATAATGAATGGCCATTCCGAGCACCATGATCGCCAGATAGTGTTGCGGCACTCTGTCATAGAGTTCGGAAGCATCAAACAAATAGGCACTGATCAGAACATCCGCCACGGCCAATACGCAGGCCGCAATGACCAGATTCTGAAACGGATTTGACATGATCGTTTTTCTGACTCGCTCGAACGACAGGGCGAATCCAATGATCAGGATCATTTGCAGAAGAACTTCGACATACCAATAGGTAAAGGTGCCTACAACACGTTCTGGAAACCAGTTCGAAACGAGCAATACCGTTTGCCAATGAACCCTGTCGAAAACTATTTGAATCAAGATGGCGTACAGGATGGTGGGTATCGCGATACTGACAATGGACTTTAAAAGTGTACGCGCATTACCGCGCTCATTGATCGCTTGAAGTTGAAACCTGGCCAGGCTGATGCCCGACACGATAAACAACACCTTCGTCTCGCCTGCAAGCGGGAATTTTGAAAAAATATCAAGATGCTCGATAACAATAAGCAAAATGGACATGACACGCAGAAGAACAGGAACCTCCATTGCCCGAAGTGAAAACCGGGAAGACCGGGTTTTATGGGTCAGCTCACACAATTCACGCACCGGTATCATTTCCCACTGATCCGGGAGATGGCCAATCAGCGCTTCAAGTGCCATGGAAGCCTGTACAAACGAGAGCGAATCCCCACCCAGTTCGACGAACGACAAATTTGAATCAATACGCGGGACTTCGAGTATTTCCGACCAGGCGGCTACCAGCTGGAGCGCCAGCGGTGACAGGTTCTGGCTCGAATTGATCGACGTCGCGTCCGTATCAATCGAGGGTAATGCGCGCCTATCTATCTTTCCGTTCGGCGTCAGTGGAATAGCGTCCAGGAAGACGAACAACGCCGGGACCATATAGTCGGGGAGCTCCTTGCCGACATGGTCACGCAATTCAACCGATGTAACCGGCGTAGTCGCAACGCAGTAGGCAACCAGCCGGGCGAGCGACGTGTCATGGTTGGCAAGCACGACACACTGCTTGATTCGGGGATGCCGTGACAGCGCGCCTTCGATTTCAGTCAGTTCGATTCGATGGCCGCGAATCTTGACCTGACTGTCACCTCGCCCCAGGAAGCTGACACTGCCATCGATAAGATAAGTGCCCAGGTCACCGGTTTTATAACAAATATCGTGTTCGTCGTTCGTAAACGGGTTCACCACAAACTTTTCTCTGGTTTGCGATGTGTCACTCCAGTAACCCAACGACAAATAAGGGCTGCGTATCAGAATCTCGCCCACTTCGCCTTCGCTGACCAACTGATTTGACTCATTGACCACCAGCAGTTGCGCACCTTCAATCCCCTTGCCCAGCGGAATTTTCAGACGGTCGATTTCAGGATCGAGATGATGGTACGCCATGGCCTGCGGCGTTTCTGTCGTGCCGTAGAAGTTCACGCTGACGGCACCAGGCGCAATAGCGCGAATTTGTTTGTACAGCGTCTGACTTAATGCATCTCCGCCCCAGAACAGATATCGCAGGGCATTGAATTCAAGTTTTTTAAGTTTCGCGCCCGTTTCAATCAATTTTCCCAACGGGGGCGTCAGATGAATAATCGAAACGCCATTTTCCTGTATCCACGTAGCCAAAGCTGAAGGATCAATGACAATTGACTGCGATGGAACCACAACTTTCGCGCCAATGGAGAGCGGCGTAAAAACATCCCGGTACACCGGGTCATGCCCCAGACCGGACAGCAGGGAAAAGCAATCGTCTTTGGTTAATGAATGACGCCGGGCATGCCATTCAATGAAGTGAACCAAAGGCGCGTGATGAGTCACGATTCCTTTCGGCTCACCCGTGCTGCCGGAGGTGAAGGTGACATAGGCCGGATCGGCCGGATTGACTTCAGGCAGGCTTGTTTGATCACAGGCGAAGGCTTGCAGTGCAAGGGCGGGACTTTCCGGAATGTGAACGACCCGCGTACTTGTCTCAAGGCATTCAAGCCTGAGTTCGTCAGGCGCCTCGCCGCACACCAGCACAAAGGAAGGCTCCAGCGCCTTGATGATTTGCCCTACACGCGCTGGCGGATAGGCGACGTCGGCCACCGTGAACATCAATCCGGCCCGCGACGCTCCGAGCATGGCGTAGACCAGCCCCGCACAACGACTCGAAACAATAACAACCCGGTCGGATTGTTTTGCGCCCTCCCTGATCAGCAAGGACGCCATGCCCCGGCTTATTTCTTCAAGTTGTCGATAGCTGCACGTCGCGTCTTGAGAGATGACAGCGATGGCATCGGGCGAACGCCTCGCCTGCTGCAAGAAGTCCATGAATATTGGGCGTTCGGCACAGTATTCCAGCCTTAACGCTGGGTTTGGGCGAAGATCGTGCATTTAATCCCTAGGCTCCGCATGATCTATACGAGGTTGACGCCGTGCTCATAAGATCCTGAGTAAGAAGATTCAGAATCGGTGGCCGAGCAAAAACATGTAGCGTAGTTGCAGTTCAGAACGAATGCCTAAACGTTAGTGCAGAGTGACCGGTGTTGCCGATAATTTCAAAGTGCTGCGATGCTCTGCCCGGCGTCATCGCAGGATACCCACGCGAGTCGCTCGACCGGAGCCGAGCGCTTCGCCCATGCGTCGGGTCAACGAAGCCATCGATCATTTGCCCAGCGGCAATACCTGTCGGTCGCCCACCGGCGCATGGAGCGCCATCACCTCGACGACCCAATCGATGAACACGCGCAACTTGAGGCTTATATGCCGGTTCGGTGGAAAAGCCACGTAAAGCGGCATCGTGTCGAGGTGCCAGTCTTCGAACAGCGGCACTAACTCGCCACTCGCCTCGAAGGTTTTGGACATGTACTTGGGCAGCCAAAGAACACCCAACCCTGCCAGGCCGGCCGCGAGGTAGGCATTGCCATCGTCGACGGCCAACACGTAGCGACCTTTGATCTGCAAGCGCTCGCTGTGTTTATGCATCGCATAGGGCAATGGTTTGCCGGTGCGCGCCCACAGAAAACCGACGATCCTATGGTTCGACTCTTCCAACTCTCGCGGATGCAAGGGTGTACCGACGCGAGCCAGATAGCTCGGTGCTGCGAAAACGCCAAGCGACAGATCAGCGACGCGCCGGGCCATCAGCGACTGATCCGTGAGTTCACCGCCGCGCACCACGCAATCGACGTTCTCATCGATCATGTCGACGATGCGATCGCTGACGCCCATGTCGATCTGGATGTCCGGATATCGCGCGTAGAACCCAGGCAATGCCGGCATCAGAATCATGCTCGCCAACGGGCTCGGCACATCGACTCGCAACCGGCCCCGGGGCGATGCCGAGGCGCCGGACAGACTGGTTTCCGCGTCGTCGATGTCGGCCAGCAGTTTGATCACGCGTTCGTAATACACGGCGCCATCGGCGGTGACGTTGACTTTGCGCGTCGTACGGTTGAGCAACTTGACGCGCAACCGCGCTTCCAGTTGCTGCACCAGTTGAGTCACGGTGGTCTTGCTCATGTGCAGGGTCTCTGCAGCCTTGGTGAAACTGCCCGCCTCCACCACACGCGCAAATGCCTGCATCGCGTCAAAACGGTCCATCGCCACCCCTTGTTCCGATCAGATTGTTTGTATTTTCCAAACAGTGATCACCAAGGTTGCTCGTTTATCGCCCCGGCGCAAGTCCTTACAGTCCCTACATCGTTAGTTTCGGGTCGGTTTCGGCCTTTTGATCGAGGTGGTTTATGACAACGCGTGACGTGGTTTTTCCGAGCGGACGCCAAGCGCTTTATGAGCGCAATCGCTACTCGCCGGCGATTCGCTCCAATGGCTTTCTGTTCGTGTCCGGACAAGTCGGCAGCAAAGAGGATGGATCGCCCGAGCCTGATTTGGAGAATCAGGTCCGGCTTGCCTTCAACAACCTGAACGCGATCCTGGTCGCGGCTGGTTGCACTTTCGACGACGTGATTGATGTCACCGTCTTCATCGTCGATCCCGAATCGACGTTCGAAACGATCTGGAAGATCGTCCCGGAGTTCTGGGGCAACGCGCCGCACCCGACGCTGACCGGGATTGGCGTCACGTGGCTGTATGGTTTCCAGTTCGAGATCAAGGTGATCGCCAGACTTCCGGAATCCGTCCAGGGATGAATGACCGTTGTTCAGGGTTGGTAGCCTGCCTCTAACGAGCTTCCTCGAAGAGGCCTACCAACTCATTGAAAGCAACAATATCCAGCGGCCGGCTCAGGAAATAGCCTTGACCTTCATCGCACGATACCGCCTTCAGCAACTTCAGGTGATCGGCCGTCTCAATGCCCTCAGCCGTTACGGTGAGCGATAACGCACGTCCCAGGCCCACGATAGCCCGGATGATCGCCTTGTCATCCTCGCTATCGGCCAGCCTGTTCAAAAAGCTGCGGTCAATTTTCAGGCCGTCGAACGGGAATGCGCGAAGGTAGCTCAACGAAGAATATCCCGTTCCAAAGTCGTCCATTGATATCCGTACGCCGAGACGTTTGAGCGTACGCATGACCTCAAGAGCGCCGGTGGCGTCTTCGAGCATGACGCTTTCGGTAATTTCCAGTTCTACGCGGCCAGGGTCGATGCCAGAGTCCAAAAGGGTTGTCTGAATACGCTCGACCAGATTGCCTCGTTTGAATTCGGTCGGTGACAGGTTGACTGATACGAACAAACTTTCCGGCCACCGTGCGGCGCAGCGGCAGGCGGTATCGAGAACCCAGTTGCTCAGGGAAAGAATCAGCCCGGACTCTTCGGCAATCGGGATGAACGTGTCGGGTGGTATCAAACCGCGCTCAGGATGTTGCCACCGGACCAGCGCTTCAGCACCCACCATCTGACCGTCAGCGATACGATAGCGTGGCTGGAAATGCAGCCGCAGCTCTCCATGTTTGATCGCGAAGCGCAGGTCGCTTTCCAGACGACGGCGCTCGATGATCCTGGCGTTCATATCGCCGGCATAAAAGCGCCAGGTGTTACGCCCTCCGGCCTTGGCCTCGTAGAGTGCGATATCCGCATAGCGAAGCAGCTCGGTCGCCTCGCATGCGTCATGAGGCGCCATTGCAATGCCTAGACTGGCGCTGACGAACACTTCCTGCTCATCGATCGTTATTGGCTGCTCGATGGACTCGATCAAGCGGCGACAGAGCGTCTCGACTTCTTCCTGGGAACTCACGTCGGTCAGGATCAATACAAACTCATCCCCGCCCACCCGAGCGACCAGGTCGCCATGGCGCACGCACTCTGACAGGCGACTCGACACTTCATTAAGGACCAGATCACCTGCGGCATGCCCGAGCAAGTCATTCACCGGCTTGAAACGATCCAGATCCAGGCTGAGCATGACCAGCGGCTGTTCTATCGTTGGCAATGCCTTGAGTTTACCGTCGAGAAACTCTTGAAGGCGGGTTCTGTTCGGCAGCCCGGTCAGGGCGTCATGCTGCGAGAGGAATTCGATACGCCGACGAGCTTCGACTTCCTCTGTCACATCCGTCGCAGTCCCCCGGAACCCCCCACCTGCCATCTTTCGAGCCGAAAGACGAGTGATTCGCTCCTGGCCTTCGGTATCGACGTATCGGCACTGAATGCTGATATCCGGACGACGGTTCGGGATGCTGAGCCACTGAGCCAGCGTGCCCAGTTCGGTACTCAGCAGATCATCGATTACCGCACCAATCCAGATGTCTCTCGAGAGCCCCGTCACGTCTTCGAATCGTTCTGACAAATAGGTGAAATGCCACTCGGGATCAATTTCCCATACCCAGTCCGAGCTGGCTTCAACCACGTCGCGAAAGCGTGCTTCGCTGGTGGCAAGGGCGTCCTGACTGCTTTGCAGTGACGCATAGCTGGCATCAAGTGCCAGCGCACCCGCGGTCGTGCGACGCAAAATGACCCACGTCATCAGGCACACCAACAACGCGGCAATGCCGATCAATGGCAACCCTATCCCCAGCAACCGCAGGCCCGGCCTTTCCGGTCTCCACTGCAGGCTGCCGGCCGAACCGTCATCGCCCAGTGGCAAGAGCGACGCAGTGTCGGTTTCGCCGGACGTGACGACGTGCAAACGATCGACCCCGAAATCGTCGCCGATCATCTGCAGCTTGGCGTTGTTCAACACATCGACGAAAACCAGCACTGAAGGTGGCCTGTCATCAGGCACCACTGTCGGATCGGTTCCCGGCGTAATGGCTGCTGCCGCGACGAGGGCGGGTACTCCTCCCAGGTTGATGAAGGCTGTTATCGGCGTCTCGGTTTCCGCTCCTGCACGCGCCTTGTCAAGAATTCCGGCGATGGACTGCTTGAGCCACTCAGTGACTTCCACGGATTTCAGCTCACCCTTGACCACAGCGTAAACAGTGCGATCAACGTCGTTGACGACAAACAGTCCCTGGACCCCGAAATCCGTGTAGAGCGTTGCTCCGACGTTCTGTCGTACGAAGGCCCAGTCAGGGTCCACTTCGGCATGCAGGTGCCTGTAGGCGTCACCCCAGAAGGCGTAATCCTTGACGGTTGAGCGCAGCGATTTTTCCAGCGACTGGACGGCCTTCTTCGTGTAGAACGCGCTTTCAGCCTCCTCTGCCCGGTCCAAATCATGTGCAAGGTAAACGAGTGAATAGCTGGCCAGTAAAAACACGCCCGCCAATAGACCCACAAACTTGAGCAGCGAGGCGCGAGCCAGTACCACGCTCGAGCGACGGGAGGAAGCAGGGTTACTGGAGGTGGAACTGTTCGGCATAGATTCCTGCTGGTCGTCGACGTTAGTGTGTTGCATACCCTGATATCGGCCGCGTTGGCAGAACGATGAACAGCGGCATCCATGAAGGGCCGCTTACTATTAAAGCCTATGGTTCTGCGCCCGCCACGATCTGACTGTGAACAGATGTCACTGGGGAACGATCCGGCACCCGCGCCGGACATGATTTGCAGCAACCATCGCTAGCGGTTCAGCGTTAATATCTGCCCGCTCCCGTTCACATTCTTGAGGATGATCCAGGCATGTCCACACCCGACACTTCCCTGCAAGACACCGCCGCGCCTGACGGCGTTTGTTACGGCTGCGGCGGCAGCAATCCACACGGGCTGCACATCAAGAGCTTCTGGCATGAAGACGGCGAGCATGTCATTGCCGAGCATATGCCGGAAGCCAAGTATTGTGGTTGGCCGGATCTGGTTTACGGTGGTTTGATCGCGATGCTGGTTGATTGCCATTCCAACTGGACGGCGATGGCCTATCACTACCGCATGGAAAACCGCGAAGTCGCCAGCCTACCGCGCATCAACTGCGTCACTGGCAACCTGGGCATCAAGTTCATCAAGCCGACGCCGATGGGCGTACCGCTGACCCTGCGTGCGAAAGTGGAAGGCGAAGTGGGACGCAAAACCCGCGTCATCTGCGAGGTCTATGCCGGGGATGTGCTGACAGCGGTCGGGGACTCTATTTTTGTGCGCGTCGATGCCGGGCAACTGGCGGCGGTTGCTCATGGTCGATAGGCAGCAACCTTCTTCAGAAGCCCGAACGATTTACGTTGGGCTGATACGCAAAATGGCAAGGCTCGATAAAATCGGGCCTTGCCATTCACTTTTGTCGGGCCCGCCCCTTACAGGTCGGTGATTTCCTTATGGCGTGGCACCAGCAGTTTCATCACGCTCCAGGCCACCAGATAAGCCACCGCACAGATGGCGAACATGATCATGTAACCGGTGTGAATGTCGTTGATCGATTTGTAATAGTCGAACACCCAGCCGCCGACTTTGGTCATTGCCACGCCGCCCAAGCCGCCCGCCAATCCGCCAATGCCGACCACCGATGCGATGGATTTTTGCGGGAACATGTCGGACACGGTGGTGAAGATGTTGCACGACCACGCCTGATGCGCCGACGCGCCTACGCCGATCAACAGCACCGGCACCCAGAAGCTGATGTATCCGAAGGGCTGCGCCAACAGTACCAGCAGCGGGAAGAAAGCGATCACCAGCATGGCTTTCATACGACCGTCATACGGCGCGTCGCCGCGAGCCATGAAGTAGCTGGGGAACCAGCCGCCGCCGATGCTGCCCACCATGGTCATGCTGTACAACACGGCCAGCGGCCACACGATGGCCTGGCCTTTCATGCCGTATTGCGCTGACAGATACGTCGGAAGCCAGAACAGGAAGAACCACCACACGCCGTCAGTCATGAATTTGCCGAAGGCAAAAGCCCAAGTCTGGCGGTAGGTCAGCAACTTGAACCACGATACTTTCTTCTCGGCGACGTTCGGCGCCGGAGTATCGATCACCTGCGCATCACTGCGGATGTAGGCCAGCTCCTGCGCCGAGAGACGTTTTTGCTTTTCCGGTTTGTCGTACAGCGCAATCCACACGGCCACCCAGACGAAGCCCAGCATGCCGATCACGATGAACGCCGCTTCCCAACCCCACAGGCCGGCAATCAGCGGTACGCAGATCGGTGCCAGGATCGCGCCTACGTTGGCGCCGGAGTTGAAGATACCAGTGGCGAAGGAGCGCTCCTTCTTCGGGAAGTATTCGGCAGTGGCCTTGATCGCGATCGGGAAGTTACCCGCTTCGCCTATCGCCAACACGGCGCGAGAGAGCATGAAACCTGCGATCGACACTGGGATGACAGCCAGTCCGAACGCGCCGCACACCGCTGCGATGCCCTCGCCCATCGGTACTGAAAAGGCATGCATCATGGCGCCGGTCGACCAGATACTGATCGCAATGATGTAGGCCTTCTTGGTCCCGATCTTGTCGACGAACCGACCAGCAAACAACATGGAAATCGCGTACACAAACTGGAAAACGGAAGCGATGTTGGCGTAGTCGCTGTTACTCCAGCCAAATTGCGTCGACAAATCCGGTGCCAGCAGGCTGAGCACCTGGCGGTCCAGGTAGTTGACGGTGGTAGCAAAAAACAGCAGCGCGCAGATCGTCCAGCGGTATTTACCGACAGCCTGGCCGACACGTTGCGCATTGATGGGCTCGTTCAGATTCATCGCATCACTTTATTATTGGATTATGGTGATGATCTCTCGGTTTCAAGCGAGATCACTTCTTACGCGCAGCACGCCGCTCTGCGGCTCGCGTCAGACGAGTAGCACGTGCAAGCAGGGGGTTGGCGGAGCTGCCGCAGACAATGCGCACGGGCAGGCAGTCAGGACCGGACCATAAGAAGCGGGATGCAGGGAGGCGAGAAAGCGGATTGAGTTCATGATGGGACCCGGTTTTTGTTTTTAGGGGTGTAACATCGTATGTCGTCGTACAACTGCGCCTTTTATAGCGAGTCCCCTACCCGGCTGTCAATCTGGAAAATTGCCGTTCGTCTCGCCATTCAGCCCTCGCTGAAGATTCGCTATCGACCAAACACGCGGGGCGAAGCAGTCCGACAGCTTTTAGTCCGGGCGAAATTGCCAGCAGATTTTTAATTTCAGATAGTCGTACGACAACACATGTCGAACGTAAAGATCGCCGATCTCGAAGAACCGGCTCAGAAGAGTGTCATTTGACCAGCCGCGTTTCCTTGGACGGCCTGTAACCGAAATACGAGCTATAGCACTTGCTGAAATGGCTCGGCGACACAAACCCACAGGCCACCAGCACATCCACCTGGGACAGCTCCGTGTGCTGGAGCAGTCGACGCGCCTCGGTAATCCGCAGCTCCATGTAATAACGCTGCGGCGTGGTGCCGAGTTGCTCCTTGAACAAACGCTCGAGTTGTCGACGAGAACGACCTGCATAGACGGCCAGTTGTTCCAGCTCCAGCGGTTCTTCGAGGTTGGCGTCCATCAGCTTCACCACCTCGCGCAAGGGAGCGCTCACACAGACGTTCTCCGTCGGTTTGATGCGCCGGTAGCGGGACTCTTCGAACGCGAGGATGTCCTCAATACCCTCGACCAGCGCCTTGTCGTGCAGGCCCTTGATCCAGTCCAGCGCCATGTGGAAGGCACCTGACGGGCTGGACGCCGTGAGCCGGTCCCGGTCGATGACAAAGGGCTCGCTGGTGACGTGCGTGGCCTTGGCAATTTCCGCGAGCGCGGGGCGATGTTCGGGGTGAATCGCGCAACGATAACCGTCGAGCAACCCGGCGATCCCGAGGAACCATGCGCCATTCCACAATCCCGCCAGGCTCACGCCCTGGTCGGCGGCCGCTCGCAACAGACTGATCAACTCGTCAGTCGCCTTCAGCTCGGTTCGGTAGCCACCGCAAATGACCAGCAGATCGAGGTCGTGAATCACCGAGCAGTCGATGCGCGCATCCGGCCGAATGACCAGCCCCAGATCGCTGACCACTTCCCCGTCGTTCAAGCCGAAGGTGCGGGACGAAAACAGTTTGGGGCGTAGCAGATTCGCGGTGACGATTGTATCCAGCGCCTGGGTAAAAGCAGGCAGCGAGAAATGTTCGAGCAGCAAAAAGCCTGTTCGCGTCATTTGAACAGGCTCGTTGGGGTTGTCGTTCAGATAGCGGAGATTTTTCCCCTTCATGCCTCCGCTAAATTGGCGTCGTTCGATCAATGTTTTTGGCACTCGGTTGCGTGAACGGACAGGAGTCTGGTGCATCAGGATATCGCAAAACGGTCCACGCTCCTCCCATCGGTTCCTCTGGGGACCGCGCCATGATTCGTACCTTCGATTCGCGACTTCTACAGTGACAGCCTGTCGCCGATCAAAAACGAATGGAACCCGGCGCGTCATCGCGTTTTCGAAACGTTATCAGCGCCGATCCTTGATCTGGCAAGGCGCCATTGGAGAGGAAACCCCGATGAACAGTAGAGTGCTGTTTCTGATCGCCAGCCTCAGTCCGGCCCTGGCTTTCGCTGAAGGCTGCGACGTCCTGACCCGCTCCCAAAGCCCTTCCGTGCCCGTGGTCGAAACCCATAGTTGCTATGAGTATGAAGGCATGCCGGTCAATTCCATCGATTGGTCATGCAGTAATGAAAGCAAGGAAATGATGACCAGCACCAAGAAAAAGGTGAAACAGTGCGACGGTCATTATCAGGCCACTTGCATTGCGACCTTGACTCAGGAGTCGCTGGCCAATCCTCACTCCACCAGTAAGGACAAGAACGCCAAGTCGCTCAACATTCCAGACAATGCCCAAGTGACCACGTATTACTACGACGCCGAACACTTGAGCCAGCTGAAGATTGATTGCGAGTCGGGTGGCGGACACTGGAAAGCGAAGTGATTAGCCAGGCTTAATTTGGCAGTCAAACACTTAACCTGCCAATTCGCAGCAGGACCGTTATCAAACACGGGTGACAAGCTCACAAAACATTGTTGCGTCGCGACAATATACAGGCGTCACTTAAGTGACTATAACCCGTTATACTCCAGCCAGCCGACGCCTTACCGGGAACGTTCCCGACTCTTATAACGCGAGAATAATTCACACGTAGCGACGAATGGTATTAAATAATAAAAAAGCCTATAAGAATCATAATGTTAAATTAAACACAACAAACATCAAGACTCTTGCTTAAATTGTAAAAAACTAGAAAAGACCGACCACCCATATAAAAGTTTCAAACTTTTCCCATCAGATAAAAAAATACATTTAACACTTTTAAATACTGTTCTCGGATGCTAATAATTCGGACGATTCCGGGTTCCAGGCAACAAACTTATTGACCTGAAGTGAACATCTACTCACCTCTCACGCCGATGACCCGACCTTAATTAAATTCAAAACGCTAGCTTGCCCAAGTTCCAATAAAACCTGGGCCGCTGTTGTGTTGCGCACTAAAACTGCGCAAGGAAGGCATCATCGCTCGCCATAAGATTAAAATCCTTTCGATCTTCGGAACCCGTCCAGAAGCCATCAAAATGGCGCCGTTAGTCAAAGCCCTCGCCGAAGAACCGGGAATTGATTCGCGGATCTGCGTCACTGGCCAGCATCAAAGCATGCTGAAACAGGTGTTGGATCTGTTCGACCTCAAGGCTGATTACACCCTTGATGTGATGACGCAACACCAGACGCTCAACTCGCTGACTGCGGCGTTATACGCAGCAATTGACCCGGTGCTGGAAATGACCCGCCCGGACCGGGTGCTGGTGCATGGCGATACCACCTCGGCCATGGTCGCCGCGATGGCAGCGTTTCATCGACGCATTCCGGTCGGACACGTGGAGGCCGGGCTGCGAACCGGGGATATCTACAGCCCGTGGCCGGAAGAAATGAACCGTCGCTGCATCGACCTGGGTGCGGACATGCTGTTCGCGCCGACCCATGAGTCGCGCCAGAACCTGCTCGATGAACGCCTGCAGGGCCGCACCTTCGTGACCGGCAATACGGTGATCGATGCGTTGCAGATGACCGCACGGCGCATCGAGCAGGACGCTGACTTGCGGGCCAGTCTGGACCAGCAATTCTCGTTTCTGCAAAGCGGCCGCAAGGTGCTGCTGGTCACCGGGCATCGTCGGGAAAACTTCGGCGAAGGCTTCCTGCATATCTGCAAGGCCCTGAGTCATCTGGCCCGGCGCGCGGATATCCAGATCGTCTATCCGGTGCATTTGAACCCCAATGTCATCGGCCCGGTCACCGAGCAACTGGGCGATCTGCCCAATGTGCACCTGATCAAGCCGCTGGATTACCTGACCTTCGTGCGCCTGATGCAACGTGCCCATGTGATCCTCACTGATTCCGGTGGCGTGCAGGAAGAAGCGCCGTCACTGGGCAAGCCGGTGCTGGTCATGCGTGATGTAACGGAACGTCCGGAAGCGGTCGCAGCGGGCACTGTGCGCTTGGTTGGCACCGCACCGGACTCGATTATCGCCGGTGTCAACGCGCTGTTTGATGACGAACTGCTGTGGCGTCGCTGCGCCCAGGCGGCCAACCCTTATGGCGATGGAAAGGCCAGCGCGCGCATCGTCGACGCCCTGATGGGTCGCGCGGTCGATGACTTCGTCGTGGTACGCGCGCTGCCCAGGTTCCTGCAACACCCGACAGCGGCTGCCGTGCGCGAGGAACCCGGGAAAAATCTCTCGGCCTCCACCTCTCTATAAACCAAAACCGTTCCTCCCCCTATCTGCTCGAGATCTGCCTGAATGAAGTCTTCCGTTGCCATCCATACGGGTGCGCTCAGCGCCCTTGCCTGTGGCGTAAGCCTGCTCGCGCTCATGCCGACCTTTGCCTTGGCCGCGGACAGCCCGCTCACCCAGGCGATCAACCGGCTCAACGCCGACACTCGCCAGGAGCGTGAGGTGCGCTTGAGCGATCTGGGGATCGACGCGCCGATCATTCTCGGCTCCACCGATGCCCGTCGCGAGCTCTATCTGCCGGTGCCGGCGGGTGTGCCGCTGACGGAGGCCACCCTGAATTTCGACGCCAGCTATCTCAATGGTGAAGGCGGCCGCAATACGCTGCTGCTCTCACTGGACGGTTATCCGGTGCGCGCCGAAGGGCTCAGCGAACCCCAGGGTGACGCCAGCGCCACGCTGGGCGTGGACAAGAAAGCGCGGGACAGCGGCTCGCTGCGTCTGGGCATTGCCTGGTCGTCCATCGTGTCCCGCGTGTTGTGCGAAGACGAACGCGCCATCGGCAACGTGCTGCGTATCGAACCGGACACGCGCCTCACCTACAGCTACGACGCCAGCCTGTTGCAGGACGTCGGCGCCGCGTGGACGGCACTGCCGGGCAAACCGGGAATCATGGTCGCGTCGGGCACCTTGTCCGCCGAAAGCTACGATGCGGCGTGGCGCCTCGGGGTAGCGCTGGAACGGATCGGCAAACACAGCAGCATCCTGCCCTTCCCTGCCATTCAAGACAGTATTGACCTGGGCAGCCTGCACATTCCGGCTGAGCTGCTGAGCATTCCAGCATTCGCCAGCCTCAACGGCAAAGGCCCGCACGCGCTGGCGGACGCTGCACAAATCGGCGCCCTCCTGATGTTGGGCCAGACGCCGAACGTCCAGGCGGACCTGGCCATCAACGACCCGCAACTGCTCAAGGCCGTCAATGCATCTCTGGACGCGCTGCACAGCCAGATTCAAGGTCTCGACGCCACAGCCGCCAACGCGCTGGTACAGTGGCGTGAACGGCATATCAATGCAGGCCTGGCCGCCACCGGTACTGACAACGTGCGCCTGGCACTACTCGGCACACGTCCGGTGCTGATGATCGCGCCGCAAGCCACCGGCAAGGCCCTGGCCTTGTTCAGTTCGGCCTGGAACACCTTGGCGCGCAGCCGCCAATTGACGGTCAGCGAAGCGCAGTTGCCATTGAGCGCCGACGGCCGCGTGGCCTTGTCCCGCCTGGGCGGTAATCCTGGTGCCATCGACGTGCTGGCCAAATCCGACTGGAGTACTTCGTTTCCTCTCGGCAGCGTGGCCTATGACGGCCGCTTGCCAGTCAAGGCAGTGATCGATGTGTCTGCCGCGCCCGGTGCCTCAGACACTGCACCGGTAGCCTCGCTGTTTCTCAATGATTATCTGATTGGCGCGCAACAGCTCGTGGCCAACGGTGAAATGCAGCGCATCGAAGCGCGTATCCCGCGTTATGCGGTGGGTGCAACGAACGTCTTGCGCGTGTCGTTCCAGCGCCAGCCCGTGAGTGATCGCTGCCTGGAAACGCCACAAGCCTTCCCGGTCTCGGTGCTGCCGACCAGCCACATCGTGCTGGACAAGACGGCCCTGGGTGATGACTTCTCCGGCATGGCCGCGCGCTTTGCCATGGACACACAAATCCTCGTCCCCCAGACCTACCTCGACCACCCGGCAAGCAGCTTGCCGCAAGTGATTTCGGTGGCTGACGGCGCCGGGGTTTCCCCGCTGCGGGCACAACTGAAAGTCAGTGCCGATCCAAAGATTTCGGTCACACCGGATAAAGCCTTCCTCGCCTTCGAGCTGCCGATCAAGGACAGCAAGGAATCGGTACAAGCGGATGAGCAGGGTCGCCTGCGCATCAATCACAAGGATCAGGTGTTGCTGGACGTGCATCCCCTGAACCACCTGGCCTCGTTGCAAGTAGTGAATGCCGGCGGACAGCACGGTCTGGTCTATCGACCGCTGGGCACTGACGCGCCACGCTTCGCCAAACAGATTCTGCTGACCCGCGGCGACGTGGCGATCCTCGGTGACAACGGTGCATTGAACACCTTCGACACCCAGGACCCGAGCGGCAGCCAATTGATCGACAACAATGAACCCAAGGGCCTCGACGCCTGGCGCACGCCGTCGCTGTTGTGGCTGATCCCGGGTGGCATCCTGTTGGTTCTCATCCTGTTGCTGGCTGGCCGAAACGCCCGTCGCAATCGCCAGTAACGGAACCCTTCGATGACGTCGCTTTATTGGCCCTACTGGCTGGCCCACTACTACAGCTTCCTGGAAATCTCGACCATCGTGGTCGCGGTGCTGATCCTGATCTCCAGCCTGGACGATCTGTTCATTGACCTGTGGTACTGGTCTCGTCGCCTGTTCCGCAAGTTCACCGTGGACCGAAAATACCGGCCGCTGACCGCCGAGCAATTGATGGCGCGGGATGAACAGCCGCTGGCAATCATGGTCCCGGCCTGGTTGGAATACGACGTCATCGCGCCGATGATCGAGAACATGGTGTCGACCCTGGATTACCAGAACTATGTGGTTTTCGTCGGCACCTACATCAACGACCAGCGCACCATCGATGAAGTGGAACGCATGCGTCGGCGCTACAAGCAACTGCATCGAGTGGAAGTCCCGCATGCCGGGCCGACCTGCAAGGCCGACTGTCTGAACTGGGTGATCCAGGCGATATTCCTGCACGAGAAAACCCACGGCATGACTTTCGCTGGCGTGGTTCTGCACGACAGCGAAGACGTGCTGCACCCAATGGAATTGCGCCTGTTCAACTACTTGCTGCCGCGCAAGGACATGATCCAGTTACCCGTGGTGTCACTGGAGCGCAACTGGTACGAATGGGTGGCCGGCACCTACATGGACGAATTCGCCGAATGGCACGGCAAGGATCTGGTGGTGCGTGAAAGCATGACCGATACCGTACCGTCCGCCGGGGTCGGCACCTGTTTCTCCCATCGCGCCCTGCGAGTACTGGCCGGGGAAACCCAGAACCAGCCATTCAACACCGACAGTCTCACCGAGGACTACGACGTCGGCGCGCGCCTGGCCAAGGTTGGCATGAACGCGATCTTCGTGCGTTTCCCGGTGCAGTTTCGCGTGCTGCGCAAATCCTGGTTTCGCAAGCCTTACGAATCGACCCTGAAGATGCCGTTGTGCGTGCGCGAATTCTTTCCCGATACCTTTCGCACCGCGTTCCGCCAGAAGGCTCGCTGGACGCTGGGCATCGGTCTGCAAGGCTGGGAACAAATGGGCTGGAACGGTTCGCTGGCCAACCGCTATTTGCTGTTCCGTGACCGCAAAGGCGTGGTGACCGCGTTCGTCAGCATCATCGCCTACGTGATTCTGGTGCAACTGCTGGGCTTGATCATCCTGCGCCAGAGCGGTCTGTGGGACGTGAGTTTCCCGACGCCATTCGAGACCAACGGTTTCATCAAATACCTGCTGCTGGCCAACGGTATCGCGCTGGCCTGGCGTATCGCCCACCGCTGCTATTTCACCACCGTGCTGTACGGCTGGCAGCATGGCTTGCTGTCGATCCCGCGCATGGTCGTGGGCAACTTCGTCAACTTCATGGCCGCATCAAGGGCCTGGCGCATGTTCATCGTCGGCAAAGTGCTGAACCGCAAGCTGGTGTGGGACAAGACCATGCACGACTTCCCGTCCACCGACCTGGTCGCGGCCGCACCGCGCAAGCTGGGCAGCGTGTTGCTGTCCTGGCAGGCGATCAACGAAACCGACCTGCAAAGTGCCCTCATCGAACAGAAAACCCGGCACATGCCATTGGGGCGGATTTTGCTCAGCAACGGTTGGCTGGATGACGAAACACTGGCGGAGGCCATTGCCTTCCAGAACGACCTGCCGCGGGTATTCGATGTGGCTGCCAAGGCGCAGTTGTCGACCCTGACCCTGGACGATGAATTCGCTTTGCGCTGGCGCGTCGTGCCGCTTGGCTTGAATGCCGACGGCCGCGCACAAGTTGCCGTGGCCAGCCCGTTGCCAACCGCCGGCCTGCAACAAGTCAGCGAGGTCTTGGGTAGCGAACCGGTGCAACTGATTGCCCGGGAAAGCGAAATCGTTGCGCAGTTGCGTCAATTGAGCGTGCGCGATGGCCAAGCCGTACCGGATGCCCGCGCGCCACTGCTGGGTGACCTGCTGATCGAAATGGGCCTGCTGAATCGCGACGAGTTCAACCGCGCCATGTTGCAGTACCGCCCGCAGCGTCACGGACGCATCGGCGACTATCTGGTCGACAGCGGCGTGCTGCCCCGCTCCACCATCGAAAAGGCCGTGGCCCGTCAGCACAGCCACTACCCTGCGGAGCTTCCGGCATGAACCGCCCCTTGCTGACCCTCATGGCCACGGGGCTGAGCCTGCTGCCTGCGTTTGTGCACGGCGAAACATTGCCGCTGCCGTTGACCGGTCCGGCCTATGTCACCGCCAACGAGGCGTACAGTGCCTACGAGCGCAAAGACTATGACCTGGCCATCGCCAAGGCCCGCGAAGCATTGCGTCAGCGCGCCGACATCACGCGCTTGAATACGCTGATTGCGTTGGCTGAGCGCGACAAGGAATTGCGTGACCATCCCAAGCGCTATCCGCAGTCCCGTCAGGCCCCTGGCTTCGGGGCCGCGGCAAAGGCCTTCAAGGCCTATGATCGCGATGACTTCGGCGCGGCGGCTCAAGCTTCACGTATTGCAATCGCTCAGGCACCCAAACGCATGGATTATCGGCTGCTGCTGATCGAGTCGTTGCAGCGCCAACAGAATTTGCAGGAAGCGGATCAGGCGACGTCTCAGGCGCTGGCCGTGTTCCCGGACGACGATACGTTGCTGATGCGCCGCGAAGCGATTCGTCGGCAACTGGCCGCGCCACTGGCGGTTGCGGGCTATCGCGCCCTCGAGCAAGGCCATGTGCCGCTGGCCGTGGACCAGGCCAGAAAAGCCGTGGCCTGGGCGCCGGAAATCGGCGCCCATCAGCAACTGCTGATCAGTGCCCTGCTCGCCGCCAGCGACTACCGCGGCGCCGAGCTTGCCGCATCAGGCGCATTGGCCCAGGACGACGGGGAAATTGCACCGTGGATTTTGCGCAGCTACGCCCTTGATCGACAGGGCAAAACGCAGGCGGCCCAGGCAGATCTGAATCATGCGCTGGCTATCGATGGCCTGCTGGCAACAGAAACCCGTGACATTCGTTTCTTCGCCGCCGACACCGCACTGGCCCATGGCGAGCCGCAACAAGCGCTCGATCATCTGCAGCCACTGGCCGACGATGAAAGCGGCGAAGTGGCCCGCCGACGCACCGCCGCTCGCATGGCGCTACGACAGAAAGACAACGGCTCGAATGCAGTGACCCGCTTTCCGGCACCGGCGTTGAACTGTCAGGAAACCGCGTTCGGCCTGGTCTGCGATATCTGGCCTGGCAATCAGCGCGACGGCGGCACCGAGATGGCCGGTCAGGCCTACGCGGCGCTGGCCCGCAAAGACCCGGCAACAGCGGGTGCACTGGCGACTGAAGCCATTCGCCGGGCGCCGCAGAATCCAGCTTACCGACGTCTGCTGGTCAGCGCCTTGGGCGAGCAGAAACGTGTACCCGAAGCCATCGCGGCGGCCAGCGAAGGTCTGAAAATCACCGGCGATGACGCTCGGCTGCTGGCCCAACGCGGTCGCCTGCGTCAACAGTCGGGTGACGATTCCGGTGCACGCCAGGACTTTACTCAGGCCTTGGCAATGGGCAGTTTGCCCGCTTACGAAGAGGCCAGCCTGTATGCCGCCATCGGCCAGCGCCGGACCGCGCGCGAACGATTGCAACAAGCGCGCGACACCGGCGAACTGGAGTCGATGAGCGATTTGCAGATCGCTTATCTGTCGGTCCAGGCCGGCGATGATGACGGTGCCCACGCGTCATTTCGTCAATCCGATGCAGTCACTCCACTCACGCCGACAGCCACTCAGGACGCGGCCTATAACGCCATCCGGGTCAATGACGACGCGCAAGCCGTGGCCTACTTCAAACGCGTCATCGATGCGCAAGCGTCCGGTGACCTGGACATGCCTGCGCAACAGCTGTTCGACACCCGCCGCACGGTGGGCGATGTCTCGCGCAGAGTCGGCTTGACCAGCACCACCAGCTATCGCGGCAACAATTCCAGCAGTGGCCTGAGTTCGGCGCCCGGCAGCGGCAGTAGCAGCAATGACAGCCTGCAAAACAGCACCGAACTGTCCTGGCGTGCCTTGGGGTATCGCAACGCTCGCTTTGTCGAACTCTACGGCCGCATCACTGACACGCTGTGGAGCAAGAACGGCGATTCGGATACCGGTTTCGATGCGCTGCAAGGCGCCGTCGGAATCCGGGTCAAACCGTTCACGTCGCTGAACGTGATGGCCGCCTTCGAGCGCACATTTCCCTTGGGATCGTCAGACGTCGACGGTGACTGGCTGGTGCGCCTGGGTTATGGCTCAAGCGTCGGCACCGATCTGCGGGTTGATGCTTCCAGTTGGTGGACCTCGCAGTTCTTCGCTGAAGCCGGTCATTACATCAACGACTCGCGGGACTACTTCAACAGCGAATGGCAGGTCGGTCGCAGCTACGCCATTGGCGGCGCGGGCTCGCGCTGGGTCACCTTCCCCCATGTGGTGGCCGCTTTCGACTACGACTCGAAAATGAACAGCAGGACCGATGCCGATGGCCGCACCGAATCATCGTCCGGCAAGGCCGGGGGCGTGGGTGTCGGCAATAACGTCCGCTACTGGTTCCGCGAGGACGCGTACAACGCGCCCCGTTCCTACGTGGATTTTTCCTTGCAGTACCGCGTGAAGGTGCTGGGCGATAACCGCGCTCAAGGCGTATTCGGTCGCCTGACTTATTCCTATTGAGGACTTGTATGAACGTTCGAATCTGTTTGTGGCTGGGCCTTGCCCTCCTCCCGTCGTGGGCCCAGGCCGCCCCCGACATTGCCCGGTTGTACGCACCCGCATTGCCCGAGGGTTCGGCGTGGCTGCGGGTGGTCAATCCATCCGACACGGCCATGCAGGTTCAGGTAGGCCAAGGCATGAGCGTCGCACTTTCCGCCCAGAGTGCGGTGGCCAGTCCCTTTCAGGTCGTCGACTCGCGACAGCCGTTGCAAGTCACCGTCAATGGTCGCGTGATCCAGGGCTTGAGCGCACCAAAAAGTGCGTGGGTCACGCTGATTCTCGACAGCGACCCGGCACGTGCACCTCGCCTGGTGATCGACCCGCCCTTGCGCGGTAAAGACCTGCGCGCCGAACTCAACGTGTACAACCTGGGCAGCGGTTGCGAAAAGGCCAACGTCCAATTGGCCAATGGCGCCACGGTGTTCAGCCAGGTGCCGTTCAACGGTCAGGCCCAGCGCACGATCAACCCGGTGCAGGCGACGCTGGTTGCCAGCTGCAACGAGCACAGAAGCCTGCCGTTGAAGCTGGAACCGTTCAAGGCCGGCGATCGTTACAGCCTGTACATCATCGACTCCGGCCAGGCGCCACGATTGATTGGCCTTGTGGACCAGACCGCGCCATGACCTCTCCTTTTAAACACGTTCGCTTGACCCCGCGCCTGGCGGTTTCCACCCTGATTGCGGGTCTGTTGCTGAGCCTCTCGAGCACCGCCGTCCAAGCGGCTTCGGCAGTGATCACGGGCGACGGCGGGTGGCTGTTCCCGGCCTGGGAAAGCCTGAGCAAGGTCGACAATACCGGCACTGCCCGCAATGTTGTGCTGATCAAAGAATTGCAGCAGCAACTCGAACGCGAACACATCGGGCTGATCGTGCTGGTTGTGCCGATGAAAGCGCCGTTCTATGCCCAGCGCCTGCCCGTCGATCAGCCGATCAGCGCGGCAGTGATGCAGCGTTACGAACACCTGCAAAGTGACCTGACTCGCGTCGGACTGAGTACGCTGAACATCAAGCCCATCCTGCAAAGGACCGAGCAAGGCGAACAAACGGCGTTTTACCGCGCCGACTATCACTGGACCGCCTGGAGCGCCGAAAACACCGCCGACGCCACCGCGCAACTGATTACCGGGCGCTACCGGCTGCAAGGCGAGCCCGGTGGTGGCGCGGCGCTGGGTCCTTGGTTCGACCGCCGCGCGTTCGGCGATCTGGCGAGCAATTTTCTGCCGGCGATCAAACGCAAGGCGATTGGCCGCGACCTCTACACCGTTCGCCATCAGGCAGAAAACGACTTGCTGATCGATGATGCGCCAGCACCGGTGCAAGTCATCGGCAACAGCTTTGTCCAGCCTTACCTCGGTTTTACCCAGAAGCTCTCCAATGCGCTGGACCGCCCCGTCGCGCTGACCTGGAACCCCGGTGATGTCGGCCCATGGGCTACGCTGCTGCAATACCTGGAGTCGGCGGATTTTGCCCAACACAAGCCGCAAGTGATCGTCTGGCAATTCAATGAGGGGCAGTTTCATCTTGGCCCGGATGCGACTGCCAACTGGAGCGCCAAGGGCGTCACCTCGCTGAGCCAATGGCATCAACGCATCAACAAGGCACTGCCGTGAATATTTTTGGCTATACCGCCCGCCGCGCCAGCGTGGCGGCGCTGTTGTTTGCCGTCACCCTCAGCGCAGGAACCAGCATGCTCTACATGACAAACAAGCCCCTGAACCCGGGGATTGTCGGCATCGTCTGGCAGCCGGACAACAGAACGGTCGGCATCAACGGTCACTGGGAAAAACTCGGTGCTCGTGAACTGCTGGTGCAATGGACCGTCGTTGACGACCAGGCCTTCATCCCCGGCACCGGCCTGCCCGGTGTGCCGGTGCTGCCCGACTGGGTGCGCATCGCCAAGGCGCCCTGGGCGCAGGATGTGATCCTCGGGCTGGCGGGTTACTTCAGCGAAAATCGCTCGCGGGACAACATCGAGCAACTGGCTAAAGTCTCGGAACGCATCGCCAAACTGCCTACACCGCTTCACGTCACCGGCTGGTATTTTCCTGCCGAAGTCGACCCCAGCTGGACCCGTGCCAAAGAGTTGCCCGCCCTGCTTGCCAAACTGCCGCGACCGTTGTGGATCAGCGTTTACGACGGCGCCAATATCGGCCCCGTCGCCACGGCCGAATGGCTCAAACAGTGGCTGCCGAATGACATTGGCGTGTTTTTCCAGGATGGCGTCGGTGTCTACGCCCGCACCGCGCCGGTCGCCCGAACCTATGCCGACGCCTTGCGCCAGCGTCTGGGCAAAGACCGTGTGCGGATAATCGTCGAAGCCTTCCGCCCCAATTTCGGTGGCGGATTCCGCTCCGCCACCGCCGCCGAGCTCAAACCGCAGTTGGCCGCCTATGACGGCTATCCGCTCTACCTGTTCGACGGACCACACTACGTGACGCCTGAATTGGTGGAGCAACTCGGGCGATAACGAAGAACGTGCACAAGTGGTCACTCCCAGCGTCAATCCACCACGAACAACCTGGCACCCAGGGGGCTGGAAGATCGATGCCCCTCTGCATTGCTACCCACCTGATAGCTCATCCCGGCGGTGAGTGTGAACAGGCGACCATCCTCCAGTTCCGTGTGCAACTCGCCTTCCAGGCACAACAGGATATGACCCCTCCAGCACCAGTGATCGGCCAGATAGCCGGGACTGTATTCGACCATCCGCACGCGCGTCGAACCAAACTGGCACGTTCGCCAAGAGGCGGTACCGGTTTGTCCAGCATGCTGGACTGGTTCGACCGTCGACCAATCAGTCGTACCAAAGGGAACAGCCGTGAGATCCATGGTTGCCTCATCAATGAAGAATGTCTGTGGACCGTAGCCATCCAGAGAGACTTGCGATAGACACAGATGCCTCGCATTTATGAGATACAGGCCTCCACTCAGGCATGAAGGTCTGGGGCGATCACTCTCGCATACACCGCTCGGTCAACATTCCCGCCAGACAGAATCACTCCGACCCTTTTGCCTTCCATGGTTTCACGCTCCTGAATAAGCGCCGCCAGGGCTGCCGCGCCTGCCCCTTCAGCGAGGTTGTGGGTATCGGTGTAATACACGCGCATGGCCTCGGCAATCTGGCCCTCGCTGACGGATACGATCCGCGCCGCCGCTGCCCCGTAGATAGCGAAGGCCTCGGGAACCGGCTTGCGTACGGCGAGGCCATCGGCAAAGGTATTCGCCGAGGCGGTTTCGCAGATTGCTCCCGCTTCGAACGATAGCTTGGCGCCTGCCGCCTCTGTGGAAACCACCCCCACCACTTGGGTTTTCAAGCCCAGTGCGTCGCGGGCGGCGATCACTCCACAAATCCCAGAGCCACAGCCAATCGGTACATAGACGGTGTCCAGGTCCGGCGCAGCCTTGAACAGTTCCAGCGCATAGGTGGCCACGCCTTTGACCAGCTCGGTGTGGAATGGCGGCACGAGGTACAGGTCATGCACTTTTGCCAGGCGTGCAGCCTCTTCACGGGCCTCATCGAAGTCGCGGCCATACTCGACCACTTCACCGCCGAAGCCGCGCATGGCATTGTTCTTTTCCAGCGAATTGCCTTCCGGCACTACGATCAGCGCCCGCAAGCCCAGCGCGCTTGCGGCCAGCGCCAGGCTCTGGCCATGGTTGCCTCGGGTAGCGGAAACAATGCCCTTCACGTCCGGGTGCGCACGTTTGAGCCAGTGCATGAAGGTAATGCCGCCGCGCACCTTGAAAGCACCCGTAGGGGTGTGGTTTTCATGCTTGACCCACACCGTGCAACCCACACGCTCCGCCAGCAAGGGCCAAGCGTACTGGGCGGTGGCGGGCATGACCTGGTACACATGGCGAGCCGCTTGTTCGATATCGTCGCGAGTCAGTCTGTTCATGAAGCAGCCTCCTGAGGTTTTGCCCAGTCTAGGCACCGCTGCACTGCGCTGGCTTTCAAAAAACTGACCTGACTTTTATGCCCGCTCTTCTCTACTATGGCGCTTATGAACCGTCGAAACCGCCTGCAGCCATCGCTCGTTCCTGAACCGGTCCGCCGTGCCGAGGCAGGGCCTTGGGCGATCGAACTGTTACCCGGTTGCGCCTACTCAGCCCGATATGTAGCGACCCACGCGGCGATCGGTTTTGCCTTCGACAGCCAGCGAGGCCTGCACGCGATCGGCAGCGACCGGGTGCACCCTTTCCTGGCCACGCCCAATAGCCTGGCGTTCGTCCCGGTCGGTTGCGACGTGCTGTCCGAATCATCCCAAGGCGGTGAGTACCTGCGGGTCATACATACCGAGGGTATGGAATGGATAGGTGATCATGCCTTCAACAATCGCATTGATCCGCAGGCCATTACCCTCGCGTTGCGAATGCGCAGCGCGCTGTTGCGTGCCTCGGTGGATGACGATTGGGAGGCCTGGGCACTTGCCCTGGCTCAACGGGCGAAGGGGCACGACGTGTCGTCGATACCGTTCCAGGGGTCTATCACCCACAGCCGAATGCGCCTGCTCGATGAATTTATCGACGCGGGCCTCGAGGGTCCGCTCAGTGTGCAGGCGATGGCAGGATTGCTTGAACTGTCCGAAGGCTATTTCATGCGCGCATTCAAAAACGCGACGGGCAAAAGCCCGCATAGCTACCTGATCGACCGACGCCTCGCCAAGGCCCGTGCCCGGCTGCGCGATTCAACAGCCAGCCTGCCGGAGATCGCCCTCTCCTGCGGTTTCAACTCCCAGGCGCACATGGCGACCGCCTTCAAGCAACGCCTTGGCGTGAGTCCGGCGCAGTTGCGTAAAGGTTGAAGGGGCGTTCGTGGTCAGGCCATCGGATGGCAGGCATTTGTAATGCACCGCGTAGCTCGGCAGAATCCCGTCCCGATCCGGCCAAAAGTGGCGGGCGCTCGTAATGAAAAGAGGCTGCAGTTGAACGAACAGACATTGTCCATGCGCCTGGAGCACGTGGCGGCGCATGTGCCAGCAGGTGCGCGCCTGGCCGATATCGGCTCGGATCACGGCTACCTGCCGGTGGCGTTGATGCGCCGTGGCGCCATCACCGCGGCGGTGGCCGGCGAAGTGGCAGAGACGCCGTTCCGCTCTGCCGAACGCACCGTGCGCGAGAACGACCTGGACCAGTGGATCACCGTGCGCCGGGCCGATGGCCTGGCAGCGATCGAGCCGAGAGACGGGATCACGGCGATCAGTATCTGCGGCATGGGCGGCGAGACGATCCGCGACATCCTCGACAATGGCAAAACGCGTCTGAACGGCCAGGAGCGCCTGATCCTGCAGCCCAACGGCGGCGAGCAGCCACTGCGCCAATGGCTGATGGAAAATGGCTACCAAATCCTCGTCGAGGAGGTGCTGCGGGAAAACCGCTTCGACTACGAAATCATCGTCGCAGAGCGCACCGGGCCGGTGACGTACACCGCCGAAGAGTTGTATTTCGGCCCGCTGCAGATGCAGGCACGCAGCCCGGCGTTCCTGGACAAGTGGCAGCGCCTGCTGCGCCAGAAGCAAAAGACCCTGGCCCAGTTCACCCGGGCGCGACAGGCCGTGCCCATGGAGAAGGCGCAGGACATTGCCCGGCAGGCCCGGTGGATCAGCGAACTGCTGGCTTGAGCCCGCATGCCAGCCTGAGTCATTTGCCACCCATTAGCCGAATAGCATCCGTGAACAACGTGGTGGGTTTACACCGCCAGCTCTCAACCGCAGCCAACCGTCTAAACTGATGAGTACACGACTGCAGACACTGCGAGTCGTCTGTTGCAGGAAAACGCCATGACCGGAAAAACAGCACGTCAATGCTCGTCATGGGCCCTGCACTCCCTGCTTGCCATCAATCTGGTGATGATGGCGGGATGCTCGGGAAAAAACTCCACAGTTCGGTATTCGGCTTCAAGCATAGGCTCAAGCTGCTATGCCAAGGCATTGCCCACTTCCGGTGAGGGCGGCCTCGCTTGGGGGGATACCCTGGACATGGCGCGCCAGAAATCCATGAACAACTGCATTCGCTATGCCGGCCGCTCCGGTGGCACGCCGGATACCTGCCAGGTGGTGTTGGCCGAGTGCAGAAATTAGGCGCGTAGGGTAGCAAGAGCATTCTTCTCTCCCCCGCTTATCTGGTCAAAAAACAAAATTGCCATGTGTTTCCTTCGTTCTTCCCTACGTCGCAGTTCTTCACTGCCCATTCTGTTCGTCTGGAGTTTCTCAATGCCCTCGCCCAATTCCTTGCCCGCTGCGCTGCTGGGCCTGGCCTTTGTCTGTCCGGCCATGGCCGATGCCCAAGGCCTGGAACTTGGACAAGTGCTGATCAGGGCTGAGGACCAGAGCGGCGAAGACGCGTCGGTCGAAGACGCCGAGGCCCGACTTGCCGAAGTGCCTGGCGGCACCAATGTCGTCGACCTGCGCCGCCCCTTGCAGGGCCGCGTGGCCAGCAACCAGGATGTGTTGGCTTATCAGCCGGGAGTCTATGCCCAGTCTGCGGGCAACGAAGGGGTAAAAATCTCGATCCGCGGGTCGGGGATCAACCGTGCACCTGGCGCCCATGCCTCGGGGTTGTACACCCTGCTCGACGGTCTGCCTCTGACCGGCCCGGGTGGCACGCCCTATGAACTGCTGGAACCGCTGTGGCTCGACCACGTGGAGGTGCTGCGCGGCGCCAACGGTTTCGACCGGGGCGCCCTGGCCTTGGGCGGGGCGATCGATTACGTCAGCCACACCGGCTACAACGCACCGCTGTTACAGGTGCGTTATGCGATGGGCAGCCATGGTTATCAGCAGCGCCAGGTCAGCTCCGGGCAGGTACTGGGCGATTTCGACTACTACGTGGCCACGACCGATGCACGCTCCGACGGCTACCAGGACCACACGACCAGCGAGAGCCAGGGCGTCATCGCCAACTTTGGTTATCGCTTCAACCCGAACCTGGAAACGCGTTTCTATCTGCGCTATCGCCAGACCGACAACGAGCTCGCCGGGCGGGTGACCAAGCACTCCATCGAGCACGACTCACGAGCAGCCAACCCCGCTTACGTGTCGCGCGATGACAGCCGTGAACAACCGGGCAGTACCTTCATCGGCAACAAGACCACTTACTATATCGATGACGATTCGAGCGTTCAGGCCGGTCTTGTCTACCACGACTATCCCATGGACTTGCGTGAAGGCCCCAACCGTCTGAAGGTCGCGTACACGGACGTCAGCGGCACGTTCGACTACAAGCGTCGCGACACACTCTGGGGCCTGGAAAGCCATAGCATGCTGGGACTTCGCGTGACCAAGCACCTGCCCAACGCGGGAGCCAGCGAATCGGTGCGCATCCCCACCGGCAACACCGCCCGCTACACGCCAGGCACACCCATTCGCAACTTCACCTATCAGGGCTCGGACACCGTCCTGCACATGGGCAACGACCTGGAGATTGCCGACGACCTGTGGCTGACGACCGGTCTCGCCGCTATCTACACGCGCCGTGAAAGTGCCGTGACCTACCCGCAAGGGGGCGGCAAGACAAGCCTGAACGACTGGGACTACGCTCCTCGTTTAGGCCTGCGCTACCAACTGACACCTGACGTGCAAGTGTTCGGAAATCTCAGCCGCTCGGTCGAAGCGCCACACCCGTGGTCGCTGATCTATAGCTCCAACATTCGATTCCCGGCAGGCAGCGGCGTTGCCACAGGCGCTCAGCGCGATCCGATCAAGCTGCAAAACCAGACCGCAACCACCCTGGAAATCGGCGGCCGCGGCGACAGCGCGATGGGGCAATGGAGCCTGGCCTGGTACTTCGCCCAAGTGCGTCACGAATTGCTCTCGGTATTGCCGGATGCCAGCGCCACCACGCCTTACGAACTCAACGCCAGCCCCACCGTTCACCAGGGTGTGGAAGCCAGCCTGCAGAGCAACCTGTGGTCGCGGGACGATGGCGGCCAACTGAGCCTGCGCCAGAGCTATACCTTCAGCGACTTCCACTACCGCGACGACGACCGCTTCGGCGACAACCGTCTGCCGGGCCTGCCGATGCACTACTACCAGGGCGAACTGCGCTACGACTGGCCGCAAGGCTTTTTCGCAGCGTTCAACACGCAGTGGGTGTCCAAAGTTGCGGTGGATTACGCCAACAGCTATTACGCCGATCCTTATGCCCTGTTCGGCGCCACCCTCGGTTACAACACACCCAAGGGCGACTGGCAGACCTGGCTGGACGTGCGCAACCTGACCGACAAGCACTACGCCGCCACCGTCACCCCGGGCTATGACGACAAAGGACTGGACGCAGCACGATCCACGCCGGGTGAAGGTTTGGGGGTGTATGTCGGGGTATCGTGGAGTTTGCTCTGAACGGGTTGAGGCAAACGAATCTGACCATTGAGTCGATCAGTCCATCGGGATTGCCGTTACCGGATGATGCTCCAAACGATCACCCCAAAGTTCAGGAATTGCTCGAGCTGATGCAATGGTCTGAAGGACAGGTCTGGTGTCATCCGAGTGTCCGCCCCAAGGAAAAACACTCGCGGTCATGCAAGTCAGCGGCGGCTCCCCGGTAGTGGACGTCATGGAGGAACGGGGGAAGTTCACTCTGTTGGCCCGACGTATTAATCAGCGGTCGACTTGAACCTCAGGCACCTGCCTTTTGAAATACAAAACGCCCGATGTGATGCATCGGGCGTTGGGGTGAAACAGGTGCAGTAGTTGGCAGCAGCTGCTATCAGTTCTGCGCTTTGCTCATTTTGGTGAACAGTTCGGTCGGTACTTTCTTGCCGTTGGAGGTGAACTGGTTGGTGCGGAATTTGTAGACCTCGCCTTCGGAGAGGAAACCGTCGTTGTTGGTGTCCATCGCCTTGAACTCTTCAGCGCCTTGCGGGGCGACGGCAAGCAACTCTTTCAAAGAAACGCGGCCGTCGTGGTCGGTGTCAGTACGAGCGAAAGAAGCGTCGCCGCATTTGCCTTCACCGCACTTGCCTTCACCCGTCTTGGTGACCTTGGCGCCGGTTTCGCTGGCGCCGCACTTGCCTTCGCCACACTTGCCTTCGCTGGTCTTTTCCGCCGCGGCGAGTTGATAGCCTTGAGGCAGTGCGTCAGCGGCGAAGGCGGACGAAGCGAGGTTCATGCTGCCAACCAGCGCGACAGCAATCAGGCCAATACGGGATTTGTTCGAGATATGGGACATGGTTATTTCTCCGGATACTGTACGCGGTAAGACCGCTTAGGGTCATGCCACTGGGGCGATAAGCCGTGGTGCGAGAGGCATTTGCTTTCTCGCTAAGGCCAGGCTATTTGACTGCAACCGTGTATCCCGGATGTATCCGGATCGAGGGGCATTTGTACACCAGCATCTGTACAGCGGGTCCGGATACACAGCGATACACAGGCCCCCGCTCTTTTTATCCTTGCGACTGGAAGTCCCCGAATAAACGCCTCGACCTGGCGCGTAGCGCACGGGCATTCAGCCTGTGCCTCCATTGTCTACGGGACCGCTAGCAGGATTTAACATGTCAATGAATCGATCGCGCCGGACCGTTTACTCGGGAA